>JBDHYJ010000005.1:0-120264 GCA_039811345.1 Chitinophagaceae bacterium
ATACAGAAAGTTGCAGGGTCTTTAAAGCCGGGCGGAAAATGGATCATCAATTCAGGGTTGATGGCAGAAAGTTTTCTCGCAAAATTTATAATTGAAAAAACTTATGAACTCCCCGGCTTAACCATGCATATCCGTAACGATTATGATGAATGGAATAGTTGCCTGCTTACCACACTTACTTACATAAAAGAAGGAAAGGAAGAGAAACACCGGTTCAAACATCACGTTTATACTGTTGCCGAATGATTAGATGGTTAGATAATTATAATCTTAAAACCATTGCATTGTATAGTTCAACAGATAAAACAAAATTTCATTTAGGAGATGCACAGGTATATATAGTAGCGGAAAAATATTAAGTATATATTGAATCGGAAGAATCAGCATCAGCACTGGAAATATTACAGGTTTTGTGTGACTGAAAACTGCCCTAATGTGCTTGCATATTGCCGTAAAGGTTTATATCTTGTACTCCAATCATTTTTATCCAATTCAGTCTCTTCTTAGAAACCTGATCTAACCTCTTTTCTACAGACAGGCACATACTATCTCAGGTTAACATTTATTATAACATCTATTCACAATCGTCAAACCAACAGTTATGAAAAGAAGTACATTGTGTATTGCCGCCTTTTCATTATTTGCAACTATTCCGTTGTTGCTATTTGCACAAACAAATATACATGGTAAGGTTATTGATGTTAATAGCAGTCCAATCGCCGGGGTGTCTGTTCTATTACTGCAGCCGGCAGATTCCTCTCTTGTAAAAGGTACGGTTACTGATAACACCGGCAATTACATTTTTGAGAAAATTGCAACAGGCAATTATTATATCCAATTTTCACATACAGGTTTTTCACCTCACCACACTACCACCTTCCGGGTGCCTGCCGACGGGATAGATATAAACAATGGCATAATAAAACTGGAAGCAGCAAACTCTGCACTAACAAATATTACTGTAACCGCTACACGACCTTTATACGAACAAAAACCAGATCGTTTGACAATTAACGTAGCCAACAGCATTACGGCTGCGGGCAATACCGCCTTGCAAATACTGGAACGCTCTCCTGGAGTATCGGTAAACAGGCAATCTAACACCATAGCTATTCTGGGTAAAGAAGGAGTACGGGTAATGATTAATGGAAAATTAAATTATATGCCCGTTTCAGCTATCCTGCAATTGTTAGACGGTATGAGTGCCGGGAATATTGATAGGATTGACCTGATCACTACACCACCAGCCAATTTTGACGCCGAAGGTAATGCCGGCTTTATCAATATCGTACTAAAACAAAACGACAACCTGGGTACCAATGGAACTTTCTCTGCCACGATGGGCTATGGTCAAGGCTGGGTAACACAGGCCAGCCTGAACTTTAATCACCGCACAAAGAAGTTAAATATCTATGGGGACTTTTCTTACTCAAGAACAAAAAAGCCATTTACAGCCACCGGATATAGAAGGGTATCAAACAATGGAGTTATTCACGGAACTTACAATGAATTAGACAGAACTGATACAACCCGGTTTCATAATGCCCGCCTGGGTCTAGATTATCAGCTTACACGCAGCACAACTATCGGTATATTATTGACCAGCAACGGCCGCTGGTACAGGCAGTCGGAACTTAGCACCGCTACTTTCAACCTGAACGGTCTATTAGACACCGTTGTATTGAGTTCCAACAGCGAACTGAATAACTGGCAGGACTATGGTATTAATATAAACCTGCAACAGCAATTTAAGAAAGGTAGTACCCTTTCCTTCAACGCTTATTATCTGCATTATAAAAACAATCAGCCTTTCAATTATTACAGCCGGTACTTTGATAAAACAGCCAATTTTATTTATGATGAAATATACCGTAACGGCAAACTTACCCCGTTAAATTTCTGGATTGGCGCATTGGATTATTCCGGTAAATTGTCGAAAAAGATAAGCTTAGAAGTCGGCATCAAAGGCACATTAGCCGATTTTACCAATGAGCTCAGCTTTGAAAGGCTCCTTCAGAGTAAATGGACAAAAGACAGCAGCCTCTCGTCTATATATACACTGAAAGAAAATTATTCCGCAGCGTATGCCTCACTCAATATAACGGTTAGTGAGAAAACGACCTTAAAAGGAGGATTGCGCTATGAATACACCAATTCTAACCTGGGCACTGCCACTGAAAAAAACATTATTGACCGGCATTATGGAAAACTGTTCCCTACGCTATTCCTTTCTCACAAGCTGAATGAAAAAAACAGTATCAACTTCTCTTTTAACAGCAGAATCACCAGACCTTCATTCAACGATCTGGCACCGTTCACCTATTATGTTAACCGGAACAACATATTAACCGGCAACCCGGCGTTGCAACCGGCCATTGCTCATGCTGTGAGTATAGGATACACGTTCAAAAAATATTTATTGCAGGTTTCTTTCACCAAAGAAGACAATACGATCACTTTCTTCCAGCCTACCGTAGATTCCACCTCCAACATAACCATCAATAAACCGGAAAACCTGGATCACCAGAAATCAGTGGTGGTTATGCTCTCTGTTCCTGTCACTGTTGCACCGTGGTGGAGCATGCAATATAATGTAACCGGAACCTGGCAGCAGGTGAATGCCATTTATGAAAAAGAACCGGTAAGAATAGCGAAAAAAAATATCAGCATAAATATGACCCAGTCATTTACCCTGCCCTGGGATTTTTCGGTGGAGTTATCCGGTTTTTACAATTCGAGTAACCTGAACGGGTTATCAGTTATTAAACCCATGGGGTCGTTGAACTTTGGTCTCAGAAAAAAGCTGGGTGCCAGGGATAATATCAACTTTTCTATCAGTAACCTGTTTAATTCGATGGACTTTCGTGCGTACACAGATCTGCCGGAAAAGAATCTGGTAGGTGATTTACATATACGCTTTTCGTGGCGGACCTATCAACTAACCTATACCCGCAGTTTTGGAAAACAAAAATTAAAAGCCACCCGCAACAGAACTACCGGCGCTGAAGATGAGAAGGGACGTGTGCAGTATAATCAGTAGGTGAAAGGTGAGAGGTTGAATTTTAATATTAGCCTAACAAGCAAATGAGATTCATTGCAGCAAAAGCATAGGAAAGTTTTTTAACCCTGCACAAACATCTATTGCAATATATAAACTTTTACACAATGAATAGTATCTCATCCACCGGCAATTCAGCAGTGAGTAGTACACTAAAAGAAAAAAGATATAACATGCGAAAAGCAAAATATTTCTTTGTCGGCTTTTCAGTCCTTTTTCTTGTAATTACTTTCTTAGGTTTTTTTCCAAGCTTCCGGAGCATGCAGGAAGGAACCCTGCAGGTTCACTGGATCACCCATATCCATAGCCAAATAATGACCAGTTGGCTGTTACTATATCTAACTCAGGTGGCGCTTGTGACAACAGGCAATCTGAGTATTCACCGCCGGCTCGGCATTTTATCTTTTGTACTCGGCGTATTGGTGTTTATGGTTATGGGGTTGGTTTCATTTCGTATTCTTATTGTCAATCATCCGCCGGAAGGAAGCTTTCTGTTTGATCTTTTATTAATTAATTTTTTTGAAATGCTATGCTTTGCTTTATTTTTTACATGGGGCATAAAGCTAAGAAAAAAAGATACCGGCGCACATAAACGTCTTCTAACCTTAGCTACTATTGTATTACTCTTTGCAGCGGTTGACAGAATACAAAGAAACAATTCTTTCCCTTCACTCGGAATGGAATACCCGGCTTTTGATTTCGCTTACCTGGATATTTTATTGATCCCACTTTTTTTATATGATCTCATCAAACTAAAACAAATACACAAAATCACTTTGCTTGGCACAGCAATTATTATTTTTTTGCAGGTAATTGTAAGCAATGTTTATCATTCCACTGCATGGCACCGTTTCTGGTTTAATCTAACTGCCCCACTTATGGAGAAAGTTGTTGAAGTGAATTTAAGTGATGCGGAAAGTACGCCGCTGTTGGGCAATTACGAAGGTGCATTGGGCGATATAACTATCAGCAGAGACAACAACAAATTATTCATTCAGTTTAATGGAGAAGAGAAACAGGAACTGGGCGCAAGGTCTGCAACTCAATTATACCTGAAAGGAGAGGTTATGGATTTCTTTTTTGTAAAAGAAGTTGACGAAAAAATAACAACAGCGGAAGCCAGAATCGCAGGCCGGATTTATAAAATGACTAAGGTAAAGTAGGTAAAGCACCATAAACAATATTACCTATTCCGTGCAATCAAATTGATCCACATAAAACCCAATCTATATGTTATCAACAAAAACAACTACTGCACCGTTTTACAGGTATGCCTGGCTCTGGTTTGCATTAGCGATGGCCGTTACCATCACCGGATTCTTTAAAACCTTTATTTCGAAAATTGCAGAAACTGATCCTGTGCACCATTTTCATGGAATCACAGCAGGCGGTTGGTTATTCCTGCTCATCATTCAGCCCTTTTTGTACAGCAGGGATAAAATGGGGGCACACCGAATGCTGGGAAAAATTTCTTTTATACTCGCCCCGCTACTGGTTATCAGCGGACTTATGATGATGCACCTGATGCTTAGCCGCAAAGATGGGCTGAATCCTTTTACCTACATGATCTCCTTTCTTGATGTGATCTTCCTTACCCAGTTTGTTTTCTTTTATGTGGGCGCCATAAGGCACCGCCATAATATGCAGTTACATGCCCGTTATATGGCAGGTACGGTGTTGGCATTACTGCCCCCGGGTTTGGGAAGAGCCACGGCTTTAATACCGGCAATGACTGAAGGTACACTGGGGCTTGATATTACTTATATTCTTCTTGAACTAACAGCAATTATTCTGATAATTGATGATAAAAGAAAAGGGAAGATATATCCTCCATATAAGATCGCTTTTTTATTTTTCATTATTCAGCATATCGGTTTACACTTTGTTGGCGAATGGCCACTGTGGCAAAAATTAATGAATGCGTTTGCGGGGCTATAACTTATTTCCCTCACACCAACAATTTATGTTACTAAAACTATCAAAATGAATAAAATAATTACTTTCCCCATTGCAATGAGAAAATTTCATTGCAGCATAACACCGGTAATCATGATTCTGCTGTTATGTTTACACTCCAATGCGCAACAAGTCATTCAACTTTATAACGGATTGCCGCCTGGTTCTGAAACCTGGACATGGACTGAGCAGGAAACCCTAAAAAACCCGATGAGCACAAAGCTTGTGTACAATGTGACGCGGCCTACTTTAACAGCTTTTATTCCGGATGCTGCAAAAAACAATGGCCCAGCAGTTATTGTTTGTCCCGGTGGCGCTTTTCAAACACTTTTTATAGAATGGGAAGGCTACGATATAGCACGATGGCTAAACGAAAAAGGTATAGCGGCTTTTGTGCTGAAATACAGAACCCATCATTTAATGTCTGCTGATCCATTCACAGAAATGATGAATAATCTTAGTGACAGTAGTTTTTATAAGCATATTGTACCTGTTTGGAATATGGAATTAGATGATGCTAAAGCTGCTGTTACCTATCTCAGGCAACATGCAACAGACTTCGGCATCCACCCTTTAAAGATTGGCATCATTGGCTTTTCGGCCGGCGGGTCTGTTTCGGCATTGCTGGCTTATAATAATACCCCGGAAACAAGACCTGATTTTGTCGCTTCGTTTTATGGTTTCATTGCAGATTCCATTCGCAAAGCAGGAACACCACAAGATGCACCCCCTATATTTATTGCAGCAGCTATTGACGACGAATTGATTCCTGTTGAGCATAGTCTCATTTTATACAACGACTGGATAAAATCCAAACAATCGGTTGAGATGCATTTATTTTCAAAAGGTGGCCACGGCTTCGATCTGAGAAAGAAAAATCTTCCGGTTGATGAATGGAGCAACCTTTTTTTGAACTGGATGAATGCACAGGGACTATTTACAACCAGGTAATAATTCATTCATCTTCCTGCTGGCGTGTTTCAAAATTACCGGCATGGAATTCAATGTATATTTATAAGCAATGCTTAGTACTTACAAACATAATATCAACCTCAGGCAATGTGTTAATTAACGAAATCAAACCAAGTGAAATTTTAGCCGAATATATTCGGTTGTACAGGATCCTTGATTTTAACTTTCCTGATGTTGCTTCTATTCCGTTTAAAGCATACCCCCCACGTCCTGAACATTGTCTGCAATTTATGCCCATTGGCGCTGAAACCATCAGATACCCTGATTCGCCCCTGGTTATCCCGCCTAAAGGATCCATATTTATGGGAACACATACCGGTGTAATTCATCGCTACCCGGATAAACGAACTTTGGGCTTCCAGGTGATTTTTCAACCCGGAGCAATATATCAGATAGCCAATGTATCCGGTTTTGAACTGACCAATAAGTATATGGATGCAGAAGAACTTTTAGGCACCTGCACCCGTGTAGCGAATGAACAACTTTATTATTCAAAAGACTATACTGAAATGACTTGTATTGTGGAGAAATTTCTGATTGGGCTTATCAAAAAAATAAACCGAAAGAAACACCGGGTTGATGATATAAGCAAGGCAATGATCCGTGAATATGATTATTTTTCTTTGGATAAATTTCTTAAAGAAGCATATCTCTCACACCGGCAGGTTGATCGTAAGTTTAAAGAGCGGATAGGTATACCTCCTAAACAATTTTTGCAATTGTCCCGGTTTGACAAGGCATTTAGAATGAAGAACCGGTTTCCCGACAAAGACTGGCTTTCTATTGCATTGCATTGCGGATACTATGACTACCAGCACCTCGTAAAAGATTATAAGGAGTTTACCGGCTATACGCCCGTGCAGTTTTTTGCCATAGACAATAATGCACCGGAACGCTTATTGGGTGATGTGGAAATTTAAAAAACGTCTGGTTTTTACCACTGACATGGGGTCTTTTGAAATTAGTTTCGTGCTGTAAAATCATTCATCATGAAACGAAAACAATTTTTGCTCAGCACAATTCTGGCAACACCTTCTATTGTTTTGTCAAAGCAGGCTGTTCGTCTCAGCAACACGAAAGATCCTTTTATTGTACAGTCCGGTAACAACAGATCTGGTGCTCCAATGATGAAATACATGGGAATGCATCCCAACGATGTTGTTATCTCCAGGAAGGATACAGGAAATGCACTTAGTGTTTTCCTGTTTACCGGTTATGGTGCTGCAGCTACACCATTACATGTACATTTTCACCAGGACGAAATGTTTACCATTATCGAAGGGAAATACCGTTTTGTTTGTGGTACTTTAGACAGGGAACTCAATGCCGGAGATACAATCTTTCTTCCGCGAAATATTCCGCATCAGTGGCTGCAACTTTCAAAAACAGGTAAGTTGATTTATGCCGTAAATCCGGCAGGCGGATTGGAAGATTTTTTTAAAGAAGTAAATGATTTGAAAGCCCCCACACAACAGGCAATTGACAACCTATCTTTAAAGCACGGAATTAAACGACTAGGTCCTCCCTTAGAGGAGTAAATAAAACCCATATTTGTTTTCAAAAAATTCCTTCGCCACAACGTCTCCCGTAAAGCCTTGTGTTTAGCCGGGACGTTGTGAATTTTGCAATCCGGTTTCTAATACAACAGCATAACTTGTAACCTCGAACTCGCCCTGATTATTCTGCAAATAATACTGTGCTGAGCTGTGTTTGTAATCAACCGGACTTTCGCATAAATTCCATACTCCTTTAACCGGATTTACATGGTAATAATCTAGTTTCTGATTGATAAATCTTTCCGATTCACAGTGTTTCCAATCAAATGACTATTCCCAAACATTATGCAATTTATTATTTTGTTTTCGCGACAATTCTATATTTGCAGACAATTGATTTAGTATTTCTTCTTCATCATTTCTTTCTAATCTCCTGATAATTTCATATGCCATAAAACGCTTGCCATTGCCAATGATGCTATTAATTGTCTGTTTAACTTTTGTGAATCCTATCATAACATGAATGTGATTGGGTATAATAACATAGCCAATTATATGATGACCCTGGGTTTTTAAGTAATGAAACCAATTATAAACTACATCATAGCCATTTACTTTTTCTATAAGAGGTAACCATTTATAGCAAGTTATGGTAATGGAAAATATACCTTCGCTGTAGGGGATGGTGTTTTTTACCGGCATGGGCTGCTTGTGTAATGCTAATGTACAAATTAAAAAGCCGATTCGCCACGTCCCCTTCAACAATGTGCTAATCATCAACTTTTATCTATGTGGGAGACGTGGCGGCGAAGGAATAGCAAATGCTAGCAGGGGGCTTTTTGAAGCTTCGTGTTTAAACCACACAAAACCGGAAAAAGCTGAGGAATACCCAATTGTATCTATAGCAGCATTGCACCGGACCAATAACCTGATTATTAGCTACCTTTAAAAGATACGTTAATTGCTATGGCGGAATTTTATCAACTCAACACTGAAGAAGTGTTAAGACAACTTAATACGAATATCGCCGGGTTAAAAAAAGAAACGATTCCCGTTCTGCAGCAAAAATTCGGACTGAACATTTTACAGGAAGCCAAGGGAAAAACCAGGTTATCCATCTTGGCCTCCCAGTTTGCAGACATTATGATCATCATCCTGATTATTGCTGCCGGTATTTCATTTGTTTTGGGTGAACATACCGATGCTTACGTAATTATAGCCATCATAGTTGCCAATGCATGGATGGGGTATTCGCAGGAATACAATGCAGAACAATCGGTGAAGATGCTCCAAAAAATGTCGGCACAAAATGCCCTTGTTGTCAGGGATAACAGCCCTGCCAAAATAAGAACCGATCAGTTGGTACCGGGGGATATTATTTTGCTGGAAGCAGGAGATATTATACCTGCAGATGCCCGCCTTATTCAACTCAGTTCGTTAAAAACAGACGAATCTTCACTCACGGGAGAAAGCCATACGGTTGAAAAGAAAACCGAAGTACCGAAAGGAATCGGTTTAGTACCCGGAGATCAGCAGAATATGGTCTTCAAAAGCACCATAGTTACTAGTGGATCGGCTACAGCGGTTGTAACCGCAACCGGCATGAACACCGAAATCGGAAAAATTGCCGGTTTGATGAAAACCGAAGAACAAAAAACACCACTTCAGAAAAGGCTGGATGTGTTTAGTAAACAGCTAGCCGTAATTGTTATCCTTATCTGTGTTTTCGTTTTTGCTTTTGGCTGGTGGCAGGGTGCCCCTCCGTTTGCTATGTTTCTCACCGCATTGTCTTTGGCTGTGGCTGCGCTTCCGGAAGCTTTGCCTGCTGTGATTACCATAGCCCTGGCTAAAGGTGCGCGAAGAATGGTAAACCAGAAAGCACTAATGCGAAAACTGCCGGCGGTTGAAACGTTAGGGTCTGTCACTTATATCTGCAGCGATAAAACTGGGACGCTTACTCAAAATATCATGACGGTAGAACAGGTGCAGGCAGCAACAGAAAAAGAAGACTGGCTGTACTATGCAATGCTGCTGGCTAATGAAGTAAGGTATTCAAACAAGGATGAACTGCTTGGAGATCCAACAGAAACCGCACTGGTAAAATATACGCTTGACAAGGGCATTTCGAAAGAGAAAATTAACACAGCGTTTCCGCTTGTGGAAAAAATACCTTTCGACTCGGTGAGAATGCGCATGAGCACACTACACCAGCACCAGGATAAATGGGTCTTATTTGTGAAAGGCGCTCCCGGAAAAATAACAGAAATCCTTGCTGAAAAATATGAAAAGCAAATTCCACTTTGGTTGGATACCAATCGCAAATGGGCTACAGAAGGCTTAAGGGTGTTGTTTTTCGCCTGTAAGATTTTCGATCAAAAACCAGTCAATATCCAACCCGAACTGGAATCTGAACTTGAGTTTCTGGGTATGGCTGCAATGATAGACCCACCAAGAGAGGAAGTTATTGACGCCATCAGGCAATGCAAAAGCGCAGGTATAAAAACAGTGATGATTACTGGTGATCAGCCCCTCACTGCCGAAGCAATAGCCGAACGCCTTCAACTAATGGATAAACGCAACGGATGGGTAAAAACCGGGGCCGAACTGGAAACACTAAACGAAGAACAATTCAACCATGAAGTCGGCCAAACTGCTGTGTATGCACGGGTATCCCCCGGGCAAAAACTGCATATTGTAAAAACACTGCAAACCAGGGGGGAATTTGTAGCGATGACAGGCGACGGCGTAAATGATGCGCCATCGCTAAAACAGGCTGATATTGGAATAGCAATGGGTATAACCGGAACCGATGTTTCAAAAGAGGCATCTGACATGATTTTACTCGATGATAATTTCGCCACCATCGTTAAAGCAGTGCGGGAAGGCAGAAGAATTTATGAGAACATCAGAAAATTCATCGTGTATGTACTCTCCTGCAATCTGGGTGAAATACTAACCATATTCTTTGCCCCAATCCTGGGCTTAGCTATGCCACTGCTTCCGATTCATATTCTATGGATTAACCTGGTAACCGATGGCTTGCCGGGAGTGGCACTTGTTGCTGAGCCTGCTGAAAAAAACATTATGAAATGCCCACCACGCCCGCCTAAGCAAAACTTGTTTGCAGGGGGGTTAATTACCAGGATTGTACTCACGGGAATTACACTTGCCTTAACCGCTATTCTGGTGCAGGGGTGGGTAGCCAAACAGGGTTACGACATCAAAACTCAGCAAACAGCCGTTTTCACTACTTTATGCTTTATTCAGCTGGTAAATGCTTTGTCTGTACGGTCTTTTTATACTACTATGTTTTCACGCACCCTTTTCTCCAATACCGGAATGTGGGCCGCTATACTACTCACGGTTGCTTTGCAACTGCTCATCATTTATGTTCCGTATCTGCATCCGGTTTTCAAAACAACAGCCTTGCCATGGTCTGTATTGAACGGTGTGCTTATTGCTACTTTTATTGCGGCATTGTGTTTTGATGGGATTCGATACATCAGTACCAGATTCCTTATTTGGGAAAGCAACAGCAATCAACGGAAGGAGTAATTTTGATTGTTGCTGTTACAATAACGGAGATACCAGTCTTGCCATTTGCTCTCCGCAGAGTCTCAACTCCGAGCCTTTTGTGCTTGAGCTGGACTCTGCGAGGCATACTCATCGTTTTTCATGCGTTTAGCTTTCTCCGCCTACCGCAGAGTCGCCTGTCAACGCACAGGCTATGCCGGGCAGACTCTGAGGAGAATGAAGGAAAAGGAATCAGATTTCTCCCTCGTTTGGAAATCCAATAAATGACTTGCCACCATATACTCGGTCGAAATGACGAAAACCCCAGCCGTCATTTCGAATCCCGTCCCCAGGTTGTTTTGAATTAAACGAGTTTAGCGGCGGGTGAGAAATCCGTTGGGACATAGCAATATTGTTGAATATTATATTGTGTAGTATATCTTATGTCAAAGCAACTTTACCTCTGGCAAACAGATTTTTCCCTCGTTTGGAAATCCAATAAATGACATGCCACCATATACTCGGTCGAAATGACGAAAACCCCAGCCGTCATTTCGAATCCCGCCCGCAAGATGTTTTGAATTAAACGAGTTTAGCGGCGGGTGAGAAATCCGTTGGGTCATAGCAATATTGTTGAATATTATATTGTGTTGTATATCTTATGTCAAAGCAGCTTCATCTCTGGCAAACAGATTTCTCCCTCGTTTGGAAATCCAATAAATGACATGCCACCATATACTCGGTCGAAATGACGTAATCTTCAGCCGTAATTTGGTTCTCCTCAGGGTCTCAACTCCGAGCCTTTTGTGCGTGAGCTGGACTCTGCGAGGCATCCTCATCGTTTCTATTGCGTTTAGCTTTCTCCGCATACCACAGTGTCACCAGCCAACGCACAGGCTATACACGGGCAGACTCTGCGGAGAAGGAAATTTTGAAGATGAACCCGGCAGATTCATTGTAACCTATCTCGCTTTTTCCTGAATTTTTAAAACGGCTACAAAACACAATACCGATTTGCCTATATAGCTTCCACCATTTATTGAAAAAGCTTTTCGCCAAGCTTTTTATCACGACCATAAACATCATCTCTGAAGTTGAGTTGTCCCTGAGAGTCTACCCACGCTGTAAAATATCCGATAAACACCGGGACAGTTTCTTTTAATGTTACATATTTCTCTTTACCGCTGTTCATAGCAGCTGTGATTTTTGCAGTAGTCCAGGTGCTATCATCACGCAGGAGAAACTCAGCAAGTTTTAAAGGCTCGCTTACCCGGATACAACCATGGCTAAATGCACGCTTGTCTTCCCCAAATAAGCTTTTAGCAGGTGTATCGTGAAGGTATATATTAAAGTTGTTGGGAAAAAGGAACTTCACTTTTCCCAATGAATTGTTGGGCCCTGGTTTTTGTCTTACATTAGGCAAACCACCTGTATACCCGGCAATCACCATATTGTGACGGGCAAGATAATTCTTGTCTTTTTTCATACCTGGTAAAATTTCTTTTTTAAGTATACCCGGCGGTATATTCCAGTAGGGGCTGAATACCACATATTTCAAATTTCCTTTGAATATAACCGTGTTGTGTTGTCCGCTTCCAACCACTACTCTCATACTGAATTTTAATTTTCCTTTTTCGAATACATGTAAAGCAAACTCAGGAATATTCACAAGTAAATAATCAGTACTTATTGCTGAGGGTACCCACCGCATACGCTCCAGGTTAAGAAGCATTTGCCTTATTCTTTTCTGCACAGGTTCATTGAGCTGATAAATTGTATTCCCCGCTATAATACCATCTTCTGTTAAACCATGCCGGTGCTGATAATGCTTAACAGCCACAGTAAGTGCTGCAGTAAATAATCCGGAAGTATCTGTTTCGTTAAAATCACCTGTAAGGAACAGTCGATGTTTTATTTTGCTTATAACGGCAGCGCTATCTCCTTCTTTCAATTTTTTTGATTCTATATTCATTGGATGCCAGCCACCTTTTTTTTCAATATCGTAATACTGTATGAGCCTTTTTCTAAGGCTTTGATAATATGGGTTAACCGGTACATAGCTACTTATATTCTCACCCTTATTAACAATCAATGAATCGAGCGCAGCTACTACATCAATTCGTTTTCGGGGAATAAACCATTTCAGGTTACTTATATTCAGTTTGCTATCGCCGAAGTAAGCTTTTGCAGCATATCTGAAAAACTGGTTTGTAAGTGCAAGTTCCGCATTAAGCCTGCTGCTGTCATTCAAAGGGAAAATATGCCCTCCTGTTTCTAATGTATCAAATACCTGTTGAAGAGAGGGATCGTATAAACTGCTATCACGACTATATGCAATATAATCGTTCTGAAGGTTAAAGAAATTATATACCTGTTCAGCAGGTCCGTCGTTGAAAAACCAGGCATATTGATAATTTCGGGCATTATAAAAACTTCTGAATTGCTCTGCAAGGCTATCAGGTATCCGATGCGTTTCAATAAACTGTTCCAGTTTTATGCTGTCAAGAAAAAGTTTGGAATACGAATTTTTCATCGTTATGCTAGTATCCCGTTTTTCAGTATTAGATACCGGCTTTTGCTGATTGCTGCAGGAGTACATTATGGTTAATATAAACAGCCACAAGAAGAATAGAACCCGTCTCATACTATGCGTTTAAATCATTAAAAGTTGTTGGTAAACTCGTTTGGATTTTAAATATTCACTCATCCATTATATCCGGTCTTCGTTCTTCAGTACGTTTAACAGACATATCATGCCGCCACTCCGATATTTTTTTGGGATCGCCGCTCAGCAGGATATCAGGCACTTTCCATCCACGAAACTCGGCAGGTCTGGTATATACCGGCGGAGCAAGCAAATTATCCTGAAAAGAATCGGATAATGCGGAAGTTTCATCATTCAATACGCCCGGCAATAACCTTCCAATTGCATCCACCAGTATAGCAGCAGGCAGTTCACCTCCACTTAATACATAATCTCCAACAGAAATTTCTTTAGTAATAAAATGTTCCCTTATTCTTTCATCAATGCCTTTGTAGTGTCCGCATATCAATAGAAGATTTTGATGAAGCGATAACCTATTGGCTGTTTTTTGATTAAATCGTTCACCATCGGGAGTAAGATAGATGATCTCGTCAAACTTTTTTGATGCTGAAAGCGATTCAATAGCGTTTGCCAAAGGCTCGCACATCATCACCATTCCGGCACCACCCCCGTATTGATAATCGTCTACCTGTCCATAAGCATTTACCGCCCATTTGCGCAGATGATGTACTTCTATTTGTAAAAGTCCTTTGTCTTTTGCTCTTTTCAGAATGGAATGTGCAAAAGGGCTTTCGAGCAATTCAGGCAATACACTGATGATATCTATATGCATAGCTGCAAAGATAGCTATGCGGTTTAAAGTGAAGTATTTCTATTATAACAAGCTTAAAACCGGTGTAATATTTTGTTGAATTAGTCATAGAATACAGACCGTCCAAATGATGGAAGGAGTAATCAGGATACAAGGGTGACTACGGTTCAGTTCCCGACTGGTCAATCAGCTATCAATGGCCGGCCTGTATACAAGGGGGTACGGACCTAAAGTAATTATCGTTTAACAGGGTGGTTCAAAACAACTTCTTAATCTCAGACGAGTATTGAAACAGAAAGGATGTATGAAAGTGAAAAAATTATTCTTCAAGAAAATCATCAATATCTCTTCTTTCTTTTTTAGTAGGCCTACCCACTTTGCTGAGGCGTTTCCCTGTATGAAAGCTGGATGCCTGGTAGGTAATTCTTTCAATTTCCTCTGCCGGTGTTATGTCAATATAGTATTTAATGGCTTCACTGTATTGTACTCTGTTATGCAGTAATCCTGCAACTTTAATTCTCCATCTTTTTGCCTCTGTCTTAACTTCGTATTCCTCATTAATGTGTACATTTTTGGATGGCTTGGCCTGGTTGCCATTATATTTCACTTTCCCTTTATCACAGGCTTCGCAGGCCAAACTTCTTGTTTTGAATAAGCGAATAGCCCACAAATACTTATCGAGTCTTAGTTTTTCGCTATTATTATCCGGCATAGTATAATATTCTTAATACATCACAATTTCCTCAATTTTTTATATTTACTGTTCATAATAAATTTCTTAACAATGTTCAGCAGGTTTATCCGGACAGTTGTGTTCCTTCTGTTTTTTGTCATTTACTGTATTTCATCCTTCGGTCAGTTTAGATCCAAAGAGGTTAACTGGACAAAAGACGGAACCGGTTTTTATCAGTCAGATAACCAGGCCATTCAGCGTATCAATCCATTGGCTGCACAACCCGTTACTACACTGGTAACTGCCGCACAACTTACTCCCCCCGGATATACAACAGCTTTAGAGGTAGCTGATTTTGAAATAAGTAATGATGATAAAATTCTCCTCTTATTTACCAATACCGCCAAAGTGTGGCGATACAGAACAAGAGGAGATTACTGGATATTAGACAGGTCAACAGGAAAACTAAGACAAGTTGGGAAAGGTAAACCTTCACAAAGCTTAATGTATGCCAAACTATCCCCTGATGCAAAAAAAGTGGCTTATGTAAGTAAAGGAAATATTTATGTGGAAGATGTGCATACGGGAACAACAACAGCTTTGACAACGGATGGTACACGTCAAATGATCAATGGTACTTTCGACTGGGTTTATGAAGAAGAATTTGGATGCCGTGATGGTTTCCGATGGAGTGGCGACAGTAAGCATATTGCATACTGGCAGGTAGATGCAAGAAAAACAAGGGACTATCTTATGCTGAATACTACGGACTCCATATACTCATTTGTTGTACCCGTTGAATATCCCAAAGTGGGTCAACCACCATCGGTAGTTAGAATCGGTGTAGTAAATGCAGCCGGTGGAAAAACTACCTGGATGAATATCCCCGGTGACCCGCAGCAGCATTATCTTCCCCGCATGGAATGGACTGGTGATAATAAAACTCTCATCGTGCAACAACTGAACCGTAAGCAAAATGAATCTAAAATATTTGTGTGCAGTGCTGATAAAGGAACAACAAAAGAGATTTATACCGAAACTGATAAAGCATGGATAGATATAAAGAGCAGGTGGAATGATGATGACCCCAGGGGATGGGAATGGATTAACGGAGGGAAAGATTTTTTATGGGTAAGCGAAAAAGACGGGTGGCGCCATATATACCGTATTAGCGCTGACGGGAAAAATGAAATATTGATTACAAAAGGAAACTATGATATAGAAACTCTAAGCGCCATCGATGAAAAAAATAATTATGTTTATTTCATTGCTTCGCCTCATAGCGCCATTCAACGCTACCTGTACAGAACCACTCTTGATGGAAAAGGCAAATTAGAATTGGTGTCGCCTGAGAGTTTATCAGGCACGCATGGATATGATATATCGCCAGGTGCACACCTGGCGCTTCATACGTTTACCAATCGTAATACCGATATGGCATATGAATGGATAAGTTTACCTTATCATAAGCCGCTGAGTGAAGAACAGAGCATTGAAAACACAATGAAAACGAAAGACCGTAAAGACATAGAATTCTTTACCATTACTACGGATGACAATGTAACAATGGATGGCTGGATTAGTAAACCAGACAACTTTGATCCTGCTAAAAAATACCCGGTGTTGTTATATGTATATGGCGAACCTGGAGCCACTACAGTGGAGGATGTAGCCACTGCAGGTAAGAATCGTATGTATATAGGTGACATGTCGAAGGACGGCTATTTCTATGTTTCATTTAATAATCGCGGAACACCAACACTTAAAGGCGCTGCCTGGCGCAAAGCTATTTACAGGAATATCGGTATTATCAATATACGCGACCAGGCAATGGCAATGAAAAAACTGCTTGAACAACGTCCATATCTTGACACTTCCCGTGTTGCATGCTGGGGTTGGAGCGGTGGCGGATCGTCTACACTCAACCTACTTTTTCAATACCCTGAAATCTTCAAAACAGGTATAGCCATTGCCGCAGTTGCCAATCAGCTAACTTACGATAATATATACCAGGAACGGTATATGGGAATTCCGCAGGAAACCAAAGAAGATTTTATAAAAGGTTCTCCCTTATCACATGTGAGTGGTTTGAGAGGAAACTTATTATATATTCATGGGACAGGTGATGATAATGTACATTATCAAAATGCGGAGATGTTGCTGAATGAATTGATTAAATACAATAAACAATTTCAGTTTATGGCCTATCCCAATCGTACACACAGCATCAGCGAAGGTGAAGGTACAAGCAAACATTTACAAACATTATATACTGATTATCTCCGGAAATATTGTCCGCCCGGAGCACGATAGCAGAAAGTTGAATGGTGAATTGTGAGATATGAGAATGTAAGAAATGAGAAACTATCGTATTTATTTTTACACTTTTGCAAGCACATCCTTTGCATTTCATTAACACAATCGTTTTTTGTGCATTATTATTTTCGTGTCTCAACTTCAGGTAGAATTATTCTTTAATCAACTATCAATATTTGTTAATGCTATGCCAGTACGATTTTGTACCTATTCTTTTTTTTGTCTTTTAACAAGTTTTGTTTTTTCTACAACATTCACTCAGGCCCAGCAGAGAAATCTCACAGGGAAATCAACTTTTACAACACGCCTGATGAATATAGAAGCTGCAGTAAAAGATCCTTTTCGCTATAATGCTTCCCTGCACAATGGAAGCGGTTATATGCAGACATATGAACTTATTGCAAAAGTTCCCGATGGTTGGATCTCTTTGTTTCGTACAGAGGGCAGCATGGTTGCTGCTGTAAGACTGGATTCGGGGAAGACTCAGGAAATAACAATTGAAATAACTGCATCACCTGTTGCAAAGCCTGGTAAATATAAAATTCCTGTCAGTGCAGTCAGCAACGGCGATACACTTCATCTTGATTTGGAAGCAGTAGTAAAAGGAAGTTATGGTCTTACATTTTCTACTCCTACCGGGTTACTTAGTGATGATATTACTGAAGGCAGAAGTAAACAGATACAACTTATCGTAAAAAATACGGGAACACTTCCTCTCGATAATATAGAATTTTCATCTCAGACCCCCACACAGTGGAGCGCAACATTTGATCCTTCAAAATTAGAAAGGCTTGACCCCGGGCAATCAAAAGATATTACAGCTACACTCACCGTGCCCGACAAAACTATTGCCGGTGATTATGTCTCCACATTTACGGTAAGAAACAACAACAGTACCGCCAATGCAGTATTTCGTATGACGGTAAAAACTTCTTTGCTATCAGGATGGTTAGGTATAATTGTAATTCTGCTTGCATTGGGGATAGTATATTACCTGATTCGTAAATACGGAAGAAGATAAAATATTATGGAATTTCCCATTATAGAACTGAAAGGATTGACGAAAAACTATGGTTCACTTAAAGCCGTTGATAATCTTTATTTAAATATTAACAAGGGTGAAATATTTGGACTGCTGGGACCAAACGGCGCCGGGAAAACAACTACCATACTGATGATGCTGGGTTTGACAGAACCTGCAGCAGGAAATGCTTTTGTGTGCGGTGTAAATGCCACAAAAAATCCTATTGCGGTAAAAAGAAAAGTGGGTTATATGCCTGATAGTGTAGGCTTTTATGATAGTATGACAGCGATTGAAAACCTGATGTATATAGGACGGCTTAATGGAATTGCTGAAAATGAAATAGAAACCCGTGCAAAGGAAACACTGGCAATAGTAGGACTAAGTGATGAGATGCATAAAAAAACATCTGCTTATTCACGGGGTATGAAGCAGCGGCTTGGTCTTGCCGATGTATTAATCAGGAATCCTGAAGTAATTATTCTTGATGAACCTACACTGGGTATTGATCCCAGCGGTATTAAAGAATTTTTATCTCTCATACACCAGCTTAGCAGGCAACAGGGACTTACAGTATTGTTGTCATCACATCATCTGCACCAGGTGCAACAAGTCTGTGACCGTGTCGGCATTTTTGTTGAGGGAAAATTATTGGTGGAAGGTGATATTGAAACGCTGTCGAGAAACTTATTTGGTGAAGAATCGTATGTTATACTTGTTACAGTAAAAGAAGATCAACTGAGTTTGCTGGAACCGGTTGAAGAACTTCGTAAGTGGAATGTTATAAAGAATATTGACGTAAAAGAAAATACCGTTGAGTTGTCATGCCGCCAGGATATTACGCCAGATATCGTACGCTTCCTAGTGCAAAAAGGTTTGAATATTACTGGTGTTCACAAAAAGGAATATGGACTGGATGAAATATATCACCGTTATTTTGAGAACAAACTAAAGAACAATATTTCCAATGGTAAGTCCGCTGGTTTATTTCAAAGATATTTTTTCAAAAGGAATACTGCACAATAGCCGGGTTCATCATAAACCTGTTAGTCCATTTTGGGTGATGGTGCGCAAAGAGACCGGGGATCATGTTCGGAGCTGGCGGTTTATTGTCATGCTGATCCTGATTGTGCTTACATTTCTCGGGTCTATGTATGTATCGCTGGGTAATATTGGAAAGGCGGTAACAAATATGAAAGATCCGGATCGCCTGTTTGTATATTTGAAACTACTTACTGTTTCGGATGGCACACTTCCCACATTTCATATTTTCATAAGTTTTCTTGGTCCTTTGCTGGGTATTGCTCTTGGGTTTGATGCAATAAATGCAGAAAAAAATAATGGTACTTTAACACGGCTGATAGCGCAACCTGTATATCGCGATAATGTTTTGCTGGCAAAGTTTTTTGGTGCTTTGATTGTTGTAAGTGTGTTGTTTCTTTCTCTCGCTTTACTTATGATTGGCGGAGGTCTGATCATCACAGGCGCGCCTATAGAACCAGTGGAGTTGCTTCGCATACTTGCATTTGTTGTGCTGAGTGTTGTTTACGTAGGTTTCTGGTTAAGTCTTTCTATTTGCCTTTCTGTTAGTTTCAGGCATGCGGCCACATCTGCACTTACCGTCATAGGGATTTGGTTATTCTTTACGGTATTTTACCAGATTATTGCAAACCTTATAGTTTCATCCATGCTTCCTGCTCCGGATTATATGCAACCCGGTGATATAGCATCTTACAATGATCTTCTTTTGTCGTTTATGCGGCTTGCCCCTAACCAGTTGTATACAGATGCAGCAACAACACTGCTAATGCCTTCTGTGAGAAGCCTGGGACCTTTAACTATGGAACAAATGGCCGGCGCTATTCCCTCACCATTGTCATTTAGAGAAAGCCTCATGATCGTATGGCCGCAGGTCACAGGATTGCTCGCTGCCACAACCGTCTGCTTTGCTTTGGCATATTATCTTTTTATGCGAAAGGAAATCAGAACGTGAAACGTGAAATAAATCTGTAAGAGATAATTTCTCACAGATGCCACTGATTAGCACAAAACAGGAAAAGAGAAATAGCCACAGATATATCTGTGTATATCTGCGAAATCTGTGAGAAAAAATCGCTCACAGATGTCACTGATTAACACAGAACAGGAGAATGATATAACCCTAAAAAGAATCTGTGCACATCTGCGAATTCTGTGAGAGAAAATTGCTCGCAGATGTCACTGATTAACACAGAACAGGAGAATGATATAACCATAAAAAAAATCTGTGTACATCTGCGAAATCTGTGAGAAAAAATCGCTCACTGATGTCACTGATTAACACAGATCAGGGGAATGATATAACTATAAAATAAATCTGTGCACATCTGCGAAATCTCTGAGAAAAAATTACTTACAAACTATACTCCCTCATCTCCGTCTCCCTTTTGTCGCAGGTGCACTTGTCGCTAATACACCTTTCAGAAATTCAGAAGCATAAGGTGATTGCCTGATCAGTCCGAAGAACTTGTTACGTGCTTCAGGATCCTGCAAAAAATCTGCACCATCAGGTTTTTCAAATTCAATTACTTCAGCATAATCCATTAATGCTTCATCCTGGTATATCACCTGCATCAGCTCGAGTGAAATCATGTCTGTTAACTCTTTATCCTGTACCGTTGGTGCAGCAGATCTGCCTTTACTCCTGCTCCTTATCCAGGTACTAATAAAGGGGATAATTCCGAAGAAGGATACCCTGGCTTCCGGTGACTGTGTAAGTCCGCTAAAGTCTGCTACTCCAAGTGCATCATAAGCACGAATAATTCCATTGCCGTAATATTTTTTATAGTAAGGATATGACTTGCTTGCCGTGCTGAATATCGCCCTGCGTACTGCCTCCACTCTTTTCCATGCATTGTTGCCGGTAAAGTTTTTAAGTTCGTTGCGATGGTACAACAGCCATAAAGCTGCTGTAGCTGCAACCTGTGGAGTGGCAGATGATGTACCTCCGCCTGCACGTGAAAATTTATAAGGTGTATCATAAGAAGCCCAGGCAACATTAGGAGTATAGGCTGCCACTGCTCTGTCCATTGCTTTTTCGGGTCCCCAGCTTCCCTGCATAAACTCCCCGCCTTCTGATCTTGCCTTCATCAGATCCCGTGATGCATCCATATCATAAGGTGCATGATCGTAACAGGCTCCCGTAGCCGCTATTACCCTGTCGAACCTAGCCGGGTATAAAACAGCTTTGGGCGAAAGCTTACCTAATCCTTTTACGAAATTGTTACCCGCAGCCGTTACCACCACAACTCCTTTTTCATAAGCCATATTTACTGCTTTGGCTACTTGTCGTGTGGGGTATCCTGCCATTGACATAGTAATTACTTCGCAACCGTAATCCACAGCATATTCAATTCCCCTTGCCACATCATTTGCATTAAAAGCATTGAACACAGTATCACAAATGCGAATAGGTATCACTTCTGCAAATGGTATAGCTCCAAAGTCGCCCTGATAATTCGCATAGGAATCGCTTTTCGAGATAGTATTGCCTGCAAGCAGGGCAAGTGTAGCTGTGCCATGACCATCCTGCTCAGCTATTGTGCCCGTATGTAATTGATCAATTCCCTTATTGGTTCCAAATTCATCTTTCCAGAAACTTACACCCAGGTCTTTCAACAGGTTTCTTGGAATACTTGGATGACCGGGAAGGTATCCTGTGTCCACATGCCCGATTCGTATATTATCGGTAGTGCGTTTGTCGGCTTTTAATTTCTTCTGTACTTCTATGCTTGCCTTGCGCAACTGTGAGTGATCATCATCAAGGTGCCAGATAAATTCTGTAGGACTTGATTTGGGTTTTGGCCAATTGTTGAGATAAGTGGTGGCTGAATCCCTGGTGGTTCTTTTTTCCTGTTCTTTTATATATACTGATTGTATATCCGGCTCAACAAACACCGTGGGTTTCTTAGCTTTTTTTCTTTCAAAATAAGTTTCATAAGCTTTATCCCAGGGATTTTCAGATGCGGCTATTTTTACTTTTTCCAATACAGGTTTAAGGGGCGCTTTTGCAGCTTTGCCCCTTGTAGTTACTGCTGGGGCTTTTTTACCGGTATCAATAATAAGTCCATTGGCATTAGTTTTCTTTTTTACTTTTTTTTTAGGCTGAGCATTCTGCGTAAAACCTATTTTGACTTTTTTATTGCCTTCAATGCTAAATGGTATATCCGAATTAAACGTGGAGATGGATTTGCCGTAAGAAAATAAATTGGGTAACTGCACCTTAGGAATGGTGAGTTTAATTTGTTTAAAGAGATCTTTATAGGTTTTAACCGCATCGGGTAATCCTGATTTGAGAATCTTTTTCAATGTGGCGGTAAAGACACCATTTTCTCCAAGTTCACGTGCTGATTCATCATCCTGGCAGGCTGCAAAAAGCATTACCGCAGCATTGATATCACTTTTAGATACAGCAGGCTTTTCTTTGATCTCTTTCAAAACAGTTCGCTGGGCATTGTTGATTCCCGCCTGCTTATCTTGTGGTACCAACCGCGACAAATAGCCCTGCTTTACCAAATTATTTTCAATTTCCTGCTGTTTTTGCATTTGCTTAGCCAGTGCACTGTTATCACCCGGAACGAAGCGGGCGACAGAACCGGAATGACAGCTATCAGAAAACATCAGAATACGTACACCCGATTTGAATGCACTGAATGCTTCAAACAATTCATCGTCTATCAACTGGCGATCATAGAGGCACCATGTTTCATCCTGCAGGTCGGGTTCATCATTATTCTCGTCAGCAATGGTACTACCATGTCCGGAATAGGAAATGAGGAATATATCTCCTTCAGTCAGTTCTTCAGCCGCTTTTTTCATTGCCTTCAATACATTGGTACTGGTAGCTTTTTTTGTAAGGAGTGATGTGATACTGCTGAATCCTGCCTGCTCAGCAATGGTTTTATATACTTCCGCATCATTTTCACAGGCGAATAATTGGCCATTCCAGTTGTTATATCGGGCAGGATCTACGGCGTTAAGCCCTATATGGAGGGAGTGTCCTTTTTGTTTCATAAAAAGAAATATTGATTGAGTAAATAAACAAAGTGAAAGATGTTGGATAGTACTGAGGGTATGGATATAGGGTATGGTTACTCGTTATACCGGTGCCAGGTTAACAAAAAGAAGTCGTTATATTTCGTGAGAAGTAAAAAATAAATACAAAAATCTCACATTCATTGTTTGCTGTTTCACACTCAACTTTTTGCAAGGGATAAAATAAAACCCATCCACTCAATTCGGGGCATAAGTTAGAAAGAAAACCGGAGAGATGAAAGCAATGTAATAGATTTTTTTACATTATAAACCATTTATGACTATCTTAAATAAACCAGGTTTACCGGATCTGCTTCATAAAGTTTACAGGTGAATTTGTAATAAACCTGTTTTTTAAGTTCGCTTTGTTTTAACTTCAGTTCAAAATCATTCCCTGTATGAACAACCCTAAAAGACTGCTTTCAGTTGACACACTCAGAGGTTTTGATATGGTACTTATATCTGGTGGCGGTGCTTTTATTGAGCGATTGGAAGGGGTAACAGGTATAGGCTGGATAGATGCAGTTGCACGCCAGTTGAAACACCCCGCATGGAATGGGTTTACCTTTTACGATTTTATTTTCCCGCTTTTCTTATTTACGGCAGGTATCGCCCTGTCATATTCAATTCGTTCGGGATTAGAAAAGGGATTATCGAAAAAAGCGCTTTATAAAAAAGCACTGCGCAGGACTATTATTTTGATAATACTTGGCATTCTTGATAAGAATATTCCGCTTGATATATTCGACCCTGCACATATTCGTTACGGTACAGTTTTGGGTCGAATAGGTATTGCCACTTTAGCCACCACTTTTTTGTTTCTCAATTTCCGTGTACAATCATTATTCATCTGGGTAGGCGGTATATTAATTATGTATTGTGCAGCATTATTACTTGTGCCTGTGCCTGGTTATGGCGCAGGTGATCTTTCTTTTGAAGGAAACCTGGTAGGCTGGTTCGATCGTACATTTATGCCGGGGCGATTGCTGCAAAAAACTTATGATGAAAATGCATTGCTTACTCAATTTCCCGCAATGTGCCTCACTATACTTGGGGCAGTTGCAGGTACGGTGTTGCAATCGAAAAATACAGATAATAAAAAATTACTACAGTTGTATAGCATGAGTGCAGCAGGTATTGCATTAGGGCTGTTGTGGAGCAGTTTTTTCCCAATCAATAAGCATTTATGGTCGAGTTCTTTCATCCTGCTTACTGCAGGTATGGCATTCGCGTTTCTTGCCACTTTTTATTGGGTAATTGATGTGCAGGGTATAAAAAAATGGACTTTCTTTTTTAAAGTGATTGGGATGAATGCATTAGTTATTTACCTGATGGTGCGTTTTGTTGATTTTGATTTTAGTTCCAAATTATTATTTAGCGGGTTTTACGGGCATCTTGCAGACAAGTGGCATCCTGCCTGTAATGCACTTGGTTCGCTGGCATTGCAATGGATAATATTATATATTCTTTACCGGAAGAAAATATTTGTGAAAGTATAGCATCCTGATAAATTGAGTTGTTATGTTTTAACATTCGCACCGGTTATAGCTCCTCAGGGATATACAATTGAAGTGATTGCGACGCAACTAAAGCACAATAGCGTACCTGCAGCCGGTATTAAAAAAATATTCCGGTTGTGAATTGTTACCTTTATAAAAAAAATGATGATGCGTCCTCTTCCGGCGGATTATGCCCCATCTTCTGAAGTATATGTTTCATTAGTTGAAACAGGAGATATTAGAAAAATAATTGCAGATTCATTATCCGGATTGTCCGCATTTCTTTCTGCAATACCTGAGAATAAGTCCGAGTATGCTTATGCAGCCGGCAAATGGACAACTAAACAGGTATTGCAGCACACCATAGATGCTGAAAAAGTGTTTGCATACAGGGCTATGTGTATAGCAAGGGGAGAAAAACAACACCTGCCTGGTTTTGATCATGATGGCTATGCAGAACATGCAGATGTTTCGGGACGATCTCTGGAAGGACTAAAAGAGGAGATGTTGCTGGTAAGAAAGCTTACTATAATGTTATTTGAACATCTTAGCGATAAAGCTTTAAATGAAAGAGGATTTGCAAGCACTCATGAAGTTACTACGCTGGCATTAGGTTATATACTCCTCGGACACTGGCGGCATCATGAAAAAATATTAAAAGAAAAGTATGGTGTTTAGCTACTTGTTAATGGAGAATTTTGTATCCCTTCAATGATAGCTGAAAGCTAACAGCTTATAGCTGATACCTATCTCAGTTTCTTTTCCATCACATAGTGCGGGATGGTTACTTCGTAAAATTCATCGCTGGTAATATTATATCCGAATTTCTGGTAAAAGCCTACGGCTGACTTTCGTGCGTGCATGGTGAGTGTTGAATATCCCCTGTCGCGGGCCACATTTTCAGCAAATGTCATTAAGGACGCGCCAATCCCTTTTTTCTGCAGATTGCTGCTAACCGCCATTTGCCTCAGTCTGCAGGTATGATTTCCCGTTCTTGTGAGCAGGCAACAGCCAATTAGTTTGTCTTCCTCAAATGCCCCAATCAACACATCGTCTTTTTCGCGGTTAAGTTCTTCCGGATCGAAGTATAAACCCAGCGGTTTACGCAGAATACTATCTCTAAGCTGGATCATCTGCGCATATTCCTGAGAGTCATGGTCTATGAATTTAAGTGGCATTCGCTGGATTTTTAAACGGGCTTAAACTTAAAAATACAAAAAAGGCCAGATAAAAGCGATTGTATCTGTGGGATAATGGAATGAAATATAAGCCCGGATAACCAGGTTTGTCAATTATCTTTTTGATACAATTGTAAATAGATATTGTTTTTACTTCAAAAACTATATTTTTGCACCCAGTATTAACCAAATTTTACAACCATGTCCGACATTGCAACAAGAGTTAAAAAGATAATTGTTGACAAATTAGGTGTTGATGAAGCTGAGGTTACCCCCGAAGCATCTTTCACCAATGATCTGGGAGCTGATTCATTAGACACAGTTGAACTGATCATGGAATTTGAAAAAGAATTTAATATTTCCATTCCCGACGAACAGGCTGAAACCATAACTACTGTAGGTCAGTCTATTACGTATCTTGAGGAGCATGCAAAGTAATTTTTTTCTATTTCGTTGATCGCAGGCAAACTTGCTTATGGACTTAAAACGTGTAGTTGTAACGGGCATTGGCGCTCTAACTCCTTTGGGAAATTCTGTTCAGGAATACTGGCAGGGGCTTATTAATGGCGTTTCGGGAGCCGATGCTATTACATTGTTTGATGCGTCGAAATTCAAAACAAGGTTTGCCTGCGAATTAAAAAACTTCGAGCCCACAAATTTTCTTGACAAAAAGGAAGCCCGAAAGATTGACAGGTTTACACAAACTGCACTGGCATGCAGCGATGAAGCTGTAAAAAGTGCGGGCATCAGTAAAGACCTGGTTAACCCGGACAGGGTGGGTGTTATTTTTTCGAGTGGCATAGGTGGATTAATTACTTTTCAGCAGGAAGTAACCGAATTTGCACTTGGCGATGGGACCCCACGTTTTAATCCTTTCTTTATCCCCAAAATGATTCTTGATATTGCCGCAGGGCAGATATCAATGCGTCATGGTTTTCGTGGTCCAAACTATGCTGTGGTATCCGCATGTGCTTCATCCACTCATGCTATAATGGATGCTTTCAACCTGATACGATTGGGTAAAGCAGATATAATACTTGCCGGTGGCAGCGAAAGTGTAATTCGTGAAGCCGGGGTAGGTGGTTTCAATGCAATGAAAGCACTAAGTGAACGCAATGATGATCCTAAAACAGCATCCCGTCCTTTTGATAAAGACAGGGATGGTTTTGTAATTGGTGAAGGCGCCGGAATGCTGATACTGGAAGAACTGAATCATGCAATAGCCCGCGGGGCAAATATCATCTGCGAAATTGGAGGTGCCGGAGCGAGTGCTGATGCTCATCATATTACTGCACCACATCCTGAAGGTCTGGGTGCCAGAAATGTAATGCTGGCTACTCTTGACGATGCCGGGATGAAACCTGAAGATATTGACTATATCAATGTGCATGGCACTTCTACTCCACTTGGAGATATATCGGAAGTAAAAGCTATACAACAGGTTTTTGGCGATCATGCTTACAACTTAAATATAAGTTCTACAAAATCAATGACCGGTCACCTGCTTGGGGCAGCAGGGGTTATTGAAGCTATAGCCTGTGTAATGGCTGTAAAGCATGATATTGTTCCTCCTACTATTAATCATTTTACTGATGACCCTGGATTGGACCCCAGGTTAAATTTTACTTTCAGTAAGGCCCAGCAAAGAACCGTAAGGGCAGCGCTCAGCAATACCTTTGGCTTTGGGGGGCATAATGCGTCTGTTATAATAAAGAAATATTCTGCCTGATTTTCCCGTTTACTATTTTAATTGCTGCAACTCCTCAGGAGTTACTTACATTTGTTACTCATAAATGAAAATCTAATCCTTTGGCATTAGTCCGTTATTTTATTCAATATCTCGGAATTGACAAAACCAGTCGTTCATTCTATAAGCAATTATGCGATTTGCTGGGATTTATTCCTGGTACTTTGTCTTTATACAAAACGGCATTAAGTCATCGCTCCGTAAAAGAAGGAACAGATGAAAACAATGAACGTCTTGAATATCTTGGCGATGCCATACTCAGCGGTATTGTGGCCGACTACCTGTTCAAAAGATATCCCTATAAAGGCGAAGGCTTTTTGACAGAAATGCGCAGTAAAATGGTAAACCGTCAAACCCTTAATGATATTGCTATAAAGATGGGGCTGAAAAAAATAACTATCTATAACAAGAATGACAACTCCCTTAAAGTAAGCCAGATTTTTGGTAATACCCTTGAAGCTTTGGTTGGGGCAATTTATGTAGATAAAGGATATAATCCCACCAAGCAATGGGTACTCAGGCATATTATTATTCCCCACATGTTTGTGGAAGACCTGGAAACACTTGAAATCAATCACAAGAACAAGCTATATGGCTGGGCAAACAAGAATGGTAAGAATCTTGAATTTGAAACCCTTGATGAACATTTTGAAAATGGAAGGCGGCTTTTCACTATTGGCGCGGTAGTAGATGGTGAACTGATAGCTGAAGGTAAGGCTTTTAATAAAAAAGATGCCAGCCAGATTGCTTCCCAGATTGCAGTGGAAAAGCTTGGGCTTGGTAAAACAGAAGAGTAACCCACAACACTTTTTTTTCAATTATTTCTTAAGCCAGCCATTGGCTTCCATCCAGTTTCTGCATCTGTCCATCCATTCGTCTTTTGTGGTGCGGTTGTGCATGCCAAATCCATGCCCGCCATTTTGATAGATATGCAGTTCCGCAGGTACATGGTGCTTTAACAACGCCTCATAAAACACAATGCTGTTTTCCGGGCTTACACCTTTATCATCAGAGGCATGTACCAGAAATGTGGGTGGGGTTTGGTCGGTAATTTGTTTTTCGTTTGAAAATTCCCGGAGTTGCAGTGTTGTCGGATTTGCACCAAGCAGATTCTTAAATGAACCGGCATGGGTAATTTGTTTTTCGGCACTGATAACAGGGTAAATCAATATGGCAAAATCCGGGCGGAGACTTATTTTTTCCGGATTGCTGATCAATGAATGATTAAAATGAGTAGCTGCGGTAGAAGCGAGGTGGCCTCCCGCTGAAAAACCCATAATGCCAATTCTCGAAGGATTAATATGCCATTTTTCTGCGTTAGCCCTTACCGTTAGTATAGCCTGCTGTGCATCCTGCAAGGGGGCAATGGAGGGATCCTGCTGGTTCTTTTTGTCAGGGATTCTGTATTTTAATACAATTGCCGCCACGCCCATTTCGTTGAATTTTTCTGCTACTTTGTACCCTTCGTGATCTATGGCTACAATGCTGTAACCACCACCAGGACAAATTATGACAGCCGTTCCGTTGGCTTTATCTGCCGGAGGTAAATAAACGGTAACTGTGGGTGTTTTGATTTTGCTGATGCGAACTATGCCACCATCCGATGCGGTAATTTCTTCATCGGGTCCGGGTAAATTTCCGGGAACCTTATTTCCGGGATACAGCGATATTTCCATTGGTTTTTGTTGTGCGTAAACTGCAGACAGAAATATAGAAAGCAACAGTACAGCAGTAAATAATTGCTTCATCGGTATTTTTTTTGAAAGGTAGGATAAAATGGGAAATGGGACATCGGAGGATTGAGTTCATGATTATATTTTTCGCCGGCGGGTGGCGACACCCACCGGTAATAACCACTTCTACAGGTGGGTGTCACAACCCATCTGCGAGAATTTGGAATACGCCTGCCATGGATTGAGATAATGGTTGCATTTGGGAAAAGACATTTTCATAATGGCAAAAAAGCAAACATCTGCCTGGTATAATAATCAACTCCATTGCTCTCTACTATAGATAGTGATGAAGGGTATGCCACTACTGACAACATGGAAATAATTGTGGAGGGTTTTTGCAATGTGTCCTGATATAGTGGTTTCAATTGTTGGGTGCCTGACTGTTCAGCATCAGGAAAGTAAATTGATTATCTTTAAACCGATCTTAAACCAGTCTGGAGCATCAACTAAGTTGCCACAGTCGTGCTGCAACTAACTTGCAAATTGCTACCAGTACAAATCTTACCACTGATGAGAAAGATTGCTTTGCTATGCCTTGCTATTGTATTCATTCTCCCCGCCTTTGCTGCGCCAACTCTTAGTGACACCACTGTCTTTAAAGCTGGATTTGCCGAACGGGATATTACCCCCGATATTGGTATGGAACAGCCGGGTAATTACGGAAAAAGTTATCATCGCTTCTTTCACGATCCGTGTAAGGTGAGAGCAGTAGTATTTGATGATGGTACCAAACGGGTGGCACTGGTAGGGGTTGACTTGCTTTTTATTTCGAGGAGCATCGTACTGGAAACAAGAGCCGAAATTCAAAAACGTTGCGGAATACAACCGGAAGCGATAATGATTGGGGCTTCTCATTCTCATTCCTCCGGACCGATCGGTATGGGAGAGCCGGGAGATTATGACAAAGCCTCTCCGTTGGTAAAGGATCTGGTGAACAACAAATCAATTGTATCAGACCCCGGGTTTATACAATATCTGAAACAACAGATTGTTGAAGCCGTTGTACTGGCCAATGCCAACCGGGTAGATGCTAAACTGGCGGTGGGGATCGGGCACGAAGATAAAGTGTCTTTTAACCGGAGGCAACGGATGAAAAATGGTTTAACCTATTCTCATGCAGGCACCGGTAATCCGGATATTATAGGTTATGCGGGACCGATAGACCCTGATGTGGGAACAGTAGGTGTTTGGGATCTTAAGGGAAACCTGCTTGGTGTAGTGGTCAATTTTTCGAACCACAACACCACAAATCCCGGTGGCATTTCGGCTAACTGGGTAGGTTCCATGGAAAAAACGTTGCGCGGTGCTACCGGCAATGCTGCACTGCCTGTGGTTTTTTTGCAGGGTGCCTGCGGTGATATTACACAGGTGGATAATTTAGCCAAATATAAAAACCCGGATGCAGAAGAATGGTGGGAAATAGTAGGTGGTCGGGTAGGTGCCGAGGCTTATAAAACCCTGTTGCTGATCCGCCGTGGGGCAGGAAGAGATATTCCGCTGGATACACGTCAGAAAGTATGGAAGGTGAAACGCAGGGCCCCCTCTCCGGCGAAAGTAAAAAATGCACTGGCACTTGTTAAGCAGGGACCTGAAAAAGCAGGGAGTGTTGAGTGGACTTTTGCCAAGGAAACACTGATGCTGGATGCATTGGTGAAAGCACGCCCTGAAGCAGAAGTGGAAGTGCAGGCTATACAGGTTGGTCCGGCTGTTTTTGTATCCAATCCGGCCGAGTACTTTGTACAATACGGGTTGGATATTAAAAAGGCGAGCAAATTTCCGTTCACCTTCGTGGTGGAATTAGCCAATGGCTGTGTGGGATATGTACCAACTGAGGAAGCTATGGGACCTCATGGGGGAGGCTATGAAACCCGTTTAACCTCTTACAGTAACCTGGAAGTATCGGCCGGTCGCCAGTTTGCCAATACAGGTATTCAACTGGCAAATGAAATGACCCCCGGCAAAACACCAGTACCACCACCGCCGCCACCTTTTAAAAGCCCCTGGTCTTATGGTAACCTGCCACCCGAGTTAGATTAATTCACCAGATTGACAATCCCAACTTGCTATAACCGTACAGTCATGAAATCCTATACATCTGTAAGCCGTCGTCAGTTCATCAGCACGCTGGCACCTGCAGCCGGAGGATTGTTGCTACCTTCCACAATGCTTTTCGGAAGCCCATCACCCCGTACGCCGTCAACAAAACATTTTTGGTATAAACGTATAAGCGATGGTCCCTATATAGATACCCAGTTTGGAAATCTGGCCTTCGGGTTTACTGCAGATACTATTTTTCTGTCGGAGGATAACAGCCACAGTTGGCCCTGCCAGTTAGGTTTTTGGGATGCAGCAAATATTACATTCAGTCATATTTTTCAAAATGGCAATATCCTTTTTGCTACCCGAAACCGTTTGTATTTAGCTTCAGATAAACTGCAAACCATTAAAGAGATTATCGTGAAAAACCCGGACGGCTCAGACTATCTTCCGCATATACCCCGGAATCCGGAATACCCGGGCTGGTATTTCATGTCTTTAAGTGGCGTGAATTCCTGGATAATAGATGGCAAAGAGATATTGGTTTGGGGTAATTATGCGAATGTAGCCGGTGGTGCTGTGCCGGTTAATATTTATTACTCTGTAGATAATGGCAACACCGTGAAGACTGCATATACATTCGGACAAAACCCGTATTACAGGGATAACGGGGCTACTGGCGGATCTGACGGTACTTTGCTGGGCAATGCCGGCAATCCGCATTTTTGCCGGCATATCCATTGCGTAATGTATAATCCTGCCGAAAAGGCTTTTTATGCCTGTACCGGAGATGGCGATCGTCCGGAGGGACATGAATGCAAATGGCTCAGAGGAACCTATAGTTTCGCCAAAGACCAGTGGCATTGGGAGGTGATCATAGAAGCAAGTCTTAACACCCGGTACAAAAGCGGAGGAATAAATTTTGTTGACGGCAAACTGTATTTCGCTGCCGATGCCAACGGTCCGGAACCTTATGACAGGGGCATATTTTGCTGTGACCCACAGGATATTGCCAATAAGGAAAAACATCAGTTGCTGTATCAACCCAACTATGAATGTGCCAATATGATTATCCAGGACGGTGTTATCCTTGCCGCACATTACGCAACAGCATCCCCCTGGAAATGCGGGATCATCTATTCTCCCGATATGGGTAAAACATGGGCAGAGTATGATCTTCCGGAGCTGGGTCCCCGGTCACCGGTGAGGTTCCAATATAAAAATGCGGAAGGTTGGTTCCGTGCAGATCTTCGGTCGGGTTGGATAGACCGGGCAGAAGTATTATTTATCAAACCGAAATAACGTTCACTATCAATTGAATTTGTAATAATCCATTTTTTTCAATCTGTGTAAAAGGTTACCATGAGAAGTACAATAGTCAGGCATTTGTTTTTTGTTTTTGGAAGTTTTCTTGCAACGGTCTTGTTTTCCTGCCGGCAAACAGCTAACCATCCGCCATTATCTCCACAGGATGCCCTCTCCAGTTTTCAGTTGCCCCAGGGGTATCGCATCGAACTGGTGGCTTCAGAGCCGCTCATCAGTGATCCGGTAGAAATAGCGTTTGATGAAAACGGGAAAATGTATGTAGTGCAGATGGATGATTATCCTTCTGATATGATGGACGATTATGCAGATGATTTTGTACCACGGAGTAAAATCAGTTTGCTGGAAGATAAGGATGGTGATGGATTTTACGAATCAGGTACCGTGTATGCCGACAGCTTACACTATGCAAATGGAGTGATGCCCTGGAAAGGCGGAATACTGGTATCTTCTGCACCCGATATTTTATTTTTAAAAGATACCGACGGCGATGGCAAAGCAGATATAAAAGAAACTGTGCTCACCGGATTTGCATTAACCAATCCACAGTTGAGAATGAGTAGTCTGAGATATGGTTTGGACAACTGGATTTATGCCGCCTATTCGCGTGCCGGAGGAGGAAAATGGCGGGAAGCATTCCGCGGAAAAGGATCGGCTCTGCGCTTTCCCGGTCAGGGGACAGCAGATTCCGCCGCCATCTTTCCGGGAACCAATTTTCGGTTTAAGCCGGATGATTTCAAAATAGAGACTTCAGGAGGGATGTCGCAGTTTGGATTAACTTTCGATTCCTGGGGAAATCAGTTTACACTTTGGAATAACATTCATGTAAGGCACGTAGTCATTGATGAGCAATACCTTTTGAATAATCCATATTACCGGGTGGATGCTGTTATGGATGATATATCAGATCACGGCAATGCAGCACCAGTATATTCTATTACAAAAGACATGCTGAATCTTCATGAATCGGAAATGGGACATTTTACTTCTGCCTGCGGCAATTGTGCTTATACCGGTGGGCTGTTCACCGGAAAATATGCCGCAGCCAATTTTGTTTGTGAGCCGGTTTCCAACCTGGTGCATGCAGATATTTTAACCCCTGATGCCCCAACATTCAAAGCGGAACGGGATGAGCCTAATAAGGAATTTCTGACATCAACAGACAGTTGGTTTCGTCCGGTTAATTTAACCGTTGGCCCGGATGGTGCTTTGTATGTAGTAGACTTTTACCGGAAGTTAGTGGAACACCCCGACTGGCTGGCATTAGCCGACAGCAGCGGCTTTTACACCCATGCCGGTAAAATAAAAGAGGCGGATTTTTTAGCAGGGAATGACCGGGGCAGGATTTACAGGATTGTACCTTCATCGTTGAAAAAAGAACAGTTGGTACAACCGGCATTGGGTAATGCTGATCTGAAGACACTGGTGGCTGCACTTGACCATCCCAATAGCTGGGTACGATTGAATGCACAGCGATTGCTGACCGATAGAAAAGAGGAGCAGGCGATACCTTTGCTCAACTCGTTGCTGTCAAACACAAAAAAGCCGGAAGGGAAGATTCATGCCTTGTGGACACTTGAAGCATTGGGTGCACTGACCGACAGTATGAAACAAAATGCATTTACGGATAGCAACGCGATGGTGAGGAAGCAGGCGGTTATACTGGCCGGAAATAGTCTGCAGCAGGAAAGCCTCCTCCGGGAAATCATAAAAGCAGCAGCAGATACAGATCCTTATGTACAATTTCAGGTGGTCTTAACCCTAAGTGCTGTCAAAAAACAGGTCCCTGAAGTGGTTGAAGCACAAAGCCGGATATTGTCGGACCATATTGACAACAAATGGTTTCAGGATGCCGTGTTGTTAGGATGTTCAGCTAATAGCCTGGACTGGTACAATCGGTTTAAAAGTTTTAAAGGGAAGGATAACTCAGCGGAAACGGGCAAAAAAGAATGGCTCAGAAAGCTGGCTTCTGTGGTGGGTGCAAAATATAAGGCAGACGAAATAGCCTCCCTGCTGAATACCATTGCATCAATACAGGATACGGGTGTAATCGTGAACAGTTTAGCCGGATTGTCAGATGGCATGAAACGTCACTCCAAACCAATTGAACTCAATCCCGCAGCCCAGCAAAGTGTTGTCAGGCTGATGGTGCATGAATCGCTGCCAATAAGATCAGCTATAGTACGTCTGGCATCAGGAATCCGATTAAAGCCAACTGCTGGATTGTCTGATATCATAGAAAAATTAAAACTTGTTGCGAAAGATGGAACGCAGCCTGCTGAAATTCGCTTGCTGGCTGTACAAACAACGGGACTTGATCCGCGTGGAATTTCATTTGCATTGATGGAAGAGTTGCTGCAGGCCAATCAACCTTCGGAACTGCAGTTGGCCGTTGCAAAAGTATTGCTGAAAGATCATGGGCAACGATCCGCCGGTTTACTGCTGAGCCGGTGGAATTTGTACAATTTAAAAATCCACGAAGTAGTGGAAAATGGTTTTTTAGCCAGGAAGGACCGGTTGCTGATGCTGCTGAATGCGATTGAATCCGGTGAGGTAAAACCGGACTGGATAACCAGGGATACCCGGAACAGGCTCCTGCAAAATTCAGATACAACAATTAGCCGGAGAGCCCATTTGTTGTTCGGCAATCAGGAGAGCAGTAATCGCGAAAAACTGATTTATGATTATAACCCATCCACAACCGGTAATGGCAATGCGGCAAACGGAAAAATCGTGTTTAAGGCAAATTGCAGTGTGTGCCATTCGCTGGAAGGTGTTGGTGTAGATTTTGGCCCCGATTTGCATAGTGTAAGCCACCAGACAAAAATCAATTTACTGACGATGATACTGAACCCCAACCATGATGTGGCTGCCGGGTTTGAAGGATACAACATTGAAACGAAAGCAGGAGAGAACGTTGTTGGAATTATTTCTGGCGAAGATAATTTTAAAATAGTGCTGAAACAGATGGACGGGCAAACCCGGACGATTGATAAGTCAGACGTCGTTTCTGTGTCGCCTCTGCCCCTGTCTCTAATGCCGGAGGGATTGGAATCCACTATTGATCAAGACGCGATGCGGGATTTGATAGAGTATATCAAAACCCTGCAGTAGGTGGTAATATTTTTTTCAACCGGGCACCAGGTACTTATCAGTTGATCTTGAATATGAAAGATCAACTTTAATTTATTGCATCGGTAAAGAATAGTTATTACTATGACCAACACTATAAGAGTATACCCAATCAATTAACCCGGAATTTTGCAGTACCATTAAATCTACTGCAAGCTGAATGGGTCAATGCTTGAGGCATCCCTATGAATCAGCAACTCAGCAAACCTTTGGAAGAATAATAATTCGGACAATCAGACTTGCTAAGTTTTTAGGGTTGCCGGGAGTAACATTAGTGCTGTGGCTTTGAATGAATAGCTGTAAAAATGCAAGACAGAGACTGAACTGCCCAGTAATAAATAAGTTAAAGTATTTTCTCATCTCACATATTTTGTATTTAATTATACTATCAATAAAATGATAACTTTCATAACTTTTTAAAATTTACTCAATTTTATAAAGTATATAGCTGCCGCTTTTATCTCCTTTGTTTGGTAAAATATCATTAGGTATTACCAAATAATCTCTAATCTCAAATTTTAAATCTCAAATAAACAACTATGCCACGCTTAGCCGCGTTTCCCAAAGCATTTATGCAGGCTCTTTGCAAAGACGGTACAATGACAGTAACAGAATGGATTGATCTGGCAGTAAAGCTGGATATTGACGGACTGGAATGGTATGCAGGATTCATTGAAATGTCAGACAAAAGTAATTGGAGTAAGTTTCGGAAAAGAGTAGAAGATAATGGTAAAACAATACCCATGATGTGCTGTTCGCCCGACTTTACTCATCCTGATCCTGGTTTCAGAGCCAAAGAAATTGAAAAGCAAAAAGGCTGGATAGATATGACTTATGCATTGGGGGGCTCCTACTGCAGGGTATTATCAGGCCAGCGCAGACCCGAATTATCTATTGAAGAAGGTGTAAAACTGGCTGCTGAAAGTATTTATAATTGTTTGCCCTATGCTGAAGAAAGAGGCATTACATTAATCCTGGAAAACCACTATAAAGATGATTTTTGGGAGTACCCCGAATTTGCACAAAAAATGGATGTGTTTTGTAAACTTGTTGATGCCATACATCATCCCGCTTTTGGTGTCAACTACGATCCCAGCAATACATACCTCGCAGGAGAAGATCCGCTTGATTTATTATATAAGGTATCCGATCGTGTGGTTACTATGCATGCCAGCGACCGGTATTTAAAAGAAGGAACAATAGAAGATCTAAGAAAAGAAGAAGGTGGCGCCCAGGGGTATGCCAAAAGACTGAGTCATGGTGAAATTGGGAAAGGATTAAATGATTATGATGCAATTTTTACCGAGTTGAAAAGAGTGGGCTTTGATAGTTGGATAAGTATAGAAGATGGAGTTGACGGGATGGAGCAATTAGAAAGAAGTGTTAGTTTTTTAAGAAAGAAGATTGCTCAATATTGGCCTTAATTGCAGTCAACTGATTGTTATTATAACAAGTTATTTCCATCAGTAAAATTTTATTATACCAGTTTGACTAAATCAAGATATAATATGTGAGTGAACCTTTCGGGTATTACTTTTCAGAATTGAATTAGCGGGATAAACATAATATTTATAAAATGCCACCGGCTTGGGTTGGCATTTTTTTATTCAGACCGCTTATATAATAGTAACTTTCATTTGCAGATCAGCATTAAATTTTTTGCCTGTTATGGCTTAATTTAGCACCCACCCTGTTATTAATATTGCGAATGATGAATTTAAAGAACGCATCCATATTGGTTATTGATGATGATCAGGATGTACTGACAGCAGTAAGGTTATTACTGAAAACTGAAGCCGGGAGTGTTGTTACAGAAAAGAACCCTGAAAATATACGCTGGCTATTATCAAAGCAATCCTTTGATCTGATTATGCTTGATATGAATTTCAACAGCTCTGTGAATACAGGCAATGAAGGTTTATTCTGGCTCCGGAAAATCAAAGAACTGGGCTCTGATGCGGCAGTTATAATGATTACAGCCTATGGTGATATTGATCTTGCAGTTCGTTCATTGAAAGAAGGAGCAGCAGATTTTATGGTAAAGCCCTGGCATAATGAAAAGTTGATCGCTGTACTAAACGAAACATTAAAACAAAAAAATAACAAGGGTAATTTTTTACAGCCAGATGCAGACAATAGTATAATTGGTACGGAATTGCTAGGGAACTCCGATATAATGCAGGATATTTTTTATAAAGTGAGAAAGATAGCGCCTACCGATGCTAATATTCTTATACTTGGAGAAAATGGCACAGGTAAAGATCTTATTGCAAAAGCAATTCACCAGTTATCACTTCGTACTGACAAAGCATTTGTAAAGGTAGATGTTGGTGCACTAACTGAGTCTTTGTTCGAAAGCGAATTATTTGGCCACAAAAAAGGGGCTTTTACTGACGCCCGGGAAGATCGTATAGGGCGATTTGAGGCAGCCTCCGGTGGTACATTGTTTCTTGATGAAATTGGAAATATTTCTTTACAACAGCAGGCCAAACTATTATCTGTTTTGCAAAACCGGCAGGTAATACGGCTTGGTACCAATCAGGCGGCACCGGTAGATATAAGACTTATTTGTGCTACTAATCTTCCGCTACAGGAACTTGCCAATGAAAACAGGTTTAGGAAAGATCTGATATACAGAATTAACACAGTTGAGATAACTGTACCGCCATTACGCAAACGTGAGGATGATATTATTACACTTGCTAAACACTTTGTACAACTTTATGCCACAAAATATTTAAAACCATCACTTATCCTGGATGGCTCAGCAATAGAAAAACTCAGGCATTATCATTACCCCGGCAATGTAAGGGAGCTCCAGTACACAATCGAACGTGCTGTGATTATGTCGGATGGGGAATCCCTTCAGGGGACAGATCTGATATTCTCGCCAATTGAATCCAATACGGCTTCCAGCGATGAACCTGCAGAACTGAACTTAAGTACGATTGAAAAAAATACAATTCTCCGCGTGATAGAAAAACACAACGGGAATATCACAAAAGCTGCTAAAGAACTGGGACTTACCAGAACTGCCTTATACAGAAGATTAAGCAAATATGAAATTTAGAGAAGGTGCAGGGTAAAGGTTGTAAGATATATTGGCAACCTGAAACCTGGAACCTGTAACTTATAACCGGATACACACAACTATGTTCAGAAAATATGAATGGAGATTAATGGTAAGAGTGATACTGCTGTTTATAACACTCAGCATCACTTCTTTTCTGCTGGTGAAAGGCAAAGGTTGGTATGTGTACCTGGTTGCAACAGTTCCAGTGCTTGTATATATTCTCATTGATTTTTTCCGTTTTCACAAAAAAGCACAGGATGAAGTTTCTCAGTTTGTGGAGTCTGTGCATTACAGGGACTTTTCACGGCATTTCGATGTAAAGCAGGCGCCACCGGAACTACAACCCCTTCGCCGTGGTTTTAATGATATCAATACTACTTTTAAAATAATCAGTAAAGAGCGCGAAACTCAATATCAATATATTCAAAAGATTCTTGAACTGGTAGATACCGGCATTCTCTCCTATGACAACGAAAGTGGAGAAACTGGTTGGATGAATGAGTCGCTCAAAAAGATGCTTGGCATCCCTTATCTTAAAACTATTCATTCGCTGGAAAAAAGAAATAAAATTTTATATGATGCTATTATAGCCCTACGGTCCGGCGAGAACGAAGTGGTATCAGTAACCGGTGATAAAAATACTTTGAAATTATTGCTTTCTGCTACAGCATTTCAAACAGATAATAAAGTATATAAACTGATAGCCATTCAAAATGTAAATGAAGCACTTGATGAAAATGAAGCAAAAGCGTGGCAAAAACTTTTGAGTGTAATGACACATGAGATTATGAATTCGGTTGCGCCTATATCTTCTCTTGCCGATACCTTAAAAAACAGATTGCAGTTGGCAGAAAAAAAACTGGAGGATACCGATGGCACTGTGGAAGATATTGAATTGGGAATCATTACTATCAAACGGAGAAGTGAAGGACTTTTAAAATTTGCCGAAACCTATCGCAACTTAAATAAGATAACCACTCTCAATCTTACCCATGTTTATGTTCGCGACCTATTTGAGAATCTTTCACGATTAATGCAACCTACACTTCAGCAAAAAAATATTGATGTAGATGTAATTCTAAAAGACACCGATCTCATGTTTGAGGCAGATACCAACCTTGTGGAGCAGGTGCTTATCAATTTACTGGTAAATGCAATCGAAGCAGTTAAAGAGACACCCAACCCTCATATTACTTTATCTGCCACGCGCAATTCAAATCAGAAAGTGGTAATAAAAATAGCAGATAACGGAACAGGTATTCCTGCTGACCTGCTGGACAAAATATTCATTCCTTTTTTCAGTACTAAGAAAAGCGGCAGCGGTATTGGGCTAAGCCTGTGCAAACAAATTATGATGCTGCACAAAGGCAATGTTCAGGTACAAAGCACTGTGGGTGAGGGAACTGTTTTTTCTTTACTTTTTTAACCAGCCATTAGATTCCATCCTGGTTCTGCATCTGTCCATCAAATCATCTTTAGTGATACGGAAATGCAATCCAAACCTATGTTCTTGATTTTGATATATATGGAGTTCCGAAGGAATTTTGTTTCTTAATAAATCCTCGTTAAACATAATTCTATTTCCCGGATTTACTCCAGTATCATCTGATGCATGTATCAGAAATATGGTTGGGGTTTAAGAAGGAATACGTTGTTTGTTTGAAAACTCGTTAAGTTTTTCCGTTGTTGGATTATCGCCGAGCAGGTTTTTGAAAGAGCCTGTATGCGTGATGTGTTTATCTGCGCTTATAACCGGATATATGAGCATCATAAAATCGGGACGGAGATTGATATTATCAGGATTGTCAATTACAGCTTTTAGGAAATGTGTGCTTGTTGCAGAATAAGAGTGGCACCTACTGAAAACCCGTGATCCGTATTTTTTTGCAGGATTTATTTCTCTTTTTCAAATTCTTACATTGATATAGTATGTATTGGATCTTATAACGGCGCAATAGATGAATCCTGTTGATATTAATTTAGAGTAACCCTTCATCTGCAAAACTGTAATAACCTTCTTCACTTACTATGATATGATCCAGTACCCTGATGTCAAAATATTTTGCTGCTTCTTTTATTTTCTGGGTTAATACTTCGTCTGCCCGGCTGGGCTTAAGTCTTCCAGACGGGTGATTGTGGCAAAGCACAATACTTACCGCATCTTCTTCAAGTGCCTTTTTGAGAATCACCCTGGTGTCAGCTACCGTTCCGGTAATACCGCCTTTACTTATGACTTCTGTGTGATTTACTTTATTTGCCTGGTTGAGAAAAAGTACAATAAACATTTCAAGTTCATAGTCTTTTAATATCCCCTGTAGATAGTTGGCCATACTTGTGCTATCTGTCACGTATGGTTTTTCTATGAACCCGGCAGCCTGACGTCTTCTGCCCAATTCCATAGCTGCTACAATAGTTATTGCCTTGGCCTCCCCTATGCCTTTGATCTTTGTCAACTCTTTGATAGAAAGTTTTCCTAAGTCATTCAGGCTGTTTTTACCCAAATGCAGGATTTCTTTGGCCAAATCAAGAGCGGATTTGTTGTGTGTACCGTTTTGAAGCAGAATAGCTAATAGCTCGGAATGACTCAGACTTTCCGGGCCTTTAAGGCGAAGTTTTTCCCTGGGACGATCGTCAGTAAGCCAGTATTTGATAGATTTTTTTTCTTCGGTAAGCATAATTTAAGTGATTTTCATTCGTTAATGCGTAAGATATCTAAAATCCTTTAATAACCGTAAAAATCTTACTCTTATGAAACTTACAAACCGCCAACTTATCCTCGGTTCACTTCAGCCGCTTTTATTCTGCATTGGAATGTACTGTATTGTTTTGGCTTTTTCTGTATTTGTATGCTCATCCATTTATCGTACGGTATATTCACACAAAAAACCGGTTAATACCCAAGCTACTACTACTGCTGCTTTACGCCAGGTAAGCAAAGTACCATTTCAGTCAAATTAATGCAAATGGTTTAACAGACTGAACCATCATTTGATTTTTGTCAGCTTATACTTGCATATTGTGCAGGTAATGATATGCCTGGTTTTCCCCATCTACAAAAAATAAATGAGTTGTAGCAAATAATAATTGATATTATAATATCTGCCGGAGGGAGGTTAGTTTTAGCATGTAATTTCTTCAATGCTAAATAAAAATCATATTCAATCCTTGTATTTACCCTTTTTTGGTATTAAGGCTGTTTGTCTTTTCTTAAAAGTGAAAATCAATGCATTAATCTCATTTAAACCTCTGCTAATGAAATACTCAATGTTATTTATACTGATATTGAATGTTGGATATAAAACCAATGCATTTGCTGAAAATCTATTTAGCTCTGTGCAATCTCGGGCTTTTGCATTAGAAAGTCATGCTGGCAGGTTTAATAAAATTGATACTTTGTTGAAGCCTCCATGTAATGTCAATTCTTATTTTCCACTATGTGGTAAAATGACTTTTGTATTTGATGAAGTTGATGCGGTTGGTGTATATCGTGAGCGGGTAATCACATACACATATTTTACAAGCTTTAAGAAATCAGGAAAAATATATTATGGCTACTCTTTGGATGGAGAAGACGATGGTAAAGGAGGGAATATTTATCTAAATATTGACAACGGCATTATAACTGAGTTTTACGAAATTCCTGAAGTTAAAGATGAATATGTTGGTACTGAAGAAAGGTGGGGCATATTTGATATGCCTTGGGATGATCCTTATGAAATAGATCATTACCAAAGAAGCATCAAATATAACACTGGCAAGTTCAGAAGTATACGGTTGTTAGATACTAAAGCGCAGGTTGGAGCCAGTTGGGTAGACGAAACTATTGTTGATGGCATTGCTACAAAAGTTATGCATAAAGTAATCAGAAAACAGGCATCGCTGCCTGTAAAGAGCGGTGACATATTTAAAGATGTAATTGTTTTAGAACGAAAGACTGTTACCGGAATAGGCATGGAAAGCGCTATTGAATCAGTTCAAGAGGTAAAGTATGCAAAAGGCGTAGGAATTATCAGCATCATAGATATAGATAGAAATCATTTTCGCAGCGACTTTGTTAGGCCTAACAGAATTTTGAAATCTTATGAGCTTCCACTGCCGGTAAAACCAAAACCGGGCAATGCAAAACCTGTTGCATTAAACAAATCAGATAAAACAACCGATGAGGTTACAGTGAATTTACTAAAACATTCCTGGAAGAACACTGAAATCCTAAAAACCGGTTCTAACAAGGGCAAAGCATTACATACCCTTTTCAACTTTGTAGATACAATTTGCGTTGTGAGCATGAACTATAATATTATAGGACCTCAATCAGACGATGTCGAGTTTTTGAAAGTATACAGGCCAAAAAATTATATGGTCTGGAAGTTATCTCGTGAAGCAGAACAAAGCGGCCCCGGTTATACTGATTATATATTCCTGAAGATTGATGGCAGATGGGAAAAGAGTTTCATCGTAAAAGAAGACCGGTTAATAAGAATTCCGGAAGAAACGCAATATATCAGAGGAGAATTGCTGCCGCTCAGTTATTAGTTTATGCAATTTTATCTTATCAGAATTATACTTATTACATACAAAAAATAAATATTGAAATGAAAAAGTCAACAGTAAAATCATCGCTCATTATCATCTGTACTGTTTTTTTGTTATCATGTAATGGTTGTGGTGGATTGAAGGGTACATACAATGGAGGCGAAGGCTCTTTTTTTGATAAACTTGTTTTTACTTCCAGTAGCAAGGTTGAAGTGTATTATATGGGTACGGCACAGGAAACTACCTACGAAAAGGATGGCGACAAAATTAAAATAGCCGGCTCTGGCGGTAGTATGATTTTTAATCTTGATGATAAAGGTTGCCTGGCTGCAGAAGGATTGGCAGGAGGGTTATATTGCAAATAATAGTTATCCTGACAAAATCTGTGTTAGCATTAAACCTACAAGCAGGCATTCAGGACTATGAAGCAATAAGCCAATATTATCCCGGCGATTTTCTCATTTTTTTAATTCTTTGTTTCATACTTAATTCCTTCTTTTTATCTTCGCCTCTCATCCACCACATATGCAACCGAAGGCGAAATTATTCTCAGGAACAGGTTCCAGTTATCTGGCAGAAAAAATAGCTAAGCAGTTCGGACAGCCATTAGGCAAAATAAGTATTCAGCGTTTCAGCGACGGGGAGATTCAACCCACTTTTCTTGAAAGTATCCGGGGTGATTATGTTTTTCTTATTCAGAGTACGTTTTCTCCCAGCGACAATATTATGGAACTCTTGCTGATGATTGACGCAGCACGCAGAGCTTCTGCTTATAAAATCATTGCAGTAATGCCATATTATGGATATGCTCGCCAGGATCGTAAAGATAAACCCCGGGTGGCTATTGGCAGTAAATTGGTTGCCAATCTTTTAACCGCAGCAGGTGCCGACAGGGTAATTACAATGGACCTCCATGCCCCGCAGATACAGGGGTATTTTGACATTCCGGTAGACCATCTTGACAGTTCCGCTATTTTCATTCCATATATTGAAAATCTTCAACTGGAAAACCTTACCTTTGCCGCCCCCGACGTGGGTAGCGCTAATCGAATACGCGAAATTGCCAGTTATTTTAATGCAGAAATGGTGATTTGCGATAAACATAGAAAACGTGCCAACGAAATTGCGAGTATGGTGGTAATTGGGGATGTAACCGACAGGAATATAGTTCTTATTGATGATATCTGTGATACCGGTGGGACTCTGGCAAAAGCAGCTGGTTTGTTGCTGGAGAAAGGAGCAAAAAGCGTAAGGGCATTATGCACCCATCCTGTGTTGAGTGGAAATGCATACTTAAATATTGAAAACAGTGTGCTAGATGAGTTGGTAGTGTGTGATACATTACCTCTCAGAGAACCCAGCCGAAAGATAAAGGTGCTTAGTGTAGCAGAACTATTTGCTGTAGCCATCAGGAATGCTTATGAAAATCAAAGTATTACCAGTTTATTTATTCATAGTCAACTGAGAAACAAATAAAGTCAAATTTTAATTTTAAAATACAACAATGAAAACAATTACAATCGAAGGACAACTGAGGACCGGAAGGGGTAAAAAAGCCACCCGCGAACTCCGCTCTCAGGGCTTGGTGCCTGCTGTAATTTACGGTGGTACAACGGAGATCAACTTTCAGGCTCCAGTTCTGGCTTTTAAATCAATTGTATATACCTCTGAGTTTCAGCAAGCTGAAATTAAAGTAGATGGTAAATCATACAAATGTATCCTGAAAGATATACAATTAGACAAGGTTACAGATGCTCTTAGTCATCTGGATTTCTTACAACTCGTTGACGACAAAAAAGTTGTAGCAGATATCCCGCTTAAATTTACCGGAACTGCTGCCGGTGTAAAAGGTGGCGGTAAACTGGTCACTAAAATGAAATCTCTTAAAGTAAAAACATATCCAAAATATTTAAAAGAAAATATTGAGGTAGATCTTACTGAGTTGGAACTTAATGGAAATGTGAGGGTTGAGGATGTTAAAGTAGATAACTACGAAATTTTAAATTCCCCCCGTATTCCAATTGCTTCTGTAGTGATGACCCGGCAGTTAAAACAGGAAGAATCTGCTGCACCTGCTGCACCTGCAGCACCTGCAAAGAAATAGTTTGCAACAGGTGGTTAACCTGAATTTCATAAAATCACCCAATTCATAATGGATTGGGTTTTTTGTTATAATTTTTATTATGGATAAATACCTCATAATTGGCTTAGGTAACCCTGGTGCCGAATATGCACATACCAGGCATAATATAGGCTTTGATGTGGTAGATGCTTTTGCTGAAAAGCATAATGCATGTTTTAATAGTGATCGTCTTGCGGAGGTTTGCCGGGTAAAATGGAAAGGGAGATTATTTGTTTGCATAAAACCAAGCACTTACATGAATTTGAGTGGTAAATCATTCAGGTATTGGATGGAAAAGGAAAAGCTTAGCCTTGAACAAACACTTACCATTGTAGATGAACTGGCATTACCCCTGAATAAACTTAGATTAAGAGCTGGAGGTAGCCATGGTGGGCATAATGGGCTGGCAGATATTCAGCAAACACTAGGGACAGACAAATATCCCAGACTGAGGTTTGGTATTGGTAATAATTTCCCAAAAGGCATGCAGGTAGATTTTGTTTTAGGCAAATGGTTTCCCGAAGAAAAACCTATTGTCAGACAAAAAATTCTTTTTTGTAATGAAGTAATTGAAAATGTTGCAGTTATTGGCTTGGAACGTACTATGAATATTGTAAATCAAATGAAATTTGAATGATAATCCCTGAATTAAACTGACTAACATTCGCTAAAAAAATTTACCAACATTATAAGTTTCAATTAGTTTGCATTAAATTAGCAGTTCACAAGCGTTTCTTCCCTGTTAATTATCCATCTTCCTTGAATAGCCCGAAAATCTAAAAAAAGCACATGTTCATATCGTTTACTTACATTTTTAGACCTTATTGAACTCATAATCAAGTATGAAAATATTCTGTATTGGCCGTAACTATGTTGATCATGCAAAAGAGCTGGGTAATGAAGTTCCTTCTGAGCCTGTTATATTTATGAAACCAAAGAGCGCTTTGCTGCAATCCCATACACCATTTTATTATCCTGAATTTACTAATGAATTGCATGCTGAAGTGGAACTGGTTTTACGCATAAGCAAAAACGGAAAATATATCCAGGAAAAGCATGCTTCAAAATATTATAATGGCGTAACCGTAGGTATTGATTTTACTGCCCGTGACATTCAAAATGAACTCACAGAAAAAGGACTGCCATGGGAAAAAGCTAAAGCCTGGGACAATTCAGCCATTATTGGTAAATGGATTGATATTACGCCGGAATTGAAGAAAAATGATATCAATTTTTGCTTGTATAAAAATAAAGAATTGGTGCAACAGGCCAATTCAGGACAAATGATATTTAGTTTCGACAGCATAGTAGCTCATATTTCTAATTATTTTTCGCTGAATATCGGCGACATCATTTTTACTGGAACTCCCGCAGGTGTTGGAGAATGTGTTGTAGGCGATGATTTAGAAGGCTTTATTGAAGATGAAAGTATGTTTGAGCTTTCTATTAAATAAAATTTCTTTCTATGTTTTTATGAACCCTTTGCAAAGCAAAGGGTTTTTTATTCGTGAGGAAATATATCTGACATAACCCCACAGTAATACAAAGGCAGGTAAATAATTTACTGATTATCACAAATTTTGGTTTTTTTTGTTTTAGAAATTCATTTTGACATCCGCCCCCGAATTTTGCTATCCTTTAAATATTAATTTTCAGTATAAATTTTATTGGTTTACGATGCAGCATCCTGATCAGAAATATGTAGAGGCTTTATTAAAAAATGATCCGTTAGTATTAGAGGAACTTTATGAAAAATTTGCAGGCAAAATAAAATGGATGATTTTACAGAACAGCGGCACAGAAACAGATGCTGCTGATATATTCCAGGATGCATTGATTTCAATTTATAACAAAGCAAAAACAGGAAATTTTGAGCTTACCTGTCCTATGGAGGCATTCCTTTATCTTATATGTAAAAATAAATGGCTGAATGTGTTGAATAAAAGAAGGACACAAAAGGTAACAAATACCGACACTGAAGGATTTAATTATATTGGAGAAGACAGTTTCAGATTGGCAGAAGACTGTATCCTTCACCAGGAAAGAAGTACCCTTCTTGCTGAAAAACTATCTCAAATGGGAGAAAGCTGTAAAAATTTATTGAGATTAAGCTGGAGTGGCTTATCAATGGACGAAGTTGCAAAAAAGCTTAACGTAAGTTATGCCTATGCAAGAAAAAAGAAATCGGAGTGTATGGCTAAATTGATCACACTGGTTAAGCAATCTCCCAAATTTAATTCATTGAAATGGTGATCTTATGAACGACAACTTTGAAAAGATTGAAAGTTACCTGAATGGAAGCATGCCGGCTGAAGAAAAAAGCCTTTTTGAAAGAGAACTTGCTGAAAGTGACGAGTTGCAACAATCGCTCAAGCTGTACAGCATAATCAATACGGAAATGTATAATGCCCAAAAATACAGCGATCAGGAGACTGCCCTAAAAAATACATTAAGTCAGCTAAATGAAAAATATTTCAGGCAACAATCCGCCCCTGTGATCTCTATGCACAGAAATTCCAGTTTTATCAAAACTGCTATGGCGATAGCGGCAGGTTTGGTGTTAATTCTCGTAGCCTATTTTACTTTTTTTAAAAACAGCAATTCTCCTTCCCAACTTGCCGATCTGTATGTAAAGAACGAGCTAATACACCTGAGCCAAACAATGGATGGGGCTAAAGACAGTCTTCAGCAAGGTATTGCAGCATACAACAACAAAGAATACAATAAAGCGCTGCAACTATTTGAAGCCATTTATACCGCTCATCCTGATAATAGCGATGCCCTCAGGTATGCAGGTATTGTATATCTTGTTACTAAAGAATATGACAAAGCACTGAAAGCTTTTGATGAACTGGCTTTAAAGAAAGAATTATTCAGCAATGCAGGACAATTCCTTAAAGCCATTACACTGCTTCAACGGAATGGTAAAGGTGATAAAGATGCCGCAAAATCATTATTGCAAAATGTAGTTAAAGAAAACCAGGAGGGCAGTACTGAAGCAAAACAATGGCTTAATCACTGGTAAGCAAATGTGAATAGTGAAATACAAAATGTGAATATTCATTTTTGTATACACATCGCTACTATCAAATTCTTAATCCGCAATTAACATAGCGGTTAAAGTGGCTATTCTAAAATATTATTTCAGTATGAAAGTTTCTGTATGTAAAGTACATATCCCAACTCTTTTAAGTTTAATTACATACTTCTCATTGTTATTATTATTTACTGGATGTACATGCAATCAGGGTAATCCTACCGACAAAGTCCCCGATTGGCATACCTATTTTAAACCATCAAAACCTGAGAAAAAGGATCCTTTTAAACAAATGATTGTATGGCTGAGACCTGGTGCTACTGATGCACAGTTTAGCCAATGGATATATGATAGTATTGTAAAAAGAGGAAATAATGAAGATATCAGTATAAGCTCTGTATGTGGCAGTTGCGACTCCACTCTTTTCTTAATGGAAGGTAAGGCTGTTGAAGTATTCATGCAGGGCGAAGTGGCAAAAGGTGGCAGCAGCAGCAAAAAAAAGATCCCTGTTACTGGTGAAAGCGGCCCGGTATTTTTTGGTACAAACCGCCCTTTAATCTTTCCGGATAAAACACCGGTATCAGATAGAAAAAGAGGTGAATATTCAAAAGTAAATTATAGCGATTCAGTTGTGAAAGTTGCCGTATTTGATACGGGACTCGATTCAACACTTGTCAGTCCTTATTTTGCAAGATATCAATCTGTTGACAGTGCCTGTATATCCGGTGCAAATAACGGTTGGAACTTTTTAACTGGCAACAGTAATGTATATGATGACAATGCCCAACGACACGGCACAACCGTTACCAGCTTTATTACCAATGAAGCAGAATTTTACAAAAAGAGCAAAGTAGAAATTTTACCTGTTAAGGTTTTTGCTGCCGACGGAACCGGTGATTTATTTACCATACTTTGCGGATTTGCTTACGCTCAAAACAGAAAAGTAAATATTATTAATGCAAGCTTTGGTTTTTATGAATCTTTGCACAAATATGATAGTAATGGAAAAAAATTAGATGAATTCAGCTCTCCCGTTATGCTGAAAGCATTTATTGAACATTATCTCACCCAAAACAACATCCTGCTGCTTGCTGCTGCCGGCAATAAAGACGATGCTGTTGAAGACCATGAATATGATCCTGCCGACAGTTTGCAAAAAAGAAATTTAGACAGTGTTCATTTTTACCCGGCATCACTATCAACTGTACTGCCTAATGTAATTGCCGTAACAACAGTATATAAAGATATGGTAAGCCCTACACAAAATTTTTCTGCCCATGTAGTAGATGCAGGTGTAAATGCAGATTTTATTAATGCAGCCGGAAATTTTGTTTTTGTCAACCCTGTCAATAGCAGTCTGGAACCTGTATCCGGTTCATCTTTTGCTACACCTATACTCACCGGAAAGTTGGCAGCATGGTACAATTTATACAGTCCGTTACTTCATGGTGGTTCCATAACAATGGGAGTGAGAGACAGTATATTTTCAATTTTGAAAACAAAAGCATCTCCTGTATTTCTCACCAATATTGCAGTGCTAAGCTCCAAAATAAAAGAAGGGAAAGTGATTAACAGACCTGCAGGGACTGGGAAGTTACAGACCCGCCGTTGAAATAATAATTAATTTCTCCGATGACTTATCTGCACAATAATATCTTCATCTTTATCAGGGTGATTATTTTTATCATTGCTATAATTGCTCCATCCGGAAAAGTATTGCCACAATGTATTAGTTCTGCCGAAGCATGGAACAAAATTATAGCAACTGAAAAAGATGAGGTATCCCCTGTTTCAGCCAAGCTTCGCAAGATGTATGATTTAAAAAATGAATTGATCCGTTGTCAGTATCCGGAAGATTCAGTTTACGCGAGATTGCTGCATCGGATTGCAGCACTGGAATATCTCAGCAACGATTATATTGCTACACCCAAAGCTATTCATGATGTTCTGGAAGCCATCAGAATTAATCGAAGTGGTAAAAAAAATGCCTGTCCGCAATACCTGGTAAACAGCTATTACAACCTCGCTACATTTTATAAAACACTCAACCAGAATCACAAAGCATTATCATTTTACGATAGTGTGATAATGATTAAAATGAGAGACCAAGTTGTTGATCAATATGCTGTAAGCAGCAGAATTTTTAAGTCTGATATTTTATTTAAATATGGAGACTATCAAAAATGTATTGATGAAGCCACTTTCGCCATTGCAGAAGCGGAAAGTATATTGAAATATGAATCGGTAATGGCCGGCTTCAACAGAAGGGCTCAGTCATTTGCGTATCTGGGTAATCATGGAAAAGCATTGAACAATGCAGACTCTGCATTAAAGTATGCTAAAAAATTTCATTCGGATTTTGAGATGGCAACCTCTTTAAAAATTATCGCACAACTATATGCTGCAAAAGGAGAATTTGAAAAAGCTTCTGATTTTTTTAACCAATCTATTCAAATTCGTCTTAAAACAAATGAATATGAACAGATAGCTGATGATTATACTGACCTGGGTAATTTTTATTTACAAAAACTAAAAGAATATAGCAGGGCAGAACATTGTTATATGCATACTATTATATACGCCCAAAAATCAGATAATGCCGAGCGACTGTGCAAAGCCTATATTAATCTTGGTGAATTAGAGTTTCAGCGTAAACGACAAAACAATATTATTAAATCATTACAATATTATTCAAAAGCGCTAAACGTATATGGTATCCATGAAAGTGATTTTTTGAAGAATTATTCTTTAACAGGATTAACTTCAATAGGTAATACTGATTTACTCCTAGTTTTGCTTGGCAACCGGACGGAGTGGCTGCTTAATATGTATAAGCAGAATAAAACTAAAGCATATATAGTTGCCTGCCTGCAATCTGCAATGACTATGGATTCTGCTATTACACAGGCAAGGAGGCAACAGGTTGGTGAACAAAGTAAATTGTATTGGCGTAACAGCACAAGAAGTTTTTTTGCTAATGCAATTGAAGCCTGCTATTTAGCAGGCAATGATAGTCTCGCTTTTTACTTTATGGAAAAAAGCAGGGCGGTTTTACTGAGCGATAAAATGAATGAGTTGAATGCATTGATACATTTACCTGAAGCTGACGCTGCTGTTGAACAGGATTTTATCAGTCGTATAGTATCCTGCAGAATAAGGCTCAATTCATTGGACATTAATTCTGCGAAATACAGATCTCAACAAATGGAACTGTTGAAAACAAAGACCGAATTTGAAAATTTTGTAAAATCTCTTGAGCAAAAGTATCCTTTGTATTATCAGTACAAATATGCAGATGCTGTTCCGGATATGACGCTGCTTCAGGATTGGCTGAAAAATACAGCAAGTTATTTTGTACACTATTTCATACAGGATACTGTTGCCTATATTCTTACTATTGGTCCTCAGAAATCGCACATGATAAAACTAAGTGGTGATAATTTTAATACAGGTGAGATTGCAGAGTTTCTGAGATATTGCAGCAATAAACAGTTGCTGAATAATGACTATGCCGGATTTGCAAAACTTTCTAACAAACTTTACAACACTCTTTTTTCGGGGTTGAAGATTCCATTCGGACGGGTAATACTTTGCCTGGATAATTTTCTGATACCCTTTGAAGCTTTGACAACAGACAATACCGGTAAAGATTTTCTAATCAATCATTATATTTTCAGTTATACCTATTCTGCCGGTTATCTGTTGCTTCACCCTAAAACCTATCCGGCATCAGGCAGATTTATTGGCTTTGCTCCTGTTTCATTCAAAGCCGGACTTCAAGTACCCGATCTGAAGAATGCAGCTAAAGCTTTAAGAAAAGCAGCTACCGGTTATAATGATGCTATCTTACTTACTAATACTGATGCCAGCAAAAACAACTTCCTAAAAGAAATGGCTGCTTATACAATTGTAAATGTATTCTCTCATGCATTGGCGGATACTACCAGCCAGGATCCTGTTTTATATATGCAGGACTCAGTAATTAGCCTGCAGGAACTGCAACTGATCAACCATACATCAACTCAATTTGTAATGCTGAGTGCATGCCAGACAAATGTAGGCCGAAATGCCACCGGTGAGGGTGTATATAGCCTGGCAAGAGGTTTTGCATCAGTGGGTATTCCTGCAGTATCTGCCACACTTTGGAAAGCCGACGAAGAAACTATTTACAAGATTGCCCAAATGGTGAATACATATCTTGCTGCAGGTATGCGTAAAGATGATGCATTGCAAAAGGCTAAGTTATTTCTTATTCAGGAAGGGGAAAAGGAAAAACAGCTACCTTATTTCTGGGCTAATATGATACTCTTAGGCAACGGAAGTCCTGTAAACTTTACAAACAAGTCTCCTGAAAATATGATATGGTTATGGATTATTGTAACAGCAGGCATACTTACCACTGGAATTATTCTGTTACGCCGCTACAGAACTAAAGCTTATATTTGATAGAATTAAAACTACGGTTATGCAAAAAACAAAAACCAAATTGCAAGGTACCACCAAGCACAAAAACGGGCGCAAAAGGCATGAAGAAAAACAACCAGCCACCCTGCTCAGAGGTGATGTGGCAAAGGGTGGGAATAGTTCCGGCAGAAAAATAAAAGTAACCTGACAATATATTGCTTATTATTATACCGACCAGGTATCGGCTATTTGTAGTAAGGCATAATTTTTGTTGAAAAGTTTTAACTAAGCCTCATCCTCTTTTCTGAAATTTTCTTCCTTTTTCTTATGAACAATTCCTGTGATGATTACTTATCAGTAAAGTATTTGCTTTAGCATTATTCAATTTAAAAAAACAAGTATGAAAAATGGTATTATGAAAATTGCTTTTTTCGCAGTTTTGTTATGGGGAATGTTTTTGATCGTAGGTTGTCCAAAAGGAGCTCAAAGAGGTGGAGGCGGTTCAAACGATACAAGTACAGCACCTATAAAACCGGGAAATTAGAACATCCGGGTACAACTTTTTGGAGGAATATTTTTGTCAGTGCCGTCCCATTATACCTGGGAGGTAGTTATATTAGTTAAATATTTCTCTACTCCTCATGTTACACAACAGATACACAGACAAATTTTTGAACTATTTAAAATTTTTCCAGTGTATCTGCACGTTGTTGGTATTGCTGCAGTCAACCGCCGGTGCACAGGAAAATAAAAACCGGTTACATCATCAATTTGAAGTCATTGAAGAAAACAATGCTTACTCCACTGCGGATAAGCTGAAGCAATTGCTGATTCTCAGTGATGAGGTAAAGAAAACGGGTCTTGATCAGGATACTTTACAGGCTAAGATATATCATAGGCTGGGTCTCTATGAATACCTGGTAAATAACGATTACGAAAAGGCAGTAGCATATACACTAAAAGCTGCGGGCATCAATAAACTATTCAACACTGAACGTTCACTATATTTTGCTGCGGGCAATTATTTCAATCTTGGGTATTACTATACCCAAGTGCAACAAACTGGCAGGGCACTTGACTATTATGATACTGCCATTACTATTTCAGAAAAAGTGCAGGGAAGGGTAGCTACAAAACTTGATGCCAGTCTTGGAAAAGCCAATATTTTTTTTAAATCAGGTGATTATCAAAACGAACTCGAAGAAGGGAAATTAGGTATTAACGCTGCTCAGACAGCCGGGGATTCTGTCCGGTTGCTCGACTTTCTGAATCATACTACACAAGCATACTTCTATCAGGATCTACTTCAGGAAGCTTATAATGATGCGAATAAATCCATTGATTTGGCGCAAAAGTTACAGCAGCCTTTCAGGCTTGCCAGTGCCTATAAAATGAAAGGCTTCATCAATGCTAAACTTAAAGAATATGCAATTGCTGAAAAAGCATTTAAGGATGCAGTTAAAACAAGATTGCTAACGGGAAACATAGCACAAACTGCAGGAGATTATAATGATTTTGGAAATTTCTTCAGGGACAACCTTAATAATTTTAAGAGGGCTGATGAATGTTACAAAACTGCAATACAGTATGCAAAACAGGCACACGATTCTATAAGGCTTTGCCGGATAAGTATCAACAGGGCCGGCAATTATCTTGAGCATGGTGAACTTGCATTAGCAGACCAGTGTGTAAAAGAGGCTTTAGATTACCTAAAACTAAAAGGGAGTGAAAACATTTTCTCCAACCCCTCTATAGCCGATATGGGCTTTCCGGGAAATGAAGAATTGCTATTCTCCGTTTTTGAAATGAAAACAGCCCTCCTGCTAAATGAATACAAACAGAAAAAAGATACCGCATATCTAACTGCCTGTGTACGCACTGCTGTTCTTACAGATTCTATCATTACTGAAATGCGAAACAGCCAGGATGCGGAACAAAGTAAATTATACTGGAGAAGCAGAACACGAATTTTTTTCACTACAACGATGGAGGCCTGTTATCTCGCCAACGATCTGCAAAATGCTTTTTACTTTATGGAAAAGAGCCGGGCAATGCTGCTCAATGACAAGCTGAATGAATTAGGGGCATTGTCTCAATTGCCCTCATTCGAAATAAAAACACAACAGGAGTTTATCAGTCATATCCTCACCGAGCAAAAGAACCTTACATTCTTTACTCAGGGATCAATTGCATATGATAAACAGCAATTGAAGTTGCTAAATGTAAAAGCAGCTTATGAAAAGTATATTAAGTCGCTTGAAATAAAATATCCTTTGTATTACCAGTATAAGTTTGCCAATGAGCTTCCTTCACTACATTCTCTGCAGGAGTATCTTTCTAAGCGAAATACAGTATTTATACACTACTATGTAGAAGATTCGGTGATATATGCTTTAAAGATTTCTGCTAAACAATGCTCATTGTTCAAACTTTCACCGGAAAATTTTAGTATGAATAAAGTTGCGGTATTCATGCAATGCTGTGCTGACAAAAACCAGTTGAACAATAACTACAAAGCATTTGCAGGGATGGCTTATGATTTATACAACACTTTGATTAAACCTTTACACATACCGGAAGGAAGGGTAATATTGTGTACGGATAATTTTCTCCTTCCTTTTGAAGCACTTACCATTGACAGCACAGGCAGAGATTTTCTTTTGTATCATTATACTTTCAGTTATGTATATTCTGCTCAATATTTACTTAAAAACATTAAGACGCCAAAGGCAAAAGGTGACTTTATAGGCTTTGCTCCTGTATCTTTCAGTAAAGGATTAACCGTTCCTGATTTAAAAAATTCAGGAATAACGCTTGAGAATATTTCAGCTATTTATCCGCAATCAGAACTTTTTACGAATACTGATGCCAGCCGTCATAATTTTTTCAAACAAATACCGGATTATTCCGTTGCAGCGGTATTCTCACATGCCATTGCAGACACCGGGACTACGCAACCTTTACTGTATATGCAGGATTCCGTTATCTCTTTACCTGAGTTGCAATTGCTTCACCATCCGGCAACACAACTTGTAATGCTGAATGCCTGTGAAACCAATATTGGCCGGGTAGCTACAGGAGAAGGTATATACAGCCTTGCAAGAGGTTTTTCTGCTGCAGGCATATATGCAGTTTCCTCTACGCTTTGGCGGGCAGATGAAGAAACAGTGTACGGTATCTCTGAGAAATTTAATGCATACATTGCCGCGGGATTAGGAAAAGATGAAGCCCTGAGAAAAGCAAAACTTGAATTTATCCGCAATAACGACCGTGAAAAACAACTCCCATATTACTGGGCAAATATGATTTTAACAGGAGATGCTGACCCGGTAATATTCACTTCAGCATCTAACCTTCATATCTGTCGTATAATAATTTTCACTGCCTTATTGTTTGTATCAATATCAATAATCCTGATATACTTTAAAAAAAGAAAAAGGTTAGCGGCACAAAACTAATTCCCTATATGGAATCCTGAATCCGCATAACCTCTTTCAGGTACGGTATTTGACGAAGAAACAACAACCATTTACAAAACCATATTTTAGGGTTATTGTTACCATTATATTTTCATGAATTTTGTATAGTTTCAATTTGAATAAATTAAAATTTGTATTTTAACTACACAAAATAAATGCTTTCTTATGTATCGCTATGGCATTCTCATCACTGTAAGTTTAATACTTTCAATATACGGATATACACAAACCTCCTGGCCTATAAAGATTTCTTCTGCTGATGGAGCCGTGATTGCTATATATGAACCTCAACCGGAGAAATATGCAGATAATAATATAACGGCAAGAGCTGCTGTGTCTGTTCGCAAGAAAGCAGGTGATGAACCTGTGTTTGGAGTAATGTGGTTCGATGCAGTGCTGGAACCTGGTACAGGTAATTCGGTAAGTGTTAAATCCATTACTGTTTCAAAATCAAAATTTTCAGATGATGATGTAGAAAGCAGCACCCTGCTCAAAAATATTGTAGAAAAAGAAGTACCCTTAATGAATGTTCGGTTAGACAGCAGACGACTGAATGAAATACTCGCTCAATTACAGATTGACGAGGACTCCGGTATTAAAAACGACCCCCCAAAAATTCTTTACAGGGAAAAACCAACAACATTAATATTACTTGAAGGTGAACCTATAGAACAGCAGGACGATAATTTAAAAATGGTGAGAGTAGTAAATTCTCCCTATTTGATCATAAAGAATCCCGACGATAACCGATACTACCTTTATGGTGGAAATTTTTGGTACAGATCGAATCAGGTAAAGACCGGATGGACAAATGTAAAATCACTCCCTTCAAAAATCAGGGCTGTTGATGCAGCTCTTAAAGAACAGGAGAAAAAAGATACCGGGAAAAAAGACGAAGAAAAGTCACCAAAATTTACAGTGCCTACAGATATACTGGTAAGTACTGAACCTGCTGAGTTAATTCAAACTGAAGGTAAAGCTACTTACAAACCAATAGAAAATTCAACCCTGCTATATGTAGACAATTCACTGGATGAAATATTTAAAGACATAGAATCTCAACGAAATTTTATCCTGTTATCCGGCAGATGGTATAGCAGCAATTCAATGGAAGGTCCCTGGCAATATGTTCCTTCCGATGCACTCCCTGCTGCTTTTGCAAATATACCAGCGGGTTCGGAGAAGGATGGTGTTCTGGCAAATGTTGCCGGAACAGAAGCTGCACAGGAAGCTATTGTGGATGCTAACATTCCCCAAATGGCTAAAGTAGACCGCAATAATGCTACCTGTACAGTAAGCTACGATGGTGATCCAAAATTTGAAGCTATCCCTAACACCAACTTATTATTAGCAGAGAATGCCAGTATAACTGTTATGCTTGCACCCAATAATCAATATTATGCTTTGGAAAATGGTATTTGGTTTAAAAGTTCCAGTGCTTATGGGCCCTGGGAAGTGGCGAATGAGCGCCCTTCTGATGTAGAAAAAATACCACCTGGCAACAGAGCCTACAATACTAAATATGTATATGTTTATGAAGCTACTCCAGGATACGTGTATGTAGGGTATACCCCGGGATATCTTGGATGTTATCATTATCGCCATACGATTATTTGGGGTACCGGCTGGCATTATCGTCCCTGGTACCGGCGGCACTATTTTTCCAGACCGTTTACCTGGGGTTTTGGCATGCATTATAATCCATGGTACGGATGGACAATAAATTACTGTTTAAGTTTTAATTATGGCTGGTTTTACTTTCATCACTATCATGGATTTGGTGGGGCCTATGGATGGTTTGGGCCTCCCATGTTTTATCCGCCATATCGTCCCTGGGGCTGGAATGGAGGATATTATGGACACCGTCCACCTAACAGTCGGCCGCTTCATCGGCCTAACGTAATAGCTAATCGGCCGGCTAACTTGAATAATCGCCCGGCAGTGGCTGTGCGCCCCGCTGTACAACCCAATATTTATCAGAACAGAAAGGCTGTTGTTACACGGGATAAAATTCAAAGACCTGTTACTCGTCCTGCAATACCTGACACACGACCTGTTGGACCGGCTAACCCGTCAACACGACCTGGAGTAACCCGTCCAACGCAACCTGTGACACGTCCGGTTAATCCCAATCCGGCTGTAAGACCTTCTCCTAAACCAACTCAGCCATCTACAAGACCAACACCATCGCCAAGACCAACACAACCGTCAGTAAAACCGGACAAACCCAATCCTTCGACCAGACCTTCACCACGGCCCGTTCAGCCTCCGGCACAACCGGCTGCAAAACCAGCAGTTCGTCCCCGGCCTTCAACCGGGCCGGCAGTAAGGCCATCTCCATCTACACACAAGGAACCTACCAGTACCCCTGTTCGAAAGAGGGAATAGTATACCGTGAACAGTTGAAACAAGTATGAAATACAATTTAATTAAATTAAAGGCAGCAGATACATACCTCTCTGCCTTTATCTTCGTTTTACCGGCAAGTATTTATTTGTAATGCTAAAAAAGATGCAGTTTCTTTTACGAAAAATCACTCCCGTTTTAGTTGTAGGTCTTATCGGAATAATTTTTTTACTTATACAATTTTTTATTCCGGATCAGGATTACAATATTTTCGCCTATTTGTTCATTTTCATAATTTTTCTGGGTATTTGCATTGCTATAGACAGGGTATTAATTACAAGAGTAGCGTATAAAACAATGTTGATTGGCGAAACAATACTCATAACAATTATCACATTCTGGTATTTGTATTCTACAAAATATACTGAGATTAATATCGAAACATCTAAACCCTATTTTTTTGTGATTTATGGTGATGGAGGTATAAAGGAAAACGACATTCCTGCAAATGGACTTTTCAATAAATCTTTACTGGTAAAGACAGATACAATTATAAAAGTTGATTACTCATTATATAATGTTGCACTAATAAGAACACCCAAAAACTGGAACAGCTATAGTACCATTGGTATTGATACTGTGCTAAACGAAAATAAAGTGATACTGGATATTTATAGTAAGGGTGATCAGATGTCAGGTCCGGAAAAAATACAATTACTCAGAAGTGAAATTGAGAGGATGGGAAAATAATAAAGTAACAGACAGGACAATTTATTTTGATCATTGTCGCACCTGAGTCTTCATTCAAAGGTATTGCGGGTAGTCATGAGTCCCCGTGTTATCGAATTCTCATAATTCATAGTTGTTGTTTTATAAATGAAAGCCCTTTGATAGCTATATCCCATGGTGGAGAATATTCGCGCCACACTCCAATAGCATTGGCAAAATTCGGATCATTCCGCGAGAAGGCTTCAATGGTAAGCCAACCTTTGTAATCAATTGCTTTCAGTGTGGCAAAGGTTTCATTCCAGTGCACGTGTCCGTCACCGGGAGTACCGCGATCATTTTCGCTGATATGAAAATGCGCAAGAAATGGGGAAATTGCCACAATCGCTTCCCGGATATTTTTTTCTTCTATATTGGCATGATGCGTATCATACATTGCCTTTACATGAGGATGGTCTGTTAGTTTTACCAGCTTTACTAACTGTGCCATAGTATTGCAGAGATAGCACTCAAAACGATTCACCGCTTCCAGTGTAAGGGTTATCCCTGCCTGAGCCGCATGATTTCCAGCGGCACGTAAAATTTCAGCGCTCCAGCCATATTCATTTTCCTGCGGAGCCTCCCGGGAAAATACACTATGAGCAGAATGAAACGGACCTGCAATAATCTTAGCCCGCATGGCATGGGCCCTGTCAATTACCCATTTAATCCGATCAAGACTTTTAGCTCTTATAGCTGCTGATGGACTGACCGGGTTCTCATCTTTGCCAAGTACAAAAACAGCAGTAGTTTCCAGTCCTAACGATGCAGCATGATCTCCAAATCGTTGGTATGCCTTCTCATCAGGTGATCCGATCAGGCTTTCAACTCCATCGTATCCAATTTCTTTGAGTCTGTCAATTATGGGAAAAAGTTTATCTGAAACCTCTGCAGACCATACCAGTGTATTAAATCCGATTTTATTCATAATCTTTTAATAGAAATTATTTTGTTACCATACCTCTGTAAGGCACTTCAATATCTATTTTCCCGGCCCACGTTGCGGGAATGGGCTTCCCTGTAGCCCAAAGGATACCATTAATTATTAAGCGTTGAAACGATTCAATCCTGAAGTCTTCAGGATGCCCCATGGTAGTTATAAAAAAACGGGCACCAAAAGAATTAGTCCCAGTCCAGGCAACCGGGTTATCAAAAGCATTTGGGTTTTCAGAATTAACCGAATGTCCCATTAATAACTGAACCGAATTTCCTGAAGGATAATCAGGTAATACCTTATACAACCATGATCGCACATGAAAACTGTCAGCAACTCCGGTAAGGATAGGATTTTTTGCCTGTGCAGGAATAATTGTTACATCTGTTGAAGAAGTGTGTCCGAAATGTGTGTGATTACTTTTCCCGCCCCAGCCCGGTGGTGCATTGAAAACCATTTCTGCAAATGCATTCCATTTTTCCAGGGGATGTCCTTTTGGGTAGTTAAAAGAATGTGTAGTGGTACGGAAGCCAACAATCGGTTTTGCAGACTTCAGGTAATCCTCAATATACTTCATCTGGTCTGCAGGCAACCTGCGCCAGCGAAGATAAAACACTGCAAGATCAGCATCTTTTAAAGCTTCAAGTCCCGGTATATTTTCTTCAGCATTTTGATCGGGGTAAGACTTAAGCACTTTGGTGCGGAAACCATAATTTTTTTCAAGCTCTGCAGCAATAAGTGGTAAAGTCTCTTCGCCGCTATATTCATGATCACCGGTAATAAAAACAATCAATGGTTTATAATTGCTATGGCTGACTGAATTTTTTGTATCTGCACATCCATATTCACCAGATAGCGAAAGAGATACTAACAAGAACAATCCAGTTATTTTAATCAGCTTCATTGTACTTTGCAATAAGGGTTATTTATAAAGATAAACTTATTTGTTAAAAATAAAATTTCCCACGGCAATAACAACGGTGCGGTGATCGCAACGATCCTTTCTTTGCGTCCGCTTCTCCTTTGCGGACTTTGCGTGATACACAATTACTCGCAGCAATAATTTCTTTGCGTCCGTTGCTCCTTTACGGGCTTTGCGTGAAACACAATTTCCCGCAGCAATATTTTCTTTGCGTCCGCTGCTCCTTTGCGGACTTTGCGTGAAACACAATTTCTCGCGACGATAACAACGATGCAGTGATCGCAACGATTATTTCTTTGCTTTCGCTGCTCCTTTGCGGGCTTTGCGTGATACACAATTACTCGCAGCAATAATTTCTTTGCGTCCGTTGCTCCTTTGCGGGCTTTGCGTGCAACACAATTTCCCGCAACAATATTTTCTTTGCGTCCGTTGCTCCTTTGCGGGCTTTGCGTGAAATACAATTGCACGCGGCGATAACAACGATGCAGTGATCGCAACGATTATTTCTTTGCGTCCGCTGCTCCTTTGCGGACTTTGCGTGCAACACAATTTCCCGCATCGATATTTTCTTTGCGTCCACTTCTCCTTTGCGGGCTTTGCGTGAAACCAATCTGCGCACTCCTTATCACTAATGCTGTTGCAATAATTCTTCAGAAGTATAAAAGTCATCTTTATCTTTTATAGCTTCCCTTACAGCTTTTACTTTCTCAAGGGTAACAGCAGCAGCTTTATTTCCAAAACTATTCCGTACATAAGTAAGCACAGCCGCCACTTCATTATCATTCAGCAATCCATTGAAAGGTGTCATTGGTACCTGTCCGGTATATTTTTTCCCGTTCACTTCAATCGGACCCATCATACCTTTCAGCACCACTTTTATCAGTCGTTCCTCATTTCCGGTAACCCATTCACTTTCCGACAAAGGCGGAAAACCCGAAGCGGCAAGCCCTTTCCCGTCCTGCTGATGACAGGTAATACAATATCCTTCCCTTGCATAAATAGCTTTCCCCGCAAGAAAAACCTCTTTATCTATGCCTGCAGGTATTGCTTCATTTTCAAGTGATTTTTTCTTAGCCACGCTGTGCCCTTCCAGGTGAGCGACTGCTGTTTCCCACGCATCTGTCATCCAGTCATCAAGAGGTTTTGTAGCAGCTTCTTTTTCTATTGCCAATCCTTGTTTTGAAGGTAGCCAGGACGCAGCAACAATTGCTTCCAGTCGTACTCGTCCATGAGTATCACGCGCTGCTTCCAACAACAGATTATATTGATCCGCTACCTGATGATCGTTAAACCGTAACACTTCAACTGCGGCTGCCCGTAACCGGTAGTCTTTAGCTTTCAGCAATTGACGAAGCAGGCTTTGATCCACTTTATTTAATCCCCAGCTTACCCATAATGCTTCCAGTAACAACGCTTCATATTGTGGAGAGGATTTATCTAATGAAGCCGTCCATTTTTCCAGTTTTGGAAGCACATCTGCAGGAGTGCGACCGCGCAATTCACGACGGGTCCGGTAGCGGGTCCGGTATTCCGGTAGCTTTAAATTATCCAGCAATTGTTCAATAGGCGCTCCATCAATTTTAGCCGGAGTAACCAAAGGTCTTGAAGGATATGTAATACGGTAAATGCGTCCGTGCAAATGATCTCTTAATGGATCTCTTGCATTATGCTGCATGTGCCCAATTAAAACATTATGCCAGTCGGCAATATACAGCGAACCATCAGGTGCAAACTCAAGATCAACAGGGCGAAAATTAGGATCAGATGACTGCACCAGGTCCTGCCGGTGCCTGCCTTCATACCCTGTTCCGCTATCGGTAATGCGGTGCTGTTTGGTACCCAGAAAACCAATTGTATTATTTATCAGCATATCGCCCTGCACATCATCCGGGAAATGGCGACTTGAAACAAATTCTAATCCTGAAGTAGGCCTCACTTTGTGCGCTTTCTCAATAAGGCTGCGCGACTTGGGTGTAAATACTCCGTATCTTGATTTCACAGTTCCAGGTAACATCCAGCTAACATCAGGCCCTGATGTTTCCTGATAAAATGCCTGCCCCCATTGGTCAAACGCAATTCCCCAGGGGTTAGGAATAGATAATTGAGCAATCCGATCTAATTTATGGCGTGCCGGATTATACCGGAAAAACCCGCCATTGGTACCACGTACAGGCCCATACGAAGTTTCGATATCATTCAATAAAAACACACCCTGCCCCATATAAATAGCACCAGAGGCATCGGTAGTAAAAGCATGATGATTGTGATGTGTGTCATGATCGTCAAAGCCACTCAGCAAGATTTCCTGTGTATCGGCTTTATCATCACCGTTCGTATCTTTCAGCAATACAAAATTGGTACCCTGGGACACGTACACTCCTTCGTGGGATAATTCAAACCCCAATGGCAGATGCAGGTGGTCTGCGTATGTAATCTGTTTATCTGCCTTACCGTCTCCATTTGTATCTTCCAGAATGATGATCTTGTCATTCGGCCTTGGGTCGCCCGGTCTCCAGTGAGGATAAGTAGGCATCACAGCTACCCATAACCGACCTTTATTATCGAAAGATATCTGTACAGGTTTAGCCAGATCAGGAAACTCTTTCTCAGAGGCGAATAAATTAATTTTATATCCCGGCGCCAATTTAAACTGAGTAATAGCTTCCTCTCCTGATAGATACCTAAGGTTTCCGTTTTTCTTATTCGATTCGTAATTGGTTTTCACTTCCGGCAATGCCGAAGTTTTTGCATCAGCAGCCTCCAAATCCATTTTTTTTCCTTTTACCGCCTGCCAAATAGCTTCATCTCGCAGCAGCGTCATCTCCCGGATTTTGGCAAGTTCTGCCGGGTAATTATCCGGACCGAAAGGATTGTAGCGTCGGCCATAAACATGTACACCATTAGGGATTTTAAAATCTTTATGCCACATCCAGTTCTTTTCCTGTACGGCTGCATGAACGAGGAAACGATAAGGTTCTGCCTCAGTTTTTTTCTTTCCAAAAATACCGTCAGCCAGCAGAGGTGCCAGTTTTTCATATCCTGCATTTGTGAGTTGTGAACCATCAATGGTAAATGGTGAACCGGTTTCTTCAAACCATTTTTTTGTAGGCCCAAAAACATCAATAAAATGTACGTTATTACTTTCGGCAACTTTCCTCATAGCTTCTGTATACAAAGAAAGATTTTCATTCTCCTTTTTACCATCAGGCAGATCCGCTTTTGCAGAGAGGTCTTCAAATGCGATAGGAGAAACAATAGCCAATTGTGGTGCAGACTTACCATTATATTTTTGTTGTAATGTATGCTTAATAAAAGCATCCAATTCTGCCTTATAGTTTTCCAATCCCTCTCTTCCCTGAAAAGATTCATTAAATCCAAAAAAAGCAATTATAATATCCGCTTTATGGCGGGTGATCCATTGATCGGGAAATTCATTGAATCCCTCACTGTGCGGATTCGTTGCTAATTCTGTTTGAAATTTTTCTGCACCGGGAAATGCCCAGGGGTTTGGACGTGCAGAGTGAGGACGAAAACCAGGTGTATTACCGCCATCGCACATATTACGTATATATAGGTTGCAATCAGGATACCGCAAATACAACTCTGTCTCAAAATGCCCGTAATTCATCATCCGGGAACCAAGATTATTTCCAATAAGAATGATATGCGCATTTTTTGTAAGGTTAAGAGTGTCCTGATCATGACGGCAAGACAACAGGCAGATTACGTTGACTGATATTATAACTGATAATACGAATAACCGATTCCGTGGCATGCTAATTTTAAATAGGGTTAAATGCAACAAGATACGAAACCTATGAATCCTTTAGTTAAAGTAGCTTATATATAATATACTGCCATTTCAAAATATTAAATAGATAATGTGCTAAATCTCCAATAAGGATTTTTGGATGCTGAATAATCTTTATATAACATGAAAATATAAGAAGATGAATATTTGCAGTTTTACACTTTATATACTGTCGTTTCTTTATACTGGACAATAATTGGATACTATATTAAGCAATAACTACATCTAAAAATATAACCTGTAATTTTTCTAACAATTATGATTTACACAAAAGAAATGTCAAAAATGGGAGTTTAAAATTAATTACTTTTAACCATTCCCGTCTCCTTTGTCCGATACCGCAGTAAGAAATTGATAACAATCCGGACATTGAACAACAGGATCAGAATCCGGGGTACTAAGAAAAGTTACAAGTTACTTGTTGAAGGTTTCAGGTATGTGCAACTTGTAATTTACAACCTGCAAATTTTTCAATTAATATCACGATGAAGTATAAAAATATAAGCCTCTTCCTGCTATCTGTATTTGTGCTACTAAATTATCCTTCCTTAGCACAACCCGGCAAAGCAGATATGCATACTGTGGATATCTGCATTTACGGGGCTACATCCGCAGGTGTTGTCGCTGCATATACCGCTGCAAAATGTGGTAACAGCGTCATGCTCATTGAACCTGGAAGCAGAATTGGTGGACTGACTACAGGTGGACTGGGTAAGACAGATGCCGGCATAAAAGAGGCAATCACGGGATTGTCGCTGCAGTTTTACAGGCGGGTAGCTGAGAAGTATGGGTTACCCGGTGAGCAATGGACTTTTGAACCTCGTGTGGCCCTTGCCGTAATGCAGGATTTTATTCGTGAGGGGAAAGTAACTCTGATGCTGCAAACCGAACTGACTAAGGTGAAGATGAAGGGAACAGTTATCCAGTCCATCAAACTTAAAAACACCGGGGCAGGGACAGTTGTCAGTGTGCGTGCAAAGCAATTTATTGACTGTACCTACGAGGGTGACTTAATGGCGAAGGCAGGTGTTTCCTATGTATCGGGACGCGAAGACAACAGTGTGTACAATGAAACCCTCAACGGATTTCAACTACCGGAATATCATAAACAATCGGGCTATCACCAGTTCCCTGATGGGGTAAGTCCCTATATAGTTCCCGGTGATCCTGCCAGCGGACTGGTATGGGGCATAACGAAGAACAAACCACAACCTGCAGGCAGGGGAGATAAAAAAATACAGGCCTATAATTTCAGGATATGCCTTACCGATAGTGCTGAAAACCGGATTCCCATTACCCGTCCGGAAGACTACGACTCCACCCGCTACGAGCTGATGGCAAGACTTTTTGAAGCACAGCCCACCATGAGAAATATCAACAACTATTTTATCTGGAGCCTGATGCCTAACCGTAAGACGGATATCAATAACCGTGGTGGTTTTTCAACTGATATGATCGGGATGAACCAGCAATGGGCGGAAGACGGCCATAGGGAGAGAGATAAAATGCTGGAACAAGCGTACTCCTATACTAAAGGATTGCTTTATTTTATGGTATCCGATCCACGTGTACCTGATACCCTGCAACGGTTTGTACGCAATTGGGGATATCCTAAAGATGAGTATGAACAGTTTGGCAATTTTACACCCCAGCTTTATGTTCGTGAAGCAAGACGCATGGTGGGTGAATATGTAATGACGGAGCATAACTGCCGGGGAGAAGTTACAGTAGCAGATGGAATTGGTCTGGCATCTTACGGTATGGATAGTCACAATTGCGACCGGATAGTTGTGAATAGCATGGTAAAGAATGAAGGCAACGTGGAAGTTAAGGTAAAACAGCCTTATGACATTTCTTATCGTTCGGTTACGCCTAAACGAAAGGAATGTACCAACCTGCTGGTGCCGGTATGCCTTTCTTCCAGCCATATTGCTTACGGCTCCATCCGGATGGAACCCGTCTTTATGGTACTGGGACAAACCACTGCTATGGCAGCTTCCATGGCAATAAGGGATAATATTGCTGTGCAGCAGGTCAATGTAGCAGCATTACAGCGCTGGTTGCAGCAGGATCCTTACTTAGAGAAGAATATGACCCAACCGCAATAAACATTACAACAATCAACTCAAAAAATATTTGTGTATTCCTGAGCACTCATCAAAAAAGATCAGTATTGTTCAGCATTAAATGGCCACTGAACCGAAATAAGATTCATAAACCAAGCTCATGCAAAGAAGAAAATTTTTACAATCACTGACGGTTAGCGGCAGTATCATTGCTGCTGCCGGTGTACCCGCATTAGCTGCTACCTCAAGAAATGAAAAAGAAAGCTACACTGCAGATATTATCATTTACGGAGGAACATCTGCAGCCGTTACGGCGGCTGTACAGGCAAAAAAGCTGGGGAAATCCGTAATTATAGTATCTCCCGATCTGCATCTGGGTGGTATGACATCCGGTGGTTTGGGATTCACAGATACCGGCAACAAAACGGTGATTGGTGGACTGGCAAGGGAATTTTATCATCGGCTGTTTCTCCATTATAGTAATCCCGATTCCTGGAAGTGGCAGAAAAGAGAAGAATATGGTAACAAAGGGCAGGGCACTCCGGCAGTAGACGGCGAAAACAGAACGATGTGGATTTTTGAACCACATGCTGCTGAAAAAGTGTTTGAAGATTTTATAAAAGAAAATCAGATACAGGTATGGCGTGATGAATGGCTGGATCGTGAAAAGGGAGTGACGGTTAAAAAAGGGAAGATCACAGCCATAAGAACGCTTAGCGGAAAAGTGTTTCAGGGCAAGATGTTTATAGATGCCACTTACGAAGGAGACCTGATGGCGGCTACGCGTGTTAGTTATACATTTGGAAGAGAACCTGCTGCTTTGTACAAGGAAAAATGGGGTGGGGTACTAACCGGAGTATTCCATCATGGACACTACTTTAAATCAAACATTGATCCCTACAGGATACCCGGGAATCCTTCCAGTGGTTTGCTGCCGCACATTGCTGCCGAACCACCGGGCAGATATGGTGACGGAGATAAAAAAATTCAGGCTTATTGCTATCGCATGTGTTTGTCCAGCCATCCGGATAACCGGGTTCCTTTTCCGCAGCCAAAAGGTTACGATCCCCATCAGTATGAGTTACTCGTAAGAGTGTTCAATAGCGGTTGGCGGGAGCTTTTTCAGAAATTCGATCCCCTTCCCAATCATAAAACTGATTCGAATAATCATGGCCCCTTCAGCACTGACAATATCGGCATGAACTATGCCTATCCCGAAGGATCGTATGCTATCAGGCAACAAATTTTAGAAGAACACAAAATCTATCAGCAGGGACTGATGTATTTTATCGCCACCGATCCACGTATTCCCCGTGATGTGCAGAAAGAGTTTAATACCTGGGGACTGGCTAAAGATGAATTTCTGGATAACAACCATTGGCCGCATCAGTTGTATATCCGTGAAGCCCGGCGTATGGTGGGAAAACAGGTGATGACCGAAAATGAAATCCTGGGCAGGAACCCGGTTAACGATTCCATCGGTATGGGTTCCTATACTCTGGACTCACACAATGTGCAGCGCTATGTAACTGCTGAGGGCTATGTGCAAAATGAAGGTGATTTTGGGGTACATGTTCCCGAACCTTACCGTATCTCCTATCAATCAATTATACCCAAAGAAAAAGAATGTGAGAATTTGTTGGTGCCGGTATGTTTATCCAGTTCGCATGTAGCCTATGGATCTATTCGCATGGAACCGGTATTTATGATACTTGGAGAATCGGCTGCCACTGCTGCTGTAAACGCTATAGACAATCACATCAGCATTCAAAAAGTAAACTATACAGAGTTGAAAATGCAATTGGAAAAACAAGGGCAAAGATTGGGGTAAATTGTCTGCACATATCCCAGGTTTTCTCACACCATCCCCCATATTGGGGTTGACCGGGTTTTATCAGGGCTATACTTTTATACCTGAAAAAGGGTAACAACTTACAGGAGGTTTGTTATCTGATCAGCAATGCTATGAGTAAAAAAATCATTTTACTCAATTAATATTTTCCCAAATCGTAAAATTATTTTTATGAAACCTGATTGCCTGCTCTTCACACTCAGTACATTCCTGCTGTTTGCCTGTACCAAGGAGACGATTAAATTAAAAGGGACTAACACTGCGGAAGTTCCAATTTCTGCAAGACCTAATTGCTATGGTAATTTCTGGCAAACTGATGCAACTATTTATGGACATGCTGATAATTTTACTTTTAATATTCCCACAGCACTGGAGTACAACAACAAGCTTTATGTTTTTGATGCGGCAACCGACCTGATTCGCATTTATAATGGATCAGGCTGGCAGCTATTGCGTTCAGCAATACCATTTGCCAACAATCCATTAGACCGGCCAAATTTTGGATTTACCATTGGCAATAAAGGATATATCGGCAACCTGGATATCAATTCACTGACTCATCCATTTTGGGAATATGATTTTGGAACTAACACCTGGGTACAGAAGGCAAACTTTCCTGGATCGAGAAGAATAGAAGGCAGTGCAGCTACCTTTTCAATCGGTACCAAAGGATATATAACCGGAGGACTGAGTGAACAAAATTCTAATGCAGTAACTTTACGTGAAACCTGGGAATATGATCCTTCAAACAATGAATGGACACCAAAAGCAGATATGCCTTCGTTAAACCGCACGGCTTATGCAACAGGTTTCAGTGCGGTAAATAAAGGTTATGTACTTGCCGGTAAATACATCACAGAAAATTCAACAATTCATCTCAAAAAACTTTTGGAATATGACCCGGTAACTGATAACTGGACTACAAAATCTGATTTTCCCGGGTTGCCAAGATACCATCCCAGTGTGTTTGTCATTGGCAGTACAGCGTTTGCAGGATGTGGAAGAACAATGAATACTTTTTTTAAAGATTTTTATAAATACAATCCGTATTCCAATACCTGGTCCCAGGTTGCAGATGTGCCTGTAACTAATGCCTCTGTTTTTGGTTTTGCTATAAGTTCAAAAGGATATGTTGAGTTTACAGATCCATCTGCCAATCCAAATTTTTTGCTGAAATACACTCCTTATAAATGTACTTATCCGGTTAGTCAATAACCAATTTGGATATAGTTCCAAAATTTGGAAATTAATTAATCTGCAGTAGTCAAATATTTTGTCACAGGCAGTATTTCAACTGCATGTGACAGGATATAGAATGTGTATTAATTATCCTTTAAAATATTATTGCTTAACCAGCTTTAATTCTTTAATTATGTTGGCGGCACCGCCAAGCTTATCAATACACCACAGCACATAGCGTACATCCACACAAATCGTTCTGTTCAGGTTTTTGTCGAATGCAAGTTTATGACTAAGGGCCTCATAGTTGCCGTCAAAAGCAAGTCCTATCAGATTCCCTTTTCCGTCAATTACAGGAGAGCCGGAGTTGCCACCGGTTATATCATTATTGGTGATAAAACATACTACCAGGTCGTTGGCCTTTTTATCTATATATTGTCCAAAGTCTTTTTTCTTCACAAGCTCCACCAGCTTTGCAGGTAGATCGAACTCATAATCACCGGGAATATATTTCTCCATTACACCTTTCATTGTAGTATAATACTCATATTCCACCGCATCACGGGGACTATAGCTTTTAATATTGCCATAACTTACCCGCATGGTAAATGTGGCATCCGGATACATTTTTTTGCCGGGATGCATTTGCATAATCCCTTTTAAATAAAGCCTTCCTAACTCATCATTCTTTAAAACAAATTGCCGGTACAGGGGCTCATATTTACTGACATAATTTTTAATAAAAGCACCGGCGTATGAATATGCAGGATCGTTTTGCAAAGTAACTGCATCAGGATTCTTGGTAAAAGCAAGCCACTTGGCATCGTCAAAAATTATGGTACCGCTAAATACGGCCATACTCCATTTCTTATATGTCTCAGGATCTTTCAGATCACCGAAAGCAGATTTGATACCTTCATAAAAACCAATAGGATGCTGATTCCTGTCTATATCGTTATAAAACATTTCGCAGGTTGCTGCAAGAATCTGCTGATCTGATATTTTGTTTTCATCAGCAAGGAATTTTTTTCTTGCCTCTGTTGCCGCTTCTATATCTTTTTTTACCACTGCAGCATCTGCTCCTTGTTTTACTATATCATTTTCCAGTTTCATTAATGTGCCGGCAAATTTTGCCAGAGGTGATCCAAGAATACCCTCAAAAAGATATACCCGCTGTCTGGCATAAGGCCGCCATGCATCATACACTTTGGGCCATTCCGTAAAAACATTTTCAAATTCAGGTTTGCCTTTTGCCCATTGTATAAATTTTTGCTCATCCTGCTGCTTTTGCTCATAAATATGATATTTGAGCAATTGTTTGGTTTCGCCGTCATAAAACTTCCAGTAATTAGCAATACTTGCATAACTGGAAGCGAGTTGTAATTTCACAGCCGGATCTTTTTTCATTTCCCTGAACATTGCTTTCAGACGTACATCACGTAAACCTACAAGGCTGGGATTGTTGATATCAGTAGCCAATTTTATACCATAGGAAGTTTCGTAGCGGTTGGTACTGCCGGGATATCCAAATATCATGGCATAATCTCCTTGATTAAAACCTTTAATAGAAACAGGAAGAAAATATTTTGGTTTCAATGGGATATTAGCTGCACTATAATCAGCAGGACTGCCATCTGCAGATGCATATACTCTGAAAACTGAAAAGTCACCGGTATGTCTTGGCCATTCCCAGTTATCGGTATCACCACCAAACTTTCCAACACTTTCGGGTGGTGCACCAACCAGCCGGATATCGGTGTAGCGTTGATAAATGAAAACCAGGAACTGATTATTTTTAAAAAGTGGACTTACCCTTGCTTCTACATTTTTTGCAGGATTAGAATATTGAGTATTTATTTCTGCAATAAGCTCCGATTGTTTTTGAGCACGTTCTGTACCTGACAATCCATTAAGTGCAGAGTCAATCCTGGGTGTAACATCTTCTATACGGAGCAGAAACTGTACGCTAAGTCCTTTGGCAGGTATTTCCTGCGATTTATTATAAGCCCAAAATCCATCCTTCAAATAATTATGCTCTACGGTACTTGCATCAGTAATAGCTGCATAACCACAATGGTGATTGGTGAAAATCAATCCTTCATTGCTCACAATCTCACCGGTACATCCTCCGCCAAAGATGACAATAGCATCTTTGATGGAAGCTTTATTTATACTATACAGTTGCTCTGCCGTTAGTTTCAAACCCCGCTTCACCATATCGGCATAAACCTGCTTACCAAGCAGCAACGGCAGCCACATACCCTCATCGGCACGGGCATTAAAAAGTACTATACATAGTGTGAGTGTAACAAAAAACTTTTTCATGGTCACAATTTTTTACTCAACAAACCTACTGTAAAAAATTGTAAGGTGGAAAGTCCGATTCAAACTACTTATCTATATTCTCCAGTGAAAATAAAAATGCATATTGAAGGGCTATATCTTTCAGATAGTCGAATCTCCCTGATGCGCCCCCGTGTCCGTAATCCATATTGGTATGAAACAACAGAACGTTATTATCGGTTTTTGTTGCCCTGAGTTTTGCTACCCATTTGGCAGGTTCAAAATATTGTACCTGGCTATCGTGCAGTCCTGTTGTAACCAACATATTCGGATATCTCTTTTTTCCTACATTCTCATAAGGCGAATAAGATTTCATATAGGTATATGCTTCTTCCTGGTTGGGGTTTCCCCATTCATCATATTCATTGGTGGTGAGGGGAATACTTTCGTCAAGCATCGTATTCACCACATCAACAAATGGAACCTGCGCAATCACCCCATTCCAAAGATCAGGCGCCATGTTGACTACCGCGCCCATTAATAATCCCCCGGCACTCCCACCCTGTGCATAGAGGTGTTGTTTTGAAGTATATTTTTCTTTAATCAAAAACTCTGCACAATCAATAAAATCGGTAAAAGTGTTTTTCTTTTTAAACATTTTTCCGTTTTCATACCATTCGCGTCCCATCTCCTCCCCGCCGCGTATATGGGCAATTGCAAAGGCAAAACCACGGTCGAGCAAACTCAGTCTGCTACTATTGAAAGCAGCATCCATCACTATACCATAGGCACCATATCCATATAATAGTAATGGCGATAGTCCGTTTTTTTCAAATCCCTTTTTATATACAACAGAAACCGGAACCGAAGTGCCGTCTTTTGCAGTTGCGTATAAACGTTCGGTCACGTAATTATCCCGATTATATCCGCCAACTACTTCCTGCTGTTTTTTCAACTCTTTCTGACGGGTACTCATATTATAATCATATACAGAGGCGGGTGTGACAAGAGAAGTATAATTGTATCTGAGAACATCACTGTTAAACTCAGGATTGGGGCCGGTATACACTCTGTAAGCAGGTTCACCAAAATCTATATAATGTTCCTCGCCTGTTGCAATCTGGTGTATGCGCAATTGAACGAGTCCGTTTTTTCTTTCCGTAACCACATAAAAGTTTTTAAACACATCAATTTTTTGGAGAAGGACATCTTTACGATTGGGGATCACTTCCTTCCAGTTACTGCTTCCTGTGTTACTAAGGGGACATTGCATTAACCGGAAATTCTTAGCCTCAAGATTGGTAAGTATATAAAATGTATCTCCAAGATCGTCTACGCTATACAGCACATCCTTCATTCGTGGTTGAAATACCTGAAAAATATCATTGGGATTACTGGCGTTAATAAATCGAACTTCGGAGGAAAGAGTAGCTATTGAGATGATATATACAAACCTGCCTGATTTTGATTTTTTTACTTCTATATAATTGGAGGGATCTTTTTCTTCATATACTATAACATCTTCTGAAGCATTAGTATACAACTTGTGCCTTTTAATTTTCTCCGACAGTAAGGTTTCCGGATTATTCTGAGTATAGAATAATGTTTTGTTATCCGCTGCCCATACAGATTCCCCGGTAGTACCGCTGATACCTTCACGGATTATTTCCCCGGTCTCAATATTTTTTACATATATATCGTATTGCCTGCGGGAAAGTGTATCTACGGCAAAAGCCAGTAAACGATTGTCATCGCTTACAGAAAAGTGTGAAGCTGAATAATAAGGGTGTCCATGTGCAAGCTGATCCACATCGAGCAAAACTTCTTCGGGTGATTCAAGGCTTCCTTTTCTACGGCAATATTTAAAATATTGTTGTCCGTCTTCGGTGCGGGTATAATAGTAATATCCGTTTTTAAAAACAGGTACAGATTCATCTTTTTCCCTGATTCTTCCTTTCATTTCTTCGAAGAGTTGCTGCTGAAACAATTTAGTTCCGCTCATCATGGTATCCAGGTAAGCGTTCTCTTCTTTCAGGTATTCCACTACAGCATTACTATCCGGTCCTTTTTTGAAATAATCATTCATCCAGTAATAGTTATCTTCAACAGTATCGTTGTGAATGATTCTTTGATGAGCTATCACTTTTGCTACCGGTGGTTGTACCCCTTTAGGCCAATGAAAAGACATATTGATATTTTTTGAGGAAAAATTGCAGGAGACAGTAAAACAAGTTGTCAATATAGCAAGTGCAGAGTTTAGTGTTTTCATATTACTAATAAAAATTTCAATGATAATATTTCAATTGATCTTACCTGAAAAAGTATTTCACGTAAAGGTTCAAAGAAAATTTCAGCAATTTTAAGTGAAACTATTCCAGGTTATCCGAACACTGTTGTTTTCATTTTCGAACTCATCATTTCTCTTACTGCCTCTGCTATTCCGGCAGCATCATAACCTGCTTCTCTGTGCAGTTCTTTGCAGGTTCCCTGTTCAATAATATGATCAGGTATTCCCAGTATCTTTATTTCTGCATGGTATTTATGAGTAGCCATGAATTCCAATACCGCACTTCCAAAACCACCTTTAACTGTCCCGTCTTCTACAGTAATGATTTTTGAGAATTTACTGAACACATCATGCAAAAGCTGCTCATCAAGCGGCTTTGCAAATCGCATATCATAATGTGCAGGATTCAGTCCTTCGGTACGAAGATCCCTTATAGCAGCCGCAGCAAAATTTCCTGGGTGCCCCAAAGATAATATGGCTATATCTGTTCCGTCCTTAAGTTTTCTTCCTGTTCCAATTTTTATTTCCTGCATTTCTTTTTTCCACTCCGGCATAACACCTTCGCCACGGGGGTAACGAATAACAAATGGGTTCTGAGTAGAATCCAACTGAGCTGTGTACATAAGATTGCGTAGTTCACTTTCATTCATTGGTGCACTCACAATCATATTGGGTACACACCGCATATAGGCTATATCATAAGCGCCATGATGAGTGGCGCCGTCTTCACCTACAAGCCCTGCCCTGTCAAGGCAAAATATTACCGGAAGATTTTGTATAGCCACATCATGCACTACCTGGTCGTAGGCCCTTTGCATAAAGGAAGAATAAATATTGCAAAACACTTTCAGTCCCTGGGTAGCCATACCGGCACTCAACGTAACGGCATGCTGCTCGCAGATACCCACATCCAGCGCCCTGTCAGGCATTTTGTCCATCATGAATTTAAGTGAGGAGCCTGTTGGCATGGCGGGTGTTATTCCGAATATTTTATCATTCTTCTCTGCCAGTTCAATAATAGTGTACCCAAATACATCCTGGTATTTTGGCGGCTGGGGAAGTTCAAATTTCTTTTTATAAATTTCTCCGGTGATTTTATCAAACAACCCCGGTGCATGCCATTTGGTCTGATCCTTTTCGGCAAGTGCATAGCCCTTACCTTTCACGGTGAGTATATGCAGTAATTTAGGGCCTGGAATTTTTTTCAGGTCCTGCAGAATATCAACCAGCTTGGTAACATTATGACCATCTATTGGACCAAAATACCGGAGATTCAAAGCTTCAAACAAATTACTGCTTTTATTTACAAATCCTTTTATACTATGCTCCAGCTTGCTGGCCATTTCCCTGCTAAAGCGCTTACCCACCGGCAGTTTACCAAGGGCATTCCATATATCATCCTTGAATTTGTTATATGTATGCGAAGTTGTAATGTCTGTAAGATATTCCTTCAATGCACCAACGTTCTGATCAATGCTCATGCAGTTATCATTGAGGATAATAAGCATATCGGCATCAGATACCCCCGCATGGTTCATACCCTCAAAAGCCAGTCCCGCCGTCATTGCACCATCACCAATAATGGCGACCGATTTTCTGTCTTCACCTTTATGTTTTGCCGCAATTGCCATTCCCAGCGCTGCTGAAATAGACGTGGAAGAATGACCCACACCAAAACTGTCATACTCACTTTCAGCCCGGCGTGGAAATCCGCTTAAGCCACCATATTTTCGGTTGGTATAAAAATTATCGCGCCTGCCGGTAAGAATTTTGTGACCATAAGCCTGGTGACCCACATCCCATACCAACTGGTCGTATGGAGTATTAAAAACATAATGAAGTGCTACTGTTAACTCGACCACTCCGAGACTTGCACCAAAATGCCCGCCATGCACACTTACCACATCAATGATATATTGACGCAATTCATTGCATACCTGCAGCAATTGTTCCTTGCTCAATCTTTTCAGATCTTCAGGGCTTTGAATAGTTTGTAAAAGAGTACCAGGCGCTATTTCCATTAATGTGCTTTAAAACAGGCAAAAATAATGCATAATTGTTTTCCGGCTATAGAATTATCAGGGAGGTGTAATTTAAGCATTTCACTGTTGATACTTATAGGGTTATGTCAAATGATAAACGGGAGACAGTAAACGTGAGAAATCCTCCGACCCCTCAATTTTCTCTCTGGTTTCTTATCTCAATTTCTGCCGTTAACCCCCTAAAATCACCACTAATAATACAATATTTTTGGCGACTGCCGGAAATGTTTAGATTTGAATATGATCAATAAAATATCGAGATACTGGTGGTGCCAGATTTGCGGCTGGGGTGGACTTTCGCTGATGAATATTTTTTTTGAATATTCTTATGGCGATGGGGTGTCAGGGCAATTTTTTGGCAGACTTGTGATTGTACTTGCATTAGGTATTCCTATTACCCATACAATGCGGAATATTATTGTCAACCGCAACTGGCTTAACCTTCCCTTTGAAAAAATGATCCTCCGGCTCTTTATAATGCTGGTTACCGCCAGTTTCATTTATTCATTTTTGTCGCTGAGGTTATTTGAATGGCTAAACCTTTCTGAATTATCAGCTAACCGGAAAAAGCCTTTTTTTGACAGGGTGGTGTTTAAGTTCTTCGACAGCTTTGTGGTATTGATGGTGTGGGTGCTCATTTATTATATATATCATTATTTCCAGAAAAATAAAAAACAGGAAGTAGATACTTTCCGCCTGCAATCGATGGTAAAAGAGCTTGAACTAAAAACCATCAAATCGCATATCAATCCTCATTTTATTTTCAATTCGCTCAACAGTATACGTGCACTGGTAGATGAAAATCCCGAACGGGCAAGGCAGGCGATTACCGAATTAAGTAATATTTTGCGAAGCAGTATGCAAACTGAAAAAATGGAAACTGTGCCGCTCGAACAGGAACTCAATATTGTAAAAGATTACCTGGCGCTGGAGCAAATGCGCTTTGAAGAAAGATTAAAAGTGCGTTTTGACATAGATGAAGATACACTTGATCAGCCTATACCACCAATGATGATACAGACACTGGCAGAAAATGCCATTAAACATGGTATTAACAAACAAATGAATGGTGGAATCATAACCATAGTTTCCGACTTTGTAGACGATCACCATGAAATCATTATCAGAAATAGTGGTAAACTAAACGGGAGCTCTGCATACAGGGGGTTTGGGCTGCAAAGCACACAAGACAGGCTTAACCTGCTCTTTGGTGAAAAAGCAAAATTTACCATAAAGGATCTTCCCGGTAATATAGTTGAAGCAAAACTTATTATGCCGGTATATCATAGCGCGGGGAAATGAGTGGGCGGTGGGCTATGGGCTTTGAGCTATGGGCGGTGGGCTTTGAGCAATGGGCTATGGGCTATGGGCTTTGAGCTATGGGCAGTGGCAGTATAAGGTGATGGGCGTGAGATGATAAAAATAAGGCGTGAGGTGACAGACAGGAGCGGAATGTATGACAGCGCTCACGTTTATCGTATCGCCTTTCATGATTCACCTTTCACAACAAACACAACAAAACAAAATATGACAAAACGTGCAATTATTATTGATGATGAAAGACTGGCAAGAACAGAATTAAAAAAATTATTACAGGATCACCCTGACATAGAAGTTATTGCAGAAGCGGCTAATGCCAATGAAGGGATTGAGAAAATTGAAGGGATGGCGCCTGACCTGGTATTTCTGGACATACAAATGCCGGGAAAAACAGGGTTCGATATGCTTACTGAACTGGACAGGATGCCTCATGTAATTTTTACCACAGCCTATGATGAATATGCATTAAAAGCATTTGAAGTAAATGCATTGGACTATCTGCTTAAGCCTGTAGAACCAAAACGACTTGCAGATGCCCTTCACAAACTGGATAATATTGAAGAAAGAGAATCCACAACTACAGCAATACCGGGTTTTCCGGCTGTACAGCGTGGTATGCTTGGCGAAAACGACCAGGTATTTGTAAAAGACGGGGAACGTTGCTGGTTTGTAAAACTGAGTGAGATAAGACTTTTTGAAAGTGTAGGCAACTATGCTAAAGTATTTTTCAGTACACACAAACCATTAATTCTAAAATCACTCAATGCACTTGAAGAAAGACTTGATGAAAAAGTTTTCTTTCGTGCAAACCGTAAACATATAGTCAATCTTCGCATGATAGAAAAGGTGGAGCCCTATTTCAATGGTGGACTGCTGTTGGAAATTAAGGGTGGTGAAAAAATTGAGGTAAGCCGTCGCCAGGCAGTGAAGTTTAAGGAGATGATGAGTCTTTGAGAATTTGAAATTTAAAATTTAAGATTTGAGATTGCCGCAGCTTCTCATATTAAACGTCTCTGGTTTGACTATAAGTTAAAACGTAATGGTCAGTCCTCCATCTACTGTAATAACAGATCCGGTAATATAAGAAGCATCAGGCCCTGCGAGAAAATAAGCAACGCCTGCCACTTCTTCCGGTCTTCCGGCGCGTTTTAATGGCAGATGCTCATATTTTATATAGTTGTCTTTAAACCAGGTCGTTTCCAGTTCGTTTTCCCCGTTCTCTTTTACTGACATCGGTGTATTAATAAAACCCGGGGCAATAGTATTGGCAAGAATATTCTTTGGGGCCAACTCCAATGCCAGTGATCGTGTGAACTGAGTAATGGCAGCTTTTGCCATTCCATAAGCCGAACTGCCTTTTTCCACCCGGCAATGATGAATTGAGGTGATCTGTATAATGCGCCCGCCATTATACATCAGGGGCACAAGCATTCTGCAGCTTTTCACTGTACCATATAACATTACTTCCAAGGTATTGTTCCAGGCACTGAAATCTTTTTCAAGCACATCAAAATGTTGTGAAATACCAATACTGTTAACTAAGGTATCAAAATGTTTTATCCCTCGTTCCTTTAATTGCTTTATGAAACCTAAATGATGTGCATCATTCCTTACATCCATCTCTATTGAAATATGCCCGTCCCCTTCCAAAGTATTTCTAACAGGCTCTAACTGGTGCAGATCCGGAGAAGCAATCACCACAAGCCAGCCTTCATGTGCAAAACGCTGGGCGATCGCTTTGCCTATACCAGAAGAGCCACCAAGTACGATAACCGTTTTTCGTATTGTATTTTCCATCAGTAAGTGGCCCTCCCACCGGATATATCGTAAACAAATCCCGTTGAAAAACTATTTTCAGCATATACAATAAATGATGCCATTGCCGCTACTTCTTCAACTGTACCCAGACGTCCCATTGGTATCTTAGCGGTCATATAAGCCAATTGCTCAGGTGCGGTATCTTCATTCATTGCCGTTTTAATAACCGCCGGCGCCAACCCATTTACCGTTATGCCCTTCGTGGCAAACTCTTTTCCCAGGCCTTTCACCAGACCTATCACTCCTGCTTTTGTTGCCGAGTATCCCGACATAAAAGGGTTACCTTCCTTTCCCGCAATCGAAGCTATTAACAGCACTCTGCCATACTCCTGCTTTACCATCGCCTGCAAAGCATATTTCGACATCAGGAAAGCACCCCGCAGGTTTACCCTATATATCTTGTCGAAATCATCTACGGAATAATTAAGGATGGAAGTATTGGTGGGACCTACAATTCCCGCTGAATTTACCATGATATCAATGCGCCCGAAATGAGCTGCTGCTTCCTCAAATGCCTGGGCAACATCCTGCTCTCTGGAAATATCCACTGCAAAACCACGGGCTTCGCAACCGGCTTCCTGCAGTTCGGCAACGACTGATCCGAGTTTACCTGTATTGTTGTCATATATAGCCAGCTTTGCGCCTTCAGACCCTAAACGTCTGGCGATGGCCCTGCCTAATCCATCAGCTCCCCCTGAAATAACGGCGACCTGGTTATTAAACAGCCTTCCTGTTGTCATATAGTTTTATCTTTTGTTTGCGTTATTCCACATAAACGTCATCGCATCATAAGCATCCTTATAACCCGTTTCGTGTCCACCCGTTTTATCTACATTCAGCAGAATCGGACGACCCAATATTTGCAATACGCGGGCCAGTCGTATTACACTCTCTGGAGGCACAACGGAATCCTGTTTTCCCACAGTAAAAGCGATGGGCATAGTCAATTTTTCCGGCCAATATTCAGCGCTGCGTTTTTTATATTCCATAGGGATCGTTTGTTTATCCCCTCCAAATGACGCCGCAATAGCATCCTGAAATTTTCCATATTCAAAATGATTAGCCAGGCCATTCATTGACACTACTCCGTTTATTAACCCAGGATGTATTGCTGCAAAAGTAAGGGCAGCTGTACCTCCCATAGAGCCTCCCACTATGAATATCCGGCCGATACGATACTTCTGTCTTAGTTCCTGAATAATCTGTACCATATCTCTCTCTGCGGCAGGCCCCATCCAGGAGGTTTTAGCCCGGTAGTCGGGGGAGATAGCGATCATCTGATGCTGAGCAGCAAAGTCTCTGAAAGAGGAACATTCTCCCCGCAGGTCTTTTGCAAACTGCCAGCGGTCTGAACCATGACCGTGCAGTCCGATGAGTAAATCGTATTTCTTTTCTTTATCGAAGCCTTCGGGTAATATTTCTACATAATACTGCACGGTTTGATCTAATTCCGATATAAAGGCCACATCGTTCATCCTGCCTGGTATATCCTGTGCCGTGCCCGTTAGACAAATCGAAAATGTAAAACTTAAGAATATAAAATATGACAAACAGTTCATGATATCGTTAAGTTTAAAGATCCGGTGTTGAATAAACTCGTTTCCCTTTTATGAATATCTCAGTTTGAACCAAGTATTGATTCAAAGCTTTTCCATTTATTTCAACACCCAGGCCCGGTTTTTCCGGCACCGACACTTCTCCGTATTTGTTTAAGGTAATATGACCGGTGGTAATGTCTAATGCCAGTTGCTTTGGCTCCACAGGATATTCGCAAATCAGATCATTTTCCAATCCTGCAAAAGGTTGCAAAGAAGCGCTCAGCGCGAGATGTGAAGTAAAGGTATGGTTCACATAAGTAACTCCTTTCTTTACTGCCAGGTCAGCTACTCGTTTAGCCACGGTGATCCCGCCAATTCTTCCTGTATCAATCTGTACAAACTGAAGCCCGGCATGATTGATCATAGCGGCAGCCTGCACAAAATTATTACAGCCTTCGCCTGCAGCAAGTGGTATTGCCGGCTCTGCATTAGCCAATGAGTTATAGGCATCAAGTGCCATATTCGCAAAAGGTTCTTCCAGCCAGTACGCATTTACCGCTTTCAAAGATTTTAGACGTAGTCTGGCTGTTTCCGGATCTTCTCCCCACACCGTACCAATATCAATCATCAGGTAATGTTCTTTGCCCAGTCCTTCCCGTGCCGCCCAGAAATGCGCTTCATCTTCCGTCAGAGTCCCCCGACCAATAGGACCCCAGCCAAATTTCACAGCACGATGTCCTGCATCACGCGACTGAACTGCTTTCTGATAGGTTTGTTCCGGCGTATCGCCAAATAACTGGGAAGCGTAGGGTATTTTAGGATAAGATCTTTTATACCCAAGCAGCTTATATACAGGCTCGTTCAGGTATTTCCCGAGTAAATCCCAAAGCGCAATATCTATTCCTGATAAGGTGTGATCAGCCTGCAACAGATCAAAGCTGTTTTCATGCACTTTTCTGCTGATCTTCAAAATATCCTCCGGCTCATTCAGATCCATACCTTCCACCGATGCTTTTACCGGTTTGCAGGCGCTGTGCGACATAGGACAAACATAAGCAGCGATAGTAGGTAAAGGCGCCGCCTCGCATTCACCCCATCCTTCCAGTCCGCCAGCACGTATGCGGACCAGCGTGGCATCCTGGCTGCCATCACCAATATCCAATATCTCGGGCATGCTCAAATAAAAAAAGTCAACTGATTCAATTTTCATGTATTGTTGTTTAGGAGTGATCAGCTATCGGCTTTCAGCGGTCAGCTATCAGCGGAACCTTAAACTATAAACTATAAACATTCAAACCCTGTAACCTACAACCTCACATCCTGCCCGCATATATAGTCACTGTCGTATTGATCTCTTCCCACGGCTTCAATACCGAACATTGTCCCAGAGCTGCCGCTTCATTTATACTTACAGGCATAGCCGAAGCTGGTTCCAGTATAGCTGTATAATGATCTCTGAACTGACCGTAGGAAGCAAAATACCACTGATAGGGGAATACCGTTTTATCGTACCTTAATGAAAAACGATGTGACCTGTTGTGTGATAACATAGACATTTCGCCGTTTGAATCACCGTATAAATAGAAAAAATCCATTGTGTTGTTTTTGACCGGAACGACAGAGGCATCAGTATCCTCTATCACAGGCCAAATGAATTCATGGTTTGTTTGAAACCTTGACGATTCAGGATAAACGATACGGGCTGTAGTTGCCCGAGTCTCCATCTGATCGCCTGCCGCAATCTGCAATGCTGCATGCAGTTTCCATAGAAAGTGTCTGGTAGTACCCGACAGGTTGCGGATGCAATAGTTTACGTTTACTTCAGGGAGATTGCTTGTCAGACTGATTGTTTTTTGATAGAACAATCTGCTTTGGGGCAATATACCAGATAATATCACCGAATGTTCACCTACGATATAGTCAAGAGAAGTTGTCCATAATTCGCCATGATCAGGATAATCAATACCATCCACTTTTTCCGGAATATCATTCGGCAGCAGTTCATCTATACCTCCCCAAAAATTGCTGTCATAATCAGCACCGGTATCTAATTTTTCCAAAGGCAAGGAATCGTTGTGCCAGAGAAATTCCTTATTCAATAATTTGTTGTACACACTTGTAAATTTACCTCCTACTGCAGGCGCCAGCTCCACGCAAAGCAAATCACTTTCAAGCTTAAGTATTGCGAGACCGTTTTCTGTGCGTTGTGATATCATCCTTTTGCTTTTAAGGAATGAACAAACTCATTCAGTATATTACCCAACAGGTTATCCTGAGGGTAGCTGAAACCCAGGTGCTGCCGGTAACCTTCTGCATACTGTTTACCGATCAACCTTCCATTACGCTCTGAAAAGGATTTCATCATCAATACAAATTCATCCACTTTGGATATTGTGCGCAACCAGTCGCGCTGGGTTTGATGACAACACAACATCTCTTCTTTGATATTCATCACAGTGCTGATATCAACGAGCATATCTCCTGTAATTGATGTACCAAAACGATCCTTCCCCTGCACAGGATCAGCATAATACAAATGTGGTACCTGGGGCAAAACCGGCAGACCTGCTATTTCTATATTAGGAATGGTGGCACCCATGCAGGCCGTTTGCGCCAGGTGACTGGTAATTTCATGATCAAGCATATAATCCTGCGGGCTGGCAGTAATAACCAATGAAGGCTGAACTTTTCTAAATAATGCAATCACCTTCAAAAGTGTAGGTTTATCGTACATGATAAATACGTCTTCCGATTCCAGGCAATGATATGTGCCGCTCACTACCACTGCAGCCGCAGATGCTTCCTTTCGCCTTACTGCACTGATTTGCTCCGCATTCATTTGTGTGGAGCCAGCCTGTCCGGGTGTCATGGATGCAATAACTACATTCCAACCGTGCTGTGCAAGCAATGCCAGGGTACCACCGCACAGAATCTCAGCATCATCAGGATGCGCCATCAAAGAAAGCGCCGTCCGATTTGTTTGTAATTCTCTATCTTCTGTTTCCTGTTTCATTGTCTTTATCAATTTACCACCAGCATATATAAAGGGTTAAATAAACCAATATCAATATCCCCCACCATAATTCCACTTTTTGCCACCAGTGCCTTTCGGGTTCATTTTTGGGCAATCGCAGCATTGATCTCGTCCAGATGTAAGGTTTGATCTTATTATACTCCGGTGCCTTGGTCATTAAACTCAGCACCGTTATTATTACAATGCAAAAAAACTGTGTGATCCCTCCAACTACATAAAAGTTATCCAATCCATATCTGCTGATGGTGTATTCAGAACATAAACCCGGAATTATCCACAACTGCAGTAATGCGCCTAATGGAATACCTACTAATAATACCACCAGAGAAGCGATTGCCGTAGTGCGTTTCCAAAACATACCAAACAAAAAACAGGTGGCGACAGGTACCGCCATATAAGTGGACAGGGATTGGAAGTAGATAAATATTCCTCCTGAAGCTCCGATTACAGGCGCATAAAAAATACTGAAAACCATAAGTAAAAATGTACTCCACATGCCTACCTTAACAAGAGACTTATCGCTTGCTTCTTTACGAATCCATTTTTTATATACATCATACGTGATCAGGGTGGAGATAGAGTTCAGGAAAGCAGACACCGTGGACATGACGGCTCCTAAAATACCTACAATGATCAATCCCTGTAATCCGGCAGGAACCAGATTATGTATAAGAATAGGATAGACATCATCAATCCTTTCCGGGGAAACTACGAATTCGGGGTATCCGTTCGAGGCGAGCGCCCTGGCGATCATACCCGGAAATATTTCCAGAAACGGCCGCAACAACACAAAGGCCAGCGCAAAAACAACTGCCATACGAACATCCCATTCCGTTTTTGCACCAAACCCTCTTTGAACGAGAGACTGATTCATACAGGAGTAATAGAGCTGCAAATTAAAAAGCGAAAACACCACTGCATGCCAGGGCATGATCGGAGTGTTCATGGGCTGCATCAAATGAAAACCTCCCGGAGCATTAGCAGTAATATCCTGCCAGCCACCAGGCAGTTTATTAAGCCCCAAATAAAACAAAATTCCTCCTGCCAGGAACATGAATATAAACTGAAGCACGGAGGCGCTGATCATTGAGGACATACCTCCAAAAATCGTGATCAGTCCGGATACCAACCCTATTGTCAATATACCCTGCCAAATAGGAATATTATATAACACTTCGAACAGCTTGGCGCCGCCATACAATACAACAGAGAGACTGAGGAAAATATAGCTCAACAATAATAGTACGCTGAACACATTCTGATTGTGTTTATCAAATCTTTCACCCAGATATTGAGGCATGGTAACAATGCCATTTCTCAGATACAGCGGAAAGAATACATATATCAGGGCAGAAAATACCAATGCAGCATTCAGATAAGAATTCACCAATGGCAGACCGATCATATAGCCCATACCGTTCATGCCGATCAATTGCTCTGAGTTTAAACCCGTTGCAACATAAGCCATACCTATGGCCCACCAGGGCTGGGATTTCTTCGACACAAAATAATCCGCTGCAGTATCCTGTTTTCCCCGGCCCGACCAAAAACCGATCACCAGTATTAAAACAAAATATGCGATAATGGTTGATATGTCGAGAAGATTGGCGGACATTTATATAATGATAATCGTTTAAAGTTGCTTATTTATAAGTGAATCAAATCAAAATTGCAATACCACTTTTGCTTCGCCAGAAAATCTATCTATTCTAACGGTTTCCGTTTCCTTATTATAAACACCTCCGGTAACTTTCACAGGTTCTTTTCCTTCAGGATGAGGTAACCTAATCGTTACTGTATGTGGCTTGGAAATGAATTCCCCGCTAACAGTGGCTTCAATAAATCCCCTGTTTACATGTGAAACGGCTTCCACATCCAGTTTACCGAAATAACTGCGTACGCCATTCAACGAAATGGTTTTTCCGTCTTCCATCCATCGCCTGGGTATCATTCTGAATAAACTCAGGGTATCTCCAATCTCCATATACAGCATCCAGCGTGTCTCCATCAGAAACCAGGCTTCTTCATGGGTTTTATGCGGGCTTTGCTTGTACAAGTGTTCCCAGAAAGTATAGGTGTCTCTGTCTGCATGAGCAGATACCGTATAATAATAAGTATTCAAAAATGGCTTCACCATACCCAGCCTGGCCTGTAGCCAGTTGTGCCGGCTGTAGTATGGCTGGCTAAATGCGGTGTTGCCCTGGTAAAAAAGTTCGCTGTGATAACTAAGCATATTTTTTGACGCAGGTTCTGCGGGATCCAGCACTTCGCAAAACACCAGATACAATGGGCTTAACAACGCATCGGGTGCAGTAAAAGTTCCGTGCGACCAGAAGGTTTCTTTTTTTTGATAAAGCGATCTTAATCCCTCTGCTTCCGTCCAGGGTGGTACAGTCGGGCACCAGGTGCCATCACCCAAAGGAACCACAGGCGATAAAGCCATTGCATTGAAAAAGGAAGTTCTGATGTCTGCTTTCCACGCCTCCGCCTCTGCAAGAATACGTGCATGTTCAGCAGGGTCAATATCTTTCATCACTTCCGCTATACGGCTCATTCCCAGGTAGGCATACCCGTTCAGCATGAACTGGTGATACTGATCTTCAGGGTCTGCCACTTTACCATCAATCATGCCATAGCCCCTTCCTTTTAGTTCCTCCTTTTTATTTTTGTTACGCCAGTCTATCAGAAAGTTACACGATTTGATCAGTTTATCCTTCACACTTTTGGCCCATGCTATATCTCTTGTATACCTGAAATACTCACCCATCGTCCACAATGCCGCACCGGTTTCAATCATGTACCCGCCGAAGTTTTGAATAAAACCATCATCATGTTGTTTGTCCAAAAAATAATTGAGCGACCGCCTGGCTAAATCTAACTTTCCAATTGACATGTAATACTGAATGATGGGCGAACTCTCCGTTCCAATAGGCGAATACACTCCAATATTGGGTGCTAATGTTCCGTCAGGTTCATTACCGTAAGTAATTAAATCCAGATGTAATAACCCGGCTTTTAGCATCTCATTGATCCTTTTTTCAGGAACATTTATCTGCGCAGCGCTCTTCAGCTTTGCCAGCCAAAAACTTTTCGCTTCCTGAAACTTCTGATCATAGTTTAAAACAGCCAACGCTGCTGCCCTTTCGCGGGAAACCGGAGTATGCGGCAGGTAAAACTCAAACACTGCTTTTTCATCCGGCTGCAGGAGGAGAGCCATCTCCTCATTCGGCAATGGTTTACCATTCAGCCTGGAAATGCAAAATACCTTGCCCGAATCATATAGGGAAAAACCATTTTTATCCTCGAAAGTATATCCCGATTTCATCCACCATGCGGTACCCGGGCGGGGAGTTTTAAACCAGGCATAACGTGGTACTGACCCTTTGTTGGTAATGACAGCTCTGAAGATCAGTACCGTTTCCTCAGTTGTATTAAGCGCTGCCGGTGTCCTGGTTTTTAACTGCTCCTGTTGTTCTTTAGTGAACATATGTCCACTACTGTATTGATCAGCAACCAGAAAATCTGTTCCCTTCAGATCCCGGATCGGAGATTTTTCCAAGGTCACAAACGCAGTGGAATTGTACTCCACATCGTCATCCCTGAGAGTTGAATGGAGCATCGGCAATACACCTTCTTCTAAACGCCGGTGGAGGTTGCCGGAAACTCCCACTCCTCGTCCTAAGGTATACAAATAATTTACGTTAGCATTTTTTGTAGCTTCCAGCCGAAGAGGAGTAGAAGACAGCTTAGGAGAAATGATATTCCCTGCAAGTGGTGCATCCGGCACATTTTCTGTTAGTTCAAATATTCGCATATCCCTGCTTACACCCAACCAGATGGGAGCACTCATATTGCGCGTTGATCTTGCCGCCGACTTAAAAGAAGTTTCTTTTTCTTTATTAATAAGTTGAATTTTCGTTTCGGTTTTTCGTCGCAGGATTTCCAGTTCAACATCCCTGTAACTTCTGCTATCGGCTCCCGGCAAAACAACAACCTTATACCATGGTAAGTAAACCGGATAATTCTTGCTTACATCCCTTGCAAAAAAGGAGAAAGGGTTTTCAGTGGTTTTTATTGAAACCACCGTAGGTTCTGGTCCCGGGTCAAGACGGGCATTTTCAATTTTTATACTTATTCTCGCTGTCCCCTTCGCAGCTACTTCAAAAGAGTTGCTCTTTGCATGTCCTTTTCCGCGTATAATTTTTAATTCTTTTATTGTACCTGTGTTGATACTGATACTACCTTTAACCACAGGCTTATCCCATTCAATTTCTACAGTCACCGACCTGCTTTGAGCTATAGCCTGCTGACCGAAAACCAAGAGCGTAAAAAAGGCACTCAAAATAAAAAGGCGCTTTTTTATTAATTTCATTTTCACTGGCATACTTTTTAATTCTTGTAATCTACTTCAATTTTAAGCTGAACCAATCCCGGCTGAGCATTCCCATTCAATTCGACATAATGAGTAATATACTGAGGGTTTTTAGGATTTTTGAATACCATAACAGGTACCGCTGCACCATTTATCCATGCTCCTTTTATTGATTCAGCCCGGGGATCAGAAAAGTTTAATTCAACAAGAGGGTCTTCACCGGCATCACGTTCCACACCATATCTTTCAATAAACGGGAGTATAAATTGAGTAGTATAAAAAACAGTTCCTGTAACCGGGGCCCAGCCGGTTAACAATACCTGGTTGTCTGTTTGAATCGGGCCAATTCGTTCAGCAGGTGCTGCTGCTTCATTCTTTGTTGCTCTGATTTTTAATTGCACCAGATAGTTTTCCGAAAATGCATTATGTACGTACCCTCCTAAAAAACCTTTCCTTTCAGAAGATGGAAATTCACTAACCAGGGAGTCTTCATTTACCCGCCATTGCGTAAGAGCAGCAGGTGCAGATTCCCTTGGACCTTTAACCTCTATGCGCGCAACATTTCCCCGCTGTTCAATAATTTTGGCGCTTACGGGAAAAGTATACATGGGTACTGTTGGCTTTTGAGCGGCCGTTACTTCAATAATATGTTGATCAGGCTTCAATATTACACCTAAGCTCTTTGTAATTCCCTGCGGCATACTTAATGTAACAACATATTCATATTCATTTTCATGTTCAATTCTTTCTGTTTCTACAGGCTCCGCTCCGTATATAATAGGATAGTCCGCTTCTTTTTTGCCCGTAATCTCAATGATACGGACGGAATAAGGAGCCAGTGTAAAAGAGATGGTATCATTCCATAATGTGTAGGGAAGCGATTGTTCGACAATTGGCCCAGGTTCCGGGTAAACCTCATTTAAAAGAAACCTTTCGGCTTTCGATAAGCCAATAGTATTGTTTATAACAATTTTTTTGTTTAAAGGATATGCGTTTTGATTCACCAGGCACAGGAAGCCTGAATCATCCTTGATATGTCCAAAAACCTCAGCCGCCCCTATCCCCGGAGCATCTCCCAGCCTGCTGGTATATTTCCAAACGTCATAGTGATTTTTAATAAAATCCAACCATTCCCTGATAAACTTTTTATACGGATCAACATATTTTAAAGGGATGTTATTGAAAAAGGTTCTAAGTTCTCCAAATCCAATGTTCGGGGTAACGGCAAGACCCTGTAGGAATCCGTATTCAAACACTTTGGTATCGGACAGCCTGCTGCCGGGAAAAGCATAATATTCGAGGTTAGTAAATGCAGTATAGGGAACAAAGTACTTCTCATGGACCGTCACCATTTGTTCACGCCGTCCATCATCCAGGTTCTTCATAATATTCAAATGAGGAGTATATCCTCTTACATGAGGATCTGTCAGATAAACATTGGGATTGTACCATATCAGCTTTGGCATCAATTCAATCCAGTTTCCACTATTGGTCCAAACAAGAAAGTCGTCATCCAGCTTATGAAGTGCAGTCATCAAATCTACCAATCCTTTGACCTGCTGATATACATCACCGGGAGGGTGATCATGATTAGTTGCATAACATGGCTGCATATCTAAAAAGTCGAGACAAATAAGCTTTAGATCATACTTACGGTTATGTTCAACCAATCGCTTTATCAGCATGTCGGTATATTCGTGATTTCCCAAACATTCTTTTTTCTTATTTCCCTTCTTATCAATTATCAGCCAATCCGTCTTATCAAGCCTGCGATGATAATAATTAAAATGCGGGCAATATACTCCCTGAGTTACCACATAATCACCCATTTTGATCCCCAAAGATTTTGCATACTTCTGCAACTGTATCATATTCTTTCCTGTCTGCTCTTCATCGGGCCAATCAAAAGCACCTTCAAACACCTGGTAATATTCGATTCCTAATTCATTGAGTAAATGAAGGTCTTCCTTTACCAAATCTGGGCTTAATGCTACAGTAGGATTATCGTACATAGAATAAAAAATCCGACCGTCACGTATATCTGTCATCCTGTTGGTAATACTACCGGCAATATTTATGGGACGCTGGAATGCAGAAGGGAAGCGATTTTCAATATAATAAGCAACAGCTTCAATCTCGGCTCTGTCGAAGTCTCCCACCTTCTCTCCCGACAGTTTACATGCTCCGATCGTGAGCGTATGTGCAGTATAAGAACTGCCTTTTCTGATCAAAACATTGGAAGGATACCGGATCCCATTTTCATCAATATTGCTGAAAGGGAAATCTAAAGAAAGAAAGAACGATACACCATTTTTACGCAGAAAAAGAATATTGTCCATGAGCTTTGTAGAATGTATCTGCCTTTCCGCATTATTTCGCCATTGTCCCGAAAACCATATTACCTTTCGTAACATCACATCCTGGTCTGCTTTAACTTCCAAAGAAAACGTAGTAAATTCCCGTTCCTGCTTCGACCATTTTGAGAACAGCACTCCATCAGCTTCCAACTCAAATAACCGACCAGCAAATTCAATATTTTCTCTCCCTGCTTTTAATGCAATTTTATTCTTTGCTATTTTAACTTCTACTGGAATTAAGCGGGGTGCACTCCAGTCGAACCGCTGCTGAGCCTGCGCAGATGCATACATAAACAGGTATACATAAATCGCTGCTTTTACTATATTTCTAAAAATTGGCCCATTATCATACATACTTTAGGAATTCAGATTTTGAACGAAACCAAAGTTAATTGCAGCTCTTGCAAATAATCACCACAGCGTTTGCGGATACCAGTACAATATTTACATATGAACAAAAAATAAGAGGTATTATAGAAAATGAGGTGTTAGTCAAACAGACTGTTTGCCCTTTTCTTTACAATAACCGATACACTATTGACTTTTACAGTTTTGTTGAATTGAGTAATAATGCTTAACTATGAACTTACTTAAAATAAGTTCCATATCTCAAATTCCGGTTGTATGAAAGTGATATTCGAACATCAATCCAACCCTTCGGGGGCTGGAATTTTAGTGAAAGAATATGTACAAACTTATTTTACATCTCCCTATCATTTTCATGATTTGTATGAACTGATATGGATAAAGAAAAGTTACGGAAAACTGTATGCCGGCAAAAGCATGATGAACTTCCAGGACGGGGATATTTACCTTTTCGGGCCAGGGTTTGGACATTGCTTCTACAACGAAAAATCGTTTATAGACAGTGGTGAGAAAGCGCATGCTATTGCAGTCTTTTTTAAAGAAGATTTCCTGGGCGAAGGATTCTTTAAACATACCATGTTCACAAAAGTTCGTGACCTGCTTACCAAATCAACATTCGGAATCAAAATTGAAACAGCTTCACCAGGTTTGAGCGGGTTGTTTGATGACATTGCCCGGCAGAAGGGAATGGAAGAGTTGATCACGTTTCTCCAATTACTTCACCTTATCTCACAATTTCCTGCTTCGTCGGTCAAAATACTCAACGGTACTCAATCTGCTATTAAATTAACCAGTAAGGATTCGACCCGGCTGGAGCCTGTGATCAAATATGTAATGGAAAATTTCCGGGAGGAACTGGACAGCAAAACGGCCGCCAGGATGATCTATTTAAATGAGGCTGCTTTTTGCCGCTATTTTAAAAGCAGGACCGAGCAGACTTTCTCCCAATTTGTGAATCATGTGCGCATCACGCATGCCACCAATTTACTGATCACCGAAGAATGGGATGTGCTGCGTATCTGCTATGAAAGCGGTTTTAAAAACCTTTCCTATTTCAACCGGCAGTTCAGGGAGATCACCGGTCAAAGTCCTAAAGAATACCGGAAGTCTTTTAATGGAAAAGATGAAAATTTAATGATGGATGTGAAAGAGGATTAATAAATACTCTTCGCAGCATAAATTTTTTCTTCTTTAGCGCTTTTTACAGATACAGTAAAACCTTTCTGTAATGCATAAGCGCCAAACTGACCTTTTTTGTTGAGTGCTACAAAACCAACCTGTATCTTTTTTGATTTTTCTGGTCCGCGTTTTACAATCCGTTCCACCGCTTCTTTACATGCTTTCTCAGGGGTAAAGCCTCTGCGCATTAATTCAACCACCAGGTGCGATCCTACAATACGAATCACTTCTTCGCCCACTCCTGACGATGTGGCTGCACCTATTTCATTATCCACATATAAACCCGCGCCTATTATAGGTGAGTCACCCACACGCCCATGCATTTTAAATGCCATGCCGCTGGTGGTACAGGCGCCACTCAGGTTGCCCTTGGCATCCATTGCCAGCATACCTATAGTATCATGATTGCCAGGGCCACCCGGCATCGGATCATGTTCCTTATCAAACAATTTGTTCTCAATATTCATCACGGGTTCATACTTTGATGTTTTCAACCATTCCTTCCAGGCCTTTTCACTTGCAGGAGTGAGGAGGTTTTCTTTTTTAAATCCGTTTGCCAGTGCAAACTGCAATGCCCCGTCTCCCGCTAATACTATATGCGGAGTTTTTTCCATCACCAGCCTCGCCACAGAAATAGCATGGACAATATGTTCAAGCGCCATCACAGAGCCACAATTATAAAACTCATCCATAATACAGGCGTCAAGTGTTACATGCCCATCCCTGTCGGGTAACCCGCCAAGTCCAATGGTCTGATTGGTAGGATCCGCCTCCGGCACTTTCACACCTGCTTCAACTGCATCAAGCGCCCTTCCATTTGCCGAAAGAATTTTCCAGGCTTCCGCATTTGCTGTCTTTCCAAAATCCCATGTGGATACCACTATAGGCTGATCCAAAACAGGTGGCGCCACTGTTGAAGCTGCCAAAACATTTTTATCTGCTACAATTGCTGCTGAACCAAGAACTGATGCCTGCAAAAATTTACGACGGGAAGACATTATAATTATGATTTTGGATTTTTTGAGTAATTTTTTTTAAAGGTATAACTTAAAATTATTCTTTAATTGTCTATCGTAATTTGTCCTGACAAGTTGAAACAAAAAGTCACGGGAATCAAATCCTATTTGTTCTAATTATAGTAACTGAAAATGAAATTACAGCACTGCATGTTTTTCTAAATACCGTTTGCTGTTGATCACTTCGCTCCTGTTTGAGGCAGTATTTCCGATTGTTTTTACTAACTGTAAAAAATATTTTTTTGCATTCTGAACATCACCGATTTTTTCTGCCGCTAACCCTGCAGCATATAGTGCATTGAAGCGGTTGGGATGTTTTTGTAAATCTGACTCATAAGCTATTAAAGCCTTATCAGGCTTGTTCATGAGCAATAACATATCTCCAAGCAATTCCCTTGCCGGCAACACTTCACAAGGGGTTACCGGGTGCTTTTCGGTTTTATCTTCCATATCGGCAGCAATTTGCATCAGATCTACTGCTTCTTTATTTTTCCCCTCTTTCATATAAATCCAGGCACGGGCCATGTTCATTTGTATGGCTACCTGGTTTGCTTTATAGCTGTCTTTTTGATGTAGTAAAGTATCGTGCAACCGGTTTAGTATTGCCAATTCAACTTTTGCAGCTTTTACATTATTAGCGTGCACAGCACCTAATGCACGTGTAAAATGAACAATAGCCTTTTGCCAGGGAAATTTTTCCCAGGGAAATTTCTCGGGATAAAATTTCAGGTTTGCAGCCTGTTGCCACATCCGGTTCTCTAACAAATACCTTGAAGGAATTGCGGCAAAGGCATAAGCAACTTTAAAATTTGCAGGATAAACATCTTTAATGGTTTCCAAATAATCCCATTGCTTTTTTGCTGAATCAATTTCTCCTTTTTGCAGATACCCATATACAAGATAATCCAGCCCATGCAGTTCCTCATCCCAGTGTCCTTTAATACCTGCAGCTTCTGCATAGCATTTAGCAGACGATACCGAAACAAGGTTTGATGCAATACACTCATCCCAAAGCCCTAACCTGGTAAATATATGCGAAGGCATGTGCAGTGCATGTGCTGAAGATGGTGCGATTGAGGCATATTTTCTTGCAGCAGATAAACCCTGCATTGCAAGTTCAGGATTATCATAGGTATGAATGATATAATGCGCAATCCCGGGATGATTGGGCTCGTCGGGATAAAGCGACTGCAAAATTGCACCTGCTTTTTTCTGCCTTACAAATGTTTGATCTGTTGGGTCTGCCGCTGCATCAAGCGCCAATGCATAAAATACTGCCGCCTCCTTATCATCGGGATGATTGGCGTACAGTTTTTCCATGCTTTTTTCAAACATCAGGCACCGTGTCCGATGGTCTGTTTTCTCCCAATCTTTATAAAAGGAAGCAATTGCGTCAATATATTCCGTTTCTCTTGCAGTTGCCTGAAGCGACTTTGCAATTTCAATTGCCCTGGATCCTTTTTTCAGTTCAGCTTCTGTAGGAGCAGTCCAAAGCGGATGAAAATTTGACATTGCAACACCCCAGTACGCCATTGCGCAGCCGGGTTCAATATCAATTACTTTGGCAAATACTTTTTCTGCCTCATCATACTCAAATGAATGTAACAATTTAATGGCAAGGTTAAAATCCTCCTGTACTTTTTCACCACAGGAAATTTGAAATACTACAGAACCAAATTGTTTATCAGCAACACCACAGGAAATAATCTCACCGCGTTTAAGATTTATATTACTAATTAACTCTTTTGAAGGTACCCGGTTTCCCTGCCTGCACGACTGCCCTGCAAGAAAAAAAACAAGAAAAAACAGGTACTGCAAATAAATCTTTTTCATGTCTAAAGTTTTGAATGAATAATACCTGTAGCAATTATCTATCTCCTGTGGGTCTGGCACAACGAAGTTCTTAAAATGTTATGGTATAGATAAAAAAATTGTTTTGAGCACAGCAAGCAACTACATCCGTAATTATGCTTTCCGGAAGAATTACTCCGGAGTATAAACCCTTACGAAATCATTTTGTTAATGAAAATATTAAAAACCAATTCCAATTATTGGCAAGGGGACGGGGAAGAAAAAAAAGAGTGGCAGATGAGCTATTATCAAAAGGTGGTTACCATATTACATGTCCATTGCGTTGCATTAGCTCTATATCAGCCAATAATAGGCAATCAGTTTACCATTATCGTAACAGAGGGATAATTTGAAACACATTACAGGAACCTGCCATTTAGCTTAGTTTTAATTTTTCACTCCAGGAGTCAAACTCACCGAGTATTTTTAAAGAACACAAGAAATAATTTATATAGACAAATGAAAAAAGTAATTTTAGGTGCAGCACTAAAGATGAGTTCATTATCAATTGTACAGAATTAAATAGTCAGGAAGTATTAAAAAAGGGTATTAACTTAATATGCAAAAAATTCCCAAATTCTTATTTTTCTTTTTCATGTTTTTGATCGCATCTGTAAAGATGATTGCACAAGATCATGAGATAAAAAATGAAATGCAAAAAGGAATGCGCTCGGAACAAAAGGACACCTTGCGTATAGGAACTTATGATTCTGCTCCTTTTGTAATCTATGGAAAAGACAGAACCTCCGGTATGGCGATTGAGCTTTGGGAATACATTGCTAAAAAGTATGATTTACGATATAAGTATATCGAGTATCCCTCCACTAATGCATTGATTGATGCAACAGAAAAAGGTGATTTGGATATTGCTATTACCAACCTTACCATTACCGAGAAAAGAGCTATGAAAGTCCATTTCACCCAACCCTGGTACCAGGGTGGATTGCGATTGATGGTCAATTCTAAAATGCAAGGTGGGTTTAAAAATTTAATTAAGGGTCTGTATGATTCAGGGTTTATTCATGCATATTCGATATTGATTATTGCCATTTTATTAGGTACTTTTTTGATTACGCTATTTGACAGAAAATTTAATCCGGATTATCCCAGGACCTGGAAAGATGGAATTGCCGAAGGTTTTTATAACGTAATGTCTATAGTTACTAGTGGTCAATCTCCTAACAGGAAGAATTATTTTGGATGGCTGGGAAGGATTTGGCAGGGAATATGGCTGGCTTGTGGAGTTTCCATATTGGCATTTATAACTTCTTCTATTACCAGTGTGATGACCACTTTGCAACTGCATTATCAGATAACAAGTGTAAAAGACTTAGGCCAAAATCTGGTGGGTGTCCATCAAAATACAGAAGCGGAAGACTATTCAAAAGAAAATAAATTAAATTACGTAGTATTTCCTAACCTGAAATCTGCAGCAGAAGCACTTCAAGAAAATAGAATAACAGCCATTATAGGAGACGACCCTATATTGAGATATTATATTGAAAATAATCCTGAAAAAAAACTAAAAGTAGTTGGCCGAAATATTACTTACGATAAGTATGGTTTTGCATTACCTATAAAAAGTGAAATGAATAGACCTATAACACTTGCTATTTTAAATGCAGTGGATAATGGATTTGTTGATGAATTAAAATTGAAATATTTTGGAGAAGTTAATTAACTTTATCTATATTAATTGATAATACATAAAAATTTTTAAATCTAAAACTACGTCCTACTTAGCGTTAGGTTTTTTTACAGGTTGTGCTCCAACAGTAGGGTATATTGGAAAATAATACAGTATCACACATTAAGTAGTATAAACGGTTCAACAGAAGGGTGACGATAGTGTTATCTTATTCAAAATGGAACAAAGAATAATCGGAGTCGCAGAAACTGCAAATGCTATACATAGACAATAGATGAACTCAACAACCTCTATTACTATAGAAGATACTTTGCAAGTTGATTTTATAAAATATCAAGACTAAATCCAAATTATAAATTCAACAAAATAATGAAAAAGAAACTTATTATTCCTGCAGTTTTATTGCTTGTATTCAACGCTTGCGCAGATAAGAAATCAAAATCCGAATCTCCTGCAGAAGTGCAAAATACTGTGGTTGCTGCTGAAACAGATTCCTCAACAAAATCAAATTCTGTAAAAGAAATAAGTGTGGTAGGAGACGAAGTACTGGTTCCAGACTTTAAAGTAAAAATAAATTTGGATCCGGAGATATTTAAAATTCTGAAAGACAAAAAAGAATCTATTGTTGCAGACTATTACTTTTATGGAAATGTTGCTAAGGACGCTAAACTCCCAGAAGACATACAAAAAAGTATGGATCTCTATGGATTGAAATTAGCCGCCGGAAAACTTGAAGATTCGATTATACAACAACCTGAAGTAATTATTGATTTCAAAAATATTAGTTTCCCCAAAAAACTATATGATGCTTTAAGCAACAAAGATGTACACTTAAATATTAATTTCTATAGCGGTAGAAAATCTTTTGAAAATAACATTTTAGATATTGATGCTTTTGACTCATCTTTTAATGATGTTATTAAAAAGAATTATGAGCTTATCTATTCCTGTAAATTCTTAAAAGCTAAAGATTATCGAGGAAATTCTTTAAATAAAAAGAAATAAAATCTCTAACCTTAAAATTTTACATTATGAAAAAGAGTATTGAAATCAGGTGTTGGTTTGGCTAAATTCTTCACAAGCCGCACCGCATGTACTTCAGCACCCATGAATGACAATTCTGGCCGGATCTTTAGAACCCGGTTAATCCAAATTGAGAAATCAAGCACAGGATAATTCTATTCCTGATCCAGTTCAAACCGAAATAATAAAGCAAAATGACAATTAATTTAGTTCAGTATAACATAAGATTCATGGCTCTTACAGTAGCCCTGTTTTATTCGGCAAGTGTATTTGCCCAGACCAATACCAACTTTAGTGGAAAATATTCCAGCGAAGGAGAAGTGACAGCAAAAGGTATATCTACAATGGAAATTACCCAAACAGGAGCAAAAATAGAAGGAGTATTTAACTATTCAACTTATGATGGACAGTTGGCAACCGGGATGCTTTCGGTAAATGGATATGTTAAAGGAACGGTAGGTTATCTAAGATTTAGAGATCAAAAAGGAAATACAGTAGGAGATGGAAATATCAATTTCCAGAATGGCTCTACACTGCATTTTAAGCAAACCACAAGATCTTCAACTTTACCTGCAGAAACATGGATGTTTCCCCAGGGTAAGGGATCTTCAGCTAATTCTGCATCCTCAACAGAACCTGCACCGGAACAAGCATCTAAAAGTTTTGCAGGAGAATATTCTAATGAAAGGGATTCCACAGCAAAAGGTATTATTTCGTTCAGAATAATGCAATCTGGTACCAAAATAGAAGGTACTTCAACCTACCAGGCTTTTGATAATTCCATAAGTTCGGGATTATTATCTGTTAATGGATATGTGAAAGATGGGATAGCTTATATCAGATTTAGAGATCAAAAAGGAAATACGGTGGCTGATGGCGCACTGCACTATGAAGGTAAGAATATCGTTTTCCGTCAAACTACACTCTCCGACATAGTGCCACATTTTGTAGTATTGCATAAATAGGGAGCTGCTGTTTAACTCAGCGCCTATTTTAGTTTGCCAAAATTTCAGAAATTTTGAGTAATCACACTTATGCAAAAAAAATAGCGTGTGATCTTTTCAGAACACACGCTTGAGGGAATACAAATTCTAATATTCTGTTTATTTCTTCTTCTTTGTTTTCTTTGAAGGTTTAGCAGCAGGCGCAACTGGTTTGGTAAGATCCTTCACCCTGATATTTCTCAAATACAGGATATCACCATGACCGAGGAAACCGATATGTCCCGATTTATTGAACAACCCGGGATGTTCCCTGTGATCTGCTGTGCCGTTCTTTGTGGCTTCAGCAATATCACCATCAAGGATAACCGTACCATTGAGGGTTACTTTAATATGGTTGCCTTTCGCTTCAATTTCTTCCTGGTTCCACTCCCCTACAGGTTTCAGGTATCCTCTTTTCGCAGGGATAATGCCATATACAGAACCATGATACTGATAAGGTTTAAGGTCTTTATAAATATCTGCATCATTGTCCAGAATCTGAATTTCCATACCATTGTAAGCAGCATCACCATTTAACGGCGCCCTGATACCTACGCCGTTATTAGCGCCGGGAGTTAATTTAAATTCGAAACGATATATAAAGTCGCTGTATTCATCCTTCGTATACAGGTTGCCGTTGCCACCACGTTTGGGATACACAGCTATATTACCGTCTTCAATTGTATAAGCCGTTTTGTTGCCTGTCCATTCGTGCAGACTCGTTCCGTCAAACAATATTTTGTATCCTTCCTTTTTCTCCTCTTCAGTGAGTGTGTAGGGGGTAGGACGCGGAATTTCTCTCAGGTAAATATCACGGTAAGCCACATAAGTGCCATGGGCCTGCAGTTCTATCTGTTCTTCAGGAAATATAGGCAGGCTCCTGTCCCAGTAGTTTTCGAGTGGCACGCCATTCACCACCAGCTTACCATTGAGGTAAACGGTTACCAGGTCGCCAACCATGATGATATGGAAAGTATTCCAGTCGCCGATTGCATTGTCTGCCAGTACAAGAGGTTTGCTCTCATTCTTCTGATTGTTATACAATCCTCCCGATCCTACCTGTGCGCCTACATCTACCCTTGAAGTATCCCATATCTGTACTTGTGGAGTTCCTCTCAGGTATATACCTGCATCGCCCTGTGGAGTGATCTTCCAGTCAACATACATTTCAAAGTCACCATATTTTTTGTCGGTGCAAAGATTATTACCATGTCCATTGAATACAAGCAGTCCATCATTTACACTCCAGCCTGCGCGCATTTCTTCGTCCGCTTTTACCTGGGCTGCAGCAAGGGTCTTCGCATCCATCTTAGCTCTTTCTATCGGGTTAGCTACAAGTCCTTTCCAGCCGGTAAGGTCTTTACCGTTAAACAGCGGTACAAACCCTTTACCCTGGGGCATTGCTGCCAAATGTTTATGTATAGCTTCTGCTTCATAAGTAGCTTCAGAGCCCTTGAGCAGGGTAACCGTTTTTTTGAGCAGGGCACGAACATTATCACCATAGATATTTTTATTATCCAGCGCAATATTCATCACTGAGGAGCTTGCTGCACTTTGAAGTTCAGGATTATCCAGGAATCTTCCGGCGTATAATAAAGCAGGCAATGTTTTGCATTTCCCTATCAGTGACAGTATTGCTTTTTTCTGACTGGTTGTTTGCGCATATTCCATAGCATCACGAAGCATAATCAGTTTCTCATCATCGGTGTTGTCTGATATACTAATCTGTTTGATATAGCCATCCGTAACAGCTTTGATATTGGCATTACTGCCCTGTTGCTTCAATATCCTGTACAACTGGTGAGTAGCCAGCCCACCTTTCCAGTCAGACAATGCTGCAATAACTGCCTGTTTCGTTTCGTCGTTGCCGTTAGCAAAAGCATCACCAACTGTTTGCAGGTTGCTCTTGCCTCCAATACCTGAAAGCACATTATAGAATTTTGATTTTTGAGATGCCGGAACTTTATTTAGCACATCCACTGCCGCTTTGTTGCGGTCACTTTCATTAGGTATACCACTAAGGGCTGATACCATTGCTTCCTGCAGTTCGCCAATTTCTTTGTTGTCTTTTGCTGCCAGTAACAACGGATATAGTTGATCAATCTGAGCTGGGCCTACCATTTGCTTTAAAGCCGACCGTGCTGCAGCACTTACGCCTGCGTCATTACTGTTAATCACAGACAATACATCAGACACCCTGCTATTATCGCCTCGTGCACCCAATACCTCAATAATGGCAGCTTTACCTGCGGGTGAAGCACCCGCGAGTGCATTGCCAACAGATGACAGCACATTGCTACCTTTCATTGAAAGCAAAGCCGATTGTACAGCAGAAGCTTCGTTCACATCGGCTGTAGTCAGCAATCCCAGCAACGAAGGCAAGGCTTCCTGCTGACCAATCTTTCCGGCTGCTGTAATTGCAGCAAGTTTTACAGCAGCATCTTTGCTGCCAAGTGCTTTAAGAACCACTGGCAATGCTGCTTTTACATTATTGTTGCCAAACATTTTGATCATTTCTGCCTGGGCAGGAGCAGATGATTTACTAAAAGTTTTCAACCATTGTGCTGTATTGGCTTCATTCAGATAAGGCTGTGCAAATTTGAGCGCAGCTTCCCGATACTGTGCATTCTTATCTTTCATGGCACTGGTCAGCAGTTTAATACTTGCTGCACCATCAATATCAGTTAATATTTTCAAAGCAGCAGTGCGAGTATGTACCTGACTGCCGGAAGCAGATTTTTTCAATAATTCTTTAGCAGCTTTTGAGGCTTCTGAAGATTGACCGCTGGCAACAAGCCCATTCAAATAGTTGAGATAAGAAGATGTGGCATTGGTAACATCATAAGTATAGCCACTCCTTGCAGCTGCATCACTTAATATTTTCAGAGAAGACGGATCAGCAATTTCGGATAATGCATGCAATGCTGTTTTCACCAGCTTAGGATCAGAAGAAGTAGTAAGAGCATTAATCGCCGGCACAGCCGACTTGCTTTTTATATACCCCAATGCTTCAACTATTGAAAGCTGAGGATTACCGGAAGCGCTGCCTAATGCATCAAGCAATGCTTTTTCGGAGGCTTCACTGTGAATAGCAGCCAGAGCTCTTGATGCTGCATCAGACAAACGATCATCCTTTAAGAAAGGAATAAGCACTGCTATAGCATCATCTTTGCCAACATGTTCCAGTTGGGTAATTATGAAAAGTTTTGCTTCGTCATTGGTAAGCTGGGGTAATGCAGTACTGTATGCTTTTACGGCAAGAGAACGCCAGGCTTCTTTTCCAGCTTCGGAGGCTGCAAAAGTGAATCCGTTGATGGCATAATGCAATTTAGTATCATCACCACCGGCATTGAGTCTTTTAACGAGTTCCACAATGCCTTGCTCGCCCAGGTCAGCAAAGGCAGTTGCATTTGCTTTGAGTTGTACTGCTTCATCTGCCGGGGTTTTTGCCAGCAGGTCAGCTATTTTGGTACTCACAGTTCTGTTAGCATCGTTTTGTGCCAGAGCGGAACCTGTAACTACAGTAATAAATAACAGGGATAAAATTAATTGTCGCATGTATATCTTGTTGTGATTGATTTGATAATTGAGACTATACAAAGAAAAAATGAATTTGCAGTTGCAAAGTCATTGCACATATTAAATAAACCAGGGTTCGCGCATAGGCGGATTGAGTAAACGGTTTGCACCTTCATCATTGATAAATTCCTGTTTTACCGGATCAAATTTCAATGATCTCCCAAGTTCTAAAGCAATTTTACCCATGTTTACAATAGTGCAGGAACGGTGTCCATTCTGCTCGTTGAGAGCAAAAGTTTTCCTGTTTTTTACTGCATCTATAAAGTCGGTTACCTGTGGTTCAGGATCGGGGAAAGCAGCTAACTTTTTCTCAAAATCGGGGATATCGCATTTAAAACCTTTGAAGAGCTTTCCTTTAGGTCCCTCTATATATGCTGCACCTTCTTCGGTGCCCGCGCCATCAAGAATAATCTGGCAACCATCGTCATACGTATAGGTAATTTTGCGCCAGGTACCAACTGCATCATCATGCTGCTGTGGTGCATCTACTTCAACTGATACAGGACTGGTATTATCCTTGTCAAGGAAATATTGAACAGGATCAATATAATGTTGTCCCATATCGCCAAGACCACCGCCATCATAATCCCAGTAGCCACGGAAAGTAGTATGTACCCGGTGAGGGTTATATGGTTTATACGGTGCGGGACCAAGCCACATATTATAGTCCAGTTCCTTAGGTATTGGCTGCTGTTCGAGATGTGTTTTACCCACCCAGTAAAATTTCCAGTCAAAACCGGTATGGCGGCTAATGGTAACTTTTAAAGGCCAGCCCAGCATACCGCTTTCAACAAGTTTTTTGATCGGTTTTACCGTGGTGTTCATTCCATAAAAATTACTGGAGAACCTGAACCAGGTATTGAGACGGAATATTCGCCCGTTTTGCTGAACGGCTTCTATCACTCGTTTTCCCTCACCTATTGTTCTTGTCATTGGCTTTTCGCACCAGATATCTTTTCCGGCACGCGCTGCATCGGCGGCAATGATACCATGCCAATGTGGTGGCGTTGCAATATGCACAATATCAACTTCGGGAAGCGTAATCAACTCACGGTAATCCTTAAAAGTTTTTACACCTTTACCTCCGCCCATGGCATCGAGTGCGAGCTGTATATGGTTGCTGTCTACGTCGCAAACTGCAACCACTTTAGTACCACCATAAGGGATATGGCCACGCCCCATACCTCCTACGCCCACAATTGCTTTTGTAAGTGTATCACTGGGTGCGAGATAACCCTGTCCACCCAATACATGACGCGGCACAATAGTAAATGCCGCCAGGGCGCCTACTGAGTTTCTAATAAACAGGCGCCTTGAGTTTTTTTGCTTTGATTTCATTTTGCTGATGAGAAGTTTTAGATATAGGCACTAAAATACCGATAAAATTAATTGCAGGAATAATTGAAGCCACGAATAATAGAATGTTTCTCTCATTTGAATATTTATTCGTGTTCGCTACAAAAAAATTTCTGAAAGAATATATACTGTTAAACAAATGATAGTAGAAAACAGGAAATTGCAGCGCTTACAATTCTTCTTCCTCAGCCCCTTCTTCTGTGTTTTCTTCACCGGATTCTTCATCACCTTCTTCACCAAAACCATCTATACCCTTAGATAGATCATATTTTTCTTCCACATCCACAAAACGATCACCTAATACACTTTTGGTACCATACTGGCTGGGCGCTATACCTTCACTTCTGATCAATGCCGGGTAATCAATTTTGGAATTTTCTTCTTTTGATACACCGATTAGTTCAATAAGAAAAGTCCAGTTACGAGAAAAATCATATACGTAGATAAATTTTTCATTAGGATTTTTTATTTCGGAACCGATGGAAGTTTCTGCCATAATCAAAGGGGGAGCCTGGTATGATTTGTCATATTTCTCCAATGTTATCTCCCGCCCACGAAGCCATTTATCGTTGCTACGGAAAAAAGTAGCCTGGTGCTTTGTATCAAACTCAAAACTTTTCAGGATAATGAAATGAAAATCCTGGAAAGTTTGAGTATGCTTTATTACAATATCTCTGTAAATGCTGTCATCTTCCTCAAAATATACCCTGAATTTTAAAATGGCCATATTTAGCTTTTAGATTTGAAACAATTAAAAATCATAAAATTACAAAAATTTCATGTTTATCATTTATCGCCTCTCATTAATATCCTAATACTTTCACTATTTAACCGGTTCCAGGTCAAGTGTCTTCGCTACCCTGAGCATAAAATCAAAAGCAGCATCATAATTATTTTCAATCTCACCGTCTAAAATAGCGTCTTTAATAGCATTTTTCAAATCACCAACTTTTTTACAGGGACCTATTCCAAAAATTTCCATAATCATTTCGCCGGTAACCGGGGGTTGCCAGTTTCTGATTCTGTCGCTCTCTTCCACATCATGGAGTCGCTTGCGAACAATTTCAAAATTGTCGAGGTAACGTTTTACTTTTTGTTTGTTTTTTGAAGTAATATCAGCTTCACAAAGCATCATCAGCGCTTCAATATCATCACCGGCATCAAACAGTAACCGCCTGATAGCAGAATCTGTTATATTTTCTTTGGTAAGACTGATAGGGCGCAAATGCAGTTCCACCATTTTCTGAACAAATCTCATCTTATGATCCAGCGGGAGCCTCATTTTTGCAAACAGTTTCGGTACCATCCTCCCGCCAACTACTTCATGTCCGTGAAATGTCCAGCCATGTCCTTCTTCAAATTTCTTGGTAGCAGGTTTTGCAATATCATGCAACACAGCAGCCCACCTCAGCCAAAGGTCATTTGTCTTAAGCGCTATATTATCTATTACCTGCAGGGTATGATAAAAATTGTCTTTATGCCCCAATCCGTCTTTGTATTCAGCTCCAGCCAGATCTGCCATCTGGGGAAAAATTATATGCAATATACCGGACCTGAATAACAGATCGAACCCGATAGAAGGTTTGGGACTTAACAGTATCTTATTTAACTCTTCAGTTATTCTTTCCTGCGAGATGATTTTGATCCTGTCATTATTATTTTTTATACCCTGCCAGGTTTCTTTAGAAATGTCAAACTGCAGTTGAGCAGCAAATCTAATAGCCCGCATCATTCTAAGTGGATCATCACTGAAAGTTTGATCGGGGTCAAGCGGTGTACGAATGATTTTGTTGCGAATATCTTCTACACCGCCAAATGGGTCAAGCAATTCTCCGTAGTCATTTTCATTTAAACTTATAGCCAGCGCATTAATGGTAAAATCCCGCCGGCGTTGATCATCTTCAAGTGTTCCGGGTGCTACCTGAGGATTGCGGGAGTGATACTGATAACTTTCTTTCCTGGCGCCGACAAATTCAATATCCATATCTTCAACGCGAATATGTGCCGTACCAAAATTTTTAAACCATGACACATGGGGAACAGGATTAAAAAGTTTTGCCGTGGCATGTGCCAGTGCAATACCATCTCCCACACAAACAATATCTGCATCCGTTGTCTGCCTTCCAATTATTTTGTCCCTGACAAATCCACCAATTACATAGCAGGACACACCGGTTTCGACAGCGGCATGAGCTACTTTTTTTAAAACAAATCTTTCCTTTTCCGAACAATCAATATACATACCGGCAAAAATAAGATTGCCCAGTCAAAAAAAAAGCATCCTTATATTCATACAAACTTTAATTAAATTTACCTATGCAATTTTCCAAATTGAATTGTTCACCAACTAAAACATTACACTATGGCAGACAACAAAGAAGCCGCTTCAGGTAACTCCAAAAAAGACTGGACTGACCAGTTAAGCGAAAAAGCTAATGACCTAAAGAAAAAAGCAGAAGAATCCTGGGATAAGGTTGAAGACAAAGCAGAAGAAATATTTGACAAAGTTGAAGATAAAGCAGAAGACATTTTGAAGGAAACCAAACAGAAAGCTGCTGAATGGAAGGATGCTGCTGAAGATAAGATAGATGAACTGAAAGACGGGGCAAAAAAATTATGGGACAAGATTACCGATAAGTTTGACGACAGTAAGCCACAAGAACAGCAAGGCAAATAATCTAACGGATTTCATCATAAGCACCTTTTGGGGTGCTTATTTATTTTTTACATATTTCTGTCCGGATAAAATAGTCTTTACTACAGCTACCAGGTCGTTGGGAGCCGAATCTTTATTCAGATAACCGGCAGCACCTGCAGCGAGAGCTTTTTCTGCATACTGATCTTCCGGATAGATGCTTAATAAAAGTACAGGTACTGAAGGGTTGCTTTTTTTAATTATTTGCAATGCTTCTAAACCGCCCTTGCCTGGCATAGAAATATCCGAAATAATAATATCCCATACACCTGCAAATGCAAGCTTTAAAAGTCCATCAGTATCACCGGCTTCTTCGACGTGCAATTGATCAAATCCATCGAAGAGAATTTGCTTTATCCCATTCCGGATAAACTCGTGATCGTCGGCAATTAAAATTCTTAACATGCGGTTATCTTATCTCATGGTTTATTGAGAAAGATAATCAAGTATGTGAGTTATCAATGTAGAATAGATGGCTTAAAACTTGTAGACAGCATACTACAAAATTAGCCGGAAGATAAATGCTATATCAGTTGGTTGTTTAATGCATACCGGGTAAGGTCAGCATTGGATTTAAGATTCATTTTTTCGAGAATTCTTGCTCTGTAAGTACTTACTGTTGTAACACTGAGCGAAAGCTGATCTGCAATATCCGATACGGCTTTTCCTCCTGCAAGCAGTTTAAATACATCAAATTCCCTGTCTGATAATTTTTCGTGAGGCAGTTGATTGGAATCACTTTCAAGCGCTTCTGCCAATTTTTCAGCAATAGAGGGAGTAATAAATTTTTTTCCAAGTAATACCGTACGTATTGCCTTAATAATATTTTCGTGAATATTATCTTTTCCAAGATATGCTGATGCTCCTGCTTTCAATACCCTCAGTGCATACTGGTCTTCATCATACATACTCATTATTAACACCGGCAATGAGGGGTGCATTTGTTTGATCTGACGTAATGCATCAAGTCCGCTTCTGCCTGGCATACTCAAATCACATATTACTATATCCCAGTCTTTCTCTGTTACCATGGCTATCAGTTCTTCAGCATCTCCTACCTCAGCAATTTCGGCTGATGCAAATTCATCTCTGATTAGCAGAGCTAATCCCTTTCTTACAATTGCATGGTCATCTGCGATAAGGATCCTTATCATCTGTTATCGTTTTGATTGTTACTTTTTCTGTTTTAGTTTCAATGGGGATTGTAACCATTACCGAGGTGCCTTTGCCGGGGTAGCTTCTAATGATGTACTCGCCGCCCATATTTAAGCTTCTTTCTTTCATCCCCAAAATACCAAGGGTTTTATTTTTCGAAGAAGCTGAAATATCAAAGCCCTTTCCATCATCTTTAATACGCAAGATAATCATCTTGTCTTCTACGACTAATTGAACTTCTACTTTTTTTGCATTTGCATGTCTTATTACATTAGTAAGTGATTCCTGAAATATCCTGTACATTCCCGTCTTAATGTCTGCAGGGAGATTATCAATTTCTTCAGGAGCATCAATCGTTATGTTGATACCGGTATTCGCTCTTAACTGCCCTGCATGCCATTGCAATGCGGCAACAAGACCCAGATCATCTAACAAAGTTGGACGCAACTCGGAACAAATCCTCCTGACTGAACGCATTGTACCATCTATAGTTTCCAATAAGCCTTCTAATTTCAATTCCTGTCTTTCAGGCTGTTTTAATTTTTTGATTGCCCATGCCACCTCCATTTTTAGTACCGTCAATTGCTGCCCAAGCTCGTCATGTATTTCCCTTGCAATAGTTTTCCGTTCCTCTTCCCGTATTTGCTGCAGATGGCCGGTAAGCATTCGAATTTCTTCAAGATATTCTTTTAGTTTATTTTCAGTTTCAACTTTTTCTGTGATATCCTGTACAAGAATTAGTTGAGTTAGTTTACCATCAAGGAGCATTCCATGAGTAAAAAGTTCAACGTATATCAATGTACCATCTTCCTTTTTGTGTTGCCCCTGTCCCCCGTAATGATAACCTAAAGATTGTTCTTTTAAAATGTTGTTACCGGTTTCATCACCCGGCGCCAGAAGATCATACATTGTTTTGCCGACAAAGACTTGTTTGGAATAGCCATATTGCCGCTCTGCCGCATCATTTACATCTGTAATTTTTAAATCCGGCAGAGTAATCATCAACATGGGTAATGGATTGCCCGCAAATAATAGTTTATATTTTTTCTCAGATAAAACAAGTTGCTGCACAACATCATTTAGTTCAGACCGATGTTCTTCCACCTGCTTGCCTAATTCTTCATTAAACAGCTTCAATTGTTCCTCCGTTTGTTTTCTTGCTGTTATATCCCTGGCAATGCTAACAGTCCCTGTCATTTTCCCTTCACCGTTTTTAAGCAGGGTACCGGATATATAAACCGTGATAATATCGCCATTCTTTTTTTCCATAGTTACCTCTCCCGACCAGGCACCATTTTTCACTATCTCTTTTGCAACCGTTGCCGGAGAACTGCCTTTATAAGCAGGTGTAAGTACAGAAGCAAAGGTTCTTCCTTTCATTTCCTGCTCCGACCATCCGAATATTATTTCCGCCTGTTTATTCCAGCTTACAATTAAAAAATTCTTGTCGGTAGATACTATGGCTCCTTCCAGATTATTCATAAGGGTTGTATTATACTGCATCATTTCAAATGTTTTCCTGTCGGCAATAACTTCTACCCTTAACTTTTGAAAAAGTATCATTACCAGTACTATAAGCAATGAAATACCTATATACAATGCCGTTCGAAGATTTGAAATAGCACTCATATTCGCAGTTTTCCTGTATTTCAAAATCTTTTGCTCTTCGGTTTCAATATTTAAAATTAGTTGCTTCGTAGTTTTATTTAGCGATTTTATCACATCGTTCGTCAATTCACTACCCGGCTGTGATAAAGATTTATTTAATGTGTATAATACAATCAGGCTGTCATAATATACAGCTCTTAAATGCATAAAATATTCAAGGGAATCTATTCTTTTTTGCTGGTCGGGATTGTCAATTGCATACCCTTTCAATTTTGCAAACTCGTCATTAACAGATCGCCTGGTTTCATTCAGTAAATTCAGGTAGTCCTGATCACCAGACAACATATATTCCCTGGTTAACGCCTCCCTTTCTGTTAAAGCTGACATTAATTTTTCCGCATGAAACAATACTTCATGAGTATGAGATAACTGCTGAAATGCTGCATTTATCTTTTCCGACTTGTCTGTAGATATATAAAGCGCCATCCCTACTGTAACGGCCGCCAGAAAAAGTGTGATCAATAATATTTTCCCTGTAGATAATCTCATTGCAGGTTGTGATGAACAGATTTTAGCCGATCCTCTTGTTTCATTTAAAAAAGTTCTAAACTATTACAGGTAATTTTCTATATCATTTAAAATTAACAAAAATTACTGTTAACATAACTAATCTAAATTCAAATCTGCACAGAAATTTCTTTATAAGAACACATAAGTGTAAACCCTGATTAATAATAGCAAAAATTATTTTCTCAGGATCTGTTAGCACACTGTTAATCGTTACCTATTTCTTTAAACCAGAAACAAAGGCACCAGTCTCTATTTATGAATAATCAGAAATCTAAAATGAAAAACGAATGTTATGAAAAGAAAATCTGGTATGATATTGAGCATAGCAACCGCCGGGCTGTCGTTGCTGATTTTGAGTAGCTGCACCAAAGATCCCATTAGGAATTTATCGGATGATGAAAGCAGAATATATATTACCAACTATGACAGCACTGCCCAATTTGGTGCTTTTAAAACCTTTAGTATTTCCGACTCCGTAGCTGTAATCAGTAACGGAGAGTTAAAAGAAAAAACACAAACTGATGCAGACGCTGCACTGATCAGTGCCGTAAAAGACAATATGCAACAGAGAGGTTATCAGCTTGTTGACAAAAACAATAATCCTGACCTGGGCATTAGTGTGAACAAGATAATCAGCACCCAAACGGGCATCATGAGTTATCCTTCTTACTGGGGCTACTACAATACCTATTGGGATCCTTATTACTGGGGATATGGTGGGTATGATTATTATTTCCCATACTCCTCCTATGCCGTTTACCAAATTAAAGAAGGTGCGTTATCTATTGACATGGTTGATTTAAAAGATGTCAATGCCAATAAAGAAATAAAAGGAATCTGGAATGGATTAATCAGGGGTGAGGCCATATTCAACAGTGCAAATGCTGCAAGCCAGATAAAAGCACTATTTGACCAGTCACCCTATATCAAATCGGTTAACTAAAAAAATATTATAAAAATGAAACGCTCTATATTAATAATATTTGCAACAGCACTCTGTGTGGGAATGGGCTCAAAAGCCTCAGCACAACAGGGAAGAACAATGTTAAATATCAATTATTCTGTCAATACACCAACAGGGAGTTTTAATTCGGATGTCATTAGCAATACATCATTCAGAGGTTGGAATTTAAGCGTGCTTTATGGATTAAGCGATAAGTTTTCTATTGGAGCACAGGCCGGTTTTAATGATTTCAGTGAAAAATTTCCCAGAAAAGTATATGATACCAAAGGGGGTGCTATATCAGCAGTACTAAGCAATTCGGTTCAAACTATTCCTATACAGGTAAAAGCAAAATACAACTTTTTGCCTAATGCTCCGGTACAGCCTTATGTAGCTGCAGGTGTTGGTGGTAATATTGCAATGTATAACCAGTATCTGGGTGTGTTCTCCAACAGTGGTAAAACAAAGTTCGGCTTTGCAGCCACTCCTGAAGCCGGAATAAATATTCCATTTGGCAAAAACAGTGCATCCGGTATAAACATTGGAGCTAACTATAATTACATGCCTTTCTCTTACCAGGGAATAAAAAATTTGAACAACTGGGGAGTATTTGCAGGAATAAAACTCCCGCTTAAATAAACATTCCCTAAGGCATAAAAAGAATTGATAATTGGTGCAGTGCGCCCCTCAGGTTAATGCCGGGGGGCTTTATTTTAGTATCAATTTAATTGTGGATCTGTAGGGAAATTAGCCATCACTGCATATTCTGCCCCTAAAAGTCCTAACGCATCCTTCCAAATATCTTCAGTCCGGCGGTGAAATACTAGTTTACGGTTGGCCTTCGCTGTCATCCAGCTTTTATTTTTCATCTCCTCGTTTAATTGCTGATAATCCCAGCCGGAATATCCAATATAAAACCTGATTACATTTTCATCTATCTCTCCTTTTATCAGCAGGTTCTTCATAATTTCAAAGTCACCACCCCAATAAATACCTTCGGTTACCTGGTGGCAGCCTGGTAGTTTTTCGGGGCAGGTATGCAAGAAATGAAGTGTATCCACCTGTACAGGTCCACCAGAATATACGGGTATCTTCATACCTTCCAACTCCGGAAGAAGATCATCAAGAGTATATTTAAATTTCTTGTTTAATACAAACCCAAAACTCCCCTGCTCCTGGTAGTCGCACAACAGCACCACTGTCCTCATAAAATTAGGATCCTTCATAAAAGGTTCTGCTATCAATAATACACCAGGCGAAAGTTCAACCATAGCTCCTAAGGTAGGATAGAAATTATTTTTAAGCAATTAATATTGTTGAATTTTGTATAATTGTTGCACCCAAACCTCATCCTCTTTATAAACTTGTGTAAAACTTAGTTAAATACCCTATATGCAGGTATCCTGCAGATATTATGCAAGTAATTTTACAACCCGATGAAGAAAATCTACATTCTGATTATCATATTGATTTCCATTTCTCTGATAGGCATTATTGCTGTGCAGGTAATGTCTATTAAAAATGCCCTTATTCTCCAAAACGAACAAATTGAACAGAATATCCAGTTTGCCCTGAATGATGTGGGACAGGAAATTGCTGAACAAAAAGGGAAAATCCCATCTTCCGGCTTTCCTAAATTGTCGCCGGAATGGCCATCGGATCAGTTTCTATTCAACCTAAGACCCCCAACAGTTGCACAGCGGTATACCCCTAACCAGATACTTGAAAAATTAAAAACTTCATTTGATAAACATAACCTTAAGAAAACAAACTTTGAATTTGCTGTACTCAACAGGAATAACCTGAGCAACACTTACGAAATGCAAACGGTTAATTTCAGCAAATTTCTGGCTGATACCGCACAAAACCGTGCATTTATGTATCCCCTGTCGGCTCCCACAGGAAGTATAGCAGAAGGGTTGGTGGCTGATGAAGAACTATGGGTAATTGTACCAAACCTTAATACTTTTTTGTGGCGGTCACTGGGCTGGATGATTGCAGGGTCTATATTATTTACACTCATTATTTGCACCGCGTTTTTTATTACAGTGCGCACTATGCTGGTTCAAAAGAAACTGAGTGAGATCAAAAGCGATTTCATCAATAATATGACGCATGAATTCAAAACTCCCCTTGCCACCATATCTCTTGCCGTTGATGCACTGAAGAATGAAAAAGTACTGCAAAATCGTGACAAAATGGATTATTTCAGCAGTATTATAAAGGATGAAAATAAACGAATGAATAAACAGGTGGAAACTATTTTGCAGGCGGCCCTGCTCGACAAGCAGGATATTCAGCTCAATGTAAAACCCCTTCATGTTCATGAAGTCATACAGAATATGATAGATAACTTTCGTCTGCAATTGGAATATAAACAGGGCAAAGCCGAACTTAAGCTTAAAGCTGAACATGATGTTATCCTGGCGGATGAAGTACATTTTACCAACCTGCTAAGCAACCTGGTGGATAATGCTATCAAGTATTCAAAAGAAACCGGGCTCCATATTGCCATTTGCACTCAAAATATAAGCAACAATTTGCGTATCAGAATAGAAGACAACGGCATCGGTATGAATAAAGAAACGGTGAACAGGATATTCGAAAAATTTTACAGGGCACATACCGGTAATATTCACAACGTGAAGGGATTTGGCCTCGGTCTTAGCTACGTAAAAGGAATGGTAGATGCCCATAAGGGCAGGATTAAAGTAGAGAGCGCATTGGGCAAAGGATCTGTATTTATCCTTGATTTCCCTCTTTTCAAATAAACAACAAACACCCATCTCCGTAACTCAAAAACCTGAAATCATTTTCAAGGGCATAGTTGTACACTTTGTGCCAGTCTTCCCCTATAAGCGCTGCTACCAAAAGCAATAATGTAGATTGTGGCTGATGAAAATTAGTGATCAGCCCTTTTATGATTTTGAATGTATATCCCGGGGCAATAAGGATCTGCGTTTGTGTGATTAGCTTCTGAATATTATTTTTCTGCATCCATTGCAGCAAAGCCTGAAGCGCTTCTCCGGCAGGTACATTATCAGTGTTCAGTTCATCATATACTTCCCATTGCCCAATAATTAAATCATCTTCGGTTATGACTGGCTGCTGTTTAATTTTTACACCCATCCAATACAGGCTTTCAATAGTACGCAGCGATGTTGTACCTACGCAAAAAATATCACCTGCATGATCTTTCAATCTCTCAATCGTTTCCCGCCCGACTTCAATAAACTCAGCATGCATATCATGATCCTGCATGTAAGCCGATTTTACAGGCTTAAATGTACCTGCACCTACATGCAGGGTTACAAAATCTGTTTTGATCCCATTCTGAATAAAAGATTCAAAAATTTCATCTGTAAAATGCAATCCTGCAGTGGGTGCCGCCACCGATCCGTTATGAGAGGCATAAATAGTCTGATACCTTTCTGCATCCTCCGTTTCGGCAGCTCTTTTCATATATGGAGGCAGGGGAATTTCACCCGCCAGGTGCAATATCTCGGCAAAGGAAAAACCAGCCGGATCCCAGGATAACTCAACCACAAAATTTTCTGGATTACGCTCTGCAATTGTAGCTTTCAGTATTATATCTCCTGCGTCTGATGGAATATGTTTTTCCAGTTGCATCCCATGCTTCCATTTAGATGCACCGCCAATTAAACAGTTCCACCATACTTTTCCCTTTTGCAACATAGCGCCGGTAATATCGTGATACCGGCTGTGCGGCGAAAGACAAAATACCTCAATTACCCCACCGGAAGGTTTTCTGAATTTTAATCTCGCTTCGACCACTTTCGTATCATTAAAAATCAGTAACGACCCGGCAGGTAAATGTTCACTGATATTCCGGTAAGTATCTTCAGCAATTTTACCCGAATTATATATGAGCAGTTTTGAATCATCTCTTTTGCTGAGCGGATGTTGTGCAATTCTTTCTTCCGGTAACTTGTAAGTAAAATCCTGTATAGAGAGACTTCGTGGGTGCATAATCAACACAGCTAACTGCTGTAATGCTGCAAGGTAAAAATATTTTTTTAGCTATCAGTAAAATCTGGCCAATTACTTTACAACCCCATACCATTTTACTTTTCAGTTATTAAAGCAAACACCTTTTTAAAAGTGTCAGCCTAAGAAGTACACAGTACCTCAAAACCTTAATCGAGTGCTCCTAATTACATTTAAAATTATATGGAAGAAATTGGAATTATGGGTAAAGCATTTGTGTTTGAGACGGCATTTGGAAAACGTCCAGCTATAACTGAGTCTTACACTCACGAGTTGTCAGATCGGGCACAAATGCGGTTAAAAAACAAAAATTCATTATTAGTTTTATCACCCAATTTATAACGTTCAGCAAGAACTATAGCGGATTGCAATACCCAGGCTAAGCACATGCTTTCTGCCCGCCGACATAACACGAATGTAGCTGTTGGCGAGTTTTTTTTATAGAAATTATCTGAAAGCTTCACCTGCAATATATGTGTCAAAAAATTCCTGGAATTTTTTAATTTTTTTATTTTCTAATACGACTAAATGCACAAAATCTGATTCGTATATTTTCTGTGTCTTAATGGCCTTGCATTTCATACGTCCACTAACAGCTACAGAGTTATTATCAGTTAGAAATCTTTCCAGGTGCAACTCCAAAATTTCTTCTGCTTTTTTCCCGATTGCTATCCATTCTAAAAAACCCTTGTGTCCATGTCTTGTCCCTCCTGCAGGATTATAAGGGTTATCAGGCTCTCCCCATTCAACATTCTCATGCAGTAAATCTAAAATTTTGTTTATTTCCTTTGCTGCAAAAGCTTCATAGAGTGATTTGACAATTTCAATATTGTTATAAGTCTCGCCCACTGATTGGAATTTTGATAAGATAAGAATATTTGATTGTGAGATATAAAATTACACCCAACCCCACAAATGTTAGTAATGCAATTCTACCTATGCTTAATAAGCTTGGCCAAACCCTCTTAATTCTCCCTCTTTTTCCGGTATCTTCTCCGCACTCACCCGGTTTTTCCACAGCTATTCACATTAATCCACATTAAATGCAGGTCAGAACTCAGTTTTCCTGCTTATAACCTCCCTAAACCCCAATAAGAAAAGGGCTTTCCGAAAAAAAATTTGCTGTGGATAAAATATTTAATTTAAAACTTGCGTTTAAGGTGGGAAAATGTGTTATTTTGTGGGAATAAATGGGAATTTGATATAACGCTTTGTAAATGATACGGTTTTTAGGGGAATATGAAGCTACTCTGGACGCAAAAGGTCGGTTTCTCTTTCCAACAGGATTTAGAAGGCAAATCCCGGAAGGAGAAACCGGTAGCTTCTTTATTAACAGGGGATTTGAGCGTTGTTTGACCCTATATCCCATGAAAAACTGGGAGCCAATATTTGAGGAAATAAGCAATAAGAATGATTTTGATGCAAAAGTACGTGAATTCAGACGCTACTTTTTGAATGGGGTGACGGTAGAAATGGATAGTGCGGGAAGGCTTCTGCTACCGAAAAACCTGATGGAATATGCCGGCCTGCAAAAAGATATTGTTTTGCTTTCGGCTATTGACAAAATTGAAATCTGGGATAAAGATAAGTACCAACAGCTCTTTGACACTTTTTCACCCGAAGCCTTCAGTTCTTTGGCGCAGGAAGTAATGGCAGCTAAAAAAGAGGGATAGTACCGTGTCGCAACAATACCATATACCTGTATTGCTTAGCGAAACGACAGCATCTCTGCAAATAAAGAAAGACGGAACCTATGTGGACTGCACTTTTGGTGGTGGCGGACATAGTAAGGCAATTCTCAGCATGCTCAACGAAACCGGAAGACTACTGGTGTTTGATCAGGATGCGGATGCCAGGCAGAATGTTCCTGATGACCCGCGCATAAGCTTTTTTCAATACAACTTCCGTCACGTACAGCGGATATTGAGATTGCACAATGTAGATGCAGTAGATGGTATACTGGCTGATCTTGGCGTATCGAGTCACCAGTTTGATGAAGCCGACAGGGGATTCTCCACCCGGTTTAATGATGCGCTGCTTGATATGCGAATGGATCAGCGGCAGGAGTTAACCGCTGCAAACATTATTGAAACCTATACTGAACAGTCGCTTCATAAGCTGTTTGAGCAATATGGAGAAGTAACTAATGCAAAAACGCTGGCAAAAACCATCGTTCAGCAACGTCAGCCCACACCAATTAAAACAGTAAATGATTTTAGAACTGCAGTAGCTTCCGCGGTGAAAGGTAATCCCAACAAATACTTTGCCCAGGTATTCCAGGCGCTACGCATTGCAGTAAACGATGAAATGGGAGCATTAGAAGAATTACTCAGGCAACTCCCTTCCCTCCTTAAGAAAGGCGGCCGTGCTGCCATCATCACTTTTCACAGTATTGAAGACAGGCTGGTAAAAAACTTTTTCCGCAGCGGAGGGTTTGATGAAGCAGCACCTGATTCACTTTTTGGAACACGGCCTCAAAATCCATTTATCCTGATTACCAAAAAACCGATTATTCCTTCTGCCACTGAAATTCAACAAAACTCCAGAAGCCGGAGTGCTAAACTGAGGGTGGCGGAGAGGAGATAGTTTGAGATTGATGAAAGATTGAGGGAGATTGATGAAAGATTGAGGGAGATTGATGAAAGATTGATGAATATCGGAGGGCGATGATGAATTCACCATTCACCATTGCCTATTCACCTTTATTACAAACATAATTTAGAGAACTTATACACAATGGAGCCACCATACGAAACAGAAGAAAACAACCAGCCACCTGAACCGGTAACAAGACCAACAGCAGGCTGGAAAAAATGGATCAACCACCAGTGGATTGTGAAGAATATTTACTACTTCCTTTTCCTGGCGGTTTTGGCTGTTATATATATATACAATGGTCATTATGCAGAAAATACCATTAAAGATATTAACCGAAGTGCAAGGGAGCTTAAAGAATTGCAGTATGAATATAAAACAGTGAAAGGTGAATTGATGATGCGCGGCAAACAAAGCGAAATAGCCAAAGCGGTTGAACCGCTTGGGCTGAAAGAGTTGAAGAAGCCACCGGTAAAAATTATCACAGAAGATAAATAATTATTAAAGATCAGTTGGAAATAAAGAAAGACATATTATGGAGAGTTTATCTATGCTTCCTCGGCATAGTAGCACTCAGTCTTTTTGTAGTGGGGAAGGCTTTGTATATACAACAGGTGCAGGGGTCTTACTGGAAAAGCCTGAGCGATAGTCTTCATCTTGAATACCGGGCACTCGATGCCGACAGAGGAACCATCTATAGCGAAGATGGAGGCATGTTAAGCACTTCGATTCCGTTCTTTGACATACATATTGATTTCATGGCTGACGGGCTACGTGAAAAAGATGGGAAACGTTTCAGGGAAAATATTGATTCGCTTTCAATTGGGCTTAGCCTTTTGTTCAAAGATCAGTCTGCTGCCGTGTATAAAAAACAACTTCAGACCGGTTATCATAGGAGAGACAGATATTATCTCCTCAAAAAAAAGATAAGTTTTGAGCAATACCAGGCGTTGCGAAAGCTTCCTCTGGTGAGACAAGGAAGAAACAAAAGTGGATTTATTATAGAAGATATGGAAAAGCGGCTTACCCCTTTTGGTTTGCTGGCAAACCGTACCATTGGTTTATCGAGGTCGTATGTGGATGGCAACAGAAAGGTGGTAACTCAAAATGTAGGATTGGAAAAAACGTATGACAGCCTTTTGAAAGGTGTTTCGGGAAAACGACTGGTACGCAGGATTTCAGGTGGTGCTTTTGTACCTGTCGAGGGTTCTGAAATTGAGCCTGAGAATGGTAAAGATATAGTTACCACTCTCGATGTAAATATGCAGGACATCACCCAGACAGCCCTTATGCGAATGATGATTGACAATGAAGCGCTGGAAGGATGTGCTATTGTGATGGAAGTTGCTACCGGTAAGATTAAAGCTATAGCTAACCTGGGACTAATGCCAGATGGTTCCTACTTTGAAAATGATAATTATGCATTGAAAACTTCTGAACCGGGTTCTACTATTAAACTTATCACATTAATGTCTGTGCTGGAAGATAAATATGCAACTATATCCGACCTGATTAATATTGATAATGGCACCTGGATACTGAAAGGAAGGCGTATACAGGATGCAGAGAGATCGCCCAAATCTGTAATGACTATTAAAGAAAGCTTCGAACATAGCAGTAATGTAGCTATGGCAAAACTGGCATACAATTATTACAGCAGCAACCCTGCTAAGTTTTATCAGCACTATGTTACACTCGGTCTTACCTCCCGCACGGGAATAGATCTCAATGAGGAGTTCAGACCCACTGTAAAGAACCCAAAACTAAAAGGCTGGCACCTGCAAACATTGCCTTCCATGGGTTTTGGTTACGAAGTGATGCTGAGTCCGTTGCAACTACTCACTGTATATAATGCCGTAGCCAATGACGGAAGGCTAATGAAACCATACCTGGTAAATGATATCGAAAAAGACGGGAATATACTTCGCGAGTTTGAACCTCAGGTGGTCAACGAAAATATATGCACACCGGAAACACTGAAGCAACTGCAGGAATGTCTGCGCGCTGTATGTACTGATGGTACAGCAAAGGC
>JBDHYJ010000006.1:0-105485 GCA_039811345.1 Chitinophagaceae bacterium
GAATAAAACTTTGTGAACCTCTGTGACTGCTTTGTGCCCTTTGTGTAAAATACATTTCACGCAAAGACGCAGAGAAATACTCTCAGAATTCGCAGAGAGTAAGAAAAACTTTATGTAACTCTGTATGAGTTTTATGTTCTTTGTGAAAACATTCACCCGGAAAGTAAAATAGAATTATCAGCAACCATAACGACAATTTTCATTCATTATGCCATATAACATCCCGGAACATCTAAAAGGACTCTCCGCCTCAGAGCTAAAAGCATCCAGGTTACAATATGGATATAATCAAATGAAAACTGCCAGGAAAGACACCTGGCTTGAAATGCTGTTAGATATTCTGAAAGAACCAATGTTAATCCTGTTGATTACGATTTCTCTGATCTATGTAATTGTAGGCAACTATGGAGAAGCTGCTTTTATGTTAGCCGCTATTGTAGCGGTGTCCGGTATTTCTTTTTACCAGGATAACAGAAGCAAAAAAGCATTGGAAGAACTTGAAAAACTTAATGAACCTTTAAGCACAGTCATTCGAAATTCAAAAATTAAACATATTCCCACACACGAAATTGCGGTAGGAGATTTATGCATCACAGAGGAAGGCAAGATTATCAATGCAGACGGGAGAATTATCCACAGTAATGATTTTTCAGTTAATGAATCCTCACTCACCGGTGAGAGCTTTTCAGTATTTAAAGACAGTGAATCCGAAGATAATAAGGTATACAGCGGCACCATTACGGTATCGGGACTGGCAATTTTCAAAGTGGAGAAAATCGGCAATCAAACCCGAATAGGTGCAATCGGGACATCGCTTACCAATATCAAAGAAGAAAATTCACCACTGCAAATTCAGATCAGGAAGTTTGTAAAAACAATGGCAGTCATTGGTATTGTAATATTCCTGATGGTATGTGCATTTAGTTTTTATAATACAAAAAATCTCATAGACAGTCTGCTGAATGGACTCACGCTGGCAATGTCAGTTCTTCCGGAAGAAATTCCTGTAGCGTTTACCACCTTTATGGCTTTAGGTGCATGGAAACTAATGAGAGATGGCATTATCATTAAAAAGAGCAGTATCGTTGAGACACTTGGCAGCACTACAGTTATTTGTACTGATAAAACCGGTACTATAACTGAAAATTCAATGCAACTGAAATTTATTTATGATGCAAAAACAGATAAGATATATAATGAACATGAATTTGATGATAAAAATATAGCTACACTAATTGACTATGCCATGTGGAGCAGTGAGCCTGTTCCGTTTGATCCGATGGAAAAAACTTTGCATAATATTTATGCAGAAACACAAAAAAATGATTTGAGAAAAGATTATAGCTTAATACACGAATATCCATTGAAAGGTAAGCCTCCGATGATGACGCATATTTTTGAAAACAATAAAAATGAAAGAATCATTGCCGCAAAAGGTGCACCGGAAGCAATACTAAATGTGTCTAAATTAAAAGGTGTTCAAAAAGATAAATTATATACACGGATAAAAGAATTTGGACAGCAGGGGTACAGGATGTTGGGAGTGGCAAAATCAGTTTTTGAAGGCAATGATTTTCCCAAAGAGCAACAAAGTTTTGAATTTGATCTACTGGGCTTCGTAATCTTTTATGATCCTCCCAAAAAAGGTATAAGGGAAGTATTTCAACAGATATATAATGCCGGAATTAAAGTAAAAGTGATAACAGGAGATAATGCCGATACCACAAAAAGTATTGCAACACAAGCTGGCATAGTCTGCAACACTCCTATAGTTACAGGCAATGAAATTAATCATTATAATGAAGGAGAACTCAGGGAAGTGTCTGAGCGTACTATTATATTTACCCGAATGTTTCCTGAAACCAAACTTGCTGTAGTAAATGCACTGAAAAAGAACGGAGAAATAGTCGCAATGTTAGGCGATGGTGTAAATGATGCCCCTGCTTTGAAAGCATCACATATTGGTGTGGCCATGGGTAATAAAGGAACAGAAATTGCAAAAGCTGCAGCTTCTTTGGTTATTACAAATGACGATTTGGGAAAATTAATTACAGGGATTGCTGCAGGCAGAAGGATATATTCCAATATCAAGAAGGCAGTGCAGTATATTATCTCTATTCATATCCCTATAATACTTACAGTGTCTTTGCCTTTATTTCTAGGATGGGTATTTCCCCAGATTTTTACACCCGTGCACGTTATTTTTCTTGAACTGGTGATGGGACCTACCTGTTCCATTGTATATGAAAATGAACCAATGGAAAAAAACATGATGCAGCAACCACCAAGGGCAATGACAGATACTTTTTTAAACCTAAAGGAGTTGACGCTAAGTATAATTCAAGGACTGGTAATAACTTTTGGTGTTTTGTTTGCGTATCAATTGGCTGTTATCAACGGAGCAGGAGAAGAAAAGACGAGGGCAATGGTGTTTACAACTTTAATATTCGCTAACATTTTACTGAGTTTTGCTAACCGTTCATTTTACTTCAGTTTGCCGGAAAGTTTTCAAAATAAAAATCCCTTACTGACAGGTATAACAGCACTGACATTACTCCTGCTGTTTGCTATTTTGTATTTTACTCCTTTTTCAAAATTTTTCAGTGTAACTAAATTAAGTGCCGGGGAATTAGGCATTGCTCTGCTCATTGCATCAGTTTCTGTATTGTGGTTTGAATTGTATAAACTGGTTAAGAGGATAAAAAAAATGAAACTGCAGAAAAGAAATGAATATGCTGTATTACATTAAAAATTACTGCAGAAACAAATTAATTACGTATCAACTCTTGAATTGAATCAATAATGAAGTAACTTGTACATCATATACTAAAATATTTTGTTATGCCTTCCTCTTCAGCAAAATCACGCAGCACAATTGAAATAAACGGGAAGAAATATGATTACAGTTCTTTGAAAAATATTCCCGGAGGTTCAATAGAACATTTACCATTCAGTATCCGAATTTTATTAGAAAATGTTTTACGCAACTATGATGGCTTTAGTATAACGGATGAGCATATTCAAACCCTCATACAGTGGACTCCTACACCTGTTGATAAGGATATCCCTTTCAAACCTGCACGTATTTTAATGCAGGATTTCACAGGTGTTCCTGCCGTAGTGGACATGGCTTCGCTACGTGCTGAATTTGTGCGGCATGGAAAAGATGGACAGAAAATCAATCCAGCAATACCTGTGGATTTAGTAATTGACCACTCGGTTCAGGTAGATTTTTTTGGTACAGATTATTCATACGATAAAAATGTTGAGTTAGAATTTGAAAGAAATAAAGAGCGCTATGAACTGCTGAAATGGGCGCAAAAAGGACTGAGCAATTTTACAGTTGTTCCACCCGGAATGGGAATTTGCCACCAGGTAAATTTAGAATACCTGGCAAAGGGTGTTACAGAAAGAGAAGGATGGCTTTTCCCTGATACCCTTGTAGGAACAGACTCTCATACTCCCATGGTGAATGGTATAGGAGTGATTGCCTGGGGTGTCGGAGGAATTGAAGCAGAAGCGGCAATGCTTGGCCAACCTATCTTTTTTACCTGCCCCGAAGTTGTGGGATTAAAACTCAGTGGTAATATTCCCAACCAATGTACTGCTACCGATATGGTGCTTACTATTACAAGGTTGCTTCGGGATACTGGTGTGGTTGGAAAATTTGTTGAAGTTTTTGGAGAAGGATTAGACAACTTAACAGTTACTGACCGGGCTACTATCTCTAATATGTCGCCAGAGTTTGGTTGCACAGTTACTTATTTCCCGATTGACAACCGCACCCTGGAATATATGCGCTCAACCAATCGTTCTGAAGAACAAATTAAAATTGTCGAAACTTATTGTAAAGAAAACCTGCTCTGGAGAACAGGGAATGAAAAAATAAAATATTCTACCGTTGTGGAATTGGATCTGTCCACATTAGAACCCACTGTTTCAGGACCTAAACGTCCGCAGGATAAAATTTTTGTAAAAGACCTGGCTAAAAAATTTACACAAATATTAAAAGGAGAATTCAGCAGGGAATATCAGCCAAAAGATAAGAGAACTGAATCTGCATGGCTGAAAGAAGGCGGATCGGGAACAGAATTTATTTTTGGTAAAGTGCCGGTAAGCGGAGAAGTTCGCTCTGAAGTTATTACAGATAATGAGCATCATTCTGTCAGAATTAAACAAGCCAATAAAGAATTTGTATTAAGCGATGGTAGTATTGTTATCGCTGCCATTACCAGTTGCACCAACACTTCCAATCCTGCTGTGATGGTAGGTGCAGGATTGCTTGCCCGAAATGCAGTTGAAAAAGGATTGAGAACAAAATCCTGGGTGAAGACTTCATTAGCGCCGGGTTCTAAAGTGGTAACCAAATATCTGGAACGCTCCGGATTTAATACAGATTTGGAAGCTTTGCGATTTCATACAGTGGGATATGGCTGTACGTCCTGCATTGGCAACTCAGGCCCGTTACCACCTGCTATAGCGACGGCTGTAGATAAAGGAGAACTGGTTGTAGCATCCGTTCTGTCAGGAAACAGAAATTTTGAAGCACGGGTACATCCACAGGTAAAAATGAATTTTCTGATGTCGCCCATGCTGGTAGTTGCTTATGCACTTGCCGGTCGGGTGGATTTGGATTTAATCAACGACCCGATTGATTTTGACCCCAACGGACAACCTGTATATCTAAAAGATATATGGCCCTCCCGTGATGAAATTCATCAAACCATTGCTAATTGTATGAAGCAGGGTGACTTTAAAGATGTGTATGATGTCATTTTTGATGGTTCTGAAGATTGGCAGAACCTGGAAGTAAACCTCGATCAGAGTTTCGAGTGGAACAAAAGTTCAACTTATATCAAAGAAGCGCCATTTTTTGAAAACCTGAAGTCAATACCAGATGCTGTTACGGATATAAAAGATGCAAGAGTGCTTCTATATTTAGGTGACTCTGTTACAACAGACCATATTTCGCCGGCAGGATCATTTAAAGAAACATCTGCAGCCGGTTCTTATTTAGTAAGCCACGGAATCACCAAAGAGCATTTTAACTCTTATGGATCACGAAGGGGTAACCACGAAGTGATGATGCGCGGCACATTTGCCAATGTGCGGATTAAGAATAAAATTGCGGATAAGGAAGGAGGATTCAGCCGCTTTTTCCCAACTGGTGAAGTAAAATCGGTGTATGAAACTTCTGTAGAATATCAAAAGAATAAAACCCCATTGATTGTTTTAGCTGGTAAGGAATATGGTTCAGGATCTTCCCGCGACTGGGCAGCGAAGGGTACTTTTCTTTTAGGAATAAAGGCAGTGATTGCAGAAAGTTTTGAACGTATACATCGCAGCAACCTGGTGGGAATGGGAGTAGCGCCTTTGGTTTTTATGGATGGACAAAACGCCGCATCTTTAGGGCTTGATGGTTCTGAGACATTTAGCATTACAGGGCTCGCAGAAAATTTAACACCTCACAAAACGCTGGAAGTAAAAGCAGTTCATCCCAATGGCAAAACAACCAACTTTAAAGTAAAGGCAAGATTGGATTCCGCCATCGAAATAGAATATTATAAAAACAATGGTATACTGCAGTATGTATTCCGGCAATATCTTAAAAACAATTAAAGAATTTTCACGATCTTTAAAAGAACCTATTTCTTAATTCACTAAATTTTTAAATTATGCCCATTGTTAAAGTCATTGAAGTTATTGCATCTTCTGAAAAAAGTATTGATGATGCTATTCGTTCAGCCGTAGCCGAAGCCGCAAAAACCGTTAGAAATATTGATTCGGTTTTTGTAAAAGATATAAAAGCACATGTAAAAGATGATAAAGTCACAACATTTGGAGTGATTTGTAAAATTTCATTCAGGGTTGATTAATTAACCTACACTTCAAATTTAATAACAAAAAAATCCCTGCAGTCAACACTGCAGGGATTGCTGTTTAAAGCAGACATTTCTCATTGTTATTTCAGTTCTGTGAAGAAAAACACATCTCCTTCCGGATTAACCTGCAAAACAATTTTCTTATTTCCTTTGCTCAGTTCTACAAAATAGTTGTCTTCATCTGCAAACTGAACGCCATAAAGCATCATGTCATTGTCGTTGTATTCGTTGTCATCAAAGAAGATAACTGTCCCGGGTGTATATCCTTTATATTCTTTCAGAATATGCTTCTGTGCACTGGCAGGGATATCTTTGAAAGTTTTGATGGTTGTAGTTCCTATCAACTTAGCATCAATGTCATAATATGCCGACATTTGATGCCCATTTTTGGTAAAGGTAGCTTTATCATATACAGATTCCCTTTGCCAGGTTACGGGACTGACTTTCCCAAAATCAGCATAGAAAGCATCCTTGGAAAGTTGGCTTACTTCAGCACCTTCAAGTTTCCTCATTTCCTTACGGTCTGCTCTTAGCTTTTTATTAATAGCAGATTCACGGTGTTCCAGTTTTTTTTCATTTTTTTTGATAGCAACGGCTGTTTCGTTTTGTGCATTAACAGAGGTGATGAATAATGCAGCGGCTGAAAGTAATATGAGCTTTTTCATTGTTAAAGATTTTAAGATTATAAATTTTTTTATCTCAATTGCTGATACAAAGCTACTATGGGTATTAAGCGACTTAAAGAGGTAATCGCCGAAAAGGCAAAAACAGTCGTTGACAAAGGAGCAGAAATATTTGACTTTGTGAAATCAAAAACTGATACCAAAACTTACATAAGATCTCAGTTTCCTCGATTGGTCGGAATACATAGCGCTTATTTCAAGTGGACCTAATGCAAAATTATATCCGAAAGTGAGGGCATAACCTGAAAAGAATCTCGGGTTTTCGAAGAATGCACTGGTATTTATAAAATTGGTAAAAAGAACATTGGCTTTGCCTATAACATAGGTATTAGCCAAAAACTCGTACCTGAACCCACCAAGAAATGCTGCTACAGTTGGGGCATAAGCTGAAGCCTCCGGGAGTCCGGCAAATGTAACCTGGTTGTTATACAAAGGCAGCAATCCTCCAATGGAAAATTCATTCATAATATTGTTGGAAGCATTAAAATTAATTCCGGATTGCATTGAAGTAATGGCTGTCGTGCGTCTTGAAATACGATAATAAGATTCAATATTCAGTACAGTACGCGGATATGGAAGATTTGAAATATTTGCTGCCGCTCCGTTATTAATTATACCATTCTCCAGTATCCGCACATCAGGGCTTTGCTTTAATACCCAACCGGCTTCCGCATCTATTTTCACACCTCTGCGTGGGAGTACTTTTTTGTCAAGCGAATTATATTTAATAAATCCGTAAGCAGTTGGTATACTGTTATTGCCTTTTAAAGCGAAAGTGGAAGTAATTACAGGTTTGTAGTTAAAAAATTCCATCCTGAAACCGAGTCCAATTGCGAATCTGCGATCGGTAGAAAAAGCAGTATTGAAATCTAATTTAGAATATTGCCTTCTATATAAACCTGCCTCACTGTATGCATTATCTGTTTTGTAAGAATTATAGGTGTTAATATCAAACCGGTCGTATTGAGCATTAAGAGAGGATACAAAATTTTTATGCCTTCCTATATATTGTAAATGTTCAGCTCTTGCCCTGAAATTATCACCAATATTCAGTGTGATCAAATCCCTGGAGTTACTTATGATAAAGTTCCTCATCGTAAGATTTACAATTGCACTAATACCACTGAACTTGTCGTAGTGTAGTCCCAGTTTGGCAAAGGTTAAAGGATTTTCTTCCACCTCAAACGAAATTTTATAAGAACCGTCCGGCTGTTTATACAACGCATACAGTATCCGGTTGTAGTACCTTGTTCCAAAGGCATGGCGAACCATGTCCGAAATTTCTTTTGCAGTGTACCAATGATTGGTTTTTAAATCAAGCGTATTAATAAAAAACTCAATTGATGTATTGCGCAGGCTGCTTATTTCAAAAGAATAAATTTTAATCTTCTCTTTATCGGGTAACCTGTTGGTCTTCACACTGTCTGTACCATATATTGCATTCAGCGAGTCGGCAAGTCGTTTTAGTTTGGGGTAAAGTTTGCGCCCCTCTTCTATCCCTTCCTTTAATATATCCATTGCCTGTCCAAAACTGCCCATATTGTACTTTCCAAGATTATGCCTAACATATATATCACATAACGGAATTTCTGTTTTATGATCTTCCGCCTCTCTGAAAAAAGCCACCTGCAATAAAACCTGTATGGCATTTTGCACTTTTGTAGAACTTAGCAATCCGGTGGAAACATTACTTCCGATTACGATATCCGCCCCCATCCGCTTTACATCCTGCACCGGAAAATTTCTGACAACCCCGCCATCAATTAGCCTCTTGTCACCAATATTCACTGCTGTAAAAAAAGAAGGAATTGCCATACTTGCACGAATGGAGGAAACAATTTCACCGGAATCCATTACTACAGCTTCACCACTGCCTACATCAGTTGCTATACATTTGAACGGAATACTGAATTTTGAAAAGTCTTTTATTTCACTTACCGGAAAAAACAATTCTAAAAACTTAAGCCATAGCTCCTCTCCTTCCAGTATTCCTGTGGGAAGCCTGAACCGATGATTTTCCCAGGGTAGTTCAATTACATATTTACCATATTCATCTTTCTCAGCCATAAAAACGCTGCGGAGTGAAGACTGGTTACTGAGCATTATATCCCAGTCAATGGTGCGGGCAATCTTTTCTATAGAATCGGCGGAATATCCAATAGCATATAACCCCCCGATAACACTTCCCATGCTGGTGCCGGTGATATAATCAATTTTCAAACCTGCTGAATCAATTGCTTTCAGAATGCCTATATGAGCCAACCCCTTTGCACCACCCCCGCTGAGTGTAAGTCCTATCTTAGGGCGCTGGTTGTGTTGTTGTGCATGAGTTGCATAAATAGTTAGCAACCATAAAATTCCGGTCAGGATAACTAGTCTCATCGAAGCGTTAAAATATTTTACAAACTGACAGATAATTTATTTGTTTCGTTGTCTGATTGTTCAAAATTATCAAGTAAGTCACTTATAAATGCAAAAACCGTTCCTTCAGGAACGGCTAAAAAAAATATAATATTATTATTAACCAGCGATGCCGGCAATTAATACTTAATATTCATCTTCATTAAAAAAGAAATCTTCCTGTGAAGGATAGTCGGGCCAAATATCATCTATACCCTCATATATTTCACCTTCGTCTTCCAGCTCCTGCAGGTTCTCTATTACTTCAATAGGAGCACCGCTGCGTATTGAATAATCAATAAGTTCGTCTTTGGTTGCGGGCCACGGAGCGTCTTCAAGATACGATGCCAGTTCAAGTGTCCAGAACATTATAATTCAGTTTTACGATGATCAAGATTAATGTTATATCAGAGACCAGGAAAAGATAGTTGTATTATCTATACCATTCACAGCTCCAAATTTTTCGCAAAAGTAAAGTTTAGTGGGTAATTTCCAAATTCCTGATAAAAGTTAGAAAAAATGAACGGGGGCAATAAATATTTATTGCATCTTGAACCGGCAAAGTATGGCAGCGAATGCTTAATTTCCCGTTTTTATTCAAGCCTTCTCATTCATGTTAACAGCAAGAAATATTGTAAAGTCGTATGGGAACCTCCAGGTATTAAAAGGAGTAAGCCTTGATATAAATAAGGGGGAAATCGTAAGTATTGTTGGCTCATCAGGTGCAGGGAAGAGTACATTATTGCATATAATAGGTACACTTGACTTTCCTGATTCAGGAGAAATATTGCTTGACGGACAAAGAGTAGACCTGCTTAAAGGGAAAAAACTTGCCGCTTTTCGAAATCGTCACATGGGTTTCGTTTTCCAGTTTCACCATCTGTTGCCTGAATTCACTGCGCTTGAAAATGTTTGTATTCCCGGCTGGCTTGCCGGTAAAAAAAAGAAAGAAACAGAAGCCAGGGCAAAAGCATTACTTACAACACTGGGGCTTAAAGACCGGATTGAAAACAAACCCAATGCCCTGTCGGGTGGCGAACAGCAACGAGTTGCCGTAGCAAGAGCGCTTATTAACGAACCTGATATTGTTTTTGCAGATGAACCAACCGGTAACCTTGACTCACAAAATGCAAGGGAATTACATCGCCTTTTTGTTCAATTGAGAGATGAGCACAGCCAAACTTTCCTGATAGTAACACATAATGAAGAACTTGCACAAATGAGCGACCGGGTATTACACATGAAAGATGGTAAAATTGCTGACGTTTAAGATCCTAACTACGGGGGCTCCACGGTATATCAGCCACGCCCAGTAATTTCCCTGTATATCGTGCCAGTACAAAAAGATAATCGCTAAGCCGATTCAGGTATTGCAGGATAAGAATATGCTTATCTTCCTGTTCATCTGTAAGCCTAACACAACAACGCTCGGCTCGACGACAAATACAACGGGCAATGTGCAGATATGAAATTGCTGGATCGCCACCAGGAAGAATAAAGTTTTTCATAACCGGCAGAGTGGTTTCCATACGGTCAATTTCTGATTCAAGCAAAGCAATATCTTTTTCATCAATTTCAGGAAGCTTCATTTTTATGTCTTTTTCCGGATCACAGGCTAGCAATGCACCAATCACAAAAAGATCTTCCTGTACCTTCTTCAGCATATTTCTGCTTTGCTGATCTTTCAACACATCTTTGCATAGACCAATATATGCGTTTAATTCATCTACCGAACCATAAGACTCAATTCGTAAATGTCCTTTTGAAACTCTTGTACCACCAATAAGCGCGGTTGTTCCTTTATCACCTGTTTTTGTATAAATTTTAAATGACATTGTTGGGGATTTTTGAGCTGGGGCTTTGGGCTTTGAGCTTTGGGCTATGAGCTTTGAGCTATGGGCTTTGGGTTGACGGCTAAAAGACAAAGTTTTTAGTGTTTATGGGTTTTCAGTTATGAGCTTAGGGTTGTGGCAATTTGATTTGCTGATCGTTCATTGCCCATCGTCCATCGCCCATAACCAATCACTCCACCACAGCTACAGTTTCTGTTTTCCGGTCCGACTCAATTACGCCATCTCTCAGTCTTACAATACGCTTGGCATAATGGGCAATATCTTCCTCATGTGTTACCAGTACAATTGTATTTCCGGCTTCCTGTATTTTGCTAAAGATATTCATGATTTCATAGGAAGTTTTTGTATCTAGGTTACCGGTTGGTTCATCTGCAAGTACAAGCGAAGGATTATTAACCAGCGCCCTTGCAATAGCTACACGCTGACATTGACCTCCACTCATTTCATTGGGGCGATGATGACTCCGTTCTGCGAGATCCACCTGCTCCAGCACATGCATGGCCATTTCTGTTCGTTGTTTCTTCGGTATACCAGAGTATATCAACGGGAGTGCTACATTTTCAACCGCAGTCAGCCTCGGCAATAAATTGAATTGCTGAAATACAAAACCAATTTCCCGGTTACGCACTTCAGCAAGATCATTATCTTCCATTTTACTTACCTGGTGCCCGTTTAAAAAATAGTTGCCACTTGTAGGTGAATCAAGACATCCCACAATATTCATAAGTGTACTCTTACCTGATCCAGATGGACCCATCAGAGCAACGTATTCGTTTTTTTGTATATCAAGAGAAATACCTTTCAGTACGGGCAGTTCCTGTTTGCCCATGAAATAACTTTTACGGATGTTTTCAAGATGAATGATTGACTGCATAGGTATAATTATATAATAAGATAATAATCAATCAAACAAATATAAGCTAAACTAAGCAGGAGCGATTTTTATTTAGTCCCCAATTACCTATCCTTTTTCCGCTTCCTTTTTTTGGAAGGTTCATAAATTTTCTTGCCTTTCGATACAAGATCAAAAAACTCCGTTTGCAGGGGGTCTGTATTATCCATTGAAGACTGCGTGAGGCTGATTAATTCATCCCATGAAGAGTTTTTCAGGTAAGGAGAACTGTGTAATAACCCCCCGAACATGCATACGGATGCAGCAAAACGCAGTTGGCGGTTAAGGCTGTCAAGTGATTTAAAGTTATAGCTGCATTCATATTCCAACTGCATTGTTGATTTTTTTCCGGGGGGACAGTAATTAATAGTTACTGTAGCCGCAGCTTTTTGCTCCTGTATATTGGTGGTTCCATCTGCTCTATGCGCAGGTATTAATTCAAATACTGCCAGCACACTATGTCCTGACCCGATTTCTCCACCCTCCAATGCACTCGTTGTGTCTGACAAAGCGCTTCTTTTATTGTCAAAGCCGATTAGACGGTATTCCTTTACTATATCGGGATTAAAACGCACATTCATAGTTACATTATCTGCAACGGCATATAAGGTTTGTGTCAGCTCTTTTACCAGCACCTTCTCGCCTTCACGTTCATCATCAAGATAGGCAAAGTTGCCATTCCCTTTTTTTGCCAGCACTTCAATCTTTGAATCTTTATAATTTCCCATTCCCACACCCAGACAAGTAAGATATATCCCGCCCTGTTTCATCTTAGTGATTAACGCTTCGAGTTCCTTTTCACTGGTTTCACCTACATTAAAATCACCATCGGTTGCAAGAATCACCCTGTTGTTTCCGCCTTTGATAAAAGTATTATGTGCGAGCCTGTAAGCTTGCCGTATACCGGCTTCACCCGGTGTAAAACCATCTGCACTCAGGTCTTCAATCGCCTGTAAAATTTTTTCTTTATTCCCACCACTGGTAGGCTGTAGCATTACACCGGTTACTCCACCATATACTACTATGGAAACAGTATCTACGGGCCTTAGATTTTCAACCAGTTTACGAAATGAAGATTTAAGCAGGGGTAACCTGTTAGGCATATCCATTGATCCGGAAACATCTATCAGGAAAACAAGATTACTCGGAGGTACATTTGCAAGATTTAGTTTCTTAGACGCCACCTGCAGAAAAAGCAATTCATTATTGCTATTCCAGGGACAGGAACTGAATTGAGAACGGAGTGTAAAAATACTGTCGCCACCGGGGGGTATATAGTTGAAGTTGAAATAATTCAGCATTTCCTCTATCCGCACCGCATCTTCAGGCACCGGGCTGTTCATATTGATGAAACGCCGGATATTGCTGTAGGATGCCCTGTTAATATTCAGCGTGATACCGGTAACAGGATTGTCATCTGTTTTTACAAAACTATTTTCCACCAGTGGGCTGTAAGTTTCATCTGCTACGAACATTTTTCTTGTAATAATACCCGACAGGCTGGTAGTTAATGAAACCAGGTGCTGCTTTTGAATGCTCGCCGTATAGGGCAGCATTTTCATAACTATTTTCTGGTATTGAGTAGTGTTTACTACTATTGAAAGCGGTTCATAGCCATCTAAACTGAGATCAACACTATCTGTTTTATTGGAAGTAGTGATACCGAATGCACCGCCCATACCACTGAGATGAGGATAGCCTGTAGAACGTAATATTATACGAACATTCTGCAGGGGATTATTGTTTTCGTCAGTAATTTCACCACGCAGGTAATACTGGGCATACACTGTAGAAAAAAAGCAGAGCAACCCAATCAGCAAAGCAGTCCGTCTCAGATGGTGTTGCATGAATCAAAATCAGTTTAAGACTTCTAACGATGCAAGATACAATATATTGCTTCACAGTGGCTTATACTATTCCACCACCTGGTATATTTCTTTAATATTTCTTCCAAGCCCGTCATAATCCAGTCCATATCCCACTACAAAATTATCAGGGATACTAAAACCACAATAGTCAATGGTTATTGGAAATTTTGTTGCAGAAGGTTTGTGCAACAATGCGCATATTTTGAGTGAAGCCGGATGCTGGTGAAAAAGCTGCGGCAAGAACTCATTCATCGTCTTGCCGGTATCAATTATATCTTCAAGAATTACCACATGCTTTCCAAAGATATCTACATCAAGTCCAATAGAAGTGATTACCGTACCGGAAGATTTTGTGCCTTTATATGAAGCCAGTTTAATAAAACAAATTTCAGCCGGCATATTCAGCACCTTGAATAAATCGGAGGCAAACATGAAAGAGCCATTCAGAATAGCGATAAATAAAGGTGTTTTCCCCTCATAATCTCTTTCCAGGTTGACGGCAATTTCATTTATTTTATCAGCAATCTGTCTGGCTGAGATATATGGCCTGAAAAATTTATCATGTACCTGTATGACAGACATTCTTTACTTTTTATAAATAACCAATTCCTGCCCGTTGCGGATATCATTTTTCTCCAGGTTATTCCAGGTTTTTAGTTGATCAACATTTACATCATACTTTCTTGCAATACTGTATAGTGTTTCTTTACTGCTTACCACATGTGTCAGTTTTGTTACCTGCGCCTGGTTTGCCTGCTGCGGAACCTGTACTTTAGCCAGTTCATTACCGGAAAACAGCGTATCGTTTTCATGGGGCGCATTTTTTTGCAAATATATTTTTTGTCCTTCCTGCGGGAGCACGGTTTCCTCTGCACGATTATATTCCAGCAAACTTTTTAAACGAACACCTTCACGCTGTGCTATGTCGTAATATGTTTCACCCGGCAGTGCTACATGATATTCTTTCTGCCCCTGCTTTCTTTTGCGTTGCAAATAAAGTAACTGATCAGCGGGAAGTATATCTTCATCATCAGGCAGTTCGTTAAAATCGATCAGATGGCTATACCTGATACCGTATTGTTCTGCTATTGCGAGCAAAGAACTACCCTGTTTTGCAAAGAGCACTTTTGTATTGTTGATCTCAAACATTTCCTCAGGATAATTCGCTTCAGGTAATGGCGGACCAGTACGGGTAGTAGAATTCACAGAAATACCATACGTGGTTTGCACAGTAGCTATAGGTGGTGCAGTCATATTACCTGCAACAGCATACATCGGAGCTTCATCAGCAATTGATTTTTTCCCCTGGGCAATTAAGGTATATACCTGCAGGTCGTAATCTTCAACATATTTCATCAGTAACTGTGGGTACTTAGGGTTGGTAGCATATCCAGCTTTTTTTAAACCCTTGGCCCAACCCCGGTAATCTGCCGGATCAATTTTAAAAAGAAATGCATAACGCGGACTGTTTTTTAAAAAATCAGAGTGATCACGATATGAATCTTCAGCATTGGAATAAGCCCTGAAGCATTCGCCTCTCTCATCATCATCATGATATACTTTATCGCCAATCCATGTGTTTTTACACTTTATACCAAAATGATTGTTGGAGCTTTTCACCAGGTCACTACTGCCAGCCTGCGTTTCCAGTATACCCTGTGCCAGGGTAATAGATGCAGGAACACCTGTACGCTGCATTTCTTTTATCGCAATAAACTTATAGGTATTAATATAACGGATAATATCCGGATTCTGAGCCTGAGACCCCTGCAGAATCATCAACCCACAGAAAGTGAATAAACTTAGTTTTCTTAACATTGGATCTACTTTCATTTTTTACGTATTATCATAAGTCCGTCTCTTACGGTCAGCACTACCTGTTCAGTTCTTGAATCCTGTTTAACATGTTCATTAAAAGCATGTATAGCTTTTGCATTTTTCCCAGTTTTTTTTTCTTCCAGTACTTCTCCGTGAAACAGTACATTATCCGCCAGGATATAACCGCCAGGCCTAACCGCCGGTAATACCATTTCGTAATAGAGTGAATAATTCACTTTATCGGCATCAATAAAAACAATATCCCAGCTTTCATTCAACTCTTTAAGAAGGTTTTCAGCATTTCCCACCTGCAATATTATCTTATCTTTCACAGAGCTTTTGTTAAAAAATGATTGTGCCTTTAACGCGTCCGCCTCTCTCATCTCAATGGTGTACAGTTTACCCTTTTCTTTCAATCCTTTGGCAAGACATAAAGCGCTGTAACCCGTAAACGTTCCTATTTCAAGAATCCTGTCGGGCTGTATCATGCGGCTAAGCATCTCAAGCAACTTACCCTGCACGGCACCACTCAGCATATGTGCATGAGGGTGTGTATTCATGGTATAACCAGCCACTTCATGCAACAGTTCATCTTCCGGCGAAGTGAACGTCAAAGCATAAGCATCTGCAAGGGGATGAAGTATTTCCAATATAAATTACTTTGCGCAAAGGTAATGTAAGTAAAGGCAATTAGAAATTAGGTGCCAGTTGCCGGGTACGATAATACTCCAGCATATAATGCACTACTTCATCAGCGGTGTCTGCCACTTCAAACAGAGCAAGGTCTTCAGGATTAATATTACCTTCCGTCAGCATTACATCTTCCAGCCATTGCAAAAGCCCGCGCCAATAGTTTCTGCCTACCAGTACCATGGGCATTTGTTTAAACTTTTCAGTTTGTATCAGTGTAGCTACTTCAAAAAATTCATCAAGTGTACCAAAGCCACCAGGCATCATAACAAAGCCCTGCGAATATTTGGTGAACATTACTTTGCGAACAAAGAAATAATCAAAATCCAGCAGTTTATCTTTATCTATATACTCGTTGTTGTGCTGTTCAAAGGGCAAATCAATATTAAGTCCGACACTTTTACCGTTGGCCAATGCAGCGCCTTTATTACCCGCTTCCATTATACCGGGGCCGCCACCGGTGATGATACCAAATCCTTCCTCAGCAAGCCGCTTTGCAATTTCAGAAGATAATTCGTAGTAGGGAGTACCAGGTTTTGTTCTTGCAGAACCAAAAATAGAAATACAGGGGCCAATTTTGGAAAGCGCTTCAAAACCATCAACAAATTCAGCCATGATTTTAAATATCTGCCAGCTACTGTGCGCCATACTTTCCTTCCAGTGTCTTTCCTTCAATGTTTTCAGGGTTGCATTCATTGTTGTGTTGTATTGAGTTTGGGGTTTCGGGTTACAGGTTACAGGTTACAGGTTGCAGGTTGCAGGTTTCAAGTTTCAAAGCCGTAACTAACTGCTTATAGCTAATAGCTGACAGCCCATAGCCCAATGCCCATAGCTCACAACTCAATCCCCATAGCTCAAAGCCCACAGCCCACAGCTTACTTAGTAAAAACGCCAATTAATTGATTTTAGTTTACAGTATTACTTCTTTTTGAAACTAAAAACAAACCGAACCAGGTGAGTAATCCATTGAGTAATAAAAGTTCAATGCCTATTTGAAAACCACCGAACCAATCAGCAGCATTCCTGCTGATGATATAACATAGTACGGGAGCTACAAGGCATATAATGGTGATAATGTAGCTGTCTGGCAGTTGCCGCTTTGTAAATATGCCAAAAGCAAATAATCCAAGTAATGGACCATATGTATATCCGGCAAGATCAAGAATCACATCAATAATACTATTGTTATTAATGATGTGGAAAATAATAATACATACAAGAAAGATAAAAGCAAAAGAAAAATGAACGGATAATCTTGTACGTTTTTTTGCCTTCTCATCAATATCGGTTCTTCTTTTCAACCCGAGTATATCAATACAAAAAGACGATGTCAAAGCGGTAAGTGCACCATCGGCGCTGGGAAACAGGGCAGATATAAGCGCTATAATAAACATGATGGTTATGGAAGGCGGCAAAAAATTCATGGCAATTGACGGGAATATTTTGTCGCCGATAACATTCATCGTCTGACCGGCATGAGCAGGATCGGGTAAAACCAACTCTTTTATCACACCGTTTTCACCTGCAATATCTGTATATACTCCCCCTTTTGATAAAGCAAACATATAGAGCAGACCACCCAGCATCAGAAACAAAAACAATACACCAAACATCACAGTTGCCATTGTCATGATATTTTTTTGAGAATCGCCCAACCGTTTTACGCTGATATTTTTCTGCATCATTTCCTGGTCGAGCCCTGTCATGGCAATAGTAATAAATGCTCCACCTACAATTTGCTTAATGAAAAAGCCCTTACTGTTGACATCAGTATTAAACACGTTCAGGTACCCTATTTCCCGCATTTGTGATAGAGCCTCCCCCCCACTCAGGTTCAGATGATGCAAAATGTAAATGACGCAGACGATCAATCCTAAAACCATCAGTGTAGTTTGAAGGGTATCTGTATATACAATGGTTTTGACACCACCTTCGAAAGTGTACAATAATATCATCAATAAAATAAGAGCCGTAGTAACTACAAAGGGTACCCCCATTTTATCGAGAATAAAAAACTGCAAAATATTTATCACCAAATACAATCGGGCAGTAGCGCCAACAGTACGGCTGATAATAAAAAACAATGCTCCTGTTTTATATGCAATATTCCCGAACCGGTGCTGAAGATAGTTGTATATAGATGTAAGATTGAGGCGATAATACAATGGGAGCAATACAAAAGCAATGACCGCATAACCAATCAGGTATCCTATTGCCACCTGCATATAGGCAAACCCTTTGTAACTGTCTCCTGCAAAATCCCCCACCCCGCCAGGCACACTTACAAAAGTTACCCCCGATAAGGAAGTACCTATCATTCCAAATGCCACCAGCATCCAGTTGCTGCTCTTATTACCAATAAAAAATGAATCATTGTTGGAATTGCGGGAGGTATAATAAGCTACTATCAGCAGCAAGGCAAAATATCCTATTACAAAAGAAAAAAGTAACCAGGGTGACATAGAGATATATAGTTTTTAAGGACGGAAGATAAAGTAATTATTCTTTTACCAGCATTTTCTCCAGATCTTCCAGGGCTACACCTTTTGTTTCGGGTACTTTTGTAAGTACCCAAATTAGCTGAAGCACCATCATAAAAGCGAAGAACACAAAAATAGGCCAGGGATTTTCGCGGAATATTCCTGTTTGTGCATCAAGAAATACCGGAGTAATCAGTGTGATGACTGCAGCAAATATCCAATGTATACTGGCGCCAAAAGCCTGCCCTTTACCCCGGATAGTATTGGGAAATATTTCTGAAATGAGTACCCATATTACGGCACCCTGCCCAACAGCATGAGAAGCGACAAATAAAAGAAGCGACATCAATAAAAATCCCGAACCGGCTGTTGTATAAAAAGCCCAGCCTACCATGAGCAGGCTAATGATATAGCCATAAGAACCCCATAACAGCAATTGTTTTCTGCCTAACCTGTCTATAAGATAAAGTCCCACGAATGTAAAAACGAGACTTGTGCCCCCAATCGCAACAGAGTTGAGCAACGAATCACGGGTACCCAGTCCGGCACGTTCAAGAATTTCAGGAGCATAGTATAATATAAAATTAATGCCTGACCATTGATTGAAAAATGCGACGAAAAAAGCCAGCCAGATTATCCTTGCATGTTTTGTACTGAAAAATCCATATGCACTGTTAGCTTCTTCACGTTTCGCACTTTCAGATATAGCAGCTATTTCTTCATCGGGATTGCTGACACCGAGTCGTAGCAAAGTCATTTTAGCTGTAGCAATGTCGTGTTTAATAGCCACAAGCCAGCGCGGACTTTCCGGTATAGTAAATACCATAACTGTATATATCAACGAAGGAACAGCCATCACCCCCAGCATCCATCGCCAGTCATTTGCACCACCCACTCCCTGCAAAAAGTAATTGGAAAGAAATGCTATCAGAATACCGAAAACAATATTGAACTGATACATGGCTACCAACCGCCCACGGGTGGATGGCGTGGAAATTTCGGACACATAAGCAGGAGCAGCAACGGAAGACACCCCAATACCAAGTCCGCCTATGAACCGAAAAAAAGAAAAGATATACGGATCAGGTGCAAGAGCTGAGCCTAATGCAGATACCGTAAATAAAATACCCACCCACAACAGCACTTTTTTCCTGCCGAATTTGTCTGTAGGCCATCCACCAAATATAGCGCCGACAACGGTACCCCATAAGGCCACCGACATGATGAAAAAACCATGAAACCAGGGAGAAATTTCTGTGGTATGCCATAGCAATTTTATAGGCTGATTAGCCCCCGAAATAACAACGGTATCGAATCCGAAAATAAATCCGGCGAGTGCTGCAATTAAAGAAATACCAAAAAGATTGCCTGATGCTTTGGAAGTAGAGCTGCTCAGTTTTTCATTGGCTTGTATATGCATAATGTGAACATTAATTTTTATTGAAAACTAAGGTTGAAGAATAAGTATCAAAAACACTTCAATATAAATAAAGAATTGAAATAGTCCTAATACACGAACAAATGAGTCAAATATATTCGTTAATCAGCGGCTTTTACACCAATTACCGGTTCAGAAAACTATAGTTAATAGAAAAGAAAACATTGCATTTTACCTCGTCTTTCATAAATTTTCCAAGGGTAGGGATATTTGTCTTGTTGTTTTCATACACCGAGGATAATTGCTGGACATATCCTAAACAAGCCCCCAGTGATAAAAGCAATTTATTTTTTTCGCCGAACATTGCTGACATTCCCAGAAACACACGTGGCTTTGGTTTGTTTTCAATGGAAAGTCCTGTGCCAAAAGTTCCACCTAAATACCATGGATTTTTATCATTCATCCTCCATCCCATATAAGCCAGTGCATTAATGCCATATTCAATTTTGCCCGGATTGTCAGATATCAAATTGTAAGAGGTATCAGCATTTTTAACTACTGCTTCAGCGCTATAACCCTCACTATGAAGACCACTCAAATATACACCTCCGCATACACCCCAAATATTTTTTTGCGACCAGGGAAATTGGAAACTTGTATTATATGAGGGCAATTTCATACTATCGTCCCATGGCTTCATATCAATTGTAATTTTTTTCAAGTCTGTAGTATAAATCAAAGGAGCAGATAAGTAAGTTGTACTTAATAATTGGAGAGGTTCAAGGTTATCTATATATTTTTTTTGCTGTGCATATCCCGATGATATTTCCATTTTTTCAATAAAAACATTGGCTTCAGTATAAAATTTTCTGATCAGGCTATCACCAACACGTATATTATGGTATTTGTTTCTGTATGCATCTGTTATAAAAGGCAACACTTCTGTATTGTAACTGTTATGAGCCGTGAAAACATCTTTTCTAACATCGTTTATCAGTTTCCGCAGGTTACTAAACTCCGTTTCAATATTTTTAATTTTTTCCTTGATGGAAGTAAACTGTTCTTCCTTAGGAAAAGGCTCACATAAAAAAGAATTCAATCTGGAAAAACCATATAAAGTTTCTTCTAATTTTTCACTCTTACTGATAATCTCTTTATATACTTTAGCAGTAATAATTTGATGCTGTTTTAGTTTTTCTTCAATGGAGGATACAATGTCATTTTCTTTTGGAATTGAAATAGTAACCTTTTCCTGCGTGGATTTGAGCAGGGAATTTAGTAAATTCTCTGTCTTAGAAAATGGGAGTGTAACTATCTTACCAGATTTCTCTACGGAAACCTTCTGGTTTGAAGATAGCAGGGGACTGATATCAAGGGAACTGATGTTACCTGCCAATGTAGAAAGGTTCGATGGATCCAAAAACCAGTTTAATGCATTGCTGTTGCCAAAAGCATATACAGTAGAATCGGTATTATTAATAATTACCTTGTATATATAGGGGTTATAATCCTTTACCTTAACCCAAATGGCATCTCCTTTTTTAAGTTTCTTTTTCTGTTCGGGAAAGTGGATTTTTTTTGAGTTAAATTCAAATACAATTGTATTGTTGTTATCCTGTGCTATTGCACCAAAGCAATATAACATTAAAAGAATTATTGACAACTTTTTCATAATTAGAATAGTTTAATAATTATGTAGCTAAGACCGTAATCATTTATACTTCTATTAATTTACAGCTTGTAATGTCACTGATTGATTTTGAGCAACTGATAGCCCCAGGTTTTGCCAGAACCAGCTATAGGTACCGTTTTCACCCCGTACATTTGAATTGCTAAATGCTTTGTAATAACCCAGATAATAGGTATTGCCATCATTGTTTAAGGTGATGTTATCTACCGTCTGTCCCTGCAATCCGTAATTCACATATACTTTAGTTATTGGGCGGGACGCGGAATTTTTGATCTTAAGAAAAAACACATCGCCACCTGCATTTAAAGTATAATCGTAGTTGGTATTAGCTGCGGGAAAATTTAGATTTAACTGCCAGGTTAGTGATAGTCCAACCTGTGTACCGGAGCTTGTTTTACCAGCAGTAACGGCATTACCGCTCCCATTAACTCCGGCTAATCCCCTAAAAATTGCAGTACCACCAGCCAGCGCATTTTTAGTTTCTCCATTAAAGGTTATTTCAATAGGAGTGAAAATTGGGTTTTTAAATGTAATAGTACTATTGCCATTTCCGTTGCCATTGTTGTTGCCATTATTGTTACCATTATTACCCCCATTGTTTCCTCCAATATTTCCGTTGTTGTTGCCATCATTTCCACCCTGCCCAAGCATTGTACCGTCACTATTGTAGCAAGGTCCTTTAGGATTATTGGGATCACTCAGATCTATAATGGGTACATTAGTAAATTTACCCGATAACCCAACCTCTACACCAGCAAGTGTAGCACCATTATTAAAGCCTTGTGCAGTAAATGAAAAAGTTCCGCTAATGGTTTGGTTTGTCTGATCATATTCAGTAATCGTGCATGTTCCTGTTTTCCTTTCATCAGTTAAATAGTTGATAGATGATGTGTTGAGTGCATCAGGTATATATTGTCCAATACCAAAGTTGCCACCGTACGCGTCTGCATCAAGATCGAATACCGGATTAGTGGGGAAACTGCCTTTAAAATAAAGAATTATGGAAACAATTTGTTTACCATCAAATCCCTGGATAACAATTGAACGATAGTTGTCATAATCCTGAGATAAAGGAAAGTATTTGACACTGACTTTACCACAATCTCCTTCAGCTTTAAACTGTACATTTACATCACCTTCTATATTACATTCATAATACCCCACGTTGTTTTTCTTTTTTTCAAGTTCGTCTTTCACACATCCGGTAAAATAAAACAGCGAGAAGATTGTCAGGACTAAAATCCAGATTTGTTTAGCAATGGTCTTGTTAGTAATTGCTAAATATAAATGCTTAAAATTAACTTGTTTCATGTGTAATATTTTTTAGGAATCAAATAAATTATGGATAAATAGCTGTACCAATTCGCTCTAAAGCTTAAAGTATATTCCAAAAAAGTATCCTTCCAGTCTGGGTGAATACACAGTCAAACCAAAATCACCTTTTTTCCCCAAACCCAAATCAGCTCCTACTTCCCAAAGGGTACTGTTTCCTAATACAGTCTCATTATAAGTTGTCTCTGCATATCCGGTACTACCCCAGATGGTTAATGGATATTGCTTTTTGGACGAGAGCCAAATCCGGTAAGCGGCAGTTGCATATATATAGTATCCGGTAGTTGCAGCGCTGAAGTTGTAGGTGCATTTGCTCCAAGGCCGATGGAGAAGTTTTTACTTTTGCCGAGTTTATATCTTACATCATATTCTACATCCAGCAAATCAAATGTTTCAACCGTAGCCAGTCGGGCCAGACTGTATAAGCTTTTTTCTTCTTCCTCAGAGTTATTTATATCTACGGGATCTTTATTCTCAATTAATGTGGGTGAGTCTGATGTATTATTCAACTTAGTTACAGGTGTTGTAATGAAAGATTCTCTTTTGCCATCAGCATAAATGATCACGAAAATCTCACTTTTATATATGGAATAGAGTGGACCCTCTGATCTCTCGGTATATTTAAATTTTACCATCTCTGGTAATATTTCCATAACTTTTACTTTCAATTCAGTTTTGTCATTTTTGATAATAATATCCTGGCTAAAGCCATTCAAGCAGACCATCAAAAGGATTAATGTGATTATTTTTTTCATAATGAAAATTTTTGTAGTAATAAAATAATGTAACGAGCATGATGAATTGTCACAGGTTCACCGGCTTAACTCAGCACCGGTGTTATGTGATAATGTAAAAATGAAAGCTGACAGGCTGTGTAATCAGCGTTGGATAATGGATGAAATGATAGTATGCATAATCATACCGCTAAAGTAGTATGCAGTAACAGAGGCTGCAACCAGACTTGTCCCGTTTTATATACGGGAAAAATCCCGTATGATGAAAATGAACTTTTGGCAATATTGCAGCGTAAATATTTTATTCATTTTAAAATTTTAAAAAATCATGGACAACCAACACAATTACGGAGAAATTATTTCTAAAAGGAAAGCAAATGAACTGATTGATAACAGGGATGGGGTAGCAGAAAGAGTAAAGCCGGTATTAAGGAATGCTAGATTAAATGCAAATGATTTATCTTTTTATGATAATAAGTATAATGCATTCGTCTTTAGCAGGGAGTTAATTGAGGAGTTATTTAAAAAAACACCGGCTGAAGATGGTAAGGAACTGGATGTCCTTCTTGTGGCTATGGCTTCGGAAATAGATAAACAGAAAAAACAGTTCCCAACAGTAGTTTTGGCCGCTTGCACTTCTGCTATAATAAAAGGGAAAATTACTGTAGCCGCTCCTAAAGAGGAACTATCTATGTTAGAGACACCTCCAAAAATTTTTGTGAAAACACTAAAATTTAATAATGATTTTATATTCAGTGAAGAATAATCGCAAATTAAAGATACCTTGTATGCTGAATGGATCTGCTAAATATTATATCAGTTTATTCAATACTTTTTCCATTTTTCATAGGGATATTTTTTTTGAATAGGTTATCAAAAGATTCAATCGTCATTTGGGGAATAGCAGCCGCAGGTATTATTCCCCAAATGTTAAGACCTATATTGGATAAAACCATTTATCTGAATGTTTCATATAATTTGTATGCCGCTGTTGAATTCCTGTTGATGGCAATACTATTTAGCAATAAATTCATGGCAACAAATCCAAGGAGACTGTTCAGGGTTTCTGTATATGTATATATTATTATTGGGCTGACATTATTAATAGTAAATGGAGTAGAAGAAAGGTTTCTCTATGAATTGATTTGCTTAAGCAGTTTATTATATACTGCCTGGATTTTAATGTTGATTGTAGAGCAATTTGATGACAGGACTGATAGAATTGAGATATCTTTTTCTTCATCTTTTACCTGGTTCTTGCTGGGTATGTTCTTTTACGCACTCGGCACTATTATGATTTTTGCATTTTGGAATTTTGTTAAGGACGGACCTGTAAAAATTTCAAGATTGTTAACGGGAATACATTCAGTTTTTAACATCATTCTATATCTATTTATGTGTATCGGGCTGACTATAGATTTTTTTGAAAAAACCCCAAAAGCAGGCAAACGTTACATATGAAACTGACTGTCTACGATATAGTTTTGGGAATTGTAGTCTCTACTTTACTTTTTTTAATTCTCGCTAGTTTTCTTATTGGTTTTTTTATGATATACCGCAAAAGGAGAAGAGAGCACCTGAAGGAAAAAGAGACTATGAAGATTACTTTCAATAATGAAATCCTCCAGTCGAGAATCGAAACCCAGGAAGACGCCTTCGCCCAACTTGGACAGGAGCTTCATGATAACATTGGGCAATTGCTCAGTACAACTAAAATGTTGCTGGGCATTACCGAAAGAAATCTTTCGGAAGTTCCGGATACCCTAAAAACTGCCGAAGAAACACTGGGCAAAGCCATACAGGATATCCGTGCTCTCTCAAAATCGCTCAACCAGGAATGGCTGCAGCAGTTTAACCTGCCGGAAAATTTGAATAATGAACTGGAACGAATTAATACTGCCGGCGAAGTACAGACAAAGATGAACACTACTCTTACCAGGCTGCCCCTTCCCGCAGAATCGCAGGTGATGCTGTTCAGAATTGTGCAGGAAGCATTACAAAACTGTATTAAACATGCCAAAGCGAAAAACATACAGGTTATCCTGATCACGAAGAACGATGATCTTGAACTTTTCATCAAGGATGATGGCACTGGTTTTAACGGTGAAAAAAATAGCGGAAAGGGAGTAGGTATAATCAATATGCAACACCGTGCAAAATTGCTTGGAGGTAGTATCTCCTGGCAGGCAGTTGAAGGCTATGGTACGGAAGTATATATCCGCATACCGCTCAAACAAAAAACAGGTAGTTATGAAGATTAACATAGGAATAGTTGATGACCACCAGCTTTTTCTTAAATCCCTCAGTTTACTTATAAGTGGGTTTAAGGACTTTACCATTGTAGTGGAGGCGCTGAATGGCAAAGACCTGCTGGATAAAATGCATCTAAAAAAAATTGAGCCCGATATCCTGCTGGTAGATGTAAATATGCCCATAATGAATGGTATAGCCACAGCAGAATATTTTGCAGAACACTATCCGTTGATAAAAATTGTAGCGCTGTCTATGAAGGACGATGACACCACAATTATCGCTATGATAAAAGCCGGCGCATGTGCCTACCTGTTAAAAGATATTCATCCCGACACCCTGGAAAAAGCCTTGCGGGAAATACAGGAAAACGGATTCTATAATGCGGATACGGCTAATATTAATTACCGAAGGCTGCTGCAGCAAAATTTAAAAGAGCCCATCCTAAAACTATCTGAAAAGGAAAATCAATTTTTACAATTAGCCTGCAGTGACCTAACCTATAAGCAAATAGCTGCTGAGATGCATTTATCCGAACGCACTATTGACGGGTACCGCGAAGCATTGTTTCAAAAACTGAATGTACAAAGCAGGGTGGGTATGGCGCTCGAAGCCATCAGGCGCAACCTGGTATCATTATAGTATTTGAAGAAAGAGCCATTCCTCAGTTTATTTATTTTATACATTGTATATAACAGGCAAATTATAATACTATGTAATGAATTCCAACCCTGCCTGAATAATCAAAAAAAAATTGTTTTGAAAGTATCATAATAGCTCCGTAGAAAGTTTCACCTTAAAGCAAAATAATATATTTGCATTCAGAGTGTATTATATAAATATAACTCAATTTTTTTAGAGAGAACCGATTTATGATTCAAAAAGAAGTAAGTACAAACAATCTATTGCACATTCCACATCTTCTGTATATTCCGTATCAATACTTTATTTGATATGGGCTTTACTTGCTGCTTGTTGTTTGGTATTCTGTCAAATGCATGCTTAGCCTTCGCAGCATCAGAAACAGCGAGAGTAAACTCTGTTTTACTGCCAGGCTGACTGTTGTCAATAAGCCAGCGAAGCCTTTCCCGGTCGTGGTCATAAGCAAGATCAAGCATTTGAGTAATCACTTTCCATACCCCGCAGGATTGGAAAGATTCCGGCAAATCATAGATGACGGAAGTTACTTTGGCTTCATGTGCCGAAACAATAATCTTTATCCTTGTTCGCTGAAACTTTAAAATTTTCCTGAAGTACAATTCTTTCACAGGAGTAGTTTTAAGGTTAATGAAGTGATGAAAAATATGGCTGGTATTTCTCAAAGGAACTATTAACAACGGGATAAAAAAATAGTATCTCCTCTATTATCCTGTAATAAAATCACGACAGTTTTAAAATAACTACTTACTCCACTGGGGTTATCTGTTAGCCAAAAGAAGAATTTATGTAAAAGTAATAACAGGTTCGCAGTTTTTAGTTCATTTTTGTAAAACAATCTTTTACTTAAATGAGAATAGCCACTTACAATGTTAATAGCGTAAATGCAAGGCTTCCGGTATTGCTGCGCTGGTTAAACGACACCAACCCAGACATAGTATGTATCCAGGAATTAAAGGCATCAGATGAAAAATTTCCGGAAGATGTTATTCTTAGAGCCGGCTATCAACCCATCTGGAACGGGCAAAAAAGCTGGAATGGTGTGGCTATTTTATCACGCAATGAAAAGCCACAGGAAACCAGGCGTAACTTACCCGGCGATCCTGAAGATTTGCAAAGCCGTTATTTAGAAGCTGAATCAAATGGCATATTAATCGGAAGTATTTACCTTCCTAATGGAAATCCTGCACCCGGACCAAAATTCGACTATAAATTATCTTGGATACAGCGTTTCATTTCCCATACAAAAACACTGTTGAATATTGACAAACCTGTTATTCTAGCAGGTGATTACAATATCATTCCCACCGGTGATGATGTATATAAACCTGAAAGATGGGTAGACGATGCATTGTTCAGACCGGAAGTAAGAGAAGCATTCAAACAACTTACTGCCAGCGGTTGGACTGACGCACTACGCTATTTGTATCCGGATGAGACGATTTATACCTATTGGGATTATTTTCGCAATGCATTCGACAGAAATGCCGGACTGAGAATTGATCATTTTCTGCTGAACCCTGCTGCACTATCACTTCTTGTTAACGGCGGAGTAGACGTTAATGTAAGAGGATGGGAAAAAACCAGCGATCATGCTCCGGTATGGATTGAAATGAAAAAAGTAAGCTAAATTTTACTTCTCAAGATGCTTCCATATCACATCATATATATCTACTGCTGTGATTACTGTATTATCAACAGCCTGATCTGTTATCAGCACCGGATGAAATGCTTCAGGAACATGTATACTGCCATGTGAGCCTTTAACCAGCGTAGCATCAAGCGGAATCACATCCATCACATATCGCAAACCGGCTTTCTTGCGAAGAAGTTTGTATCCGGCCCTTGCTTTTGAAGTCATAAACAATTCAACAGGATCATATCCCGGTTTTTTATGAATGTCAACCACTCTTGCATAGTCCGGAGCCACTGCATCATCTTCCCAGAAATAATAGGTAAACCAGCTATCGGTATCTGCCACCAACACCAGATCCCCTGCCCTTTCGTGATCTATATGATAATTGCTTTGCTCCTTGCGGTCAAGTATCAACGCTACTCCCGGCAGGTCACTGATTATTGATTTTACTTTGCTTTCAACAGTTTTATCGTTGATATAAATATGTGCTACCTGGTGATCAGCAACTGCAAAAGCTTTTGAAGCACCCGCATCAAGCAATTCAAGACCTCTTTCTACTCTTATTCCCAGGAGATCGTGCTGACGCAACAGCCGGTTGATATGAACCGGTTTTGACACGGGTACAATTCCATATTCCGAAAGCAAAATAATACGTGCACCCGTTGCGGTATAATGGGATACAAGTTGCTTTACCACCGTATCAATTTCTGAAAGGTCTTTCCCTATTTTTGAAAAATTATTGCCAAATTTTTGCAGGCAATAATCCAGATGAGGCAGGTATATTAATGTTAACCGCGGGTCATATTTTTTATCGGTGTAAACAGATGCATCAGCAATCCATTGTGTTGATGTAATATCTGCACCAGGCCCCCAGAATTTAAACAATGGGAATTGTCCCAATGACGCCTGCAGTTCATCTCTCAATCCAGCAGGGTGGGTATAACAGTCAGGCATTTTAAGGCCGTCTGCCAGGTAATTGGGACGGGGGGTTGCCGAATATTCTGCACTGGAATACATATTGTACCACCAGAACATTTTTGAAGTAGTAAAAGACGGATCAATTCTTTTGGCACGTTCCCATATCTTTTCCGATGCTACCAGTTTATTGGATTGTTTCCAGAATTTAATCTCACAGTCTGTACTGTCATACCATCCGTTTCCCACTATACCGTGTTCTGCAGGCCATTTGCCGGTGATATAAGAGGATTGTACCGATGTTGTTACCGCGGGCAGCATGGGCTGAATTGTACGCAGGCTCCTGGTGGCAATATATTCACTTAAGAAAGGTGTATGTTCTCCTATTAATGAAGAAGACAGTCCAACGATATCTATTACTACAGTCTTATGCATTCACAAACTTATTTGCAATGATGGAGATAAATTTATTTTTCCAGTAAACCTGTTACCCATTCTATTTCTCTGACAATAGAATCAGACAGAGGGAGCCGGATAGCCTGTGGTAATACTTCCCAGGTATAAGTTTCTATTTCTAAATGATGTGTAAAAGAATTGTTGCAATGAATGCGCAATACTTCTTCAATATCCCCGCGTGTAGCATGTAATATGCCATAGTTCTCCAGAAATACCGGCACATGATAATGTGCTCTCCATTCGCGTACATCCGGATTATCCGCATCAAGAAGTGCATCCGGCATATCAGGATATCTTTTTAATTCTCCGTTGGCATACTTTGCAACAACCTGGTGGAGATAAGTAGATTCATTGAACTGACGAAATGCATTTAATACAGGCACACGGTCTGCAGGGCTGGCAGCCATATCCGCTTTTAGTGCTGCACTGATTTGAATTTTTCCAATTCGTATACCGTGCGACTGAAATTTTTTAATCATTGCTGCATGGTCTTCGTAGCATACCGCAAAATGACAAATATCGTAGCATAACTGTATATGTGTCTTAATATGCGATTCTGCTTCTTCTTTGCTGCATCCAAATTTTTGGGATATATATGACGTTCCATCGGGAAGCAGGTGATGAAGGTACCAGTTTAAAAACTCGGTTCCATCGCCAAGCAAACCATCGGGCTCGGGTTCAATATCAATATGAATAAGTTTGCCGGTAAATTGCCTGATCTGAATAAGCATATCCAGCACTTCCAGTATATTTTGAGTAGCCTGCTTCAAAACCGGTTCTATATGTTGCTGATTATGCCAGAAACGATAGGATAATGGTGAAGTGGATATACCTCCATCTATTCCGGCAGGTAATAACTCAGCAAGTAACTGTGCAAGACGAATAGTATATTGTACCCTGTCATTGCTAAGCCAGTCCGGAGCATGTACATAATCTTTCACCTTTGTACGATGGAAACTTCCATAAGGGAAACCATTCATAGTAAATACATAGGCATTATTTTCGGTTAACCATTGACGAAACACTGAAAGATTTGAAACACTTGTAAGTTCACGGGATGCCACATCTGAAAGCCTTAAACCTATACCAAATGCTTTTTGGGGAGCGACTTTTTGTTTTATGACGGGTATATGCTCCTGTAGTTGGTTAAAATGATCTTTCCATGTTTCGCCTGCATGAATATTGGTACAGTAAGTTAGAAGCCCCTGGGAAGTTTCCATAAAATACTTTTTTTAGAATTCTGATTTAAGCCATGAAGCTGATTTTTTGAGTTTTGCAATATCCAGTTCATGCACTTCTTCTCCTTTTCCAATTGCCGAAAGTAACATAATTGTGAGTCTGCCACCAAGATGCTCCCTGAACTCATGCAGTCCTTTCAATACAGCACTGTTTTCGTCGTCAATACTCATTAATGGATGGGTAACTGCAAAGCCAAGCGTTTTCAATAAAACTACAATTGATCTTGCATCCGCCTCATCAATTCTTCCCGATATAAAAGAATAAGCACTGTCGAGCGCTATACCCATGGCCACAGCTTCTCCATGCCGTATGGCAAAGTTAGATAGTTGCTCCACTTTATGGGCGCTCCAATGTCCAAAATCTAATGGTCGCGACGATCCCATTTCGAAAGGATCCCCGCCTGCAATATGTGCTACATGTAACCGGGCACAGTGTTTAATCAGATATTCCATGGATTCGCTATCTCTTCCTGCAAGTGCATTGCCGTTTTGCACAAGCCAGGAAAAAAATTCCTTGTCTTTTATAAGTGCCACTTTTACTGCTTCCGACATACCCGATCGCCATTCAACATTAGAAAGAGTAGTAAGAAAAAAGAAATCGCAGAATACAGCAACAGGTGGTACAAATGTTCCAAGGAAATTTTTCTTTCCCTGGTAATTGATACCATTTTTTACACCAACTCCTGAATCGTTTTGCGAAAGTACTGTAGTAGGAATGCGTATATGCCTGATGCCCCTGTGTGCAATAGCAGCAGCAAAACCCACCAGATCAAGCACCGCACCACCACCTATAGCGGCTATATAGGAGTGCCGGTCTATTCCATACTTGTTCACCGCATCCGTAATCTGGTTTAAATATTCTGTACTGTTTTTAGACTGTTCCCCGCCGGGTACTATAAGCATATCTTCCACCAACTGTACCGGCACATCAGTTGAAAAATACAGCCTGATATCATCCAAAAGCTTAGGATGATTGTCAGATACTCCTTTATCTATAACAAAAAATATCTTTTGTGCTGCTCCCTCATTATGATTATGAAGGAAATTACGAAAGACAGGGTTAGATGGATTGAACAGGTGATGGGTGAAAGAAACATCATATCCAAACTGAACACTAAACCTTTGCTTTATCTGATCCATTTCGTTTTATCTGAATATAAATTGGATAACAATAAACAATAAAATAAACCTTAAAATTAAGCATTTGTCCATACATACTGATTATGTAACTGCAAAAAGCTTAGCCAATAGTAAAGATACCGGTAACAGGACTAAGATTAATAACACAATATAAGGAAGCCCAAAAGCAGCAGCCCATGAGGCATTCATCACTATAAGAGCTATCACTCCTGCTTTTACGGCCTTACCAATCATCGGGCCGGAAGGATTTTTTATCGCCCTGAACAAGGGTAACAAAACCATGATAAGGAATATTACCAGGCATCCCGATGTAAGCAACCGGTTTTCATTCCATACACCAATGCCCCAAATAATACCTGCAACGATTCCATATAAAAACAGAGCAAAGAATAATGTAGTCTTTTTGCCACCATGCACTTCTCCCCTGCTGATCATTGTGATTGCAGCAATATATATAACAGGAACAAGTCCCAGATACCAAAACTGCGTCAATGCTGCCGGAATTATACTTATGCCCAATATTAAGTTAAGTCCCCGGCAAACTCCCATATTCAATGGACCCAATAGCTTATTATGCTTACCCCAACGGTCATATATAAGCGAAGAAACGGCAATGGCAATAGCTAGCCATGAGGATATATCAAAGTAACCTGCATGAACCACACCTGCCAGTGCAATACCAGCAAAAAGCAAAACAATACCCAGCAAACCTGCTTCATTTTTTGTAACCACTCCACTGGGAATGGGACGTTCAGGTCGTTCTACACTATCCAGATCAGCATCAAATACATCATTAAAAACTACACCGCCACCGTACAAACCAACTGTAGATATAACCAAAAGAATTATGGGAAAAAAGGATGCATCCCCCGCAGTGAAATAGCCTGCAATAGCAATGCCTGCAAGAATATCTGAAACAGCGGTAACAATATTTGCCGGACGCATCAGCCGCAGCATGGCAACAATCTTCTGCACAATGGAGCTGATTATTGAATGAAGATGGAGTTTTTATCTATCCGTGGTTGTTGGCCGCCTCTTAATACAGTATTACCACTAAACTTTTGGCTTTGATCAATATCCTTTACCGCAGCAAAATCTGCTTCGTCTATCTGTCCGCTTTGTCCAAAAGCTGTAATGGCATTTTGATAAGTAACCATTCGTATATCTTCGTCGGCAATACCCCGCATTTTCATCAGCACAGCAGTTTTGGGCACAGCCAGTGGATCGCTGATACCCCAGTCGGCTGCAGAATTTATCATGATGCGTTCGGTTCCATACTGCTTTACAATATCCACCATTCGCTCATTACTCATTTTCGTAAAAGGATAAATAGTAAACCCTGCCCAGAAACCCCTGTCAAGCACTTCTTTTACTGTTTCTTCATTATTATGGTCAACAATCACCATATATGGATCAAGACCGTGTTCAATGGCAATATCCATACTTCTAGTTGTACCACGTTTTTTATCGCGGTGCGGAGTATGTATTTGTACCGGTAAATTCGCTTCTTTTGCCAGATCCAGTTGCAGACGATAATATTTCTCTTCCGCTGCAGTCTGATCATCAAAACCAATTTCACCAATTCCTACCACACCTTCTTTATATACAAAAAGTGGTAATAATTCCATCACCTGTTCAGCCAGTGCTTCATTATTTGCTTCACGGGAATTTAATCCTATTGTGCAATAATGTTTGATTCCAAATTGCGAAGACCGAAAGCGTTCCCATCCGATCAGGCTGCTGTAATAATCCCTGAAAGTATCTACTCCCGTGCGTGGCTGACCCAGCCAGAATGCAGGTTCAATCAACCCAACAATACCGGCATCTGCCATTGCCTGGTAATCATCTGTAGTGCGCGATGTCATGTGCACATGAGGATCAAAAAACTGCATTCCTTTTATGATCTCGAGGTATGAACTATCCTGCTTCCCCGGTTGAATATCTTTTTCTGTAATGTTATTACTGCAACACATATACTTCTTTTTAAAATAAGTTTTTAAAATTACGTTTAACCAGCTATCGTCATGTTTGCTGCTAATGATGACCAGGTTAATGTTTTATTTTCAATTGCATTTTTCAAGTCCTTATGATTATTCAGCCATTCCTTAGCCATCTGATAATTACTACTGTAACAAGCAAGCGCTGCAGCTTTTCGTTCCAGAGGATCATTGCTATTGCCGATACGTTCTATATCTGAAAAATTATTTTCATCAATAAATTTTCCCACACAACGCCAAAGTTGTGGATTTAAGCTACGCCCAGCGGCCCAGCGCTCATGCGCATAGTCCAGTAATATATTTGCCAGTTCAACATTAGCTCTACGGTCAAGCCCATAAATCTGGTCAACAGGTTTATCAGTAAAAATGGCTTTCATTACCAGTTGGTTCCAGGCATGATCATCTAACCAGGTAGCAGGATACGGATTGTTGCATATAACTGCAATACCCACATCACCTATATTGCTTCTTACTCCTTCAGCACAGCGTGCTTTCCAGCGCTCGGGGTAGGCTAATAAAGGAAGTGCCGAATAAAGCGCTACCAGTTCATTTACATCAGCAGCAAGAAAAAGATTTTCAATTGCAGCCACATATTGATTTTCATTAGTACTATCTCTGTTCATCAACAACCAAACACGGCAGAGACGATCAACGGTCCAGCCCTCAAATGATAACCCCGGGTAAATACGGTCTAAGTCTCTTCGAACTGAATCATTAATTGCAATTTCAGCTTTGCCGGTTTTTCTTGGCATCATCACAAAAGCGGCATTAAACTGAGTCAGAGGTAGATTACCTTGAATCTTTTCCTGCAACCAGTTTAGGGTTGCATTATTTACATGTTGTTCAATAATGGTGGAAACTATTTCCGAGAGTTCTTTTACAGGGTAACTAAACATAACCGATCCATTGACTGTTTGACAAACTTACATCAACAGCGAAGTAACTACAAATACTACAATTAAAATCTCTTTTGAAAGTATTTTGTAAATGATTAAGATCATGGTGTAGTAAGTAAAAAACATGTATTGGCTCAATAATCTGCCATATTAACTTTTCTTCAAAAAAAAATATCCATCTCAGCATTATTTTAAATTATTTTTTTTACCTTTTCCATCCTGTTGTTTTGAAGGCCAATATCTGGATGTAAAAATCCTGCCGTAAGGTGGTATGACGCTGAATTTCTAAACCCTGCCCCTTTGATTTCTTTGAATTCATTCTGTTCCCTTTAGTGTAAAATCATATACCCCGGTTTAATATATTGACCACCCTAAATATATATAGTCATGCCCCAACTCAGCCCTTCAGCAATACAAATACCCTCTATTGTAAATGATATCATAACGATTGAAGTAAAAGACTATGCACTGTCAGATACATACTTGACTTATGATATTACAGACGCAGGGAAAAGGATCTACCGTAAAGGTCAGTTCAGAGGGCAAAGTATCCAGATGAGGGTAACACATCTTAAAGACGGCAAATACGCTATTAATCTTAATAGCTGCGAAACTGACAAATGTTCATTCATGTTCGAAAAAATTTCCGGTTTCCCCTGGATGAGTCATGAATCGTAATCGTAAATACTTGCCGAATTTAAATATACAGATAACAGATAAATAAGTTATTCCATTTGTTCAATTCGGTTTAGAGATGAGATAGATCAACTTCATCACTGACATCAGTCAGTTCTAAACTAATTTTATATCAATAGCTTTGCCAATTAAATCAGCACAAAATGTCAACTATTGCCATTCCAGAGCTTAATGAGCAGACGGACATGGTACAACACCGTCCTGCCATTTCTGTATTGTTGTCGCTCGAACAAATGCAATACTCCAAAGAGAGTGTAAAGCAATCAATAAAACAGGCCACTAAAAATGTGGAAAAACAATTACTGGAACACTACTCCGGCGAGATTGTATTATTAATGATGGGAAAACTTTGCCAACTGATTGACAGCATCAACTATAACAGCACTAAAAAAAGTATAGCTATCTATCTTTCGCCCATATTTGAAAAAATGCTGTATCTCAATATCCCGGTTAAAGAGATGGCAATAGTAGATGAATCGTTTGAAACCAGGGATATTATTCTAAATAAAAAGCAGCTAAAAAATTATCTTGTCCTGCATATAGACGAAAAAGAATACAGGATTTATGAAGGAAAAGAATACGCTCTGCGTCTCATTCTTTGCAATTCATCAGGTGCATACTACGACGGATATAAAGATGTATTGACTAAAATACACAACGACAATTCCAACAGGACACCTGCAAAAGAAGAAATTAGGAAATCTTTTTTAAACCACGCCCGCAATACTCTTGGTGTTCTATTAGATGCATATCAATTACCTGTATTTGTAGTAGGTTCAAAACCGATATTAGATCAATTCAAACATGATACCGGAAGTTCACCGGCTATTATTGATTTCCTGTATAGCAGCAATGACACTGTTGAAGTAAAAGATATCCGAAAAATTTTAGAACCTTATGTAGAGGATTGGGCAAGGGTCAAATATCTTATATTGAAAAAACAACTAAAAGAAGCTGAAGAAAAACAAAAAATAACCAGTGGTATAAAAAAAGTACAGGAAGAAGTTTTTTCTCTGAAAGGGAAGTTATTGCTTGTAGAAAAAAATTACATGCACCCTGAAGAACAGGACCGCAAGGGTTGCCAGATATATTCTGTAATAAAATCTGACAATAAATATTCTTATATCACCGATTTAGTAGATGCTGTTATAGAAAAAATGCTCGAGACCGGAGGTGATGTTGAGTTTGTAGAAGAAGGCTGTCTTGAAGATTATGATCGCATTGCATTAATTCACCGGTATTGATGCTAAAAAGCGCATACTACTATCAATAATTTTGTCCTAATATCTTTGTTGATCATCATTGATGATGAGCTATAAAGCCTTCAGGTGTCTGTTATCGGCTATGGGCTGTGGGCTTTGGGCTTTGGGCTACCAACTTTCAAATATCAGGTTTATCGTTTCAACTTACATTTTCACCTTTCACCTTTCACCTTAACTCTTACCACTTACTCCTTACCCCATCCCCCTAATCCTTCACCAGTTCCAATATCTTTTTCCTGTCGCCCACAATCCATACAATATCGTTCCATTGTAGTACAGTATGCGACTCGGGATTGAGTATACGCTGTCCGTCGCGTTCTATTCCTACCACAAGTCCGCTGGTCTTTTCGCGGATACCTGACTCTCGAATCGTTAGTCCTTTTAATAAAGTATGTTCATCTACTACAATTTTCTGTAAGGCTATATTATCCTTATCTGCATTTTCATCTTCGCTGCTCTTAAAATCAATTACCGGCTTGATAGCCTGTAACTGCTCATCCGTACCGATAATTCCAAGCTCATCCATTGGATATAAGCGTTCCTTTGCTGAAGGAGCATAGATCATTCTTTCGCCTCTTTTTATATATGCGATATTGATACCGTATTGTTCACGCCAGGCCAATTCTGCCAAGGGTATGCCTATAAAGCTTGCATTCGGGTTTACTTCAAAATCGGCGAGGTGAGCATCCCAGGGCGAAAGCGCAGCATTTGGATCTCCCCGCACCGTGGTGGCTTCAATTTCACGTTCGTTCAGATTATCAAGGAACCGGGAATGAATGCGGTTGTAAAATTTCTGAATTTTCTTTGAAAAAATAAACAGTACAATCAGGGCCACCGGCACTATAACAAGGAATGCAATTTTACCCGAATATATACGGTCAACAAGCAGCCCCACCAGCAATACCGCAACCAGTACCCTTGATATTTCAAGAACAAGCAACGGGCCATGGTTATATTTTTTGTCGAGCCACAAAGCAGTGTATGCGGAATTATTCGGCTTTCGGGCCATCAGTGCCCACATAAAGGGTGAAATAATTGCAAAAGTGACAATAAGAAAAGTGATTTTACTCAATGCGAGATTATCAAATTTATCATGAAAAAAAGGATACAAAAATGTAGATGACGCCAGAATCAGCGCAATGATAATGATAGCGTTGGTGCCAACAATCATGGCGTAAGATTTGAGTACAATTTTCCATTCACTTTCAGCATGAATATTCTGTGCGCCTGTCGAATACCTGTTGAGCATATTCAATAATTTCGGTGGTATAAAACGACTGATGAAATTATACACCGATTCAGAATATTTTATAAAATATGGTGTGGTGAAAGTAGTGATGGCTGAGGCTCCAACTGCTACAGGAAACAGAAAATCACTGGTAACTTTTAGAGTAATCCCAAGTGTAGCCACAATAAAGGCAAACTCCCCGATTTGTGCCATGCTCATACCTACCTGTATAGATTGTTTCAGAGGTTGACCTGATAATAAAGCGCCTAATGTTGTGGCAAAAAGTTTTCCAAAGATAGTGACCAGTGTGACCCAAAGGATTGCCATCCGGTGTTCAAAAATGGCTGCGGGATCAATCATCATACCAATGGATACGAAGAACACTGCTCCAAAAAGATCTTTAACAGGTTTAAGGATATGTTCAATTTTTTCCGCTGAAGTTGTTTCCGCCAAAATTGAACCCATTACAAATGCGCCAAGCTCTGCAGAAAATCCGATCTCTGTAGCCAGTACCACCATACCAAGACAAAGCCCAATTGAAAGTATCAGCAGGGTTTCTTCGTCAAGTATTTTACTTGCTCGTCTTAAAAAACTTGGTAAAAGGAATATACCCGCAAGAAACCACACAGTTAAAAAAAACAACAACTTCAGTACGGAAAAAATCATCTCTGTTCCGTTAAATTGCTGAGTAACGGCCATTGTAGATAGCAACACCATCAATAATATTACCACAATATCCTCTACGATCAGGACACCGAATACAATACCCGCAAACCGTTGTCTCTTAATCCCCAGTTCAGAAAAGGCCCGAAGGATAATCGTGGTAGACGAACTTGCCAACAGACCTCCGAGAAAAAGGCTATCCATAAAAGACCAGTTCATCCACCTGCCTACGGCATAACCCAGTACAAGTATTACTACAATCTCCACCGTTGCCGTTATAGATGCTGCCCCGCCAACTCGGAGAAGCTTTTTGAAGCTAAACTCTAACCCGAGACTGAACAGTAAAAAAATTACGCCCATCTCGGCAAAAGTTTTGATATTGTCTTTATCGGCTACAGTAGGGAAAATAGATATATGAGGACCAACCAAAAATCCGGCAATTATATATCCCAGTACCAAAGGCTGTTTCAGTCGCCTGAACAATAACGTGGTTATAGTTCCTGCACCCAATATCAGCGCCAGATCTGCTATTAACTTTGGTAAATGCCCCATACAAATTTGTAATTGCTTTTTTTGCAAATGATACCTGCAATACAGCAAGCACATCTATTGTAAAATTAATGTAAACTACACTCTGGTGTCTCTTGCCGGTGTTCGAAATAGCAAGCTGTGTAATGGAACGGATTACAGTATTGCAGTGATGAAAATATTATTCGCACTGAACATTGCAAATGTAATTATTTCAGTGCTAACAGCCGCTCCATTACATAAAAAACTGCGGGACAAAAAGTGGAATTTTTTAGCGTAATGCCGGCGCGATTGATCAGCACATCTTCGTCGGTATATGGGAAGCGTGCACAGTCGGATGGACGTATATCATAAATACTGCAACGGTTATCTGTTCCCAAAAAGGGACAGGGAGTTTGCTTTACTACATAATCACCGTCTTCATCAAGTCGCAAATAAGTATCAATAAACACACTCTCTTTCAGTTTCAGGTGTTTGCTTATACGCTTTATATCTGGTGTTTTAAACCGTGGGGAATAATTTTTGCAACAGGCCGCACAGTTTAAGCAGTCTATGTGAGAAAATGCTTCATCGTGTAACTCAGGTAATAATTTCAGCACTTTTTTCTTATCCGGTCTTTGCAGATAACGCGCATATTGTTTATATCTGTCCGTTGCTTTTTTTTGCCACTGTTTGTCTTTCCATTCCCCGGATACAAATGCGGCACTGTTCAAAGTTTTCTCCATTATACTTAAATACATGTTAACCGATGCTGCAAATTACATAAGATTTAATCCATAATATTAATTTTGCAACCTTTGACAACAGTTGTTATGGATTCTGTTCGTGAACAAATATTGATTCTAATTAGCACACCATTTTATATTTTTATAATTGGTCTTGAATTGCTATTGAGCAATTACCGTCACCGGAAGTTATACTCGTGGAAAGATACGGTTACCAATATCTACCTGATGATTTTGAATAGTGCAATAGATCTGGTGTTTCGGGCTGTGTACCTGGTTATTCTCGACTATTTCTACCGGCATCAAATTATTTCTTTCAGCAATGTTATAGTATACTGGATAATGCTGCTTTTGCTGGAAGATTTTCTTTATTACTGGTTGCACCGGTTCGACCATGAGATCAGGTTATTTTGGGCAGTGCATGTAACCCATCATTCTTCAGAATACCTCAATTTTACAGTTGGATTTCGTTCATCAGTATTTCAACCGCTTTATCGCTTTTTTTATTTTATCCCGCTGGCATTGATGGGGTTCAGAGCTATTGACATTGCATTCATATATTCAGCCACACAAATATGGGGTATCCTTGTACATACAAAACTTATCCGTAAAATGGGATGGCTTGAATACATTTTGGTCACTCCATCCCACCATCGTGTGCACCATGCGTCTAACACGAAATATCTTGACAGGAATATGGGTATGTTTCTTATTATCTGGGATAAAATGTTTGGAACCTTCCAGGAAGAATTAACCGACAGTGAATATGAACCTATCCGATATGGGTTGACCAAGCCCGTTGAAAAAGATAACTTCGGCACTATTATTTTTCATGAATGGAACAGTATATGGGACGATGTAAAGAGAAAAGATTTAAGCTGGCGTGAACGACTGGGTTATATATTTGGACCTCCCGGCTGGAGCCACGACGGCAGCCGCTTAACCAGCGATGAGATGAGGCAGCAGGAATCCGAACTTCCGGTAAAAACAGAAAAACCGGCAAGCGGCCTTCCGGCATTTGTACATTCCCAAGTGAAGCAAAAAGATAAAAAAGGATAGCACAAAAAAAATATCTCTAATTCCACTTTTAGCCCTCTCCCACTTTTATGTCTTATCAGCTTCAATCTAAAACGTTTGCATCGGACTGATTATCCACATCATTTTGAATACAACGCACATTCATTTATTATCTGCAGCTTTCCACGTAACTTTGCCCGACTTTTTTAAAAGCATAAACATTCTGTTTAATATATGAGCGTATTAGATTCGCAGTCTGGTGAATTTCGCAGCAGACATATTGGCCCAAATTCTACCGAAGCAAAAGAAATGCTGGATATCATTGGAGTTTCATCATTGAAAGAATTAATAGACCGAACCGTTCCTTCTTCTATCCGGCTTCATCAACCTCTGGCGCTACCTGCGGCACAGCATGAGTTTGAATACCTCCACGAACTGAAAAAAATAGCCCGTAAGAATAAAGTATTTAAGAGTTATATCGGACAGGGATATTACGGAACCATTACCCCTTCCGTTATTTTGAGAAATATTTTTGAAAATCCGGGCTGGTACACCCAATACACTCCTTACCAGGCGGAGATTTCGCAGGGACGACTCGAAAGTCTCCTGAATTTCCAAACCCTGGTGGCTGACCTTACAGGTTTACCGTTTGCGAATGCTTCATTGCTGGATGAAGGAACAGCCGCTGCTGAAGCTATGGCAATGTTATTTCATCATGTCAACAAAACTGACAAAATAAACAAACCCAGGTTTTTTGTTGATCAGGAAATATTTCCTCAAACACTTGATGTGCTGGCAACACGTGCCGAACCTATTGGTATTGAACTTGTAATCGGTGACTATAAAACCACTTCTGTAGATAACAGCTATTTTGGAGCCATAGTACAATACCCAAATGGCAATGGCAGTATTGAAGATTACCGCAGCTTTATTGAAGATATACACAAACAGCATGGGTATGTGGTAATGGCAGCCGATATATTATCGCTTACCCTGCTTACCAGTCCTGGCGAATTAGGTGCCGATGTTGCAGTGGGATCTGCTCAGCGTTTTGGGGTGCCAAAGGGATTTGGCGGTCCTCATGCCGCTTACTTTGCTACAAAAGAAGAATTCAAAAGAGGGATGCCCGGCCGTATTATTGGAGTAAGTGTGGATGCACAGGGCAACAGGGCCTTGCGCATGGCATTGCAGACAAGGGAGCAACACATTAAGAGGGAGAAAGCTACATCAAATATTTGTACTGCCCAGGCACTATTGGCAAATATGGCGGCAATGTATGCAGTATATCATGGACCAAATGAATTAAAAAATATTGCTACCCGAATAACTCTTCTGGCAAAGACTCTTTCTGAAGGATTGACTGACCTGGGATATACCAATGTCAACCGTTATTATTTTGACACCCTGAAAGTGCAGGTAAGTAATATCCCTGCTATAAGAAAAATTGCAGAGTCACAGGAGATCAATTTCCGGTACTTTGATAACAACTATATAGGTATTACGGTAGATGAAACAACATCTCAGAAAGATGTGCTTGATATATTGTATGTATTTGCAGAAGCATCCGGGCAAACCGGCGTCTCTGTAGCATTCAGCGATGAACAGGTTGTAGATAATATTCCTGCTTTTTCATTAAGGCAATCCACATATCTCACTCATCCTGTGTTTAACACCCATCATAGTGAAACAGAGATGATGCGGTATATCAGGTTCTTAGAAAATAAAGATCTTTCGCTGGTAACATCTATGATATCGTTGGGGAGCTGTACTATGAAATTAAATGCAGCCTCGGAAATGATACCGGTAAGCTGGCCGGAGTTTGCTCATATCCATCCCTTCGCCCCGCAGGATCAAACAAAGGGATACCGCCAGATAATAGATGAATTGAGCAAATATCTTTGTGTCATCACGGGGCTCGATGCCTGCAGTCTGCAGCCCAACAGCGGCGCGCAGGGCGAATTTGCCGGACTGCTCACTATCAGAAATTTTCATAAAGCAAAAGGGGAAGCGCATAGAAACGTGGTGCTGATTCCTATTTCGGCACACGGCACAAACCCTGCTTCGGCTGTATTGGCCGGACTAAAGGTGGTGGTAATCAAAAGCGATAATGAAGGTCATATTGACGTAGCCGACCTTAAAGCCAAAGCCGAACAATACGCTTCTTCACTGGCCGCCCTGATGGTAACCTACCCTTCTACCCACGGTGTATTTGAAGAAAGCATTAAAGAGATTTGCCGGATAGTGCACGACAATGGCGGACAGGTATATATGGATGGTGCAAATATGAATGCACAAAGCGGGCTTACTTCACCAGGAGAAATCGGGGCTGATGTATGTCACCTGAACCTTCATAAAACCTTTGCCATACCGCATGGCGGTGGTGGCCCAGGTGTTGGTCCTATTTGTGTAAAAGAGCATCTCACACCTTACCTGCCCTCGCATATCGCCTCAAAGGCTTCAGATAACAGCAATGGTCATACGCAATACCATGCTGTAAGTGCTGCACCTTATGGATCTGCATCCATATTACTGATTAGTTACGGGTATATACGTATGCTTGGTGCAGGTGGCGTAAAAGCAGCTACTGAATATGCTATACTTAACGCCAACTATATGCGGGCCAGGTTGGAAAAATATTATGACATATTGTATTTAGGAACCAATGGCACCTGTGCACATGAATTCATTGTGGATATACGTCCATTCAAAAGCCAGACTGGAATTGAAGCAGAAGATGTGGCAAAACGATTGATGGATTACGGGTTCCATGCTCCTACATTGAGCTTTCCCGTACCAGGCACGGTAATGATAGAACCTACCGAGAGTGAGTCCAAAGCGGAGCTTGATCGTTTTTGTGACGCCATGATCAGTATTTACCATGAAATAAAAGCAATTGAGGAAGGGAAATCTGACAAAACAGATAACCCGCTGCAAAATGCACCCCATACCATGCAGGTGGTTTGTGCCAATGAATGGACACACTCCTACACCCGCCAGGAAGCTGCATTCCCGCTGGCCTATGTGGTTCAAAATAAATTTTGGCCCAGCGTTTCAAGAGTAAACAATACCTATGGTGACCGCAACCTGGTATGCACCTGCGAACCGGTTGAAAGCTATATGGAAGTGGAGAAGGGATGATGAGTTGAGATGCAAACTTTTTAAGTATTTTTTCCGGGGATTATATATAGGTCGTTATTTTCACAGATGTATACTGATAAGCGGGAAAGTTAGAAGAAGGTATTAAATTTTGATAGTGTTTTTTTAAATTTGTGACATGTACAACACTGCCGAAATATTGGAGATATTGTCTGCCAAAAAAGCGGAATTGCAAACACGATATCCTATTTCGGAGTTGGGGTTGTTTGGTTCCTTTGCAAGGGGGGATTTCAATGAAGATAGCGATATTGATATACTCGTTGATTTTCACGACAACATAGACGGATTCAAATATATCCGGCTTGCCCACGAGTTAGAAGATACATTTCATAATAAAATAGATTTGGTATCCCGCAAAGGCATTAAAGAAAAATACCTTCCCTACGTAGAAAAAAATCTTATCCGTGTCTGAAAGAACTATTTCTCTGTTATTGGACGATATTAAAAATGCCATTACCGCCATTTTGCAATACACTCAGAATTACAGCTATGATCAATATGAAGCTGATCTGAAAACCAGGCACGCAGTGGAAAGGAATTTTGAAATTATTGGCGAAGCAGCTTCCCGTGTCCCGGAAAACTACAAAGCTGTACATCCGAATATTGAATGGCGAATCCTTAAAGACTTCAGGAATTTTATCATTCATGACTATTTTGGAATCAATAATGCCATCGTATGGGAAACTATACAGTTGCGTCTTCGTGATTTGCTTTCGGATATTAATGCTCTGCCTGACAGCGATTAAATTATTCACCTGAACCTTTCCCTGAACCTTTCCTTCGACACAACTTCTCCTTCATAAATCAAAGCTGATGATTAATTCATAGCTAAAGGGGACGCGGCGAACAAGTTGATTAATTTGTATATAATTTATCAGCCGAGTCTGCTTTGGCTAATATGGGATAGGCAGGCAGAACTCTACGAAATATACCAGACAACGTTGGGTCTCTTCTCTCGCAAATCTGGCTCTGAAATATAAACAGTAGCTCGATTTAATATTCAACAGTATTGTAAAAGCCCAGTAGAGTTTTCTTTGACGCCTTCATCAAACTGGTATATCTTCCTCCGCAATCTGTATTTAATTCTAAATATCCGTTTCGTATCGTCAGAAGCAGAATAACAGATTAGCTGGTTCGTGAGACACAAACCAGGGCAGTGGAAGTGATGGATGCATTGGTTCGAATATCCATAACAGTAAACCTTATAACCTTAGTAGAACTATACAATAACATAAAAAACCTTATTACCTTATTCGCTTTAAGAAGGTAATAAGGTCTATTTACAGGCACTTTAATTTTCCTACTAAGGTTATAAGATTGAGTACAAACCGTTATTGATTGGGTTGAAATTACTCTGTGAAAATTGGAAATGCATCCTGTTGAACGCCATTAGACAGAACTTTAATATATTTAAACAAAACATTTAAACAGCATATCATGACCGCAAAAATAAAATACCTGGTTCCGGCAATATGCCTTCTGATCTTTCAGGTTGTGCAAAGTCAAACCGGTGATCCTGCCTATACAGAACCCCATCGTCCTCAGCTTCATTTCTCGCCTAAAAAAGGGTGGATGAATGATCCCAATGGAATGGTTTTCTTAAATGGAAAATATCATTTGTTCTTTCAGTATAATCCTGATTCCACGGTTTGGGGGCCTATGCATTGGGGACATGCGGTGAGCACTGACCTTTTGCATTGGAAAGAATTGCCGATTGCCTTATATCCGGATGCTTTGGGTACAATTTTTTCCGGCAGCGCAGTGATTGATAAAGACAATACTGCTGGTTTTGGCGCTAATGCTATGATTGCTATCTACACCAATCATAATCATGCTATGGAAAAGGAAGGTTTTGAAAAAGTGGAAACACAAAGTATTGCATATAGCCTGGACGAAGGAAATACCTGGACGAAATACAAAGGCAACCCCGTATTACCGAATCCGGGTATACGCGATTTTCGCGACCCCAAAGTAATGTGGTATGAGACTGCAAAAAAATGGATTATGACGCTGGCTACCTCAGATCATATTACTTTTTACTCATCACCCAATTTGAAAAGCTGGACTAAAGAAAGTGAATTCGGCAAAAATACAGGAGCACATGGCGGAGTATGGGAATGTCCTGATTTGTTTCCATTGTCGTATAAAGGTGAACAGGTGTGGGTGCTGATTGTAAATATCAATCCCGGCGGGCCCAATGGTGGATCGGCAACACAGTATTTCACCGGCAGTTTTGATGGCAAAACATTTTCTCCAAATGAAACCGAAACAAAATGGATAGACTATGGCCCCGATGACTATGCCGGAATTACCTGGTCGAATACCGGCGACAGAAAAATTTTCCTGGGGTGGATGAGTAACTGGTCTTATGCGAATATAGTGCCTACCATAAACTGGCGAAGTGCTAATACAATAGCTAGGGAAATGGCCATTGAAAAAGTTGGCGACAAATACCTGGTGGGTTCTATGCCGGTAAAAGAAATAGAAGAACTCATTACTGCATCTTATGCTGCCAAAAACATAAAAGCAAAAAATATAAATATCACTGCAAAAGCAGGTAAACTCAAAGGTCCGGCAATACTTCAGTTTACTGCTGACGAATTGAAAGCATTCAACATTACTTTATCAAATACAAGTGGCGAAAAATTAGTGATTGGTTACGACAAATCAGCTAATCAATATTTTATTGACAGGAGCCAATCGGGCAAAACTGATTTTTCAAAAGATTTCAGTAATAAAATTGTTGCACCAAGATTGGCTAATGATAAAAGCGCCAGTATCAGTTTGATTATTGACGATGCCTCGGTTGAGCTCTTTGCTGATAAGGGACTTACAGTAATGACGACTATTTTCTTTCCATCTGCCAACTATACAGACATAACGATTTCATCAGGCGATAAATTCAATATTAAAACCCTGAGTATAGATCAACTGCGCAGTATATGGAAATAACTGTTGTTTAGGAAGAGAGTTGAAAGGTTCGGTAGTAATTCACAGCTTCTTCAACTCTTTTCTTCCCATATCATGGCAAGATGAACAATGGTCTCTACACTTTTTTGCATATCCTGAATACTTACATATTCATGCTTTCCGTGAAAAGCCATTTCACCGGTAAAAATATTAGGACAGGGTAATCCCATAAACGAAAGGCGGGATCCGTCAGTACCGCCACGGGCACTGGTGCGTTGAGGATTGATACCGGCGCGGCTAATAGCTTCCAGGGCATATTCACTTACTTCAGGATGATGGTCAAGCACTTCCTTCATATTCCGGTATTGTTCTTTTACTTCCATATCAATTACTACACCTGGAAACTTTTTGATCGTTTCGCCTATATACTGCTGCAATAAAACTTCATATTCATACAACTTAGCGGTAACAAAATCCCGTATGATAAACTGCAGTGTTACTTTCTCGGCAATACCATTGATATATACCGGATGCACAAACCCTTCCCTGTTCTCTGTTGTTTCAGGTGAAAGCCCATGAGCTGGTAAAAATTCGAGGCAGGCGCCTGCTGCTTTAATAGCATTTACCAGTTTGTTTTTTCCATATCCCGGATGCGCACTCACCCCTGTAAAAGTTATGGTAACACTGTCTGCAGAAAATGTTTCATCTTCAAAACTACCTCTCTCGCCACCATCCAGTGTGTACCCAAAATCAGCACCAAGTCGTTTTAAATCCACTTTATCCACTCCCCTGCCAATTTCTTCATCTGGAGTGAATAATATTTTTATGGTACCATGTTTTATTTCGGGATGACTCATTAAGTAATTAGCCATATCCATGATAACTGCTACACCCGATTTATCATCTGCCCCCAGTAGCGTCGTTCCGGATGCAGTTATAATGTCCTCTCCCTTCTTTGTAGCCAGGTAGGGATGATCTTTTACTGTTATTACCTGTTGGGTATCATCGGGCAGAACTATGTCCTCCCCCTGGTAATTACGGTGAATTAACGGCTTTACACCAGCGCCGGAGCAGTCGGGAGAAGTATCCACATGCGAACAGAAACAAATAACCGGAACATTTTTATTTGTATTGGATGGTATAGTTGCATATACATAACCAAATTCATCCAATGCAGCATCGTTAATACCAAGTGCAATAAGTTCCTCTACTAAAATCCTGGAAAGATTTTTTTGCTTGTCTGTTGACGGGAAACTGTTGGAATGTGGATCGGATTGTGTATCCACCTGAACATACTTTATAAAACGGTCTGCAACCGTAAAGGTATAGTTTTGAAACATGTATTTTGATTACAATCTAAAATGTGGTGAAGCATAAATGAAAAAAATCACCGGCACAAATATAAAAACGATCCATAAGCTTAGCACTAAATATTTTTCGCTCCTGCTGAGGTCCATATTTACAGAACCGGTAAGTATTTTCCCTATATATGAAACTACAATGTCCTCATCTTCTGAAATCTTTTCCGGATTATATTCCTTCAATGCAGGAAAATGACTGATCAGTGTTTTCCTTATGATCATATACTCGCTATCACTTAGTTCTTCATAGCTTTTATTATAAGCAATATTTGCTGCATCAAGTTCTTTTCTTATGGTGGAAATCCTTTGGATACTCCTGAAGCGTATTACTATCAGCCATACAAAAAGTATAATAAGAAAATTATGTAAGGCCACAGCAATGTAAAATAAGCAAACGGCAGAAGCAATGAGTAAATAAGGTTGTACAGCTTTGCCGGCTTTTACAAAAAGATTTTCCAGTATTTGTCCGCCATCTAAAGGTGATACAGGCAAAAGGTTGAAAACATTTAATAGTATAAAGATTAAAGCGAGTTTATAATACCGGGCATCTGAAGTGGATAAGAAAGCCAGCAGAAAAAATATTCCAATTATAATTCCAGGTATAGGCCCGGCAAGCAGAGTAATAATCCGCTGCTTCTGAGATATTTTTTGAGGACTACCGGAAACATAAGCGCCAAGAAAAGGAACAAAAAGTATATGCACATCCCTGTACCCGAATATTTTCATTGCTAAAAAATGGCCTCCTTCATGTAATAGGATAGCGCCGGTGAGTATTAATATCCATAGTGTGTCGCGATGAAAGAAAATATAATAGGCTATAATATATAAGGCAAAGCTCACTACCGTTCTTATCCACATATTCCGGTTTTGACCGGTATTTTCAAATATAGGTTTTTTATCAGGTAGAAATTCCGGAGTTGTATTTATTTCTTCCTGCATCTTTAATGTGGTATGTTTTCGGTAAATATTATATTCCTTAAAATTAAAAAATAAGTTATTAATTTGAGACCTTTTAATAACCATTCGACCAGTGTGATTGAAGTATGAAATACAAAATGTTTTACCCCAAATTTGTATCAACTTTCATTCTCATTTTTTATAAAGAAAATTGATCTGTACTAATATTATGACTACACCTGATTTTGATATTAATGAAATCGCATTACTTCTTACCAATATTAATATTGGCATTGCAAAAATGAATGCTGAAAATAAACTGACCTATGTAAATCCTGCATTTTGTAAATTAGTCGGTTATTCGCCCGAAGAACTGGAACAGCAGCATTACAGCCTGTTTGTAAAGGAATATGATAATATAGAACTGGAGTATTGGGATTCACTTTTGCAAAAGGGTAAGCTTGAAAAAATGACTAACCTGATTGGTATTACCACCAAAGAAAATAAGAAGCTTGTCTGCAATGGAACAATAAATCAGATAAAAGATAAGAATGGAGAAATTTCATATCTTATCATTTTCGAAGATATCTCCGAAAAAATTTCAAATGACAAAGAATTAAAAGAAAATCTGGTACGATATACCGTTCTTAGTAAAGCAACTGTTGAGGGATTATGGGATTGGAATATAAAAACCGGGCAATTGTATTATAACAACAATGTGAAAACACTTCTCGGTTATACTGATGATGATCTAGAATCAGGATTTGAATGGTGGAAAGCAAATATCCATCCGGACGACAAAGAGAAAATTTTAGATAAAATCAATGCCGCTTTTTTGCTACCAGATATTACTAGTCTCAATAATGAATATAGATTTGCGGGGAAAGACGGCACTTATAAGATTATAGCAGATTGCTTCTCCATACTTAGAAATACTGAAGGGGAGCCAATAAGACTGATTGTTTCGATGCAGGATTTTACAGAACAAAGAAACCTGCAAAAGCAATTGGCTGACAAAGAGGCCATATACAGGCGACAGTTAGCCAGGACTGTTCTTGACACACAGGAAAAAGAACGTAAAAAACTTGCAGAAGAACTACATGATAATGTAAACCAGTTATTGGGTGTTGTGAAGTTGTATATTGAACATTCTATTTCAAACGAAAACATTAGGGAAGGGCTCCTAAAGAAAAGTAATGAATATATTGACAAGGTAATTGAAGAATTGAGAAACCTTTCTAAAAGCTTATCACCGCCCCTGCTTGCTGAACTTGGTCTCGAACAGTCTATTACCAGCCTTGCCGAAGCGATATCCGGGGTACAGCATATTACTGTAATAGTGGATATGGCAGACTTTAATGAAGATGGCTTGACAGAAAGCCACAAACTGATGTTGTACCGTATTGTTCAGGAACAGCTTAACAATATTATAAAACATGCTGAAGCTAAGAATGTAGATATCAATTTTAGAAAAACAGATGAGAAAGTTGAACTAATAATAAAAGATGATGGTAAGGGTACAAACCTTTCCATTGAAAATACCGATGGATTTGGATTGCGTAATATCCGAAACAGGATTGAACTTTATCATGGAACAATTGATATGATTACTTCTCCCGGTAATGGTTTTATACTAAAAGTTGAATTTGAAGTATGATTTTGGGGGTTGATAATTTATACAATTATCTTCGCTCTACACTTCTACCCATTCACTTAGTTCCAGCCAGCGCATTTCTTTTTCATCCAGCAATGAAGTTATTTGAGCAATCCGCCCCGAAAGCTCCTGCAGTTGCTGGTAAGGCAGATTGCCAGAGTTTAATTGTTCCTGGATAGAAGTTTTTTCTTTTTCCAGACCTTCAATTTCTTTTTGTAAAATTTCGAATTCCCTTTTCTCCTTATAGGAAGCTTTTCTTTTTACAGTGCCGGCATTAGATTGTAAATTATCAGGTTGTATTACTGGCTGTGAAGCATCATTTAATTTTTTCTTTGTTGTTTCAGCAAATATTTCTTCCTCTTCCTTTTTCCATTCTCTGTATTGAGTATAGTTACCGGGAAAATCGCGAATCACACCATTTCCTTCAAAAACGAAGAGATGGTCGCAGAGCCTGTCCATAAAATACCTGTCGTGCGAAACTATGAGCAGGCATCCTTTATATTCATTCAGAAAGTTTTCGAGTACTGCAAGTGTTGGCAAATCCAGATCGTTGGTTGGTTCATCAAGTATTAGAAAATTGGGATTACGAAAAAGAATAGATAACAGCATCATTCTTTTTTTCTCTCCACCACTGAGCTTAGAGATAAAAGTATATTGCTGATCGGGATTGAAAAGAAATAGCTGGAGGAACTGCGCAGCACTAAGAGACCCGCCACCGGCAAGAGGAAAGTTTTCTGCTATATCCTTCACAAATTCAATTACCCGTTTGTCTTCTTTTACATTCAACCCTTCCTGTGAATAATAACCAAACACAACCGTTTCCCCGATATTGATTTTTCCACTATCGGCTTTTTCAATTTCCTGCAGAATGTTCAGAAAGGTAGATTTCCCTGCGCCATTTTTCCCCACCACTCCTATCCTTTCTCCCTTAGCAAAAGTATAGTCGAAGCCTTTCAGGATTACTTTATCGCCATAAGATTTATATACTTTTTTTAACTCTGCCACTTTGCCGCCCAGCCTGCTCATCTTTACCTGGAGCTCTACGCGGTTATCCTCGATCTTTTGTTTAGCCTTAGTTTCTACAGCGCCAAAAGCATCAATACGGCTCTTGGATTTGGTGGTACGTGCCCTAGGTTGCTTACGCATCCATTCCAGTTCTTTTCGGTACAGGTTTTTTGCTTTGTCAATACTGGCACTCTGTTGTTCTATGCGTGCAGCTTTTTTTTCTATATAGTTCTCATAGTTACCCTTATGAATATACAGTTCGCTCCCATCCAGTTCCCATATTTCGTTGCAAACATCATCCAGAAAATAACGGTCGTGGGTAACCAGTAGAAGGGTAACTTTTTCCTGGTTCAGATAATGTTCAAGCCACTCCACGGTTTCTACGTCAAGATGATTTGTTGGTTCGTCCATTATTAATAATACATGCTTATGTTCGAAGCCAATGTCAATAAGTGTCCTGGCCAGTGCTACACGTTTGCGTTGCCCGCCCGATAAGCTGCCTACTTTCTGTTGCAGATGATGAATATTCAGTTTGCCGAATATCTGTTTTACCTTACTGTCAAAATCCCATGCACCCAGTTCATCCATCCGCACTATAGCTTCGGCCACAAGATGACTATCCTCCGATTCACTGGCTGCTTCAAAAGCTTTAATAGCATTAATCACAGGATGGTTATGATGAAAAATATTGTCAAGTATACTGAGATCTTCATAAAATACCGGTTCCTGTTCAAACAGTGCAACCGTTACATCTTTGTGTATCCAAACTTTTCCCTCTTCTGGTACTTCTTTACCTGAAATAATTTTCAACAGGGTAGATTTGCCATATCCGTTGCGGGCAACCAGGGCAATTTTATCACCTTCTTCAATATGAAAACTAAGATTGCTGAAAAGCGGTTTTACACCATAAGACTTTCCTAATCCTTCTGCAGATACATAATGCATCCGGCAAAGATAAACAGTGTGAGACATAAAATGGGTGCATTTAAAATTACTTCGTGGCTGACAAGAGCATTTTATTCAGATGAATACTATAGCTGTATTATCGCATCATTTTTCTGATAACTTTGCGGCATGGAGCGAGTTATATTTCAAGACCTGGGCAGTATTGGTTACAAAGAAGCCTGGGATTACCAGGAAAAATTATTGATGCAAAATGTACAGGCTAAATCCGTAGCAGCTGCTACAGAAAGGAATAAGCTCACATTTAACCAAACATCGGATGAGAAAGTAGCGACGCTTATTTCTGCACCTTCTACTACACACTACTTTTTGCTATGCGAACATCCACCGGTTTATACTCTTGGCAAAAGCGGGCATGAGTCCAACGTACTGCTCTCTCAGGTGGAAATGGGCAAAAGAGGGATTGCTTATTATCATACTAATCGGGGCGGTGATATTACTTTTCATGGTCCCGGGCAAATTGTTGGATATCCAATACTTGATCTTGAAAAATATTATACCGATATTGGTAAATACCTGCGCAACCTGGAAGAAGTAATCATTCAGGTTTTAAGCTATTACAATATCATCGGACAACGTTCACCAGGTGAAACAGGCGTGTGGATAGATCCTTTTGTAAAAGGCAGTGAAAGGAAAATATGCGCAATGGGTGTGCGATGCAGCAGATGGGTAACCATGCATGGATTTGCTTTGAATGTGAATACAGACTTAAACTATTTCGATCATATCATCCCCTGTGGAATAGCGGGAAAACAAGTGACCTCTATTGCCAGAGAACTTGGTTATGAGCCGGATATTGAAGAAGTAAAGTTATTAGTGAAAAGCTGTTTTGAAAAAGTATTTGACAGTTGCCTCATCAGTGGATAGTGCTGTCTTTTGGCACCAGCACCTTATTTTTTTCTCTGAGTATATTATTTTCATATAACTCAAATTTGTACCAGCCCGAACGCATGAAGTTGGATTTGTCAATAGAAAAGATGTGCTCATGTATATTGGAAACCTGGAATATTTCCTCCCCGTTATCATTATAAAATTTGATAGTATACTTGCCCTGCTTTTCTATCGGTACTACTACTGTAATATTGCCGTAAGGATTGGTATATACAAAACCTGACGGAGTAAATGTTTCGGGTCGTACCAGTGTAACAGAATCCGCCTTTAAACCATCACTTCTATTTTTATTAATAACCTTCGTCAGTTCCGGTTCATATTGTTTTGCCGGTAACTCAATATTTTTAGTAGTAGAAGAAGCCGTAGAAGTATTTTGTATGGAAGTGTTTGGAGACTTAGTATCCGCGGTATTATTTACCGGCGGCTTGATTGAAATATCTGATCTGTTGTATTCCCTCTTCTTCACCACAGGCGGAGGAATTGCTTTATGGGGTTTTTGAGATTTACTAAAAACATATTTACCACTGTCGAGCAAAATATAGAGTTTGTAAAATGATACTGTGTCCGGAGCATTATTGTCCAGAAATCCATTGGTTACAGAGGATGGATCTGGTAATGTAAGTATAGTCTTGAATCCTTTAAGGCTGTCTGATGATCTTTGTATACTTAACTGTTTAACAACAGGGAAATGATTTACCCAGCTTAAGATTATTTTTCCATTGATGTTTTTAGCGGTAAATGCCGGAAGTGTGTCCTGGGCTTCAGATGAGTAGCCGGAAAATAAAAATAATACAATCAAAAAAACACTTACAATCAGCTTCATATATTATGATGTCAAAGCAACGGTAATTTTTCTGTTAGCACTGCAAAGATAATGCTACAGTTTTCCTAAAATTCCAAAATTCCCGACGGTAATGAGCGATTACCCTGTAACCCTCCGGAATGTATCACCAAAATTTTTGCACCATGTGGAAAATAGCCTTTACCAATCAGATCGAATATCCCATACATCAGCTTACCGGTATAGACAAAATCCAACGGAATATTTGATAAACGATAAAACCGGTTCATGAAGTCTAACAAAAGCTGAGATTTTTTTGCATATCCCCCAAAATGATAATCATTCACGATCTGAAAATTGAGCGGCATGGCACCATCCAGCAAAGAAGCGATCTCCTGAAGCAAGGTGTTATTATTTTTCATCACACTCATACCCAGTACCTTTTGCCCTCGTGAAGCACCCTGTAAAATACCTGCAATGGTGCAGCCTGTACCTATGGCTGCAGCAATATGAGTAAAATTGTTTAATTCTGTCGTTTGAAGAATTTCTGCTGCACCTTTAACCCCTAATTCCCCATATCCACCCTCAGGAATAATATAATGATCATTAAAATGCCTGTTTGCAATATTTGCTATCAGACTTCTTTTTACTGAATTGTATTCATTCCGGGAAAGAAATTGAAGTTCCATCCCAAAATTTCGGGCATCGGTTAAACTTTGACTATATTCAGCAGGCTCCTCACCTCTTATTATACCGGTTATGCCAAAATTATATTGCTTTGCTGCACAGGCAGCAGCAACAATATGATTTGAATAAGCCCCGCCGAATGTGAGTATTTTTCTATATCCTTTATCCACTGCATCTGCCAGGTAATATTTTAGTTTAAACCATTTATTACCCGAAATAACTGGATGAAGTTTGTCGAGCCTCAATACATGGAGATTAACTTTATTCTCCCTGGTTAAATCTGCGTCTACCTTATCAATAATAAGTTGCCCGGAGAATATAGGCTGATTGATATGCATAGTAGAAAACCGTATTAACGGAATACCAAATTTCCGCAATACTGATTAATAAATTTAAATCTGAGCCGGTAAGTTTTTTATGCTTTGTCTGAAGAGAATGCAGCGCCGAGATATTCCTTATTGAGCCTTGCAATACTTTCGAGCGTAATTTCTTTTGGACAAACCGCTTCACATGCGCCGGTATTTGTGCACGAGCCAAAGCCCTCTTTATCCATCTGCGCAATCATATTCAGCACGCGGGTTTTCTTTTCGGGAGCTCCCTGGGGTAGCAACGCAAGGTGTGATACCTTAGCAGAAAGAAACAACATGGCAGAACTATTCTTGCATGCCGCTACACAGGCGCCACATCCAATACAGGCTGCTGCTGCAAAAGACTGATCGGCTTTTTCCCTCTCAATGGGGATGGCATTTCCATCAACTGCATTACCTGTGTTTACTGATACAAAACCACCTGCCTGAATGATATGATCAAATGCCCGGCGGTCAACGATAAGGTCTTTAATTACCGGGAATGCATTGGCGCGCCAGGGTTCAACCACTATGGTATCACCATCTTTAAATGCACGCATGTGTAACTGGCAGGTAGTGGTTCCATGCCAGGGTCCGTGCGGCCTGCCGTTTATATACATAGAACACATGCCACAAATACCTTCACGGCAGTCATGATCAAAAGCAATAGGTTCTTTCCCTTCATGGACTAATTGTTCATTGAGGACATCAAACATTTCGAGAAATGACATTTCAGATGAAATATCTTTTACGTGGAATGTTTCAAAGTTTCCTCTTGTATCTTTATTTTGCTGTTTCCAGACTTTCAAAGTCAAATTCATTGTATAATGTTCCATAATTAATTCGTTAATTTGAAAATTTGAAAATTTGAAAATGCATACAACAGTGTCCACATAAATCCCGGAATTCTCCCTTTTGCTGTCGCAATTATTTTTGACAAAATCTTAATAATTTCATTCAAATTTTCAAACATTATATCATTAAATCTATAAGTTTTACTTTTTTTACAAAGTGTCAGCCAATACAAAGATTCACTGGCTTCCTTAGCGGCTATTTTCATCTTATGAATAAAGTCAGCCTTACTTTCGGCATTTTGCGCTTCAAAAACGTTTGCACCAATAGATGTTGAAGAACGTAATAATTGCCGGGCAATTACATATTTTTTATCAGATTCCAACTGCTCACAATATTCAATAATCATTAGAGAAAAATTTATAGTTTTCTCAACTATTACATTATGTTTATCATTTCTCATCTTTGAAATTTTGAAGATTAGCAATTTGATTTAATTTTCAAATTACTACATTTTCAAATTTTCAAATTATTTATAATTCCGCTGCGTCGGTTTTATTGATTCATATACCAGATCCTCTTTATTAAGTTGCCAGTTGTTTTCACCTTTATATTCCCAGGCAGAAACAAACAAAAATTTATCATCCTGCCTGAGTGCCTCACCATCTTCGGTTTGACTTTCTTCACGAAAATGACAGCCACAACTTTCCGACCTGTCCAAAGCATCAATGCACATCAGTTCGCCAAGTTCCATAAAGTCGGCAACCCTGTTTGCCTTGTCGAGTTCATTATTCATTTCCTGTATACCACCTGGAATACGGAGATCACTCCAAAACTCTTTTCGCAGAGCTCTGATTTCTTCAATAGCTTCTTTCAGTCCTTTTTCATTGCGCGCCATGCCACATTTTTCCCACATAATTTTTCCAAGCCTTTTGTGGAAGCTTTCTACTGATTGCTTACCCTTTATATTCATGAGCTTATCAATACGACCCTTCACTTCTTTTTCTGCGTTTTCAAAAGCTTCATGTGTAGTTGGGATAGGTTTGGTAGCAATTTCGCCTGCTAAATAATTACCCAATGTATATGGTATAACAAAATATCCGTCTGCCAATCCCTGCATAAGTGCAGATGCTCCAAGACGATTAGCGCCATGATCGCTGAAATTGGCTTCACCTAATGCATATAGACCGTCTACTGATGTTTTTAGTTCATAATCTACCCAAAGCCCGCCCATAGTATAATGCACTGCCGGGTAAATACGCATGGGCACTTCATAAGGATTTTCTCCGGTAATTTTTTCATACATATCGAAAAGGTTACCGTATTCTTCCTTTACCACTTCCTTGCCCAGTCTTATCAGGGTTTCTGTATCAGGGTTTTCAATGCCTTGTTTACTTGCTTCAGCCCTGCCATATTTATTTATGAGATTATACTTAAAGTCGAGATAAACTGCCTGCTTGGTTGTGCCCACTCCATACCCTGCGTCACATCTTTCTTTTGCTGCTCGTGATGCTACGTCTCTAGGTACCAGGTTACCAAAAGCAGGATACCTTCTTTCAAGATAGTAGTCTCTTTCTTCTTCAGGAATATCATTCGCTTTACGAGTGTCACCCTGTTTCTTTGGTACCCAGATACGACCGTCATTACGTAAAGATTCCGACATGAGCGTCAGTTTACTCTGATGATCGCCTGTAACGGGTATACAGGTTGGATGTATCTGTGTAAAACAAGGGTTGGCAAAAAAAGCTCCTTTTTTATGTGCTTTCCAGGCAGCAGTTACATTGCTGCCCATCGCATTTGTAGAAAGATAAAATACATTACCATAGCCACCTGTACATAACAGTACTGCATGACCGAAATGTCTTTCCAGTTCACCGGTTACAAGGTTTCTGCAGATTATGCCCCTGGCTTTTCCATCTATCACTACCACATCATGCATTTCGTGCCGGGTGTACATCGTTACATTACCCAAAGCTATCTGCCGCTCGAGCGCCTGGTATGCACCTAATAGTAATTGCTGACCTGTTTGGCCTGCAGCGTAAAAAGTTCTTTTTACCTGTACACCGCCAAAAGAACGGTTAGCAAGCAATCCACCATACTCTCTTGCAAAAGGCACTCCCTGTGCCACACACTGATCTATGATATTGGCGCTGATCTCTGCAAGCCTGTGCACATTACCTTCGCGGGCTCTATAGTCACCACCTTTGATGGTATCATAAAAAAGACGGAATACAGAGTCCCCGTCGTTCTGATAATTTTTTGCCGCGTTGATTCCACCCTGGGCAGCAATAGAGTGTGCCCTGCGGGGAGAATCCTGAAAGCAGTAAGCTTTTACTTTATATCCTAATTCACCGAGAGATGCAGCAGCAGAAGCGCCGGCAAGCCCGGTCCCTACAACAATCACTTCAAGCTTTCGTTTGTTGGCAGGATTAACAAGTTTTACATGCCCTTTGTAATAATTCCATTTATCTTCTAATTTTCCAGGAGGTATTTTTGAATCCAACATAGCTTAATTACGTTGATGATTTGATCAGATTGAAGAACAGTTTTATCTACAAACAATATTAACTTTTTACTTTATCCAACCCAGGTAAATAGATATCGGCATCATGGCAAATGCAATGGGTACAATCACAGAGAATATATTTCCGATACTTTTTACAATCTTGTAATAACGCTGATTGTGCAACCCAAGCGTCCTGAAAGCACTTGCAAAACCATGCAACAGGTGATATGCCAGTGAAATACATGCCAGCACATACAATACAACAATAACAGGTGATTGGAATACTTTGATCATTTCTCCGTATAAATTATCATATTCCTTACCGTCAATCGTAGTCATTCCAAGCTCATGGATATTACCGATACCTCCCAGCCGGCTGGGTGTCCAGAAATGATAAATGTGCATAATCAGGAATAATAGAATGAGCGTTCCCAGCAGTCCCATACTGCGGCTATACCATTTGCTACCCCTGTTACCCAGCGGAATCTGGTAACCGATACTTCGCCTGCTTCTGTTTTCCATTTCAATTATTATACCCTGCACAATATGCAGCAGTATTCCGGCAAAAAGTCCTACTTCAAGGATGCGGATGACGACAGTACTTCCCATAAAATGGGCGGCTCGGTTAAACATCACCCCATCATCATTTGCCCATATACAGGCATTTATACCAACATGTACAACTAAAAAAGCAATTAAAGAAACGCCGGTGAGCGCCATCACAAATTTCTTCCCAACGGAAGATGTGAAGATTTGTTTCCAGGTCATATTCAGAAGAAGTGGTTAGATAATCCTCACAAATGTAACACACAAACGTTGTAAAAAAACAGTTTGCAATATTTTTTACATGCCAATCTTTCTCTGTAAATAATTGTCCACAGTTTGAAACAGGTGTAATGGCTGTAGTGTTCGCCAGTTTGGGAACTCAATCAATGATGTATAGCGATCAAGATGGGCTTTTTTAAAATCCTGTTGTGACTGTTCCGGCATATTCAGTAAAACTACCCAGCCTCCTTCTTCATTTAATTCCTGAAACCAGTCTTCATAATAGCTGTCATCACTGCTGTGAAAATTTAATACGTTATCAGCTATGAGAATAAACCTGCTGATGCCTTCATAAAATAAAATATCGGTAACCTCTCTCCGCAAAGACTGGATATCATTTTCAATAGCATCATTCCATTCACCGATGAGCTCTATAATGGCAAACCCCTGCTCGTAATCGGCATATAAAATTTTAAGGTAAAGAGTTCTTGATCCAAATTCATCCCATTGCGGATGTATATAATAATTATAGATAGTTTGGGTATATACAAACTCATTGTGTTCCCTTCCGAAAAATGGAGAGCGAGGATCCTCAGAAGAGGTATAAAGATGTTGCCAGTTGTAAAAAGGTTCAATATCGTGCATACAATCTGTTCTTCCTGCTGCAAAGATCGAATTCTAAAATTATCATCCAACACTATATTGTCTATGTTTGTATTTTCTTTATTAGTTATGAACACTAATAAATTGTATCAGATTTCAATTCATGAATAAATACTTTGAAAAACTGCCTTTTGCTGATCAAATCCTAAAGGGAATAGGTCAGATTATGCTGCAGGAAAACAGGTGGACAGGTCTTCTTATTATTGCCGGACTTTTTATAGGAGGCTGGCAATACGGAGTAGCAGCAATTGCAGCCACTGCTACAGGAACAATAAGCGCCCGGTTATTAAAATATGATCTGAAAGAAATTAATGCAGGCTTATACGGCTTCAGCCCCGCCTTAGTTGGTATTGCCCTGGTTTTTCTATTTGAAAGTAATGCTCTCTTATGGTTCTTAATTATTATTGCGGGTATACTGGCGGCTGTTATTCAGCATTTATTTATCAATCAAAAAATACCTGCATATACTTTTCCTTTTATCGTTGTTACCTGGGCTTTCTTTTTTTTTCTAAAACCTTATTTAGAAGTTTCACCCTCGGAACTGAATCAGTCAACATTCGGGCGGGGTCAATTCAACTATTTTTTGGCCATGACTAATGGTTTTGGTGAAGTAATGTTCCAGGAAAAAATACTGGCTGGTATAATTTTTTTAATAGCCGTCTATATCAGCAATCCGGTTGCAGCCTGGTACGGATCAGCAGCTTCTCTCTTGGGGGCTGTATTATCTAAAATTAATAACCAACCCATTGATCAGATTCAATTAGGATTGTTTGGCTTCAATGCTGTATTGACTGCTATTGCATTTTCTGAAGATAAGCAGGGCGGCTGGCTTTGGGTGCTGACCGGCACAGTGATTACCATAGTAATACATAATCTTCTTATTGATTTTCATGTGCTGGATAAAGCAGGTGGTGTGCTCACTTTCCCATTCGTAGCCGGTACATGGATTACCTTGCTGATTAAAAAAATATTTAAGTATCTTTTTGGATAAGAGCTTCAAAGTTGCTTATCCCAATCATCTTTTCCGTGTTAAAACCTTCTGCATATAGCACACCAATCATTTTACCAAACATGGCATGTCTGCCAATAACCGCATTAAGAAATTCAGGTGAGGAAATATAGGTTTGTGGTTCATCGCCCGTATATAGTTCCGAATAAAATTGAGAAGAATAAGCTTTTATTGACTCAATTTTTTTTTCAAATACCGGCGTGATATCATATACAAAATCAGGAGAATAATACCTGTCCTGAATATAATGGAATATATATTTGGGGCGCCAGTGTGTTTGCAGGTTTCCCTGATCATCCCTCGTTTCAATTTTTCTCAACCCGCTCAGGAAACAGGCATCCTTAATTAGATGGCCTGCACGGCCATGATCCGGATGCCGGTCGTCAAGAGCATTGGCCAGTACAATCTCCGGTTGATATTTTCTTATAGCTTGTATCAGCCTTCGTTGATGTGCTTCATCGTTTTTAAAAAAACCATCTGCCATTCCAAGATTCTCCCTTGCATCCAGATCCATAATCTCTGCGGCTCTAGCGGCTTCTCGTTTTCTTATTTCTACACTACCTCTTGTTCCAAGCTCACCATAAGTGAGGTCAACAACTCCGGTTTTTTTGCCATGTTGTTTTTCCATCATTAATACACCTGCACATCCCAGTTCTACATCATCGGGGTGCACTGCTATTGCCAATAAATCCAATTTCATGGGTTCAAAAGTAAATGATTTATTAAATATAAAATTGGGCTAACTTGTGCGCATGTCAGCAGAAAAAGCATCGTTTGTATCGGCTGGTCAACGTTTCAGGGCGGCCATGGCTGAAGAAAATCCGCTTCAGGTAGTTGGAACAATTAATGCTAATCACGCCTTGCTTGCCACTCAGGCCGGATTTAAAGCTATATATCTGTCCGGTGGTGGTGTGGCTGCAGGGTCGCTGGGTATACCAGACCTGGGTATTACAACACTGGATGATGTATTGACGGATATTTATCGTATAACCAATGTTACTGACACTCCCTTGCTGGTAGATGTTGATACCGGATTTGGACCTTCTGCTTTTAATGTAGCCCGCACAGTAAAATCATTGATCAAAGCCGGCGCCGGTGCTTTGCATATCGAAGACCAGGTAGGCGCCAAACGGTGCGGCCACCGTCCGGGCAAAGAGATAGTTAGCAAAGAAGAAATGACCGACAGGATAAAGGCCGCTGCAGATGCCCGCACAGATCCGGCATTTGTATTGGGAGCACGCACAGATGCATTAGCTAATGAAGGATTGGATAAGGCTCTTGAAAGAGCCATTGCTTATAAAGAAGCGGGAGCTGATTTTATTTTTGCAGAAGCTGTGAGAGAGTTACATCAATACAAAAAATTTACTGATGCTACCGGGATACCGGTATTAGCTAATATCACAGAGTTTGGAATGACCCCTTTATGGACAAAAGATGAACTGGCTTCTGCAGGAGTAGGGCTGATTCTCTATCCACTTTCTGCTTTTCGGGCTGCCAACAAAGCAGCAGAAACTGTATTTGCAACCATACGAAAAGATGGAACGCAAAAGAATGTCACAGGTATGATGCAGACACGTGCCGAACTGTATGACAGTATCGGGTATTATGATTTTGAGAAAAAACTGGATGAACTTTTTAAAACCAAAAAATGAAATGAGCCATGAGTGAAGCAGCAAATACATCAACTACTTTTAAACCTAAAAAAAGCGTAGCCCTTTCCGGAGTTGCCGCCGGTAATACAGCTCTTTGCACAGTAGGTAAAAGTGGCAATGACCTTCATTACCGCGGCTACGATATTCTTGATATTGCGGAAGGAGCAACGTTTGAAGAAGTGGCATATTTGCTTATTCACGGTGTATTGCCCAACCAGGCTAAGCTTAATGCCTACAAAGCAAAACTGCAATCACAGCGGGGCCTACCCGCAGTTGTAAAAAACGTATTGGAACAAATACCGGCCTCAGCACATCCCATGGATGTATTGCGCAGCTATACTTCAGTGTTAGGAACCGTGAACCCTGAAAAGGAAGATCATAATCTTGCCGGGGCAAGAGATATTGCCGATAAACTTATGGCATCTTATTCATCTGCGCTGCTGTACTGGTATCATTTTTCGCATAATGGAAAACGGATTGAAACAGAAACAGATGATGAAACTATAGGGGCTCATTTTCTACATCTGTTGCATGGAAAAAAAACTTCAGCATCCTGGGAGAAGGCTATGCAGGTTTCGCTCAACCTGTATGCTGAACATGAGTTCAATGCCTCCACATTTACCGCCCGTGTCATTGCGGGGACGGGTTCAGATATATACTCGGCAGTAACCGGCGCCATTGGCGCTTTGCGCGGTCCTAAACATGGCGGTGCCAATGAAGTGGCATTTGATATTCAAAGCCGTTATTCATCTGTTGAAGGAGCTATTGAAGATATAAAAGCCAGGCTTGAAAAAAAAGAAGTAATCATTGGATTCGGGCACCCGGTATATACTGTGTCTGACCCAAGAAATAAAGTAATTAAAGAAGTGGCACGGAAGCTTTCGAAAGAAGCCGGAGATACACTGCTTTTTGATATAGCAGAAAATCTTGAAACACTGATGTGGAACGAGAAGAAAATGTTTCCTAACCTCGACTGGTTTTCAGCGGTATCCTATCATCTTATGGGTGTACCCACTTTGTTTTTTACACCATTGTTTGTTATTTCCCGCATTACAGGTTGGAGTGCGCATGTTATAGAGCAGCGACAGGACGGAAAGATCATCAGACCCAGCGCTAATTATACGGGACCTGATAACAGGGAGTTTGTGCCAATAGAGAAGAGGTGATTTGAAATTTTAGATTTAAAATTTTAAATACTATGTATGTAAGCTTACTTCTTGTATATACAGGGCTTTCCTTTCTTATTGGCAACTGGTGGAACCTGATATTGCTGCCTTTACTTGTGTTTATAGTTCAGGAATATGTGATCAAACGGGAAGAAAACTATCTTGATCGCAGGTTTGGACAGCAATATGCTGATTATAAAAAGAGAGTTAGGAGATGGCTTTGACACTTCCCTGTTTTTGTGGTTTAGTAAGGATTCACATTTTTCTTTGAGACAGTTTATCTTCATTCTGCGATTTATCCTATATATTTAACCATAACTATTGCTTATTCAAAATGAAAAAGAAGACCTCTCTTTTCATGATTTTGCTCTTGCTTTATCATGCCATGTCAACATTAAGTTATGCACAAAAACGTATTGATTCCATAATGCCTGTAAGGGGACTTTGTATTGCTGCACCACACCCGGCAGAAGTGGATGCATTTATACAATTTATAAAAGATGAACTTTCACCCAGAAATGTGAATACACTCATACTCAGGGTGGATTGGAATTATCAATACAGCACTCATCCCAACTTCAGTGATAGTGTAGCTTTATCGAAGAGCGATGTTAAAAAACTTCTTGCTGCATGCAGGGAAAACAATATTCGGCTCATTCCCCAAATCAACTTACTTGGTCATCAATCCTGGGCAGGTACTGTTTACAGCCTGTTGAAATATTACCCCGAGTTTGATGAAACTCCCCATGTAAAAATGCCTGAAAAGTATGTCTGGCCTAATCCTGACGGACTTTACTGCAAAAGTTATTGTCCTTTGCACCCCGGCGTACATAAGATGGTATTTGAAGTGGTTGACGAAGTGTGTGATGCATTTGAAGCAGATGCTTTTCATGCAGGGATGGATGAAGTATTTTACCTGGGTGATGATAAATGCCCCCGTTGCCGTGGACGTGATAAAGCAGAACTTTTTGCCGGTGAGGTTAGAAAAATAAGAGACCATCTGGCACAAAAAAACAGGGAGTTATGGATATGGGGTGATCGTTTGCTTGATGGCCGGGCAACTGGTTATGGTATGTGGGAAGCAAGCTACAATAATACTTACAGGGCAATTGATATGATTCCTAAAGATATTATGATATGCGACTGGCATTATGAACGTGCCGACAAGTCTGCTGTATATTTTGCCATGAAGGAACTACGCGTTGCTACCTCTCCCTGGCGTAATCCTGAATTAGCGGTTAAGCAGGTAAATGACATGGTGAATTTCCGAAAGGACGCAACACCCGAAATGAAAGACCGCTTCCAGGGAATGGTACATACCGTATGGACTGATGTGAGTACTTTTTTAAAAGAATGCCAGGAAGCTAAGTCAGGGAATACAGCTAAAGGCCTTAGTCAATGGGCTTGCTTCGATAAATTATTTAAAAGGGTAAATGAACTTGCCTCTGTTAAGTAAACCATTGATTATTGAAATGTGAGGCGACAAATTTGTGTATTTCACATTTATCAGTTCACTTCTCAAATAAAATTTCAGCAAAAAATTATTAACTAAACACCTGCTTTTTTTCAAATCAACTATAATAAATAACATGAAATCATTCTTAAAAAAAATCAATTTTACCGGGCAGTCTGGCCTTACAGATTTAGGATATCTTATTATTCGTGTAGGCTTTGGAGTATTAGTTCTCACACATGGCTATAGCAAACTTGTAAATTTTGACAAACTTTCTACTGCGGAATTCTTCAATCCCCTGGGTTTAGGAATTAAAACATCGCTCGTCCTGGCAATTTTTGCAGAGTTTGTTTGTGCTATTTCTATTGCCCTGGGATTTTTTACCCGGTTGGCTTCAATACCGGTTGTGATTCAGTTTATCGTTGTTTTTTTTGTTGTACATGGCAATGATGCATTTGGCGACAGGGAATTGCCTGCTACTTATTTAATCCTCGCTATCGGAATTTTATTAATGGGATCCGGCAGGTATTCCATTGATCGTCGTCTCGGATATTAGTTAAAACTAATTGATAAAAATTTCACAAATCAAACCAAAAACTACAAAGGAAATTCATTTATGAAAAAGATTATTCTGGCTGTTACACTTTTGCTTTTTAGCCCGGCTTATCTGCTGTTTGCACAAATAGATGAGAAATTAAAAGAGGATATTCGTAATACAGGTTATGTGCACAGCCCATTACCGCTGGATTACAGCAAATCATTTGAATCTTTTGGTCTTACCAAAAAAGTATTAGTATCTGATATGCTATGCGATATGGAAACACTCAACAAATGGTCGCATAAAGGAATTGGCGGGATGCGATTGACTGATGAAAGAAATATTTCCGGAAAAAATAGTATGAGGCTGGTAGCGCCTACAACCTATCCTCAGTTCTTAGGATGGGGTTTAGGTTTTGGCACTTCGCAGGCAGATTTTGAGGTGGGTGGTGCCAACTGGGAAAAATATAACCGCATTCATTTATATATTTATCCTGATTGTGAAGGCGCCAATAGTATATACCTAAACTTATATGTTGAGAACGATGGTAAAATAAAAGTTCCGGACAAATATGGCCGTGAGGGGTATCATGAAATTAACCTGATCAACGGTCAATGGAATGAATGTTTTGTGGAAATGAGTGAACTGGCACGCGATAAGGTAACCAAACTGTCTTTTGCCATAGAGGTTTTTGGTAAGGAACGCACCATGGGAGATTCCCTGAAATTTGATATTGATGCAGTGACTTTACAAACAGTCGAGAACCCCGAAGTAGTGAGTGGCTGGACACCTGCACCTAACCGTATAATATATTCTACTACCGGATATGGTGTGGAAAGTCAGAAAACTGCGATAGTGAATGTAAAAAACAATAATGGCAAATTTCAACTCATTGACAATGTAAGTAACGGAATGGTTTATGAAGGGAAGATTCAATCAAAGAAAACTCATATCGGAAGTTTTGAGACAATAGATTTCAGTGACTTCAAAAAAGAAGGGCAATACTTTATTCGCGTAGGTGATATAACTACAAAACCTTTTTATATTAACAAAAATATATGGGATAACTCTGCATGGCGAATGCTGAACTTTATATTCTGCGAACGTTGCGGTTATGCAGTTCCGGGTAAACACGGTGTTTGTCACAGCGATTTACACGCAGTATATAATGGTAAAATTTTCCCTTTTAATGGTGGATGGCATGATGCGGCTGATATGTCGCAGCAGGTATTGCAATCGGCAGAAATCGTTCATTCGTTGCTGGAAATGGCAAACCGGGCTAGAGAAAAAAATAACAGGGAACTGGCACTGAGGCTTGAGGAAGAAGCAGAATGGGGTATTGATTGTATTCTGAAAGGAAGGCTTGGTGGTGGCTACCGGGCACAAACCTGGGGTACTAATTTATGGACAGATGGCTTCATCAACACCAAAGATGATACCCTTAGGTGGAGAAAGGTAAGTGTACATAACCGTGCTTTTGAAAATTTTGTTTTTGCAGGAATCGAAGCATACTCATCCATGAGTATTGAAAACGCCCCCACCTTAAAGGAAAATTTGCGTAAGGTGGCAATTGAAGATTTTGCTTTTGCTAAAAAACGTTATGACAGTCTTGGATTCAACGATATAAGCAGTATTGGCGGCGGTGGGGATCATGCAGCAATGGCCTCCAACAGTCAGTATGCTGCCAACATTTCTTTTGCTGCAAGTTTGCTGTATAAATTAACCGGTGAAAAATATTATGCAGATCAAGCTGCAAAAGCAATAGAATATACGTTGCAATGCCAAAGAGTTGAACCAATAAATGACAAAGACAAACTGAGCGGCTTTTTTTATCGTGACCTTAACAAAAAATCTATTGTACATTATACACATCAGTCACGTGACCAGGTATATATGCAGGCATTGACGGCACTTTGTGAAACTCAACCCAATAATGCCAATTACAAAAAATGGGCTGATGCTATCAGGTTGTATGGTAATTATCTCAAAAAGATTATGCAATATGTAGAACCTTACGGAATGGTGCCAAGCGGTGTGTATCATATTGATGAAGTAAAGGATTCCTTAAATTTCTATAAAGTGCAGGTAGGCATTTTCAAAGGTGCAGCCAAAGACTATAAGGAACAACTGGAAAATGGTGTTAAACTGGATAAGGAACATTATCTCCGTGTTTTCCCTGTATGGTTTTCGTTCAAAGGCAATGCTGCAGTTCAGCTTTCAACTGGTAAGGCTGCTGCATTGTGTGGTAAATTTTTAAAAGATAAAGAATTGATGAATATAGCTGAACAGCAACTGTTCTGGATTGTTGGAAAAAATCCATTTGGACAGTCGTATGTTTGGGGTGAAGGGAGCAACTACCCACAACTCTATACAGCATTACCTGGTGAAACTGTTGGAGCAATACCTGTGGGCATGCAATCGAGATTTAATGAAGACACTCCTTATTGGCCACAATTTAATACCGCTACATATAAGGAAGTTTGGGGCGCCCCGGCAGCAAGATGGATGTCTCTTATAGCTGAGTTTTAAAATTATTCAAACCATTATAGGTGGAGGGCTTATCATTTTACTTCTCCCTGTTAGTTATACAGGGAGAAGTATACCCTTTATCAAAAGCCAAACACATTCTTCCTGATATTAGCATAATAACCTGCTTTATCATTCTGCTTAAGATCCTGGTGGACGGAGATAAGTCCGTTTAAAATTAAAGGGTCATTCCCATGTTTTGCAATATAATTTTCAAGCAACTGAATTGCATTTTTCGTCTCATGTACAGAAACTAACCCTATAGCATAGCCATATACAAATGATGGATTAGAAGGCTCAAGAGATGCAGCTTTTTTTAATTCATTCAGCCCTGCAGTTTCATTGTGATTTCGAATATACCAAAGCCCAAGAGCATAATGCAATGTTCCATTAGTTGGAGCAACAGTTAAACCTTTATCCAGATATTCTTTCGCTTTTGCATCCAAATTCTGCGAACGATACAGATCTGCAAGATTACCATAGAGTGCGATAAAATCCGGGAAACGTTTTAAGCCCAGTAAATATATCTGTTCTGCTTCGCTTGTTCTCCCAGTTGCAGACAAAACAATACCCTGGTTGATATAACCTTCCGGTCTGTCGCTGAGATATTTTTGAATGCCGATATATTCATTCATAACCCCGGCAAATTTTTGCTTTATGGATTCATCCAGTTGGGCATATAAAGGTGCCAATGTATTCATAGCTTCTGTTCTCACTGAAATTACGGGGTCTCCAAGCATTGGTGAGATTTCAGGCAGCAAAACCTCTCCTGGAAAATTTGCACAGGCTCGAATGGCATTTAGCCTGAGGTTGGGATCGGGGCTATGCAGGTATTTTTTTATCTCAGCAATCAATTGGGGCGAGTAAAATGCGGTATACTGTTCAAGCGCCGTTGCTTTAATAATATCAGGGTAATTTTGTGTAAGCAGTTGGTTTAAATCGCGCAGGCTCTCTGTAGTGTTTTTCGAAACCGAGTACAATAATTCTCCGTAGGTTTTTGTCTTCGGCAATTTATCACCATACCATTGAGTGAAATTCTTCGAAGCCCAACTCACACTTTTATCGGTGTGGCATTTATTGCAGGCATTGGGTGTATTCAATTTTTCAGAAAGATCAGGGCGGGGTATCCGTATACTATGGTCCCTCCTTTCATCTATCATCATATAAGTGGTGATGGGCATGTGACAGTTGACGCATTGTGAGCCTGTGCTGGTGACCTGATGATGGGTATGTTCCGGCACATTGAATTTTTCGGGAGCATGACACGAAAAACAGGTATTGTTAACAGGGGCTTTTACCTGCATGGAATGAGCATCGTGACAGTTGATGCAGGTTACGCCCTGTGCATACATTTTACTTTGCAGGAAAGAACCATATTCATAATCTTCTTCCTTTATCTGGCCATCAATATAATAGTTGACTGCATTAACTGTTGAAGGAATATGTGACTCTAAAAATGGCTGACCGTGTAAATAGCTATCTGTTATCCTGCCTGCCCTTGCATGGCAACGGGCACAGGTTTCAATCAGGGTAGTATTGTGAACAACCTTATCGGGATAAGCAATCCCTTTTTCGGAATTGAATTTCCAGTTCACTTTTTCTCCCCTAAGATTTATTGTAAATCCCTTCAGACTGTCACCAGGATATTTTTTCTCAGTCCATGCTATATGATTAGAAGCCGGACCATGACAGGATTCACAGGAAACCTTTAGTTCGGACCAGGTGCTGTGAAAAGTATTATTTGAAATGTCAAAATTTTTGTAATAGTCAGTAGTATGACAATCCGCACACATGTTGTTCCAGTTTTGATTAATACCTGTCCAGAACAACTCATCACCCGGTGGGATTTTTTCTTTTCCATAAATATGAAACCACCGCTGCCCGCCTTTTTCTTTTGGACGTGTATCCCAGCAAAAAGGAAGAGTTTGAATGCGGCCACCCGGAAAACGCACAAGATATTGCTGTAAAGGATGCCACCCAAATGTATAGCTAACCTGGAAATCCGTCTTCACACCCGTAGCATCTTTTGTCCTGACATAATAATGATTATCCTTTGTGTAGAAAAAACTGGTGTCGCCAAAATAAACAAAATAGCTGTTGTTGAAATTCCCTTTCACTGATCCGGCTGTTGCGGAATCCATTGCATGAAAATGATCAGAAGTAACATAAGCGCTATATTCTTTTGCATGACAATCCCTGCATTTATTACTTCCTATATATGAAGGTTTCTGAACATCTGCAGGCTTAGCAACTTCAATACAACAATAAAAAACAATAATGCAAAACAATATAATTCCTGTTGCTGCTGCTAATTTCATATCTGGTAAAGATTGGCTTAAGTATAGAATTGCAATGGTGGCTAACAATGAGGTTTTAAACAATAAAAATATTCAGTAGATGCTCTAATGATCAGATCAACTCCGGTAGCATCAAGTTCTGAATAATCTTTTTCCATACTAATTTTAAAAGTGGAGACAGCCTTTATGAGGTTTTCAAGATTGTAGCTAAATTTTTCGGACAATTCCATATTTCAATATGTTGTAAAGCTTGTTTTTTAAAATAGTCAGATATTCCGGCTTCATTTGTTAAAGATACTATTTTGTTAATGAGACGACAATATATTCAGAGCGTACTGTGTGGGGTAAATTATTTATTAGCTTTCAGCTTTCAGCTAATTGCTTACAGCTATCAGCAATTTAAAATTCAACATTTAAAAAAACATTCCCTGGTTCCGGTTGTCGTCATCAGCCCCCGATATTGTCGTATTTCCACCCTGTTTGTTATATACATCAGCGGTAAGTTTGTGATGTAAATTTTAAAACAAAAGTTTAAGCGGAATATTATTATGACTTCATTACAAAAGACTACCACTACAAGAATGGGCATCATGCAATTATATGAAGAAGTAACCGGCAGGCTGTTGTTTAATATGAATACATTCAGCCAGGAAGCACTGAATCAAATTCCATTTGAAGGAAGCTGGACACCTGCACAGGTTATTGTACATATCACAAAATCCAACTTATCTATTGTACAAGTATTATCGCAGAAAGGCAAACCGACAAATAGATTGCCTGATCAACAAGTTGACGGGCTAAAAAATATTTTTTGTAGTATATCATACAGAAAGACATATTTACCAGTTGAATCGGATCAGTAAAAAAATAAATGATGATTGAGGTTTTTAAAACAAATGTCAGTGATCACATCACTGCAAATTTGCTGCTTGAAGAAATTCACCGGAAGTTCTTCTGTTATGAGGCGAATTTTGATTTAACGGACTGTGATAATATTTTAAGGGTGAGCTGCAGTTTTGGAATTGTAGAGCCAGGTCTGCTGATTGATTTACTTGAACAATATGGATATCATGCTGAAGTGTTGCCGGATGAAATTATTCTTCCTGCCGGTAGTCATAAATCAGTATGATTTGATTTTATCAGATCAAAAAAAAATATAGAAATAAAAGCGGCGCCTTACGGCGCCGTTTTTTTGGGGGGCGGTTTATCATATAGGGATATTATATCTTTAAGAACTATGATATTAAATAAGTAAATTTTTATTTAACAGAACGTACAGTGGTAGTACCACCGCCATCCAGGGTAAGGTTTACAGGTTTATTGGTTCGCCAGTTACCTCTTGTAAAGTCTGGAATATTCACCGATCCGGATCTTTGTGCTACAGATGCCCCGCTAAGCGGACCTATCGAACTCCAAAGCGCACCGTCATATACATCCTGATCAAGAGGCAGGCCATTTCTTAGGCAATCAATAAGTCTCCAGTCCATCATAAAGTCCATACCTCCGTGCCCACCTACCTGCTTTGCTATCTCTCCTACTTTTTTTACAATTGGTGGAGTATATTGTTCATACAGCTTTTGCAATTCTTCAGGTTTAATCCATTCATGCCCGAAAGCTATTCTTTCAGGTGCAGGATATTTGCTCGCAATTCCTTTTGTGCCGCTCACCAGGTGAATACGTGAATACGGTCGCGGTGATGTAACATCGTGCTGAAGCATAATGGTTTTCCCTTTGTCGGTACGAATAACTGTAGTATTCATATTACCATTATATGGCTTATCTACAAACTGATTGTAAAAAGGATCCTCTTTTGCTTTTTCTTTGGCTTTCTCGCCCATCATAAAATCATTAGTCGAAACAGAGACAAGGTGATTCATTTTATCCCCCCGGTTAATATTCAGGCATTGAGCTATTGGACCCAATCCATGTGTGGGATATAAATTTCCTTTAAGATGTATATTTTCACGCAACCGCCACATGTCTGCATAACCGGTCTTATTGAAATTTGAATCCAGCAAGTCATGAAGATATGCACCTTCAGCATGTATCAATTCGCCCAGTAATCCATTGCGGGCCATATTGAGGGTGAGCAGCTCAAAAAAATCATAACAACAGTTTTCGAGCATCATGCAATGCTTCCTGGTTTTTTCTGAAGTTTCTACAAGTTGCCAGCACTCATCTATAGTAACGGCTATGGGTACCTCAGAAGCTGCATGCTTACCATGCTGCATGGCATATACTGCCATTGGGGTATGCAGCGACCAGGGAGTGCAGATATATATCAGGTCTAAATCACTGCTTTCGCACATAGCTTTCCAACCGTTTTCACCGGTGTATGACCTGGCAGAAGGCAATCCTTTTCCGGTAAGAATCTTTTGCGCAGCATCTACCCTGTCGGGTATCTTATCGCAAAGTGCCTTAATTTCCACTCCTTCTATAAACGATATACGGTTCACTGCAGCCGGACCGCGATGTCCCAAACCTACAAACCCGATGCGAACTTTCTCAATTTTGGGAGCAGCATAACCACACATATTAAAGCTGCTTTTTTTTGATAAAGCATCATTCTGTGTATTGCTTTTTGCTGTCTGAATACCAGAAACTATTGCCCCGGTTCCCAAAGTAATATTACGGATAAAATGTCTGCGATCAGGACTCATAATTGTGAACTTTTTTCAATGAAGAGTATTTGCTAATTTCTCAATTTTACCTGAAAAAAAACAATTACAGAAAAATTATTGCAAACGTTTGCAACAAGAATACCCGTAGGAATTAATTTTTTTATCTTTCCGTCATGAAATATTTACTGGAAGTAATTGCTTTTAACATAGAATCTGTTTTACTGGCACAAAAGTCAGGGGCCCATCGCATCGAACTTTGCGATAATCCGGGTGATGGGGGCACAACCCCTTCTTACGGAATGATAAAAACCGCAAGAGCAAATACTACTCTCCAGCTTTATCCAATTATACGGCCACGGGGTGGTGATTTTTTGTATAGTGAGGAAGAATTTGATATCATGAAGAAAGACATCATGCTCTGTAAAGAATTGCTGTGCGATGGTGTAGTTATTGGCATGCTTAAAAAAGATGGTAGCATAGATAAGGCCCGTACTGCTGAACTGGTAGATATTGCCTACCCCCTTGGTGTTACTTTTCATCGCGCATTCGACCGTACTGCCAACCCGTTTGAAGCATTGGAAGATGTCATTGAAACAGGTTGCGAACGTATACTGACAAGCGGACTTAAACCTACTGCTCCCGAAGGCGCTGATACCATTGAAGCCTTAGTGAGACAGGCAGATGACCGCATTATTATTATGCCGGGATCGGGGGTGAGGGCCGGTAATATTGCAGCATTGGCACGCAAAACACAGGCAACACAATTTCATTCATCAGCAAGAAAAAATATTAATTCAAAAATGGAATTCATTAATGTGCTGATGAAAGAAGAATTAATGTCCATCCAACTTGATTGTGATGAAGTAGCAGTTATGATTAAGGAACTATCCTTAATAAAACCCTAAAGGCAAACCCGATAACTTGAAAAAAATTTCCTCTGCCGGTTCAATTTTTATTTTCCGTATTTTTTTAAATTTGCACTGACGAACAACTCCTAATCTACTTGCCCTGTTTAGTTTTTAAGTTATTTAGGATGTTATGATAAAAGCAGAGAAGTTAAAGTATAAGAAAGGAACCAATGATCAGTTTTTTCAGCAGTTGCGCAATGATGCATACCGCATTGTTGATAAACTGGTTGATAAAAGAAAAGAAGAGATCGTATTTAAAGCAATATTGTTTCCCGCTCTCTATATTGCTGCATGGATTTGTGTACTTGTATGGGGAAAGAATCTCTCTATATTATTTACAGCTTACACATTAATGGGGATATTACTCGTTCTCAATTATCTCAATGTAATACATGATGCAGTGCATTATACCCTTTTTAAAAACAGGCGACTTAATGAGATCTGGGTATATTTTTTCGATCTGATGGGAGCAAACAGTTATATCTGGAAAACCAGACATGTACTCTATCATCATAATTATCCTAATGTAGATGGTTGGGATACCGATATTGATCAAAGTACATTGGTAAAAATTGTACCGCAGGGTCCTTCCTCTCGTTTTCACAAATATCAGCACATTTATCTTCCTTTTATTTATCCGTTGTTTCTGTTCAACTGGCTGCTGATACGGGACTTCAAAGATTTTTTTGACAAAAAAAGAATTGTACAAAAGAGAATTTCTATTCACAGAAGGGAATATTTAAAGCTTTTTTTCTTCAAAACTTTTTATATTACTTACACGCTGGTTATTCCTAAGATTGTACTGGGCATTTCCTGGGGAATTATATTACTGGCATTTACAATAATGATACTTGTTGCAAGTATACTGGCATTGCTTGTATTATTGCCGCCACATGCTAATATTGAAGCAGAGTTTCCATCGCCAGACAACAATAGAATTCTTCCTTACGACTGGTTTTTACATATGCTGAAAACTACAAATGATATAAATGGCAGTAACTGGTTTACACGTTTTGTTCTGGGCAATTTCAACTATCATATTGTACATCACCTTTTCCCGAATATTCATCACAGTTATTATCCTGAAATAACTGAAAGACTGAAACTATATGCTACAAACAACCATCTGCCCTACAGAACTTATCCCTTTCTGACTACTTTAAAGAATCATTATTTGCTCCTGAAGCATAACAGTACAGACTTTAATATTTGGGAAGAAGATATGTAATGCCGGATTTACCCGCAGTTAATTAGTGTATATTAATATTTAGTGTATATTACAATTGAGTTTTGCTTTCGCTTACTTTTCATTAATAATTTCGAATTATATCTTTTACAAATGAATATTATTAGCAAGGATTCTATTCCTTCTGAAATTACAGTTGGTGTAGTGGGGCTTGGATTGATGGGTTGCAGTATCACTACCTGCCTGCTTATAGCAGGTCATGATGTTGTAGCAGTAGCACCGGTTGCTGCAGATTTACTGACTGCTGAAAAAAGAATTACTACTCATCTAAAAAGATCGAAACAGGAGGAACTGATTCAGAACGATCCTGAAGTTTATTTGAAAAAACTCAAGGTAACAGAAGACTACAGTTTGCTTAAAGATTGTGCCCTGGTGATAGAATGTACACTTGAAAATTCGGATATCAAGAAATCAGTCTACAACAAAATTGAAGAAATAATATCAACAGATGCCTTACTGGCAAGCAATACTTCTGCAATACCTATCAGTGCTTTGCAGAACCTGACAAAGCATCCTGAAAGATTTTTCGGATTGCACTGGGCGGAACCCTCTCATACAACACGCTTCCTTGAAATTATTTGTGGTAATAAAAGTGATATTTCCAAAGGCGAAGCACTATATAGCTTGTCACATTTTTGGGGCAAGGAACCCACACTGGTGCGAAAGGATATACGCGGCTTTATTACCAACCGAATTATGTATGCTGCTTACAGGGAAGCCATATACCTGGTTGAGAACGGGTATGCCACTGTGGAGGATGTAGACCGTGCCTGTCGCAACAATGCAGGTTACTGGATGACACTTGTTGGGGTATTCCGTTGGATGGATCTTACAGGTGTGCCGGCATATCATACGGTTATGAAAGACTTGTTTCCCACACTCAACAACAGCACTGAAGTTCCCAAACTAATTGATGATATAGTAAAAGCAGGTGGGAAAGGAGTGGCTAATGCACATGGTTTTCATCAATACACTCCTGAAGAAGCGAAACTATGGGAAGAAACTTTTACTGATTTCAGTTACGAAATACGAAAGCTTGCTTTGAAATATCCGGAAGATGTTGTCAGGAAAAAATTAAAAGATAAAAAAATCAAAAGCTGACGGCTGCATTATCAATCACTCTTCCTTTTTCTGTTCTCATTGTCCGTGCCGGAAATTTGCTGATTACCCGGTAATCATGTGTTGCCATTACAATAGCCGTACCAAAATCTCTTGAGATATGGAATAACAATTGCATAATCTCATCAGAAGTTTCGGGATCAAGATTGCCGGTTGGCTCATCAGCAAGAATCAGCTTGGGAGAATTTAAAAGTGCACGGGCTACATCAATACGCTGTTGCTCGCCACCAGATAATTCAAATGGAAATTTAAAACCCTTTGTTTTCAATCCTACTTTATCCAATACATCATTTATTTTTTCTTCGATCAGTTTTTCATCTTTCCAACCGGTAGCCCTTAACACAAACTTCAGATTGTCATGCACGTTACGATCGGTCAGTAATTGAAAATCCTGAAATACAATTCCCAGGTTTCTTCTTAGAAAAGGAATTTTTTTCCAGTCCATATCTCTCAGTTTGTACCCAACTACGGAGCCCTCCCCTTCTTTTAGTTTCAATTCCCCATATAAGGTTTTTAGCAAACTGGATTTGCCGGTGCCGGTTTTACCCACCAGGTACACAAATTCACCCCTGTTCACTTTTATGTTAACATCCTGCAATATCAGTGACTGCCCCTGGTAAATGTTTGCATGTTCAAGCTCAAGAATAATTTCTGCCATACTATTTACTGCTCTGGAATAAGTTATTACTATCTGTTAATCTGTGCAAAGAACGGATACTTTGCCTTAAGATGAGCCTATTATTTCAAAAAAAAAAGATTATAACTAAATAATTAGTTGTATAACTAAAATATTAGTTTTACTTTCGTTTTAAGAAGTCATATTTATGAGTACAATAAAAAGTTTAACCAAAGCCGAGGAACAGGTGATGCAAACCCTCTGGAAACTTGAAAAAGCATTTTTGCGGGAGTTGGTGGATGCACAACCCAATCCCAAGCCACATCAAAATACAATAGCCACCATTTTAAAAATACTTGTGGAAAAAGAATTTGTAGGTATAGAAGTGTTTGGCCGCATGCACCGGTATTATCCGCTTATAAGCAAAGAGGTTTATTCGAAAGCCACGATGAAGAATATAGTGAAAAGTTATTTTGAAGGATCATTCAGTAATGTGGTTTCTTTTATGGTGAAGGAAAATAATCTTAGTGTGGAAGACCTGGAATTGCTGTTAAGGGAATTGAAGAAGCAGGGTAAATAACAATAGATCATTAAAATTCATTCTTTATTTATGCTCAACATTGCATATTACCTGCTCAAGGTTATTACTTGCTCCGGCATACTTTACGGCTACTACAGGCTTGCTCTCCACAATAAAATATTCCATCGGTGGAACAGGTTTTATTTATTGGCAGCGGTAATCATGAGTTTGAGTTTTCCTCTAATTAAGATTAATGTATGGCGTACTCCATCAGAAAATGATGGACAGGTCATAAAGCTATTAAATGTGGTAACCACCGGGGATGAAATGGTTGTAGAAGCTGACAAAAACGGAAGTTTCCATATTACCGGCGAACAGGGCATCTCTATACTGTATGTATTAGTGTCGATGGTATTATTAGTATTACTTATACGCAGTTTGCAAAGGTTGTACAACCTCATCAGGCGGCACCGGGTACAACGAATTGAGCGAATCAATTTTGTAGATACTGAAGCTAAGGGAACCCCATTTTCTTTTTTTAGGTATATATTCTGGAACCGACATATAGATATAAACTCAGACAGCGGTAAAAGGATTTTCTTACACGAACTGGTGCATGTGCACGAAAAACATAGTGCCGACAGGTTGTTGATGAATATCGTACTGATCTTTTTCTGGTGCAATCCATTATTTTGGCTGATACGCAGGGAAATGAATATGATACATGAATTTATTGCTGACAGCAAAACTGTGGAAGATAGCAATACAGGTGCTTTTGCCGCTATGATTTTGCATGCCGCTTATCCGCAGCAGGTATTCGGACTGACCAGCAATTTCTTTAATTCATCCATAAAACGAAGATTACTTATGTTGACAAAAATGAAAAATCCGAGGGTAAGCTATATAGGCCGTATACTCGCATTGCCGTTGCTCACCTTTATTTTTTTAGCATTCACCATTAAAACAAAAACAATAGTACCACAGGGTAATGAAACCATTAAGCTAGAAAGAGTTTTTACTGTGGTGGTTGATGCCGGGCATGGTGGTGAAGACCGTGGTGCTAAAGCTAAGGATGGGACAACAGAAAAATCACTGACCTTGGCTATTGCACAGAAAATAAAACAACTTAATACTAACACAAATATCCGTGTACTACTTTCCCGCGAAACTGATATTCTTCAATCGGTGAGAGACAAGGTGAAATGGACATTGGAACAAAAACCTGATGCTTTCATTTCTATCCACATCAATGTTAGCGAAGAGCAAAACACAAAAAATTCCGGCTTTGATTTGTATGTTTCAAGACAACACAATCCTTTTGATAAACAGTCAAGGTTATTAGGTAGCTTAATAACAAAAGAAATAGCTCAGACCTATACTGTTGCCCCCGAACTTAAACAACGCAAAGAACTGGGTATATGGGTGCTGGACGCTCCGGATATTACCTACCCTGCAGTTTTAATTCAATGCGGCTATATCAACAATGCAAAAGACCTGGCATTTATTTCAAACACATCCAACCAGGAAAAAATAGCTGAAGATATTTTAGTGGCTTTAGAACGTTTTGCCAAAGAATCACAAACTATGGTACCCGGTTTATCTTCATTTGAACCCCCGGTACCTAAGGCAGAAGGAAATATTAAAGAGCAGGCTGGAAATCCAGATCGTATTGTTTTTACCACAGCAGCACGAAATACAATAGCGACACAAGATACATTGCCTGCCAACATTAAATCCATAGATTTCACAAATGATGATAATGTTATTATCATTTATAAAAATGACAAAGCAGAAAAAATATCTCGGGCAGAGGCTGTGAAAAGGGGAATAGTTGCCCCTCCTAAGGCAAATACAAACATCAATTTCAAAGGACCTGCTTTAGACTCAGTATTATATGTAATAGATGGGGAGATAATACCTGCAGGTAATATTAACAACGTTAACCCTAATGATATTGAAAGCATTTACGTTCTAAAAAATGGAGCTGCCTTTGAAAAATATGGTGCAAAAGGAAGTAACGGGGTTATAGAAATAATTACCAAAAAACAAAACACTGCAGTTCAGGAACAACGCGTTGACAACATAATTTTTTCCAAAGTAGAAACAGAAGCCACCTTCCCTGGTGGAGAAAGTGCCTGGGTAAAATATATTTCAAACGCACTTCAAAAAGATATACAGACTTTGAGACAGGAGGGAAAATCCGGGTATTGTATCGTTCAGTTTATTGTAAGCAGAGATGGAAAGATAAGTGATGTAAAGGCATTAACGATGAATGACACAAAACTCGCAGAAGCAGCAGTAAATGCCATCAAAAACGGACCTGACTGGGAACCTGCCCGGCAAAATGGGATCAAAGTTAACTCGTATCGAAAGCAGCCTGTTAGTTTTCAAAAAGAGAATCCTTAATCTATACCTTATATTCAAGCATTCCAAGAATTTATACAACGAAGTGAGAATTGATATTATTGAGGGATATATTTTAAAAGTTCATTCAGTTCCTTATTGGTGAGGGATTCCTGTTCCGATTTGTCGTAAATTGAAAGTAGATAAACAGTAGTATCACTAATTACAAAATTTGTAATGACCCTTGCACCACCAGATTTCCCTTTTCCTTTGGAAGCAATAGAAATACGAATTTTATATGAATTTTTACCTATTGCCGTCCCACATGTAGGATTCTTTTTAAGTTCCTGTACAAGTTCGTAAAGTTCTATTTTCAACGAAGGATACTTTTTTACGAGCCTTTTCGCCTGCTTTTCAAATATGTCTAAAGATTTTACTTTATAGTCCATTCAAAAAATCTTCGGCGTTACGGGCTTTTTTTTTGCCAGCTTTAATTTGTTTCATTTCTTCAACAGCCTCCCTGATTTCTTCCATCAGTACAGCTTTAGTATCTGTAAGAGGCTTTGCTTTTACATAAGATATGCTTCTCAAAACATCCATCAATGCGGATGCTTTATTATCAGGAATGTCTAGTAATACCTTCATGGCAAAAATTATTTGAATGTTCCAATTCAATACAAATTTAGACAAAAGATTTTCGGGAAATCAACAAACTAATATTTTACTTAAATCATCGCAAGGAAGCCATAATAAAACGAATGGCTAATCTTTTTTCTCAGCATCCTCATCTTCCGGAGTTACATCATTACCGTTTTCATCAGTATTAGAAGAATCGGTTTCATCTGAAGCAGGAAGGTCTTCTGTTGGTTCAGAAGTGGAAGTTTGATCTGTCAAATCCTGCGGTGGAGTATCATCCTGCACTTTTTCAATGGTAATGGTAGTTTGCTGCAGTAGTTCGCCATTTTCCCCTACCAAAAGATTACTTTCTTCTTCCACCTCAAAATGGCTTGCATTTACAAGTGTGGGTTGTACCACCTGGTCGGCAAGTACTTCTTTAATTTTTGGCAGGTCGTCGGCAGAGTTGATACCAAAATAATCCATGAATGATTTGGAAGTAGCATATACCAGAGGTTTCCCTGGCAGTTCTTCATTTCTACCGGTAATTACTACTAACTCTTTTTCCAGTAGTTTTTGAACCACATAATCGCAGTTTACTCCCCGTATAGATTCAATTTCGCCTTTGGTGATGGGTTGCTTATATGCAATAATTGCTAGAGTTTCCATAGCTGCTGCCGATAGACGCCTGATGAATTTATCACCATTCAGTTGGGCAATAGTTTTATGAAAAGCACCTTTGGTAAGAAATTGCCAGCCACCACCACTTTGCCGGATTTCAAAAGGATAGAACTCGGTAGCATATTTTTCTCTAATACCATCAATTGCTGCTTCCACCTGTTCAAGACTGGCCCTGTCTTCAATGAACCCAAGAGCATTATTCACCAGGTCAACGAGTTCAATACTGGTCAACGGTTTTTCACTGGCAAAAATTAATGCCTCTATATGTAGTATGATCTGAGAAATTTCCATTTTACTTATCCCTGTAATGCTGCAGCACCACTTACAATTTCTGTAAGTTCAGTTGTGATAGCAGCCTGGCGTGCCCTGTTGTATGAAATACGAAGTCCTTTCAGTAACTCGTTCGCGTTTTCGCTTGCTTTATCCATTGCGGTCATTCTTGCACCATGCTCACTGGCATTGGCATCAAGAACTGCTTTATAAAGTTGAGTATTCAAGATCTTAGGCATCAGTTCTGCAACAAGCGCTTCCTTTTCCGGTTCAAAAATAAAATCTGCTTTTGTGGATTTACCGGATTTATTTTCAACTTTTGGTATAGGGAGAAAACGTTCTGCAACAAAACGCTGTGTAGCTGCATTCTTAAACTCGCTGTACACAATTTCCACCACATCAAATTCTTTCTTTGAAAAAGCATCTACAGCCGCAGTAGCCACCTGTTGTACACTTTCAAAACTCAGGTTCAGGAATATATCTTTATATGCGGCATTGCTGTTCATTTTCACCCGCTGAAAATAATCATACGCTTTTTTCCCAATAGGCCATACTGTAACATTGCCTTTAGCAAGTTGCTGGGCATATTTTTCCTCTGCTATCGAGCGGGCAAGCTTTGTAATATTAGCATTGTAGGCACCGCAAAGTCCCCTGTCGGAAGCTATAACAATGAATAACACTTTCTCGGGATTTCTTTCTATAGCAAGTTTTCCTCCGGTATCCCCATCAGAATTGCTCACAATATTACTCAGCATTTCCTGCAGTTTTTGTGCATAAGGACGCATCTGTATGATAGCTTCCTGTGCTCTGCGCAATTTTGCAGCACTAACCATTTTCATGGCTTTTGTGATCTGCTGGGTACTTTGTACTGATTTTATACGGTTGCGAACTTCCTTTAAGGCTCCCGGCATACGAGAAAATTAATTAGTTGATTGATAATTAGTTATTTGGAGCAAAAACACTCCATATCTAAAATGTCCGCAAAGGTATTTGAATTGAATCAAAAAACCATAGAAAGGCTGTCACTTTTATACCCACTGATTGCCGAAAGCTGAAAGCTGACTGCTGAATGCTGAATGCTGACTGCTGACTGCTGATAGCTAAAAGTTAAAATCAATTAAAACATTATCCTTCTTTCCCTGCGATTCATATCCATACCCTGACCCGAAGGTTGCTGCCCTTTAAATTTCGTGAGTTTATATGTGAAGGTGAGCATGAAATATCTTGTGATACGGTTAACCCGGTTGTCAATAATCGCGTTACCGCTTACCTGACGTGTTACGCTTGTATTTTGATTGAATATATCAAACCCGGAAAGGCGAAGGAATCCATTCTTATTCTTGAAGAAAGTTTTTTCTACAGATGCATTGAACAAGGTAGGATTGGTTTTTACATTTTCTGCAAGTCCCTGGTTGATGGTATAGCTGATATCGTATCTTAAAATTACTCCACCCGGAATGTCAATGCGGGCAGTATTGGTGAGCGCCCATGCATTTGAACTTATCCTCGCTCCATTTTGAGTAAGATCATATTTAGTGGAATTGAGGCTATATGCCCCGCCTGTTGTCATTTGAAGCCATTCTTTCAGGTTGAGTTCCAGGTTTAATCTTTGTGTGGTTACCCAGTTATTCCCAATATTTTTTTTGCTGTCTACTAGCCCGGCATCGTGATTGTAATTTACATTTCCGTTAAAAGAAATTACATAAGTGCGATTCTGAAAGGGAATAGAATAATTATAAAATCCTGAAATATTATAGTAGCCATTGATATTTTCCGGGACGCTCAACTGAGCTCCGCTACTATCGAGACGGATATTGTTATTCACAATCCGGTTTTGCACAAGATTTGCCATCATACCAACAAACATTACCCGGCCTGATGTGAAATTGAAGTTATTTAAGAATGCACGGAGGTTGTGACTAAACTCCGGTCTAAGATTAGGATTACCCTGTGTCTGGTATTGCGGGTTTGAAATATCCTTTACTGGCTGCAGTTGATTAAAGCCCGGCTGATTGTAACTGGCATTGTAATTAATATTCAGCCGTTTTGATCTGGAAAAATTATATGCTAATCGTGCAGATGGTGAAAAGTTGATTCTTTTCTGAGTAGTATAGGCGCTATCTTTTGTAATGGAATAACCATCCATATACACAGGCTGCATGGTTACTCCAAATGAATAGTTGTATTTTTTGTTGATTGTTCTCAGACTCAAACCTACCTGTTGATTGATAAAAGTGTTTTCATAAGCATTGCTCAAACTATCGTTGAGATTAAGACTCTCATCTATCCCATCACGATCAAAAGTTTTTCTGTCATTTTTTGAGTAAGACGTATTGTAGCCGTAACTGATATCAAGGTATCTGTTTCGTGCGACAGGTTCACTGTATCTAATATTAATCCCGTAATTATGATTGTTATTATCCTGGCTGATCAGTTGATCAATGAATGTTTCAGAATACCCGCCGGCTCTTAGATATGCTTTGGTATAATTTATTTTGTCGTCTTCACTATAGGGTGATGATGTACCGAGATTAATATTGACTGAAAGGTTCCGTCCTCTTTTGTTGAACTTACGATTATAACTTATCTCTGCATTAAAATTGGGTGACTTGCTGGATACAGTATCGCCTGAATATCCTTCCTGTGTTTTAAACCCTGCATTGGTATAATCAAAATCGCCATTGCTTCTGTTGTCAGCATATCCGTAATTAAAGTTGGGTCTTACTTTAATATAGTTAAATGAATCAATCTGGTATTCCAGGTTCAGATTTAAGCGGTGGTTATTGCCGATATTGTTTGAAAGGTTATTTCTGTTGTTGATATATGTATTACCGTTATCAAACAGATTTTGCTGCGAAGTGCTTCTGGTAATTATAGTATTCCGGTTAGAAAAACTATAGTTACCGTACAACGAACCTTTTTTATTGGGGAAGTCTGTTCTGAAGTTCAGTCCTATAGATTTATTATCGGTAACACCATTCTGATCTGCATTAGTATCGGAAGTGCCGCTATTTCCCCCACTACTCCCCCTGATCATTCTCATAGGTCCCCCACCACCACCTCTTCGATTAGAACCGTCATTGGTAAAATCAAATAAATTCTGGTTGATATTATTCAGGTTTCCCAGTAGCGACAATTGAGTACGCTCGCTAAAAGCATTGGCACTTAAAGTTGCCTGCTTGCGATTATCCGTACCATATCCCGCTGAAGCTTTGCCAAATACCCCCTGGCTCTTATCTTTTTTTAATTGCAGGTTAATTACAATATCCGGGTCGCCTTCTTTAATACCCGAAATAGCTGCCATATCACCGTAATCATCTACCACCTGTACTTTGTCTACAATTTCCGCAGGCAACTCTCTGGAAGCAGTTTTAGGATCACCGCCAAAAAAGTCCTTTCCGTTTACTTTAATTTTTGAAACCGTTTTGCCCTGTGCAGTAATGTTACCATCTTTATCTACCTGAAGACCGGGTAGTTTCTTCAGCAGGTCTTCAACCGAAGAATTTGGTCTTACTCTGAAAGAATCAGCTTTAAATTCAACAGTATCTTCCTTAATAACAATGGGTGGAGGAACAATTACTACCTCCTGCAATGTTTTTACAGAGGGTAAAAGTGTGATACTCCCCACATTTAAATCTGTCTTTGCCTCTTCAAAATCAAAAGCCTGATCAATAGTTTCCATATCCACGTTGGTAACTTTAATATGGAAAGATGAGAAATGAACCTTTTTGAATTCAAACTGTCCATCTCTTCCGGTAACGGTTTTTAGCGTATCGGCAAAGCCATTTTTATATAAAAAAACAGTTGCCCCCTGCAATGCAAGATGGCTGCTGTCATATACTTTACCCCTTACTGTCCGGCTAGTTTGCGCAAATGAAGCGGAAGTGGCAAGTATTGAAATAATGAGGAATAATTTCCAGGGTTTCATGATAGTTCAGAAAATATCTGAAAACAAAAATACCCTGAACCTTTAAGAATAGATTAGATTACACGTTAAATATGGTTAATGTTTTGAGCTTACTTTTTCTTCTTTTGACTTTTAGGAGCAAAGATGATAAGCATACGTTTACCTTCGAGTTTGGGCATTCCTTCAGGGACTCCAATTTCTGCAAGCCTTTCTGCAAATTTCAATAATAATAACTCACCTCTCTCTTTGAACATGATAGCACGGCCTTTGAATTGTACATAAGCTTTTACTTTATTACCGTCTTTTAAAAAGTCTTCAGCATGTTTAGCTTTAAAATTGAAATCATGTTCATCGGTATTAGGAGTGAAGCGGATTTCCTTTACTTCAGAAACCTTAGAGTTAGCTTTCATCTCCTTTTCTTTCTTCTTCTTTTCGTAGAGAAACTTATTATAGTCAATGACTTTGCAAACGGGGGGATCTGCATTGGGAGAAATTTCTACCAGGTCAAGCCCTTGTTCATTAGCTATTTTTAAAGCTTCCTGTGTAGAATATACACCCACTTCCACATTATCGCCTACCAGTCTTACCTGTGGTACCCGAATCATGTGATTTGTGCGATGTTCCTGTTGTTGTTCTCTTTTGAAACGTGGGTTGAAATTACCCTTTTGAAATTGAGGTCTTGGTGGAAATGCCATTTACGATTTTTAAAGTGATACTCCCTGTTGCGGAGTTTTTAATTGTGTGTTTAAATTTCTGATAAAAAATTTTATGCTGTCAAAATATAAATAAAAAACGATTTATACAATTATTTGAACTTTCTATATTAACCGGCACTCCTGGTTTTTATTTCTTCTTTAATTTCTTTGATAAAGGCTTCTATTGATGTTGAGCCTGCATCACCTTTACCCTGCCGTCTTACTGAAATTTTGTTTTCATTTACTTCTTTCTCTCCAACAATTATCATGTAAGGCACTTTTGCCATTTCGGTATCCCTTATTTTTCGTCCTATCTTTTCCGGCCGGTTATCAATTTCTGCGCGAATATCTGCATTTTTCAACGATTCTAAAACATTTTGTGCATAGTCTCCAAACTTATCGCTTATGGGTAAAACCTTTACCTGAAGCGGAGCCAGCCAAGTGGGAAACTTGCCGGCATAATGTTCAAGCAAAAACCCTATAAACCTTTCGTGTGTTCCCAATGGCGCTCTGTGGATAATCAATGGTGTTTCAGTCTGATTATCTGCTGTAGTATATTCCAGCTTAAAGCTTCGTCCCTGTGAAAAATCTACCTGGTTAGTAGCCAGTGTAAACTCACGGCCTATAACACTGAATATCTGCACATCAATTTTAGGGCCATAAAATGCAGCTTCATCCTGTACCTCTACGTAAGGAATTTCAGATTCAATAAGTACCTGTCTTACCATTTCCTCTGTTTCCTTCCAAAGTTCAGGTGCATTTACATACTTCTTCCCAAGTTTATCAGGAGAGTGAAGGCTGAGACGCATCACATATTTATCAATACCAAAAATTTTAAAGTATTTCTGATACATCTCATTCACAGCCCTGAATTCAGAAGCAAACTGTTCGCGGGTACAGTATATATGAGCATCATTCATGTGCAGGCAACGAACCCGCATCAACCCAAACAGTTCGCCGCTCTGCTCATAGCGATATACAGTTCCGTATTCTGCAATTCTGTAGGGCAGGTCGCGATAACTTTTTGGCTCTGCCGCAAATATCTTATGATGGTGCGGACAGTTCATAGATTTGAGGTAATACTTTTCACCATCCAGTTCCATCGGCGGATACATACTATCTGCATAATATGGGAGATGACCACTGGTAAGATACATACTCTCTTTAGCAATATGCGGAGTAACTACCCGCTTATATCCGGCAGCACTTTCAGTTTCTTTAGCCAGTTTCTCCAGTTCTTCAATCACCACGGTCCCGTTAGGCATCCACATAATAAGTCCCTGCCCAACATCGTCATCCATTGTGTATATTCCTAATTCTTTACCCAATTTGCGGTGATCTCTTTTCTTAGCTTCTTCCAGCATCTGGAGGTATTCATCCAGTTCTTTTTGAGCAGGGAAAGTGATTCCATAAATACGCGTCAACTGCTTGTTCTTTTCATCACCTTTCCAGTATGCACCCGCAATACTGGTCAGCTTTATTGCTTTGATAAGGCCGGTTTGAGGTATATGTGGGCCACGGCAGAGATCGGTAAATCCACCTTGTGTATAAAATGTGATTTTGCCATCGTCGAGACCCTGCAGCAGGTCGAGTTTATATTCATCTCCTTTTTTTGAGAAATAATCAATGGCATCTGCCTTTGATACTTCCTTTCGTATATAAGGACTGTTGGCTTTTGCCAATTCATTCATTTTCTTTTCCAGTACCTTCAAATCTTCTTCTGTGATCTTGCGATCGCCCAAATCCATATCATAGTAAAATCCATGCTCTACAGGAGGACCTACCCAGAATTTTACTCCCGGAAATAATGACTCAACTGCTTCAGCCATCAGGTGGGCAGAAGAATGCCAGAAGGTAGATTTTCCTTCTTTTTCATTCCAGGTTAGCAATTTTAGTGAACTGTCGTTGTTGATGGAACGTGTAGCATCCCAAACTTCGCCATTTACTGATGCAGCTAAAACTTTTCTTGCAAGGCCTTCGCTGATTGATTTTGCAATATCCAATGATGTTGTCCCGGGCTGATACTCTCTGATTGCGCCGTCAGGAAATGTTATTTTAATCATATTATAAACTCACTTGATCCTTAAAAAGGAGCGCAAATTTAACGAACTATTGGCGTATCATATCATTTCCTTTGCCGAATTCCTTAGTATTGAGGTTATTTTTGCATTATAAAAAGTTTTACGATTAATGAGAGGCTTGTTTCTATTGATCCTTGTATCATTGGGTACACATTTCTATAGTATTGGTCAAAACCTGAGTGGTCAGTGGCGTGGATATTTTAATTCAGCGGGGAATGTGGTGACCAGCGAGAGTAACACGGAATATGTACTTGAAATTAATATACATGGTTCCGAAGTCACAGGATATTCTTATTCATATTTCGACTATCCTTATAAGAGGTATTATGTTATATGCAGACTTGAAGGAACATTTAATGCTGCCGAAAAATCAATTATAGTAAACGAAGAAGAACGGATAAAAGGTAATACACCTCCCGGCTGGGTAGATTGCCTTCAAACTCATATACTCACTTTTTTGAAGCAGGGAGATACAGAAAAACTGGTGGGTCGCTGGCGGCCGTTTAAATCGGGAAACGGATGTGGTACCGGGAGCACAGAATTGGAAAGAAAGATGCTGACAAAAATAACTCCTCCAAAACCCTCACCAGACCTGGCAAAAAAGAAAACACCTGCAGTACCACCAAAAACCAATACACCTCAGCATAGCCTTGCTGAAAAGCCTAAGCCCCGTACTTCTGCACCAATCACAAAAAAACCATCTGCTAAACCCGGGAGTCCCATTGCTAAAAATACAAAACCAGAGAACAAAACTACTGATACAAAAAAAGTAATAGATCCTTCCAATCAGCCATTAGCCAAAATACCTGAGAAATCAGCACATGATTCGGCTCTTACCAAAAAGACACAACCCGATCTTGTCATACCTACAGTAAAGGGATTTGAAAAAAGACCACTGAATGTTTTGAAAACAATAGAAGTTGCCAGTCATGATGAAATAAAAGTTGACTTTTATGATAATGGCGAAATAGATGGAGACACCATATCCGTTTTTTTCAATGGTAAACTTATTTTATCCAAACAACGGCTTACAGATAAACCTCTGAGTGTAATGATAAAACTCGATCCTAACAGAGATATCAATGACCTGGTAATGTATGCAGACAATTTAGGTTCCATTCCGCCTAATACTGCATTAATGATTGCTGTAATAGATGGTAAAAGAAATGAAGTATATATATCTTCAACAGAAAAATTGAGCGGCACAATAAGGTTTAGAAGAAAAGAATAAGCCGGATAAACTATAAATCTGAAACTTGAAACCTGAAACCTGAAACTTGAAACCTAATAGCTATTAGCTGACACCTACACCCCTCTAAATCAGGTCCTTCATTTTTGCTACAAGAATATCAATTTCTTCTTTTGTATTATACCGGCATAAGGAAAAACGAATGGCCACTTTATTAGGGTTGTTATTGATAGCCCTAATAACATGTGAGCCTTGCTCAGCACCGCTTGTACAGGCGCTACCCCCTGAAGCACAGATATTATTGATGTCAAGATTAAAAAGCAGCATTTCGGATTTTTCTGTTTTAGGCACACTTACATTCAAAACTGTGTAGAGACTTTTTCCAAAGGGATCTCCGTTAAATGAAATACCCCTGATATGTTTTTTAAGCTGATCGGCGAGGTAGTGTTTATTTTCATGTATAGTTTTTGTGTCTTCACGGCAGTTAGCAGTTGCAAGTTCAAGCGCTTTGGCAAAACCAACTATACCCGTTATATTTTCTGTACCTGCCCGCATATTGCGCTCCTGTGAACCACCATGAATGAAGGGGCGGATACTAACATTCTCGTTAATGTATAATAGTCCAACTCCTTTTGGTCCATGAAATTTATGTGCAGAACCTGTAATGAAATGTACCGGTGTATTGCGAAGATCAAATGGGAAATGCGCGACTGTCTGTACCGTATCTGAATGAAAAATTGCACCATAAATTTTGCACAGATTACCAACTGCATGCAGATCAATCATATTGCCAATTTCGTTGTTGGCATGCATAAGTGTCACCAAAGTCTTTTTTTCACTGGCTGCAAGTAATTGTTCTAAATTTTCCAGATCAATATGCCCGTCGGGAAGGAGTTTAACAAAAACCAGTTCAGCCTCTCCCCTGTTGCGGAGATATTCTACAGTATGCAGTACAGCATGATGCTCTATGGCTGAAGAAATAATCCTGGTACATCCCAGGTCGCGTACCGAAGCAGTAATTGCCGTATTTGAACTTTCGGTACCGCCGCTGGTGAAAAAAATTTCTGCAGGATGTGCATGAAGTATCCTGGCTACTGTTTTCCTGGAATTTTCAATTGCCAGTCTGCTCTCTCTGCCGTATGAATATATGGAAGACGGATTACCGAATTTTTCACGCATATATGGAAGCATCGCCTCCAGTACTTCTTCAGAAAGCTGTGTGGTGGCGGCATTGTCAAAATATATCCTTTTTTGTTCCATTCAAACCATTATTAATTTTCCACCGACAACACCGGAAGGCGAATCTTTTATTATAACAGCATATTTCTTTATTTCAATTCCTTGATATCCTGCATCAGCCGAAGTGCGATATTGTTGGCCGTAGATTCAAAGTTGCTTTCTGCATAAATCCTGATGATAGGTTCTGTATTGCTGGTGCGAAGATGCACCCAGTCGTTATCAAACTCAATTTTCAATCCATCTTCCGTATTTACCGGGTTGTTTTTATATTTTGTTTTTATCTTTTCAAAAATACTTTTTACATCTACTCCCTGCTCCAGTTCAATTTTATTTTTACTTATAAAATAATCCGGATAGGTTCGTCTCAGTTGTTTAATACTTTTTTGAGAATGTGCAAGGTGAGTGAGAAATAATGCAATTCCTACAAGAGCGTCTCTGCCATAATGCAACTCAGGCAGTATTATTCCGCCATTGCCTTCCCCTCCGATAACGGCATTAACTTCTTTCATTCGGGCAACCACATTTACCTCACCTACGGCACTGGGATAATATTGTCCTCCATGTTTTAATGTAATGTCTTTCAATGCGCGGGTTGATGACATGTTGCTTACTGTGTTGCCAGGTTTTTTGCTCAATACATAATCTGCAACTGACACCAGGGTATACTCCTCACCAAACATGCTCCCGTCTTCGCAAACAAAACATAACCTGTCCACATCCGGATCTACAGCAATACCAAGATCTGCCCCCGTTTTTTTAACCACTGCACCTAATTCTGCAAGGTTTTCGGGGAGTGGTTCCGGGTTATGGGCAAATTTTCCATTCACTTCATCATTTATCACGGTTATATCTTTCCCGTCTACACCAAGCGCTTTCAATAATGCGGGAACAAATATTGCACCAGTGCTGTTCACAGGGTCAATAACTATTTTAAACTTTCTCTCTCTAATTGCATTTACATCTACAAGAGGAAGTGAAATAATAGCATCAATATGTTTTTCAGTGAATGAATTATCTTCTTTGATAGTGCCAATCTTATCAACGGCAACAAAACTGAATGATTCTTCTTCCGCTTTTTCCAGCACTTCTTTACCATCAGCTCCCGATATGAATTCGCCTTTACTATTCAGAAGTTTTAATGCATTCCATTCTTTGGGGTTATGACTGGCAGTTAATATTATTCCACCACCAGCATTTTCCATCACTACCGCCATCTCAACAGTTGGAGTGGTGCTTAACCCAAGATCTACCACATTTATTCCCAGCGCCGTTAAGGTATTGGCTACCAGATCCCTGATCATTGGCCCGCTTATTCGTCCATCTCTTCCGATAACAACTTTATTATTGCCTGTTTTTTCCAATAGCCAGGTTCCATAAGCTGCTGTAAATTTCACTACATCCAAAGGCGATAAGGTAAGCCCCGGAGTTCCACCTATAGTACCTCTTATCCCTGAAATGCTCTTAATCAATGCCACGATACAAATTATTTTAAGGATGCAAACTTAGCTTAAATTTTCAAAAGAAAGTCTTACTAAATATGACGGGCTGGGCAAACACATCTTATCTAAAAGGAGCTATTGAGGACATGTTTTTTAAAACTGACTGAGCCGGATGGAATGTTATTAAATAATATGACTTCTTTTTTTTCGAACCACGATGCGTTGCATTTCAATTAACTCTAACTAAAAATACCATATAACCTTTGCAGACTTATATGATCATAAAATAAAACCTTATTATTTGCAACAATAATAAGGTTTAGCAATAGACCGATATATCTTTCTACTTTTGCGTTTATTTAAACCTTCAATTCAGTAGCTGATTCCTTTCCAAGTAATTCCAATACCGGTTTACCCCTTCCGTCTGGTGTAGTGTAGAACGGCCGTTTTTCAATTTCATACTGAGTATCTTCAGGAATTCCCAGGGCGTGATAAATGGTTTGATGAATCTGGTCAATTTTCACCGGGTTTTCTATTGATTTGCAGGGGCGTTCATCCGCTGTTTTGCCATATACGAATCCTTTTTTAATTCCGCCACCAAACATCAGGATTGAACAGCCATCAGTAAAATGACGGTGCATACCATAGAATTTTAAATCATTGAGTATATCGGGCTGGTTTACCTGTTCCTGTACTTTGGCATCGGGTCTGCCTTCTACCATCATATCGCGACTAAACTCACTGGCAAGAATAATCATAGTTCTATCAAGATGTCCGCTTTTATCCAAATCCTTTACCAACTGTGCAACAGGTGCATCAATCATTTTCTTCATATCAATCATCCTCGTATGGCCGTTCTCGTGAGTATCGAATCCCATAAAAGGAACATATTCTGTAGTAACACTTATAAACCTTGCACCCTGTTCAGTAAGGCGTCGTGCAAGAAGGCAACCCAGCCCAAACCTGCCTGTATTATAAATATCATAAACCTCTTTTGGTTCAAGGCTAAGGTCAAAAGCTTTAGCTTCGGGAGAATTGAGCAGCATATAGGCCTGCTCCATACTACGCTTGAGCGATTCTTTTTGATAATCGCTGCCTGCATCACCCAAAGGACTTTTACTAATGAGATCGTTATACAGTTTGTTTCTCTGTTCAAAACGTTTGGCATCCATTCCTACCGGCGGGCGTACACTTTCAAGTCCCTGGCTGGCATCCGGAATCATAAAAGGTGCATATTCACTGCCTAAGAAACCGGATGTATGAAAAGCTTTTAACTCTTCTCCTTCTCCAAGCGTAAGACGTTGTCCAATATCTATAAATGCAGGGATCACCGGGTTTTTCGGACCCATAAGATTAGCAATCCATGCTCCTATATGCGGTGCAGCAACGGTCAGCGGTGGTTCGTAACAGGTATGCCAGTGATATTGATGACGCGAATGTAGTATATGTCCCATATCGGCTGCCACATACGAACGTATCAGCGAGCCTTTATCCATCACGCTTCCAATAGACTCCAAACCTTCCGAGAAATAAATACCATCCAGCGCTGTTGGTTTTGATGGAAATGTGCTCAATACCCGGTTGCCTTCCATTCCCTTTTCGTAAGGAGTGTATTGCTTAGGATCAAAGGTTTCAGTATGTGCCATACCACCTGCCATCCACAGAAGTATTACAGTATCTGCAGTGGTGTCGCCATTAAATTTCTTTTTACTTCCTGTATTGCAGCCACTCAACATACTGGCTACAGGCGCCCCGGCAGCCATAGCGGCAAGAGTAGCCGCACTGGTTTGCCTGATAAAATCGCGCCGGTTCCAACGATGTTTCATTTCTTATTGTTTAAAAATTAATTTACAATGTTATTATGTACAGTCTGTTTAATAAATTAACTGAAACTCCGGATGCAGGGCCATTGCCCACATAAAATCCTGCACCTTTGCCTCGGTTGGTTGCTTTCCAAGAGCCTCCACTGCTATTGATTCTTCTCCTTTGCCGGGTAATCGGCCGATAGTATTTCTATAAACTTGTCTTACCAGCATATCAGTTTGCGGATAAAGGTTTTTCCATTTTGATGCTCCCCGTTTCATGGCGTCATTAAATTTTGCACCATTAGTAAGTTCCAATGCCTGCAGCAGGCTTGCCTGGGATGCACGGCTGGTGGAGACTGTTTCCCTATTGGGTCTGCCAAGAGCAGTTTGCAGTCCGTCATTTACCACTAAAGCAGCTCTTGCAAAAGGCAGTTCCTGTTTGATCTCCGGTGGCAACAATTTGTACACGACTTCACTGTCAGGATAAACAGGCTCTAGCGCCTTGCTTACCGCATCAGCAAACTCTTCTGCGGTTAGCCTTCGGCGTAACATACCTGAAAACACAAAGTCCGGAGCGGTAATTTCTTCTGCCTGCTTTACACTCACTGAGGGTAACTGGTAGGTTTTTGAAGTAAGAATTTTAAAGAGTAGTTTTTTAATATCATAGCCAGAAGCTGTAAAGTCTGATGCCAGCCAGTCAAGCAGGTCCTGGCTCCAGGGTTCATTGTCCATCACATCTACCGGCTCAACTATACCACGTCCCATCACCTGTGCCCAAACCCTGTTAACAACTGTTCTGTACAATCGCCCGTCTTTAGGCTGCACCAGGAAATCAGCCAATTGCTTAAGCCGTTCCGGTGTAGGAGCAGTAGAATCTATTTCACCTAATTCTTTATATAAAATCCTTCGTCCTGCCATTCGACCCGTGGGTTTATCGCACCTGTTTACTTCCAGCACACTATCCGAAAATAAATTAGCAAAGGCATAAGCATCGTCTAATTTCCAGTCGCTGATAAAACTATCATGACAGGAAGCGCATTTCAGATTTAATCCAAGAAAAACCTGAGCAACATTTTGTGCTGCCTGCATTTCAGTGCGCTGGCTTGCGTTTACTGTTCCGCGCCATTTGATGCCTTTAATAAATCCCTTTGATTCTTCCGTAGGGCTTACCAGTTCTTTTACAAAAATATTATACGGCTTATTGTCTTTGAGAGAGGTGTACAGCCATTTAGTAATATCCCATCTGCCTCCGGTAATATAACCCGTACCAGTATAGTCGTTGCGCAATGCATCGTTCCAGAAGGTGAGCCAATGCTGGGCATAATCATCATTGCGATTAAGCAACCGGGTAACAAGGGCGTTCCGCTTGTTCTCGTTTTTATCATTGATAAAATCGTCTACAGAATCAGGTGATGGTATTAACCCGGTTATATCAAGATAAACCCTGCGAATATAAGTTCTGTCATCAACAGGTGACTTCCACTCTATTTTGTTTTTCTTAAAATACACATCTACCAAAAGGTCAATAGGGCTTGAAAGCTCTTTGGTTACCGCAGGTATGTCAGGCACCCTGGGTGCTAGCGCTGCTACACGGTAAAGGCTTTTTAATTCACCTTTTGGCCATGGTGCCCCTTTTTTTATCCAGTATTCGAGTATAGCTATTTCTTCCTTTGTTAATCCCTTTCCTTTAGCGGGCATTGCTTTTTTGTCACTTCTTGGCAGCAGTAACCGTTTTATAATTTCACTTGATTTAGGCTCACCGGGCACGAGTACTTCCCCATGTTTTCCACCTTTCAATATATACTCTCGTGTATCCAGTCTTAGTTCTCCTTTTACCTTAGCGGAGCCATGACAGTTGTAACAATTATGTGCAAGTATCATTCGCACCTGCAGGTTAAGCTCCTGTACCTGTTCTTCATTCAGGGGACCATCCTGCATCGCCAGGGTATATTGCTTTTTATCTGCCGGATCAGGTGCTGCACCCGGCAAAGCACTGGTAAGATAATCATCGCCATGAGTAAGTGAAGCACCATAATGACCTGCAATAGTTACTCCGGCCACTGTGAGACTCAGCAATATTTTTTGTGCTTTACGATTGTCTTTGAAATAGCTCCAGGCGCAAATCAAAGAAAGCAGCATGGTAGCAATACCCGTCCATTGGTGGATAGGTAGCAATTCACTCCCATACTCTTCTGTATTGGAGAGTAATAATCCAAAAGCTACGGAAACAACAGCAGAAAGAGCGCCGGCGTATACAAGGAGCTTTATTGCAGCATTGTATTTTTCATTTTGCCGGCCGATGATTTCCATTACCAGGGCAAATACAAGCAACCCCACCGGGAAATGCACAATCATAGGATGCAACCTGCCGAGAAAAGACCAGAGCCAGAAATGTTGAGTAGAAACTTCTACCTGTGATTGGGCGGCAGCACTGCCGGAGATAAATAGCAAAAGAATTATTCCAAACCATTTCAAGGTTGGTTGCCATTTACATGTTATGGCATAGCAGAGTGCAGAAAATCTCAAAATATTCATTTAAGGTTGGTAAGCAATCAAATTTAAAAGTAAGCTAAGTTATAACATATTGACAGAAGACCATCCTGTACCTTCGGGGTAGGGCGTATTCCAAATTTTCGCTCTACACACGCCTTTCCGGTCGGTGAGACACCGACCGGTAGCGGGTTCTACAGGTGGGTGTCTCCACCCACCTGCGAAAATCTGAAATGCGCCCTCAGGGTGTTATTTCAGAAGTATATTTAATTTGTTTTGTCCCGGACCTGCATCTTAATTATAATTTTATAAACCGCAGCAGCCAGCTCTTTCCTTCAAAACTAATCCTTGCCATATAAGCGCCTGCCGGAAGATGATTTATCAATATTTGCTCGCTTGATAACATTCCACTCTTTTTACTTTTAGAAATTATTTTTAAATCGCTGCTCAGTAATTCGATTACAGGATTAAGTACAGGTTTATGAAAATCAATAGTCAGTTGTGAACTTGCTGGTACCGGATAAAGTGAGGGTTTATATGATTTACTAATATGCATCCTGACTGTTACAATCCGGCTGTAAGAATACATACCATCCCGATCCACTTGTTTGATTCTGTAGTACAATTGTTCTGAGTCAGGAGATTTATGCAAATAAGCATACTGAGAGGGGAAAGAAGAATTCCCAGCGGAGGGTAATTTTGCTAATGAAGTAAAATCATTACCGTTTGTACTAAATTCTACTTCAAAATAGTTGTTGTTGTTTTCCATATCAGTTTGCCATTCTATCAATACGTCATTGCCATCAGCTTTTGCATTTATTTTTCCCCACACTATAGGGAGCGCATTATTGATTACTCCTATACCAAATCCTGAAAATCCTGTGGATATTACTGAAGTTATTGCATACCCATTACCATAGGAATCGCGTTGCGTTATATCAGCAACTTTAACTTTTGCAGTTTGTGGATATTGAGGAGTAATTTCTGAAACTGGCACCTGCGTTTTTATAATGCTTGTATTAATCCAGTTTTGACCCGTACCATTTTCATAACCTGCTTTTTCTTTATCGCTGAAATAAAGTGTAAGTTCATATTTCCCGGATGGGTTATTATATTCAGGGGTGATAAAGAAAGTCTTTTGAGCCAGATATTGTTTGCTGTCATTATTCCAGAATGGAGCCACACCTTCCCCACTTCTGTCAATACTCATTTTGATACATCCGTAATTAAAATCACTTAGATTTTTAACCTTACCGAGTATTTTTGCCGGTGATGACTCGTCATAAAAATATACTTCGCCATATGGTCCAAGATATTCAGATTTTGAAGTAACCTCCTCACTCTGAATTGGATTACCTGTAATTCTGCAGTTAAATTTAATAATTGGCTTAATCCCGGAAAAATAACTGAATGAAGTAAAAGATTGATCACAATCTGCAGTTTCACCAAAAATTATATCTCCTGAATCATCTGGCAGGCTTGTGCCAAACGCCTGAACTTCATCAAACTCGCTCCCGGTTATACTGGCACTTGCCATGCATAGCTCCACAACAATATTGTCAGTTCCGTTCCAGAAAAACGGGGTGGATAATTCAAAAGTATTTATTCCATTTACAGAGGTAAAAGTCGGTAAGAACAATACTTCCCTTAAGTTATCTACCTTATTCAAATTGCCATTGTTCACCAAATTTGCAAATCCTGTACTACCCATTTTTATATACACATTTTTGAAAGAGGCTACGGTTTGTTTTTGCACTATGAAAGATATGGCTGTTATATTTCCAACAGACATTCCCGCATCGCGTAGTTCTTTTCTGTTGTATATCATTTGGACTTTGTAATCCTGAAACGTTGCATTAAAAAGTTTTATAGCCGGGAGTGAAACTGAAGGTTCACCCACTTGTATGGTTGTGTTATTTTCCGGAATCAAAGGGGTTGTAGAGTGCGGTTCAATTCTGATGTCGGCAACTGGTATTGCAGTACCGGCAATGGCATTTCCACCATTGTTATTAACTGATAAACCAAGTCTCAGCAATTTTGATTGTGGTTCATTTTCGCCCTGGTATATTCTTAATATGATTTGCTGCGTATCCCTTATTCCGGCAGGAAATAACACTGCACTTCCCAAAGGAAAGCTATAATCAATTCCTTCCTTTGCAGTGGAAATGCCAAGCGATGAAACAGTAACATCAGCATTTGCAGCTGGGATGCTGCCTATTGTTATACCAACTTTATAGTCAGTATATTTTCTGCATCCCTCACTATTTGTTCCGGTTCTCGCCATAGACATTGACTTGAATTCAAAATTGATCAAAGGCGGGCATACCGGTGTTTGATAGGTTGGTATAGATGAAGACGAGTTGATTAAAGTTATTCTGTCGGGAAGCAAGGCGCTTGCCAGTATACGTTCCCGTTGACCGGGAGTGAAAAGGGTATTACAGATGGTATAGTTCATGAAATTATTCTCTGTCCTGATGGAGTATGGGTTATTACCATTACATTTATTAGCACCGGTGCGGCATGAAAAATCAATAACTCCGTTAGCAGAAATATTATAAGAAACGGGATCGGTATCATCTACCAGGTCACCGTCTCCTGCCGGACATTCATCCACATTTGCAGAGCCTTCAAATGTATGATAGAGGGAGAATGCATGTCCTATTTCATGCACAAGTATTTTTGATCCTGCAATCATTTCCCGGGCCAGTATCACAGTGCCATCTACAATACTTGTTGTGGGGAAATAAGCAAATCCGCCAATTGCCAGTCCCTCACTGCCATCCAGTCCATTAATTTTGTTAACAACATAAATATTATAATAAGAAGATATGTCCCAAACCAAAGGCGCTTTTAGTGCTACATCATTGCTCAGGTCGGTAGTAGTACCGTTGGCAACATAATCCGCATTGCCCGACATATCAACCCTGTCTATTCCGTTGGTAGGGTTACAATCCGGATCTCTTTTTGCCAAAGCAAAACGAAGTCCGATATCTCCTGCTGCATCTGTTCCTGCAGGTGTGAGCCCGGGCCAGGTGCCACTATATACTTCATTAAGATAATTGATGGTTTCGATAATTTGATTATCATCGGGGTTATAAATACTTCCAACGGCGCCGCCGGTGTGCAACACATGCACTACAACAGGAATAGTATATATATTTTCTGCCTGTTTATGAGGTAGTGGTTGTTTTTTTCTTTGAAGAATAATATTCCTGATGCTTTCCTCATTGTGAAGCATTTTTACTGCAGCATTTTTATCTGATAATTTAAGAGAAGCATTGACCTGGTTGCTGGCACAAATATTCTGTGAAAAGATATTCCCTGAAAAGAGTAATAAAATCAGTAAAAATATTCCGCTGTTCAGGACAGTGAAAAGATGACTTGATTTTACTTTAATTAATAAACAAGGATACATTTCCCCTTATTTTGGTTTTTGTCTATTACTTCAAACCTTCTCAGATCAACTGATTTTTTGACAGATTTGGATTACAACCTGGGTCTTCCTTAAGGAAAATCTGCGATGAGGATTAGAAATTAGATAGCTGGATTTTATTGTTAGGGAATGGATACAAAGATAAGCATTGGCGGGTTGTGAAATTGGTGAAGTATTATTTATTTTTAAAATCTTTTAAGTGGGTGGGTTTGTATATTATTGCTAAACACGGGTGTATTTTTTATATTCATGAGCAATAGTTTTTGTATAGATTTTTAAATAATAGTAGCTTAAAAAAACTGATATTAACAGCATGAATTTTAACGCCAAGAGAAGTAATTTCGAAACATTGGTCAGGAGACTTTTTGTCGCGACAGGGTCTTCACGCCAGGTGATGTGCGAAGCGTGAGACCCCAGCGAACAAGGTAAGGCGAGTTCGAGGTTACAAGTTATGCTGTTGTATTAGAAACCGGATTGCAAAACGCACAACGTCCCGGCTAAACACAAGGCTTTACGGGAGACGTTGTGGCGAAGGAAAAATGACGAAATTGCGGCTATGGATGGCGTATTTCAACGAGGTGAAAGTTCAAAGCTAGAAGAAGCCACTGCAGTTGGAATAACCCGAGGTGGTGAACAAGTAATTGCTGAAGCACCACCAGGAAATGCCAGTCAAATTGATTCAGGTCCTGCTTACCAAACTCTAAAAAATATGGGAGCAGATTTTTTGTACGGAATGCATTTGCATCCAGCCAGTATCAAGTATGAATCGAAAAGCGGTGATTTTAGGGTTTCTGTGCCTGAATCGTCTTCAGGAGATAGGGATAGTAAAATAGGTACTATTCAGCCTAAGATAGTTTTAGGGTATGATATCGCTGGAAATACATCAAAATTAACGGCCAGTGATCTTTCTGCTGCCAAGTCCAAACCTGATACTTATCAACCTTTAAATGCTTCTAAATTTCCAAAAATGATGACATTTTATCGAAACTCAGGAAATATTGCAACATCATTAAACTATATTGACTTCAAGAATGCTGTTCAAAAAATAAATGCGGCAACAGCAATTCCGAGACGATAAATAGTGAAATTAGCTATGAAAAAATTTGCATTACTAATACTCGTGACAATTAACAGCTTTATAGCTAAAGCTCAATCTATTAACCTTAGTGATATTATTAAAACACAGTTTTACAAGAATGTTGTTAGTACCACCAATAAACAAGACACAATTATATACATTCTTAATGATCGTAACGATTTTGTAGTAAAAAGAGATAAAAATATCGAAAGGAATTTTGATTTGATTCTTTTTGACAGAGAAGCATTGTTTCTTGATTTTCTAAAAAAAAAGAAGGAATGTCTATTAGTCAGACTTGAAAAGATTGAAAGTAATGTTGAGCCGCTTAGATTAATGATCTCTCTTAACAGAACGAACTATGAAGCATATACAAATCCTACCGGAAGTATTATGGGAGAGATTGAAGAAAAGATTATTGTGCTTAAGTTAAACCAGAAGAAATGTGCATGGGAGCTGATAAATTAATTCCCATGCAGTCGCGAGCCCCTCGATAGCGCAAGCATAAGGGCTAATGAAATAAAGCGGGTAAAAAAATACTCAGGTAGCAGGCGCAAGCGTCCCGCTTGTGCCGTGAGTTATCGGGGTAATGATATAAAAAATTAAGCCTGGCGATTGCCAGGTTTATTTGTTTTACAGTATCTGTAGCTTTGCAGATTTAATCAGTCCGTCGAGAGCGTAAAGAATATGTTCCCTGTCTTTGTCCGGCAAAGCAGAAATATCATTAAGCCGTTTAAGCATGGCAGTATCTTTCAATGTTTTTCCTTCATTGCTCTCACCCAATAAATAACCAACTGTTGTATCAAGTATAGCAGCCATCTTTTTAACTGCATCAATAGAAGGGCTCATCTCATCCCGTTCATAACGACCGATAACAGAGTGGGAAGTTTTTAAAGTCTTCGCCAGTTCCTGCTGCGACAAACCTTTGTCCTCTCTACACTCCCTTAGCTTTTTACCGAATGTTGTCTTTGACATAGTTGAATCTTTCCTTCGCCGCCACGTCTCCCCCATAGATAAAAGTCGATAAGTAGCACATAGTTGAAGGGGACGTGGCGAACACGCTCCTTATTCAACAATGTCTCCACGCCCAACACCCCCACCGGCTTTGTGTATGACTATTTCATCAAAGACCATCTTGGCAATGTGCGCATGGTGCTGACCGACGAAGCAAAGCAGGATATCTACCCTGCTGCCACACTGGAAGGCAGCCTTACCACTGGTGGCAGCCCCAATGCAGCCTACATTGAAAAGAACTATTATACCATCAACAGTGCAAATGTGGTTGCCTCCACTACTGCAACCGGCATCAGCACCTACCAAAACCACAACGGCAACCCGCCTGTGAACAACAACCCCAACAGTGTGGTAACCGCCAACAGCGCCAAACTATACAAATTAAAATCTACTTCCACCCAGGGCGTAACCGGGCTTGGTATTACCTTAAAAGTAATGGCAGGAGATAAAATTGACATTTTTGGCAAGAGCTATTATTTTACCAACAATACAGGCGGCACATCCCTCAACAAAGCCATACCGGTGCTCGACATATTAACCGGGTTGCTGGGAGGACCCACAGGCGGTGCAGCCGCTGCCGCACATGACGGGGTAACCGCATCGCAGCTTAATGGTATTGGTACTGTTACCTCAGGCATTAATACATTGTTTAGCGCTCAAACCACAGACATAGCGGGTGCACCACAGGTACCCAAAGCCTATATCAACTATATTTTTTTTGATGAGCAGTTTAAAGTAGCAGGCAGCGGGTTTAGCAGGGTGGGCAGCAATAGTGTGGTTAAGACCCACAGCGACCTTACAAATAAAACCGCACCCAAAAACGGATTTGTGTATATTTACGTGAGCAACGAAAGTCCCGTTGACGTGTTCTTTGACAACCTGCAGGTGATACATACCCGTGGGCAGATACTGGAGGAAACGCATTATTATCCGTTCGGGTTGACGATGGCGGGGATATCCAGCAAGGCTTTAAATAATGCACCGACAAATAGATTTAAGTACAATGATGGCAGTGAGTTAGCTAATCAGGAGTTTTCTGATGGCAGTGGATTAGATTGGTATGCTACAACCTATAGGAGTTATGATGCACAGATTGGACGGTTCCATCAGATAGACCCATTAGCAGGTATTGCTGATGATTATAGCCCATATGCTTACGTTCTCAATAACCCACTTTTATATAATGATCCTTATGGTTTAGATACTACCAGAGGCAATGCACCAAAACCCAATCCTGATCCGGGAGATGTTTGGATACCGGGTAAAGGACCTGACCAAATTTTTGATGCTGATCAGGGCTGGACTCCCAATCCTGTATTACAGGAAGTTGTTGTAGGCGGTGGGTCAAGCAATAATGATAATAGTAATAATACATCAGCTCCTTCTTGGTGGCCTACAACTTATCAAGTAGCTTCTGCAATGGTAGGTACTGTCGGTAGTTATTATGGATTTAAAGGATACACGACCCATAATGAATGGTGGTGGAAGCAAAAAAATGGAACATGGAGATGGCGAACCAATGCTACCAAATCCAATTATCTGTTCAACAGAAGTTACAAGTTAAAGGGCAATGCCTTAACTAAGGCAAAGGCACTATCTACAAAACTTGCAATAGTAAATGCTGGGTTAATTATAACAGATGTAGCCGTAAATAAACAAATAAAAGCGTCTCATGTAATTAACGGGTTAATGACAGGATTGTCCTTTACAGGAGTGGGTTCTATTATATCAGGAGTATGGTTTATTGCGGATATGGGAACGCAATTTGTTACAGGTAAATCACTAAGTGACAGGTTAGACGAGGCAGTTGGGGAGCCTTTGGTAGACTGGAATGATAAAAAAGATGATTAGCGCATGTACAATATTTTTGATTATATTTTCTTTCGCACATATGATTTTTATAAAAGGCGACATAGTGATATACCAATAGACAGGGGTATTCAATTATTGTCTATCATTCAAATCTTTCTTGTTTTTGGTGTCGTAATGATAGTTGATTTTTGTTTTGATGTAATTGATAGACGATATGTAAACAAGTACATATTAGGTCTTCCTGTTGCTATTTTGACATTAGTAGTTAATGAAATCAGGTACAAGCGAATGGGAAAGCGAAATCAATTTATTTCATTTTACGAACGATGGGGAAATGAGAACCCAACTATCAGGAAGCGTAAAGGAATAGTAATTGTAATACTACCAGTTTTTTTGCTGTTTGGTGTGCCTTTGATATTATGGACTATAAAACACTTTTTTTAATACGAGAGCCCGGCGTTGCCGGGCTTTTATAGTTTACGCATACGCTTTTCTTGCTTCCTTCGCTGCCACGTCTCCCACATAGATAAAAGTTGATGATTAACACATAATTGAAGGTGACGTGGCGAACCAGCTTTTTTGTTCATACATTAGCATTAAACAATGCAGTCCATGCCGGTAAAAAACACCATACCCTACAGCGAAGGTATATTTTCCATTACCATCACATGCTATAAATGGTTACCTCTTATAGAAAAGAAGTATGGAATTTATGCGAAAGTCCGATTGATTACAAACACAGCTCAGCACAGTATTATTTGCAGAATAATCAGGGCGAGTTCGAGGTTATAAGTTATGCTGTGGTATTAGAAACCGGATTGCTAAATGCACAACGTCCCGGCTAAACACAAGGCTTTACGGGAGACGTTGTGGCGAAGGAAAGATATACAACACAATATAATATTCAACAGTATTGCTATGTCTCAACGGATTTCTCACCCGCCGCTAAACTCGTTTAATTCAAAACATCCTGCGGGCGGGATTCGAAATGACGGATGACGATTACGTCATTTCGACTGAGTATATGGTGGCATGTCACTTATTGGATTTCCAAACGAGGGAGAAATCTGTTTGCCAGACGTAAAGCTGCTTTGACATAAGATATACATCACAATATATTATTCAACAATATTGCTATAGCCCAACGGATTTCTCACCCGCCGCTAAACTCGTTTAAATCAAAACATCCTGGGGACGGGATTCGAAATGACGGCTGGGGTTTTCGTCATTTCGACTGAGCCAGGGTTGGTATATCTTTTATTGGACTCCAAACGAGGGAGAAATCTGTTTGCCGGAAGTAAAGCTGCTTTGACATAATATATACAACACAATATAATATTCAAC
>JBDHYJ010000007.1:0-102401 GCA_039811345.1 Chitinophagaceae bacterium
GTTTCCAAATAGTTTAGAATGTATGGACAATGTCTACGACTATATCACCTGCAGACCAAAAGAGTTTAAGCAGTTAGTTGCAAATGACTTGCTTTTCTGCATTATAAATGCCCGCAGGAAAGTAAATATGTATTTGTATACAATCATTTTAATAAATTGGAATGGGCTCCACTGGAGTATCGTAAACAAATAAAAATGGCATTGCTATCAATGTTGGATTAGGTAAACAAAAAAACAATCATTATGCCACTATATATGGATTTTCATAAAATTGATAACGTTACCGTTGAGGATGTAAAAACTGCTCACATGGCTGATGAAGCCATACAGGACAAATATGGTGTACGATATCACCAGTTTTGGGTAAACCAGGAAGCTGGTTCGGTATTTTGTCTTGTTGAAGGACCTGATGCGGCTACCTGTGAGATGGTGCATAAAATGGCCCACGGTAATGTAGCTTGTGCATTAACCGAAGTAAAATCCGGGTTTTACGAAAAAATGATGGGTACCGGACATAGGATAGATAATGGCCATGTGCAGCACCCGGATGGTAGTATTGATACGGGATACAGAACTATTCTATTAACTGCAATTACAGGTTTGACAAAGGCAAAGAGTTTACAACAATTACCGGAGATTCAACGACCGAATTGGGCACGTGATATTGTATATAACCTTATCCACGCACAAGAGGGCAGAGATCTCGAATGGGAGAGCGATGACAGCATTATTGGTGTATTCAATGATACTGCCAATGCCGTTGCATGTGCCTGTAAAATACAGCAGCAACTGATAAATGAAAAAGAAAAAATACCGGGTATTATTTTCAGGGCCGGAATCAGTGCTTCACAGCCGGTAACAAAAGAAGGCGACTTTTTTCAACAGGCAATAAAACTTGCACACCGGCTTTGTATGATAGCCACACCAGGGCAGATACTGATTTCTTCACTTAGTGCAAAGTTGTGCGGTAATGATATATTGTTAAAACAACCCGGTGCTGTAAAATTGTTGAGTATTAAAGAAGAAGAATTTATTTCAAGCCTTATTAATGCCACAGAAAAAAGGCTGAGTGATGAACAATTTGACCTGAATAAATTGTCTGCTGATATATGTGTAAGCCGCCCGCAGCTATACCGGAAAATTATGTCGCTCACAGGTTTGTCTCCGAATGATTTCGTCAGGGATATGCGAATGAACAAAGCATTAACGATGCTGAAGCAACAGAAACTGAATATAGCAGAGATTGCATACGAAACCGGCTTCAGTAGTCCTTCTTATTTTTCTAAGTGCTTTACCGAAAAGTTTGGTTGTGCACCATCAGCCTTTTTGAAAATTTCATCCTGAACTTTTGAGAAAAGTCTTTGAAAGTTTAAGAAAACCTGTTTTTGCTGCACAGGATAGTTTTGTGTGACAATAATTGATCACTCAAAACTTTTTTTATGAAACAGTTTTTTTATCAGCATTTTGCTTGCCTGGCTTTGTTATCTGCGTATATAGTCAGCAGGTTCATTTGGCTACTGATACTATTAGAACCATTCTTGATAATGATAAAATGAAAGTGGTAGAATATGTGAGTACCCCGGGAAAAGATGTTTGCGGCAAGGGAATGCACAGCCATACTCCGCATCTCACTATTATGCTTACTGATGCACTTGTAACCGTTACCACGCCAGGTGGTAAAGTTCAGAATTATGATATAAAGGCAGGATTTGCTTCGTGGTTTGAGGCAGATACTCATATTGTGATTAACAATGGACTTATGCCGGTTAGGGCTTACCTGATAGAGCTAAAATATAAAACGTTTCTATGCATACTCATACAGGTAAATTTCACCTGTTTTTTGAACAGATTTTACAACTCTTTGAACAGTTATTGTTAGCACATACCATTAACCTGTATATAATTTTAATTCAGAAATTCTGTAAAACTTACTCCCTGGACTTTTAAGAAAGTAAAAGAGATGTAATTTCTTTTCACACATTAAAACCTACTATTATGTCCGGATTATATCTACAACCACGCAGGAAATTTCTGCAGTCACTTACTATTGGTGCGGCAGCACTTGGCACCACTGGTCTGGTTGCACCCTCAACTACCTCAGCCGAAAATATGAGTTCAGCCTACAATGAAGATCCTGAAGCATGGATGAAAAAAATTACCGGCAAACACCGTATTGTTTATGATGTTACCGAACCTCACCAGGTATTTCCATTTGCCTGGCCAAGAGTATTTCTGTTGACCAACGAAGCCACCGGAACTCCGGCAAATGAATGCAGCGTAGTAGTTATCCTCAGGCACAATTCTATACCTTATGCCATGGATCATCATCTTTGGGAGAAATACAAATTCGGTGAAATGTTTCATATTAAAAATGAAAAATCAGGGCAACCAGAGGTAAAAAATCCATTCTGGAAACCGGCTCCTGGTACTTATAGTTTTCCTGGGATTGGATCTGTAAAAATCGGTATTAATGAGTTACAGGAAAGTGGAGTACAGTTTCTGGTTTGTAATGCAGCTATTTCTGTTTTAAGTGCTATTGCTGCCGGAGAAAATGGAGATGCTGCTGCTGTTAAAAAAGAATGGACTGAAGGGGTATTGCCGGGGATTCAAATCGTTCCTTCCGGCGTCTGGGCAGTTGGCAGGGCACAGGAAAAGGGATGTGGGTATTGCTTTGTCAGATAGACAAAAGGGTAACTTTTTGAACGGCTTGCTGCAACGATGATGGTCATGAACCCAATAAAAAAAACAGGGCTAATAACCTTAGGTGTGGGCATTGTGTTGGCAACAGTATATTTCCTGCGTAAAGATGAAGCACTACCTCGGGCTCAACAGGAGACCGACAATACAGATAGTGTAAAAACGTCGGCTTTAGTTCTTCCACCGGATACTGCACAAATAGCACTATCACTCCAGGCAGCATTAATACGATATGGCAGAGAACTGATTGTCAATACCAGAAAATACCTGGGACCTGATGGTTCAGTGATGCAGGTTTCCAACAGGTTAAATTGTCAGAGTTGTCATTTAGATGCAGGCGCAAAACCCGATGCGTATAGTTCAAATTTTATGGGGGTTGCAGCAAACTATCCTCTTTTCAGGGAGCGAAGCGGAATGATGGAAACAATAACCTACCGGGTAAACGATTGTATGGTACGCAGCATGGACGGAAAAGCACTTGACTCTGCAGGACAGGAAATGAAAGCGATTGTCGCGTATATTTTGTGGTTGGGTAAAGATGTACCGGCTAAGACTAAACCTGTTAGTTCGGGAATTGAAAAGCTTCCGTTTCTTCAAAGACCTGCTGACACAATAAGAGGCAGTAAAATATTTACTGCCAAATGTCAGTTGTGTCATGGTATTAATGGTAGTGGTGGTTATAGTGTGGATTCTCTAACTTATTACCCGCCATTGTGGGGCGTGGGAAGTTTTAATACCGCAGCCGGGATGTATAGAATCAGCACTTTGGCAGGATTTATTAAAAACAATATGCCCTTTGGAGTGAGTTATGGAAAAAGTCAGTTAAGTGATGAGGAATGCTGGGATGTAGCTGCTTTTATTATTTCCAAACCACGCTCCCAAAAAAACTTCCCAAACGACTGGCCGGATATCAGCAAAAAAGCAATTGACCACCCTTATGGACCATATTCAGATAGTTTTTCTGAACAGCAACATAAATACGGGCCGTTTGTTCCGATAGAAAACGCAAGAAAAAAACATTTCGAATAAATCAAAACGTCTTAAATTATGAAAAAACAATTTTTAGTCGTTGCCATTTTAAGTACACTGTTTGGGTTGTTACATACACAATATGTAATGACTCAGAACAAAGAATATAAAGTGGTATTTGATCTCACCAGTTCAGATCCTGCCGATCACCAAAGCCTGCTCAGGTGGTTAAACGGTATCAGCAAAGGAAATCCCGATGCTCAGTTAGAAGTAGTTTTTTATGGTCAATCATTGCCGATGGTAACTGTGGGAAAATCCGCAGTTGCAGAAGAAGTTCAAACCCTGGCAAAAAATAAAAACATCAGTTTTCGGGTATGTGAAATGGCGATGAAAAGACATCAGCTCACTAAAGCAGATCTGCTGCCAGGTGTGGAAACGGTGCCAGATGGTATTGCTGAAATAGTGCAAAAGCAGTCAATGGGATGGGGTTATATAAAAGCAGGCAGATAATCTTCAACGAATTCTATTATCTCTTTAATCTAAAACATTTCTTATGTCATTAGGTATTAGTGAACTAATGATAAAGTTGCAGGGAAATCTTATTTTACCCACTGACCCTTCCTATAATGAAGTGCGCAAAGTGTACAATGGGATGATAGACAAACGGCCTGCTGCAATTGTTCAGTGTAAAAATGTGAATGATGTAATTGCCTGTGTAAATTTTGCAAGAGATAACCAGATATTGCTTGCCATAAGGAGTGGAGGTCATAATGCCGGTGGATTGGGAATAGCAGACGATGCCCTGGTGATAGATCTTTCAATGATGAAAGAAATTAAAGTAGACAAAGAGGCAAAGAAGGTTAAAGTGAGTGGTGGTTGTTTGCTGAAAGAAATTGATGCAGCCACACATGAAGCAGGAATGGTTGTGCCTTCAGGAATATTTGGGACAACAGGTGTAGGCGGAATTACCCTTGGTGGTGGGCTGGGCAATCTCACCCGCAGGTTTGGGCTAGCCATTGATAATCTTTTGGAAGCAGAAATAGTGCTGGCAAACGGAAAGCTGGTAACTACATCATCAACCGAAAATCCTGATTTGTTCTGGGCCTTGCGTGGTGGTGGTGGCAATTTTGGTGTAGTGGTTTCTTTCACATTTAAAATGAATCCGCTGCATACTGTTTATGGAGGACCCATGTTATGGGAACTGGAAGATGCAGAAGAAATGTGGGCCTGGCATCATGAGTTTATAAACAAAGCACCCAATGAACTGGGGGGATATTTTGCTTTTCTTTCTGTACCTCCCGTTCCCCCATTTCCTGAGCATCTGCATCTTAAAAAAATGTGTGGCGTAGTATGGTGTTATGCCGGTGATATGGATAAAGCAGAAGAAGTTTTTAAACCCATACGGGCAAAAAAGTCTCCTGCATTGGATTTTGTGGGATCAATGCCTGTTCCTACACTCAATACCCTGTTTGATGCTTTGCTACCGCCGGGATTATTGTGGTATTGGAAAGCAGATTATGTAAAAGACTTAACCCGAGAAGCTATAAAACTACACGTTGAAAAGGCGCGGCAAATGCCTACTCCTCTTTGCCAGATGCACATGTATAATATCAATGGTGCTGCCTCAAAAGTAGGTAAGCACGAAACTGCCTGGAATTATCGAGATGCAAATTATGCCATGGTAATAGTAGGAATAGCAGATAACATTAATGATAAAGGAAAAATTACAGATTGGGCAAAAAATTACTGGACGGATTTGCATCCCTATTCTATGGGTGGGGCTTATATAAACTTTATGATGGAAGAAGGTCAGGATCGTGTGAAAGCAAGTTATGGCGATAACTATAATAAGCTGGTACAGGTAAAAACAAAATATGATCCCGGGAATCTGTTCAGGGTAAATCAGAATATAAAACCGGCATAAGCATTAGTACCACTACTATTTTCAAACCAACTAAAATCTCCATTTATGAAACCAACTTTTATGTTGTTCACCATCCTCACATTGCTCGCCTGTAATTCAGTGTCAGACAAAAAATCTGACGAAGCGGCTATTACCAAACTTTTAGAAAGTGAAAGTCATTTCGCTGCCAAAGGCGATTCTGCTCAATGGGCAGGCTGCTGGAATAATTCAGATGAAACCACTTTTATTTATACCAATGCTGAAGGCGTAACTTCATTAAAAGGGTTTGGTCCTTTAGCACAGTTTATCGCTACCGTTGAACCTTTTGATTTAAAACTTAAGCGGGATAATTATAACTATACTATAGGAAATGATATCGCTTTTGTAAGTTTTGATCAGCAGGATAACTGGGGCGGTATTAATCGTAATAAAAAAGAGACACGAACGCTGCGTAAAATTAGTGGCGAATGGAAGATCACCCACGCATCAATTGTTGAACTGTCTTCTTTTAACACAGCCCAATCTGCTTCCTGGCACACCCTGGCAAACAAGATTCCGCAAAATTCAAAAAACGGGTTTCAAAATGTTTCAGGACTCGGTGGCATGTCTATCGGGTATATGGAAGTACCGGGTCCAGCAGACTTTACACCATTTTTTAAAGGACTGCCCGAAAATATGTGCAGCTCCCCTCACTGGGGTTATGTAATTGATGGTTCATTGCGGATTAAATACCCTGGTGGCAAAGAAGAGTTAGTGAGTGCCGGGGAAGTATTCTACTGGCCGGCTCCACACACCGGCGTGGTAGATAAAAGTGTGAAGTTTATTGATATCAGCCCCGACAGTAAATTCATTCCCTTAATGGATCACCTGGCAAAAAACATGAAAGCGATGTCAGGTAAATGATTTGATATTGCTAAAGATGACACCTTTACAAAAGGTGTCATCTTTGCAAGTTCGATCTACCATTCTATCATCTGCACTATTTTTTCGAGATAAGCCTGATCTATTGTATCAAAATTATTTAACTGGTCGCTGTCAATATCAAGTATGGCAACAACTTCTTTATTTCTGATTACAGGTACTACAATTTCAGATTTTGATAAACTACTGCAGGCAATATGCCCGGGAAATTTTTCTACATCCGGGACGATTAGTGTAATGGATTTTTCCCAGCTACTGCCACAAACCCCTCTTCCCTTTCGGATACGGGTACACGCTACAGGTCCCTGGAAAGGACCCAGCACCAATTCATCATTTTTTACGAGGTAAAATCCTACCCAAAACCAGCCAAATTGCTCCTTAAGTGCTGCGGCTATATTTGCCAGGTTGGCAATAAGATCTGGTTCACCTGAAATAAGAGCTTTGATTTGAGGTATCAATGACTGGTACTGTTCTTCTTTTGTACCGAATACTATTTTCAAATCTTCTGCCATAAGTCAAAGTTAGAGAAAGCCTGGAGGCCTTTGTATTAAATTATACTCTGAAATATTTACTTCTGATAGTATCATCCATTAGTTGCAAATCCCGGATATAATAACATTCCTCCGTCGGCAAAAACTGTTGTACCATTCAGATAGTCAGATTCATCGCTTGCAAGCCATACTGCAACCTTTCCTATATCTTCCGGCTGACCAATACGTCCATAAGGAATGAGCGTAAGTAATTTATTTAGTGCCTCAGGTGTACTCCAGGCAGATGTGTTTATGGGTGTTTGTATCGCACCAGGACCAATAGCATTCACCCGAATTTTTTTAGGGGCCATCTCCTGGGCTAAACTTTTCATCATCAAATCAATACCGCCTTTGCTGGTGGCATAATTTACATGCCCCGCCCAGGGAATCACCTGGTGCACACTGCTCATACAAATTATTTTACCGGCGGCGCAACTTCTCTCAGCAACCACACCGCGTCTTAAAAATTCTCTCACTGCTTCACGGGCACATAAAAACTGACCGGTAAGATTTACATTTAATACGAGTTGCCAGTCGGCAAGGGTCATTGTTTCAAAAGCAGAATCTTTTTGAATACCTGCATTATTTACCAGGATATCAATAGTACCATACACTTCAAACATTTTTTGAAACATTGCCTGCACTTCCTCTTCTTTGCTTACATCTGCCCTGATGGCTATAGCATTACCATTGTTGTTTTTTATTTCTGCCACTACTTCATCCGCTGCTTCAGGATGTGTGACATAATTCACTACCACATTTGCCCCTTCATTCGCCAACGCTATGGCTACTGCTTTACCAATGCCACTATTGGCGCCGGTAACCAATGCAGACTGACCTTTAAGTTTTAGATTTGCATTCATAGCAAGATTTTTTTTAGAAATACTTTTATTTTAACAATGTTGAAGAAGGGGAAGGTAAAATAATATTTTAGTACAAAACGTTAATAATATACTATACTCTTCACAACTATGTGGCTATATCGACTTGGTAAATGATGAATAGTAAAAGGAGTGAGGTGAAACGTTAAACCAAAAACGATAAACCCAAAATATACATTCACTCCTCGCCTTATCGCGAAAAAAACAATGCCTAATCAAACTCCGGCACTCTCATATACTCGCCGTCTTTTAATGCCGACTGGTGGGCAACAATACCTGGTGCAGTATAGGCCAACGCTTCATGTATATTCACTTCCGGGCTTCGGTTATTTATCAATGCATCAATGAATTCGTGTGTGATAAAAGTATGCGATCCATCATGCCCGCTGTTATGGCGGAGTGGTTGTGGCAGCATATCCGTTTGCCACCACTGCGGTTGTTTGTAAATTTCAACTACTGGTTCTTTGTGCTGAAACCCCGCATCATCCTGTCCCATCGTTTCTGCAGACCGAACAATAGTGTGATCCTGTCCTTCCTGCTGTGCAGAGAAAAAACTCATCTTATCGCCACGCCATTCGCCACGTTCTACACCTCTCAAAGCGCCACGCCAGTTTACCTCCACTCTGAATGGCCGGTTTTTATTTGTTTTAAAGAATGCGGTTTCATTCCAGAAAGGATTATTGTAGGGATTATTTTTCAACAATGGGCTACCATCACCCCATCCTATACCGCTCACTTCTGTAAGGCGCTCACCGGTAACGGAAATTATGAAAGCGGTGCAGTGGGTGGGGTAGTGCATCGGTGGAAATCCATGTCGCCAGGTTGGTGCTCCATTTTCCCAAAAAAGTACTTCTATTCCGGGATGATTATATTCTGCCGCTGCACTGAAGATATTCCCAAACTTTCCTTCTTTGTACATTTTTTTTACCGAGATCGTGTTTTGACGGTATACTGTAGTTTCTGCCATCATATAAGTAAGCCCTGTCTTCTTTACAGTATCCAGCAGTGCTGTACATTCCTCCAATGTCATCGCGGCAGGTACGGCGCACAATACGTGCTTGCCGGCATTGAGTGATGCAATTACATGCCGGGCATGATCGGGTGCACCGGTGGCAATGAATACTGCGTCAATATTTTTGTCGCGCAACAATTTCTCGAGTGATTCATAAGATTTTTTGCAATGGTATTTTTTCTGCAGTATCTCTCTGCGATCAGCTCTTAAATCACTTACCGCTTCTACAATACAATTTGGATGCTCATGAAAATAAAAGCTGGCGCCAAATCTGCCGCCTACTATTCCCATACGGATTTTGCGGTTTGTTAGGGGTTCTCCTGCAAATGCAAATCGTGGACTTAGTAACATTGATACTCCGGCAAGCGCTGTCATGTTCATAAATTGACGGCGATGTATTGACTTTGTTTTTTTAGGAATTAATTCGGACATAAGGGATGAAACAATTTTTTATGAAATGTAATTTGCTATTTCGCAGATAAAAAAATGAGAGATAAGAAAATATTTTGTACTCAAAAGTTTAATTAAATATTCTGTTCATAACTATATTTTCTTTTTTGTTTCAATATTGGGCAGCAGACCGGTGATGATTCCAATCAACGGCAAAAAGGAACAGATGGAAAACACGTATTCAATACTGGTGCGGTCGGCAAGCCATCCCAACACTGCGGATCCGATTCCTCCCATGCCGAAAGCAAAACCAAAAAAGAGCCCGGCAATAGTTCCTACTTTACCGGGAATGAGTTCTGTTGCATATACAAGTATAGCAGAGAATGCTGATGAAATAATCAGCCCTACTGTTATAGCCAACACTATTGTACCAAACAAATTTGCGTATGGTAACATCAATGAAAATGGTGCAGCGCCAAGAATTGAAATCCAGATGATCAGTTTTCTGCCGTATCTGTCGCCCAACGGTCCTCCTAAAATTGTACCTGCAGCTACTGCGGCAAGAAATGCAAACAGGAATATTTGAGACTGCTGCACGCTTACACCAAACTTGTGAATCAGGTAAAAAGTAAAATAGTTGGTCATGGATGCCATATAAAAATACTTGGAAAAAATAAGTGCAAGCAATATGAATATGGAACCGATGATTGTATTTCTGCTGATTTTTTTTCTTTCAGTTGTTGAAGTGTATTGTACTGTTCCTTTATGCTTTCCGGCCAATTTAGCCCCGTACCAGCGCCCTACTGCCGTAAGAATGAAGATGGCCAGAATAGCAAATAATGCAAACCAGCCAATATATAATTGACCATACGGAACAATGATAAGTGCGGCTAATAAAGGACCTGTGGCAGCGCCGGTATTTCCTCCTACCTGGAATATTGATTGTGCCAATCCCTTTTTCCCGCCTGAAGCAAGATGAGCTACCCTGGACGCCTCGGGGTGAAATACAGATGAACCCATTCCAATAAGGCTTACTGAAATCAGTATTAAATGAAAACTATTAGCCAGCGACATACAGATAAGTCCTGTAAGCGTAAATCCCATGCCTATAGCCAATGATTTAGGGTTGGGCTTTTTATCTGTGTAATGCCCGACAAACGGTTGAAGGATGGATGCTGTAAGTTGAAAAACAAGTGTGATGAGTCCTATCTGAGCAAAACTCAAATGAAAATTGTTTTTCAGCATCGGGTATATGGAAGGGATGACTGATTGAATCAGGTCGTTGAGCAAATGTGAAAAGCTGATGGCTATTAAAATCGCATATACTGTCTGATTGGTACTAGTAGAAATATAAGATGAAACTGAATTTTTCATAAAACGAACACATCATATCATGGATCTATTTGCAAAGATAACCCTGTCTTATCTTTTCTTCTAAGGTTTTAAATTAATTCCCATTTTAAAAAGCAATGCATAAAGTTATTTGTAAAAAAGACACGTAACTCATACCTTCACTTCCTTATACAGTATATTTCCGATAAAATCCAAAAGATAAAAATGAGCAGAAACTATTATCTTTTCTTCTTTCTGTGCCTTGTATGTATATATCACAGTAATGCGCAAACGCAGACAAATTTCAAAACCATACCTCTCAGTAATCTTGATGCTTTTGATCATCCTGGTTCTAACTGGACTATTACCGGGGGCGCTACGGCAGATATCAGTACAGAGGGTATTATGCATACTGTTCCCGGAACCGGAACAGTAGTGAATCTCATTGCACAAAAAAATAATACACACCTTGTTACCCGGGAGCGATTTGGTGATATAGAACTGGAATTAGATTTTATGATGCCAAAAGGGTCTAATTCTGGAATTTATTTGCAGGGGCGGTATGAAGTGCAATTGTTTGATAGTTGGGGTAATATTGATCCCACTTATGCTGACTGTGGCGGGATATACCAGCGCTGGGATGACAAACGTCCGGGTTTTACAAAAGGATATGAAGGTATGCCTCCGCTTATGAATACTGCCAAAGCGCCGGGATTATGGCAGCATGTGCATATCAAATTTCGCGCTCCGCGGTTTGACAGTCAGGGAAAGAAAACTGAGAATGCACGTTTTGAAGAAGTATTTCTCAATGGAGTATTGATACAACAACAGGTGGAAGTGACAGGACCCACACGTGCAGCAGCATATGAAGATGAACAACCGGAAGGTCCGATAATGTTGCAGGGCGATCACGGAAATGTAGCTTTCAGAAATATTTCATACCGCCCATTAACCGGACAAAATACAACACCACCTGATACAGACCTCCCCGATCCTATAATTGTGAAAGCAGTTGGCAGACCTTATCTGCTCAGAAGTTTCATTAACTATAAAGACAAATTACTTACCCACGGAATCTCTGTAGGCGATCCAAAGCAGGTGAATTATTCTTATGATATGAAACAAGGTGCCTTGTTCCAGGTTTGGCGCGGACAGTTTGCCAATGCCACAGATCTGTGGCATGAAAGGGGCGAACCCTATCAGCGTATTGTGCCAATGGGTAGCGTAATTGTTTTGTCAGATGCACCTGCTCTTGCAGTGCTGCCTGATGTAAATACAACTCAATGGCCGCAAGCTATTGCGTTTGATGATATCCATAATAAAGGGTATACGCTTGATGCTGCACGTTCGCCTCTGTTCAAATACAGTTTCAACAATATGAATGTTGCCGATAAAATAACTGTACCTGATGCCACAGGATTGACCCGAAGTATAACAGTTACGAATGCCCCCGCTGATCTATATATACGGGTGGCTGCCGGCAAAAAAATTGAATCAATAGGCAAAGAATTATATACTGTAGATGACAGGCAGTTTTATGTTGCCATAGGCGATAAATTAAAACCAATCATCCGGCAATCCGGTAGCAACCAGGAACTGCTTATACCGGTTAAATCAAATGAACCTGTAACTTATTCTCTTATCTGGTAATTTCTCGACTGATATGATAATTCAATATAAAAAACTTAATGAGATTGCTAAGCGTATCATTGCTCTATCCGTTTGTATATATGTGCTGGGAATAGTGGTAGCTTTTGCTCAGAAAGATACATCCGTACATGTGCAGAAAGAAGATGATTTTTATAAAATACTTTCTGTACCTATTCCTGATAATATTTTACTTGAAGTAGGCGGCATGACTTTCTTACCTAATGATGAACTTGCTGTATCTACACGCAGAGGTGAGGTATGGATCATCAGCAATCCTTATATGAAAAATGGTGCTATGCCTCGTTACCGGTTATTTGCCCAGGGTATGCATGAAGTGCTGGGGTTAAATTATATCAGGGGAGATATATATGCTGTTCAGCGTTCCGAGCTAACCCGCCTGAGGGATCTGAATGGAGATGGAGAGGCAGATGAATATAAAACCATATATAGCTGGCCGCTCGCAGGTAACTATCATGAGTTTGCGTATGGGCCGGTGCTGGATAAGGATGGTAATATGATAATAACATTAAACGTTGCATGGGTAGGCGATCATGGCGAGAGTTTATCAAAATGGCATGGCTGGATGATAAAGATTTCTCCCGATGGTAAGATGAAACCCTTTGCTGCAGGCATGCGTTCCCCGGCAGCATTTGCACTCAATGATAAAGGTGATATTTTTTATTCGGAGAATCAGGGTGACTGGGTAGGATCAGGGAGTATAACACATGTTGCCGAAGGAGATTTTTTAGGTAATCCTGCGAGCCTTGTTTGGTCAGGATTGCCGGAATCGAATGTAAAACTTAAGAAAGAAGATATACCGGATACCAACGAACCAAAATACGATGTAGCAAAACGTGTTCCAGGTCTTAAACCACCTTCTGTCTGGTTTCCGCATACCATACTTGGTATATCCACGTCAGGAATTCTTAATTATGATAATAAAAGAAAAATGGGCCCATTTGAAGGACAGCTATTTGTTGGCGACCAGGGGCAGAGTAAAATTATGCGGGTGTTTCTCGAGAAAGTAAAGGGTGTGTACCAGGGAATAGTGTTTCCTTTTCGTGAAGGATTTTCTTCAGGTATATTACGTATGAACTGGGGGTCAGACGGCAGTATGTTTGTAGGAATGACATCGAGAGGGTGGGGATCAACCGGCAGGGCACCGTATGGATTGCAAAGGCTTTCATGGAATGGCAAAACTCCTTTTGAAATGAAAACAGTTGAAGCCCGTCCCGATGGTTTTGAAATTACATTTACTCAGCCTGTAGATCTCGCAACTGCGAAGGATGGTTCTTCATATGCTGTTACAAGATTTACGTATCAGTATCATCACAATTATGGTAGTCCTATTATCAATTCAGGCTTATGCCCTGTTAAGGCTATTGAAGTGTCTGCCGACAGGATGAAAGTAAGGCTTGTGGTAGACAGCCTGAAACTGGGATATATCCATGAAATCAAAGCCGAAGGTGTATTATCTGCGGAAAGAAATACATTATTGCATAATACCGGATATTATACTTTGAATCAAATACCTGATGGGAATAAACTGACAATTACTGATGCCAACAGGGTACAGCAAATGAGTCACCACCACGTAATGAGCAATAGTAATAAAACAAAACCTTCAACAGCAAAGGCGAGTTCAAAGCATCTTACGAAGATGCCTTTAGCATGGAAGAATAAAGTAGACCGTACACTCATTATGGGTACCAAACCGGGTTTAAAATTTGACAAGACAACATTAACTGTAAAAGCGGGTGAGCATGTGAAACTGGTGTTCAACAACAACGATGATATGATGCACAATATAGTGATTACACGTCCGGGTGCTGCTAATAGTGTAGGGGAGGCGGCAACCAAACTGGGATTAGCCGGAGAAAGAGTATCTTATGTACCCAATATGCAGGATGTATTATTTCATACAAAACTGTTAGAACCTACGAAGTCGGAAACCATATATTTCACTGCTCCTGATCATCCGGGACAGTATCCGTTTATTTGTACATTTCCGGGACATTATCTGGCAATGCGGGGTATACTGGTGGTAACAAAATAGAAGTTGATCAGACAGGTTTCCTGCCTTTAGCCAATCTATTTTTAATTAAGTAGTCATAACTTTCTTTCAATGCATCAAAGATATTGCCCGTAGTTTTATCCATTTCTACGATCATCCATTCAGTATTTCCGTTAGCTGCTTTTACTATAGCCGGAAAATTCTGGGCACCTTTGCCTACGGCTACCATTGGATCCTGGTAATCATCCATTAGAGCGTCATGCCATACAGCCGGACCATCTTTGATATGAAGCATAGGTGCACGTTCCCCGAATTTTTTGACTATTGCTGCAGGATCGTGTCCGGCAACTTTTACCCAATAAGTATCAATTTCAAAAAATATATCAGGATCAACTGACTCTAATAGTACTTCATAGACAAAACGATTCCCCACTTTGTTGCGAAATTCCCACCAGTGATTATGAAGGCCGAACTGCAAACCATTGGCTTTAGCAAAACGATTGGCTTCGTTATAAATAGCTACAAGTTGCATAGTACCTTCCAGGGAACTATAACGGATATCTTCCGGCCAACCATGCCAAATCATTTTTTTACATCCCAGCATTTTAGCCGTTTCAAGAAAAACAGATTTTTGATTGCCTATGGGTAATTCAATATGTGCAGAACATGCATACAACCCGGCATCCAGTATTTGTTGTGCAGCTTGTTTTACAGAAATATTTTTTGGCCAAAAAGCGGTTTCTACGGCTTCATATCCTATATCGGCAATTTGTTTCAATGTGGAAGAAATATCCTTTTCAATTTCGTTTCTGACAGAATACAACTGTACCGCAATTTTAGCGGGTTCTTTAGCTGGCATGGTTTTACTGAAGCCGGATAAAAGGGGCGAGGATGCGAAAGAAGCACCTAAAGCACCCAAGCCACTTAACTGAAGAAATTTTTTTCTGTTCATGGGCGGTCTTTGTACCCTAAATGTAACACAAAAAAATCCTACTTGTTGCTTGAATAAATACTGCAGAATTATTAAATTAGAATCAGGCTTTTGGGTACCGGATCAGTATTTTTAACCTTAAAGCTTTTGGTTATGATTGGGCGCTTATTATATCTTCCCTATTATGTATTGCGCACATCAAGAACTGAGTTCCTGAAATTGGTTCGTTATGTAATTAAAGAAAAAAAAGTATCCGTATTATCCTTATATGCTGATATATTTTTCTCAGCAATACGGTACAATATTTCTTTTATGGATTATTTTTCTTTCAGGTTTTATAAAATTGATAAGAAACAAAGAAAAGAATTCATCGGCTCAGGGGCTATGTATGAATTTCAGTTGAAAATGAACCCCAGAAAATTCAGAAATGTACTTCATAATAAAATCGAATTTTTAAAAAAGTTTGATGACTGCTCAGGCAGGAAATGGGCTACATTGGAAATGATGAAAAAAGATCCTGATAGTGCAATGAAACTTTTGTCCAATCCGGTAGGAAAGATAGTAGTAAAATATTCAAAAGGTCAGTCTGGAAAAGAGGTACAGGTTTTAGATACTCATTCACTCAACTACTCACAACTTATTCAAAAAATGGAGATGCTCAGGTATGATTTAGCTGAAGAGTATATTGTACAGCATAAAGACCTGACCCGTTTATCACCGTCGGCTGTAAATACCGTACGTATTGTTACACAACTATACAAAGGAGAAGTTATTATAGTTACATCACGGTTAAGAATAAGTGTAAACTCGCCGGTTGATAATATTTCGGTTGGTAATATTCTTGTACCGTTGGATACTGCAACAGGCATCGTAACCGGGCCTGGGGTTTATCACGATGTAACAAAACCGGATGAATATAAACATCCTGTAACAAATATTGAATTCATTGGCTTCCAGGTACCACTTTGGGAAGCATGTGTGGAACTGGCAAAACAAGCTGCTCTGCGCATTCCCGAAAACCGTTCTGTAGGCTGGGATATTGCTGTTACAAGTGAGAAGCCTGTATTAATTGAGGGTAACCATAACTGGCATTACCTGGTATTACAATCACCGGAAAGAAAAGGATATAAGAAAATGTTGCAACAGTACCTGGCTTATCTTTTTGCACCAGATTGCCTTAGTTTTTACAATATTTGTTCCCTGTATTGATCATTGCAATCTGTGAGATTTTAATTTGCTCTCACAGATTATACAGATTGTCACATATTGGAATCAGTTTTGCCTTCATTGTTTTAAATGACAATCTCAACCAGGGAAATGCATATAAATACAACCAGCTTCATTGATAACGATTATTTCACAAAAGCTTTTATCTCTGTCTGCAACCTGAATTAAAAAAATACGCAGCTTTGCAGTATATTTTTATACTTTCTTTTTATGATTACCGTTAGTACCTCTATGAAAAACCTCTTGCTATTTTTATCAGTTATCTTTTCAGCATTTACTATTTCATGTAAGCCTAATTCCGGAAAAGTTGAACCTGGTTCTATTTCAAAAAAAGATTCGGTTCAGCAAAAAGTAGTTGTACCCACACTATCCGATACGCTATTAAATGCTTCTGCCATTTTATCTAAAACTCAGGTACCGGTTTTATGTTATCACCAGATCAGGGAATGGCGTGCTACCGATTCCAAATCCGCAAAAGATTATATTGTACCACCGGACTTGTTCAGAAGCCAGATAAAGCTACTTGCAGACAGCGGATATCATACCATATTACCTGACGATCTGTATGCATACCTTACCAATGGGACTCCGCTACCCCCTAAACCTGTGATGCTTACCTACGATGATGGCGATGCAGATCAATACCATATTGCGGCGACCGAAATGGCAAAATACGGTTTCAAGGGAGTTTACTTTGTAATGACTGTATCTTTAGGACGTTCAATTTATATGACTAAAGATCAAGTTAAAAAACTTTCGGATGAAGGTAATGTTATCGGTTCACACACCTGGAACCACCAGGATGTACGACATTATAAAGACGCTGACTGGGATAAGCAGATTTCGTCATCAGCCAGAGAACTGGAAGCAATTACAGGAAAGCCTGTTAAATATTTTGCTTATCCATTTGGCGCATGGAATAAAAACGCAATACCGGCTTTGAAAAAAAGAAATATTGCTGCAGCTTTTCAGCTGTCTACTAAGATGGACCCCGATGATCCCCTGTATACCATCCGGCGAATGATTGTCCCGGGTAGCTGGACTGCACCAACCATGCTGAAAGCTATGAAGCGAACTTTTAAGGGGTAGGGGGGCTTTGAGCTGTGGGCGATGGGCTTTGAGCGATCAGCTATAAGCTTTCAGTGGTCAGTCTATCAGTCTATTAGCGGTCAGTCATTAAGTAGCGGGGTACTTGTAGTTTCATAGCATAAACCCACAGCTCATAGCCCGCCCAGCCAACTCATAAACTAATCGTACATTTGCAAATTCAAAAATTCAGAATAGTGCCGGTTTGATAAAACCGGATGCAGTGTTATGGTAAAAATAGACGACATATCGCTTCCTGATTTTCCTTTACTGCTTGCTCCGATGGAGGATGTAAGTGATCCGCCTTTTAGGGCAGTGTGTAAAGATAATGGCGCTGACCTGATGTATACCGAATTTATCTCCAGTGAAGGCTTGATTCGTGATGCCATTAAAAGCAGGAAGAAGCTGGATATATTTGACTATGAAAGACCGATGGGTATACAGATATTCGGTGGTGATGAAGAAAGCCTTTCTCTTGCGGCCAAAATTGTTGAAGTTACCAATCCTGATCTGCTGGATATTAATTTTGGATGCCCGGTAAAAAAAGTGGCAATGAAAGGTGCAGGCGCCGGTGTTTTGAAAGATATTGATTTGATGGTGAGGCTTACCTCAGCAGTTGTAAAATCAACCCAACTTCCGGTTACTGTAAAAACAAGACTGGGCTGGGATGATAATACAAAAAATATTGAGGAGGTTGCCGAAAGACTTCAGGATGTGGGAATCAAAGCGCTTGCTATACATGGCAGAACCCGTACCCAGATGTATAAAGGAACGGCAGACTGGTCACTGATTGGGAAAGTAAAAAATAACCCACGTATCAGCATTCCAATTTTTGGAAATGGTGATATTGACTCACCCGAAAAAGCTTTGGAATATAAAAACCGTTATGGTGTGGATGGCATTATGATTGGCAGGGCTGCTATAGGCTATCCCTGGATTTTTAATGAAATCAAACATTATCTTCAAACCGGCAGTCATGCATCACCCCCTGACCTGGATGAACGTATAGCAGTATGCCGAAAACATCTGCACAAATCTGTAGAATGGAAAGGCCCTGTAGTAGGAATACTTGAAATGCGAAGGCATTATGCAAATTATCTCAAAGGATTACCTAATATCAAAGAATTCAGGCAACGGCTAGTGGTGTTGAATACTACCGAAGAAATTGATGGGGTTTTGGATGAAATAGCTTCTTATTACGAAGGTTTTGTTTTTCAAAAAACGCCAATTGAGTTGGTAAACTACCACGAAAAATGTCCGGTATAGAGCCATCTGCAAACAATTTGCCTTAACATTTGCTAACTAAAACTTACAGCAACAGGAAAAAAGGTATTAAAAATTTCCGTTTTCGTCATTTCATCTTCATCATCACATACGTAGATTTACTTCTTTTCAGGGAAATATCTGCAATGAATCCCCATTATTCTTTATTTCAGTAACGTTGATTCTTAACGAAATAGATAAATATTATCTCAACAGTTATACTATGTTAACTGACTATAAAAATATGTATCGGGTAGTTTTCCTACTATCGTAGAGCGATCATTACAAAACAATCATAGAAGTGCCTATTTCTCAGGGAGCAGATATGGCTTTACTTTGTGTAACAAATCCAATAATTCCGAACCAATATCTGTGAAAGCCATCCCGGTTGAAAAGCCGGAAAAATCCAAAATCCGTTATCTAAATCCAAAATCCGTAATCCAAATCCAATACCTAAGCAAGAACAGCAATGTATTTTAACCGTCCAGAAAAAATCATTGCAAGATCAACAGCAACAGAAAATGGAACCCCGGATGAAGCAGCCTTCATCAATGTAATTCCTCAATGACCTAATATTACTTTCCATTTTCTGTTGCTTTTTTTTATTTCTGGAAAATATAGTTTATGCCTGAGCCGTGGGTCCTCCAAAATTCATTGGTATCTGAATTTCCTCAATATCCTGTATTGGCCCGTTTGCAGCTTCGTATTTTTTCACATTATCTATCAGGGCTTTCATAAACCGCTTGGCATGTTGAGGGGTAAGTATCATACGGGACTTTACTTTGCTCTTGGGTGTACCGGGCATTACGTTCACAAAATCTACCACAAACTCCGCATGGCTGTGAGTAATGATAGCAAGATTGGCATATACGCCTTCTGCTATCTCTTCTGAAATTTCAATATTTAACTGGTTAGGTTGTTGTGGTTGATCTGCCATAAAATTAATTTCTGCAAATGTAAATAAGATTATGCAGCTTAATGGCACATTTCAGGTTTTTGAATTATATGATCCTGTTTTTCGGAGATGGCTTGAATCAGTAGTATATTTATTATTCAAAAAAAATTGTTTATGCGGCGATTGATCTTCTTTTGCTGCTTTTTTGTTGCAGCAGCCACACTCCAGGCTCAGGATCCATGGATTATCAGGGCAGACAAAATTGATGCTTCCAATTATTATGGGATTACTGTTGCCAATGGTATGGTAGGCATTATTTCATCACCAGAGCCATTTAAAGTAAAGGATGTGGTACTGGCTGGAGCGTATGACCTATACGGTAGAGGCAGGGTGAGTAATTTCCTGCGCAGTTTTAATTTGCTCAATTCTTATCTTGAAGTGGATGGGAAAAGAATAGATAAAAAATTTGTGAGTAATATGAAGCAGGAACTGGATATGCGCCATGCCTGTTTTACCACTTCCTTTAATTTAGGTGAAAAAGCAGTAATTAGCTATACTTATTATTCTCTCCGCCAGTTACCATTTACAGTGCTAATGGATGTAACAATTGAAGCAAAGAAAGATATCAGTATTACTGCTGCCAGTATCATGGAAGCATCGGACGCATTAAGAGATGTAGAGAATTATTATAATGAAATTGATCGCCCGCATGTAACTATCGGTCTGCTTACTTCTACCGCAAAAAGCCCTACCGGTAAATTACTGATGTGTGCATCTAATTCATTTCTGTTTACAGAACTTCATGGCAAAGAACCACGTGTGATACATGAAATGTGGGATAATAATATGCACCTGATAAAATTTAGTCGAAAAATAAATGCCGGTGAAACCTATCGTTATTCAATTGTTGGGTCAACTATCACATCAGCGCATCACGATGATCCGCTGAATGAGGCAGAGCGCATGACCATCTATGCCAAACTGCAGGGTAGGGACCGCCTGATTGAATTTCACAACAAAGCATGGGATGAGTTGTGGAAGAGTGATATCGTTATTGAAGCCGCCAATCCAGTCCATGCAAAAGAAGTTGCACAAACACAGCAGGATATTCATAGTATGCTGTATCACTTATACTCTTTTGTTAGAGAGGGTACTGCCTTATCTCCTTCGCCAATGGGGCTGAGTGGATTAGGATATAACGGCCATGTATTTTGGGACACCGAGTTGTGGATGTATCCCTCGGTATTGGTATTGCATCCCGAAATGGCGAAGAGTATGATTGAGTATCGGTATCAACGATTGGAAGCTGCTAAAAGAAATGCATTTAACAGAGGGTATAAAGGGGCAATGTTTCCCTGGGAAAGCGCGGAAAGCGGTGCGGAAGAAACTCCGGTATGGGCTTTAAGCGGTCCGTTTGAGCATCATATCACTGCCTGTGTGGGGATAGCAACATGGAATTACTATTGTGTAACACAGGATTTACAATGGTTACGTGAAAAAGGTTGGCCTTTACTGTCGGCCACAGCGGATTTCTGGGCAAGCCGTGTTGAAAGAAACGGGCCGGGTCATTTTGATATCAAAAATGTGGTAGCTGCTGATGAATGGGCAGAGAACGTGGATAATGATGCATTTACCAACGCAGCCGCTAAAGCCAATCTTCAGTTCGCTACAGAAGCAGCAAAATTATTGGGTATTTCACCCAATGCAGACTGGATGTATGTGGCAAATAATATTCCCATCCTCAAATTTCCTGACGGGATTACAAAAGAACATGCCGCTTACAATGGTGAAGGCATAAAACAGGCTGATGTCAATTTGTTAGCCTATCCTCTAAAAGAGATAACCAATACCAAACAGATAAAAAAGGATCTTGAATATTATGAACACAGGGTTCCCGATGCGGGTACTCCGGCAATGACACAAGCTGTATTTGCTGTCTTGTATAGCAGACTGGGTGACGGTGAAAAAGCACTCCACTGGCTGAAAGAAGCATATTACCCAAATCTCGACCCACCGTTTAGAGTAATAGCAGAAACAAAAGGAGGAACTAATCCATATTTTGCTACCGGTGCAGGAGGTATTATTCAGTCAATGCTGATGGGTTTTGGCGGATTGGATATAACCCCTAAAGGAATAATTCAGCTAAAATCAGCATTACCTTCTGCGTGGAAGAGCCTTACTATCACTGGGGTGGGAGTTGACAGAAAAAAAATTGTTGTGAAGTGAATATATTGAAGATTTGTAGAGTTGTGAGCTATGAGCAGTGAGCTTTCAGATTTTTTACGATTTTCACATTTCAAATTCTCTTTCTCAATTCGCCGGAAATTTTCCTGCTTTTACCGGAAAAAAATACCGTATTGCCTTTATAGTATTGTCCCGTGTTGTGGCGGTGTTTAGTTTTGTGTCAAAATCAACAACAATGAAGAACAGAAGAAGTGAACATAAAACAGGTTCGGTATTAGCAGGCTTGTTTTTACTGGTAATAGGTGTTGGCGCAATACTCAAGCAAACTTTTCTTGATTTCCCATCATGGGTTACAACCTGGCCAATGATACTTGTGGCTGTAGGAATATTTGTAGGATTAAAACATGGGTTTCGTGGGCCAGGCTGGATCATTCTGATAGGGCTCGGCTGTATATTTCTTGCTGATAAGATAGTCCCCGGAGTTAATCTTCAGCCATTCATCTGGCCCTTTATTATTATAGCGGTTGGGCTGGTTATGATATTTGGTTCAGGGTCCAAAAAGAAATGGATGCGTGAGTGCCAGGGTTGGAAAGATAAACACTTTGATGGCAATACCGGGATTACAGGCAATACTGCTTCGGAATGGGATACACCTGCAGATACCTTGGAAAAAAACGAAGACTTTATTGACAGCACCGCTATTCTCGGAAGCTCAAAAAAGGTGATTTTTTCAAAAAATTTTAAAGGCGGAGATATCACTAACTTCTTTGGGGGGACGGAGATCAATTGCTCACAGGCAGATATCAATGGAAAAGTAAGAATGGATATTACACAGGTGTTTGGCGGAACAAAGCTGATTGTGCCCCCTCACTGGACAATAAAATCCAGTGCTACTTCAATATTTGGAGGGTTTGAAGATAAGCGCCCTGTTGCAAATTCAAACCAGGATCCGGGTAAAGTGCTGGTTATTGATGGGGTTTCGATCTTTGGTGGTATTGAAATCAAAAGTTATTAAATCACACAAACAAAATTTGTTATGAACTGGTTTATGGCAAAAATCATTTACCGTATAATATGCGGTGAAGGAAATCACACACCTCAGTTTGATGAACAGTTAAGGCTGATTGTTGCACTCAACGAAGCCGAAGCGCTAAACAAAGCCTATACCATTGGCAGACAGGAGGAAGAATGTTTTTATAATGTGTCAGAAAAACTGGTACAATGGAAATTTATCAATGTGGCTGAACTTTTAAGAATAGGAGACCTGAATGATGGCGCCGAGATATACAGTAGAATAGAAGAAAAAGAAAATGGTGAACTGTATACTGAAATGATTCACAAAAGGGCAGCAGGTCTCCGGAAGGATAGTGTAAACCAGGTTTTGCAGGCATCTTAAAAAAAAACTTGTGTCTAATTCCCTCTTATACAAAGGCAGAAATAAACTTTATTTTATAATCTTCTGGCTGCTTTGGTCTGTAATACATGTGTGGGTATTACGGGAGTGGAATTATAATATACGGGAAGCCTGGATAGACAGTATTGTAAGTAATTCACTGCTTTCATCAATTTGTATTATTGTAATCATCAGTATGCAGTATTATCTGCCGCGTAAAGATCAGTTAACCTATCTTTCGGTAATGTGCCTGGGAGCGGCCGGTATATGGATTTCACTGTCGAGATTCGTATTGTCTTATGTTGTAAGCAATGAAATGCTTGATGCATTTACTCAATCTATTCCTGTAAGAATTGCAATCGGCATTTTAATATTGGGTTGTATTATACTTATCAACGTATTGCTATATGCCCAGGAAGAACAGAAAGAACGGGAACGGAGGCAACATGAGTCAGACAGGATCGCCAGGGATGCGGAATTATTCAAGCTGAGACAACAATTACAGCCTCATTTTCTTTTCAACAGCCTCAACTCTATCAGCGCTTTGGTAGTAACACGACCTGAAGAAGCAAGGAAGATGATACAACAATTGTCAGATTACCTGAGGAGCACATTGAAAAAAGAAGAACATAAATGGGTAAGTTTTGAAGAAGAACTTGAATACCTCCGGCTTTATCTTGATATAGAAAAGATAAGATTCGGACATCGCTTGTCAACAGTTTTGCAACAGGATGATAAAACCATTGCAATGAAGTTGCCTCCTTTCTTATTACAGCCTATAGTAGAAAACGCCATCAAATTCGGTTTGTACGATACTACTGAAGCAATTACCATATCGGTAGAGTCGGAGGTGCAGGATAATATGCTGGTGATAAGAGTGCGCAATCCATTTGATCCCGAGGTATCAAAACCTGTAAAAGGTACAGGCTTTGGACTGAATGCGGTACAGAAAAGATTGTTTCTTTTATTTGCACGAAATGATTTACTGACAACGGAAGTTCATGAAAATATTTTTATTACCCAGGTAAAAATTCCTCAATAATGATAAAGGCGATACTTATAGATGATGAACCATTAGCCAGATCAATTCTGAAAGAATACCTGCTTGATTATGCACAAATAGAAATTGTTGAGGAATGCAATGATGGGTTTGAGGGAGTAAAAGCTATTACACAGCATCAGCCCGACTTAATTTTCCTCGATATACAAATGCCTAAGATCAACGGGTTTGAAATGCTTGAGCTTATAGAAAATCCGCCTGCCGTTATATTCACAACAGCTTTTGATGAATATGCCATTCGTGCATTTGAAACCCATGCGGTTGACTATCTGTTGAAGCCGTTCAGCAAAGAAAGATTTGATAAAGCTATACAGAAATGGCTTGGTAAATCTACTGCAGGTCAGAATACTGAAAAGGAATCATCACTTATACAAACTGTTGCCGAAGCCGGACTTTCCAATAATCGGGTTGTTGTAAAGAGCAACAATAAGATCAGGATAATTCCATTGCAGGACATATTATTTTTTGAAGCCGCCGACGACTATGTAAAAATTCATACAGCAGAGGCATGGTATCTTAAAAACAAAACCATGCAATATTTTGAAAATATCCTGAACGACAAACAATTTGTGAGAACGCACCGTTCTTATATTATCAATATACAGTTTATCACCCGCCTCGAACCAAATGAGAAAGAAAACTATCTTGCTATTTTAAATAAAGGTCAGCAGGTTCCGGTAAGTAAAACCGGTTATATAAAACTGAAGCAGGTGCTTGGTTTATAATAGATATATTCCTTAGTTTTATATGCTGGTTAAATTGAGCTAATTAAACCTGTATGCAGACAATTACCTATAAACATCTGTTCATACATTTCTGTAGATTTCTTCCTTTTTATACATATTTCCAGTTTATGAAAAAATCATTACAAGTTGTCTTAACATCAGTTCTCGTTTTATATGTTTTAGTGTTGAAGTCGCAGCCGGTCTCTTCTGCAAAGATTGATTCGGTGACAAACCTTGTACTCAAAACATTTGATGTGCCCGGTATTGCAGTGGCTGTAGTGAAAGATGGTAAAGTAATTCATGCTAAAGGATATGGTGTGAGTTCATTAAACACAAAGAAAAAGGTAGATGCCAAAACAATTTTTGGTATAGCTTCCAACAGTAAGGCATTTACCGCTGCCGCATTGGGTATGCTGGTGGATGAAGGCAAACTGACATGGGAGACAAAAGTTACTGATATTATTCCTGAATTTCGATTGTATGCCCCCTATGTTACTTCGGAATTTACAATCACAGACCTGCTTACTCACAGGAGCGGACTTGGGCTTGGCGCCGGTGACCTGATGATTTGGCCGGACAGCAGCAACTTTACAAGAGCCGATATCATTCATAATCTCCGGTACCTGAAGCCGGTTTCGAGCTTCCGGACAAAATTTGATTATGATAATAACCTGTATATAGTAGCAGGAGAAGTAGTGGCACGGGTATCAGGTATGAGTTGGGAAAGCTTTATTGAACAGCGGATCATGCAACCGCTTGGAATGACAGGAAGTTATACTTCGATTAGACGGATAAAAGACAAATCCAATATGATTGATCCGCATGCTCCTGTTGACAGTAGGGTACAGGTGATACATAATGACTGGAGTGAAACAGCAAATGCGGCAGGAGGTATTTGGAGTAATCTTGAAGATATGTGTAAATGGGTCATAATGCAGATGAATGATGGCCGGTATGGTGAAGGACTTTCAAAGCAATTGCTCAGTAAAGAAGTGCACGAAGAAATGTGGACTCCACAAACTATAATACCTGTTCATGGGGCATCAACATATAACACTCATTTTGCAGCTTATGGATTAGGATGGTTTCTCAGCGATGTGAAAGGATACAAACAAGCGATGCATACCGGCGGATTGGCTGGCATTGTTACACAGGTTACGCTGATCCCCGAATTAAAGTTGGGTATCCTTGTGTTTACCAATCAGCAATCCGGCGCAGCGTTTAATGCGATTACCGCCACTATCAAAGACAGTTATCTGGGTATAAAAGGTGTTGACAGAGTGAAGGAGCAAAAGGTTCGCGTGGATAAAGCTGTGGCTGAAGCAAAACAAATTACGGACGAAGTGTGGACAAAAATAAATGCACAGCAAAAACAGCAAACTTCCAATATTGATTTTAGTATTTATGCCGGAACCTATCGTGATCCCTGGTTTGGCGATATTGTAATTTCCACTAAAAACGGCATACACTGGTTTGAATCGAAACGTTCTCCAAAACTCAGCGGTCAGCTCCTGTATTACAAAGGCAATACTTTTATTGCTAAGTGGAACGACCGTAGTATGGATGCAGATGCATTTGTTGTATTTTCTCTTGACGCTGAAGGGAAAGCTACAGGTGTGAAAATGAATGCAATTTCACCCTTAACCGATTTTAGTTTTGATTTCCAGGACCTGGATTTTACGAGAGTGAAGTAGAGTAATACACAAGAAACATGTAAATAACCGGTGGTTGTCTTTTTTAGCTTTTTCTCCATACAATATTTTGTGAGATAACTAATTATTTTAGTTGTAGAATCTTTTATCCGGAATGATTCATTTGCTATGACCACAAAGCTGGAACATACAAGGGTTTACAGCTATAAAGATCATTTGAGAAAAGTAAATTGTGTAAAGTAATTTTACAATGGCTAAATTATTCATCTCTCCGTTATAATAAAATGTCAGAGATTATCAATTCAAATTGTAAACATTTTAAATTTTGGGTTATGAAATCAATTAAAAACAATTTCTGTTTTGCAGTAGCTTTTTCTTTTTTGATAGTATCATGTACTAAAGAAGGTCCAGCAGGTCCTGCAGGACAACAAGGATCTGTCGGCGCAACCGGAGCCCAGGGTCCAAAAGGTGACAAAGGTGATAAAGGAGATCCGGGTAATGCTAATGTAATGGAGTTCATCAAAGATATAAGCACCGCTGTCTGGACTACTGTAGGCACTTCCTCTGCAGGATATCTCAAACTTGATATCAGTGCACCAAATACCCTTACGACAGATGTGGTAAATAACTGGGTAAACCTTGTATATGTATATTCCAGTGACGGTGCTGGTCCCTGGGTTCAGCTTCCTTACTACACAGAACGTAATATAAGAGTAAGAGCGGAAATTTCAGTGGGGCTGCTTACCCTGAAAAGAGACCAGGATGGAAAGCCATTTACTCAATCCTGGTTTAATAAAGTGAGGTTGATTTGCATAAAACCTACTTCAACTGGTACGATTTCCCGGCAATCTGCTCCACTTCCGGATTTTAGTGATTATCATGCTGTGTGCAGGTATTATGGTCTATCAGAATAGTTTTACTAAATTCCGTAATGCTGGTTTTATCAAAAGTTATTCCTGATATAATATGCCTTGCAGTAGTTTTCCTAACTGCTGCAAGACTTTTTTATTTTATAAAGAAGTTTGATTATTCCTTATTTAATTAAGGTTAAGACCAAATGCCAATCCTATCCACGGCTTACCCTCGTATATCCAAATCTTTCTGTTTTTATCGAGTAAATTGTCAAAACCTAATGAGAGACCTAAGGTAAAATTGTTGATGGCTAATATGCAAGCTACCCCTTTGCTCCATGTTATTGCATCATATTCCTGCAATAGAATATCGCTGGTATTTGTTGGCGACATAAATGTGTTACCTATTCCTGAAAAAAGTCCTGCTGAATATCCGAAATGTGTGATTCGTCTTTCAGAAATCAGTAAAGGATTCTTTTGATATCTCAATGTATAATTATCAGTCCTGTACCCTACAAATACAGCACCGTTAATATTTGCGTTTAATTGTGGTGGTACAAATCCTTGCGGGAACCTGAGCTTTAATGGGATTGTCAGAAAATCTATATCGAAACTCGCTTTAGAAAGTGAAACTTTCTCATTGAGTGCTTTTTGAACAGGTAAATAAATTTTATAGTCTTGTGTTGTATCAGCAATGATGGCATTCTCTTTTTTGATAGTTGGGTATATATGAATGTTCTCATCTGCAACATCAACATACACTTTCATCGTTTTATTTTCAATTTTCCGGGTATAGTAACCGTCGGTCAACTCCTGTTTTGCAGTTTTTTGAAAAATGCTGCAACCTGTTAGTGAAATCAATACCTGGATTATGAGAATGATTTTTTTCATCATAGCAAAATTGTACGATGCTTTTATTGATTGAGTGATAGTTTTTCTATTTCTTTTACGAGCATTTTTGCAATCACTTCGCATCCCTTGTCCGAAGGGTGTAGTCCATCATAAGTCATGTCTATAGCATCAAAGGGGTATGGGTAATCGTCGTGTACGGGATCAAAAGGAATATTTATAAATCCGGGATAGGGAAAGTTTTTATATGTCCCCTGGTTTGAGGGGTCTTTAAGACGTTTGAATTTTACCAGGTTTTTTTGTGTCATGCCACTTTTGTTGTATAGATCAATTACAGGGAAATGCTCATATTTTCCTATCATTTTAATAGCATCAGCAAATAGTGCCAGCGACTGATTATTTTTTTCTTTGTAAGATCCGTAAGCATTATTCGTCATATCATTAATATACACAAAATCGGAACGCTGCATTGGAGTAATAAGAATGATTTCAGCATTTTTGTTAAGTTGTTTGAGTTTGTCAATAATGATCCGAAAGGAACCGAACACCGTATGGTTGCCGGTGTTGTTTTGATAATCAGAAATTTTACCTACAGGTCGGCCCTGCCACCAGTCATTAGTACCCAAAAAAATACTGTATATATCAGCTTTTACAAGCCCGAGATTTTCAATTTCTTTTGCAATACCTCCGGATGTCCATCCATTATGTCCCTGGTTGATATACTGTAGCCCCGGTATCTTTTCTGTTACTCTGGTGAGGTATCCTTTTTTCAGCCGATTACCTGTTTCATCCTGGTGATCGTTGAGATAGGTAATAGAATCTCCAATGGCAACCCAGGTGATTTTTTTTTGTGTAAAACCATAAATGCAAAAAGAGATAATGAGTAGTAAAACTATTTTTTTCATTCCATAGATATTTATTGTTTTGAAATAGTATTGATTGTCTGATGATGATCCGTATAAATAATACTATTTTTATCCGATAAATATAAAATAAAATGCAGTCCCGTGGAATAGTAATATGGTCGATTCGGTTGATAATAGCGGCTATACTGCTGTCTGTAGTTTCGATTAAATTCAATGCACAGCCGGAGAATATTTCCGATTTTGCTAAAATTGGAATAGGTACACGGGGAAGAATTTTAGCAGGAATTCTTGAGCTTATTGCGATATTACTCATACTGATACCCCGCACAACGGGATGGGGTGCTTTGTTGCTGATACTTATCATGACCTCAATAATTTTTTCATATTTCAGCAACTTCGATGAAAATGCATTGAACAGTTTCAGCCAGTTGTTCTACAAGTTTATTATTGTGTGGTTTGGCAGTGTAATACTTTTTATAATATACAGGGGGCAAGTGTTACGTATTGTTAACCGGGTGTTGAACCGGATTTAGTTTGAACAGGTTGCAGATTGTAAGTTTTAGGTTGCAGGTTTCAGGTAGCAGGTTGCAGAATTCATTGATATATTACATTTCATTGGGCTATGGGCAATGAGCAGTGAGCTATTAGCTGTCAGCTATCAGCTATCAGCTTTCAGCAATGAGCTGTCAGCTATCAATGTTTCACAATTCACTTTTTCATCTCTTTAGATACAACTTATGAAATGATATTAAAACCTGAAAGCTAATAGATGATAGCTCAAAGCCTATAGCCTATAGCCCACAGCCTATAGCCCACAGCCCACAGCTAATAACTCCCCTTAACTCAACCCATAAATAGCTTTTGCCGATCTGAATGTATTACAATGCGCCTCTGTAATTATTTTTATATCTGCAGAATATCCTCCGCCCATTGCAACAACACAGGGAATATGTAAAGCTTTAAGTTTTGTGAAAACCATTTCGTCACGCTGCTTACAACCGTTTAGGGTTACACGAAGTTTTCCAAACTTATCGCTTTCCAGTATATCCACTCCGGAAAGAAAAAAAGCTATTTCAGGCTTAACCCTTGGGAGTAAATAATCTAATGTTTGTTCCAGCAGCGACAGGTATTCATCATTCCCGGTATTATCTTTCAAAGGGATATCAAGATCGCTGAGTTCCTTTTTAAAAGGATAGTTATGCTCCCCATGCATGCTGAATGTAAATACCCGATCTTCTTTTTCAAATATTTTTGCCGTCCCGTTTCCCTGGTGAACATCTAAATCAATTATCAATATCTTCTTTGCCATATGATGATGGAGTGCATAGTTAGCAGCAACTGCAAAATCATTCAGCAGACAGAAACCTTCACCCCTGTCCCTAAAGGCATGATGCGTACCTCCGGCTATATTTAATGCTATACCTGATTGAAGCGCAGCATAGCAACAGTTGATTGTTCCCTGTGTAATGACAAGTTCCCTTTCAGTAAGAAGGGGTGATTGCGGAAAACCTATTTGTCTTTGTTCCCGGTCACTCAGTTCCTGATATTTAAGTTTTTTCAGGTAGCCTTCAGTGTGAGTGAGCAATATCCATTGGTCTTCACATATAGTGGGAGCAACAATGTTTTCCCTGGTGATGGTTCCCTCATGCAGTAGCTGACCAGGTATAAGGTCATATTTTATCATGGGAAAACGGTGACCTTCGGGCAATGGATGAGTGTATACCGGTGCAGATGCCACATATAATAATGAGGGTGTCATGTTGTAAATATCAGGTTATATTATTTGCCTTTATTCAATACTTTATATTGTTTTACCTTTATAAAAAGAAATATAATGGAAGAGGTTGTAAAAATATTAAGTATTGAGCAGGTAACACATGACGTTAAAAAGTATCGTTTTGAAAAACCTAAAGACTATCGTTTTGAACCCGGCCAGGCAACTGATGTATCTATTAACCAGGATAAATGGAGAGGAGAATTGCGTCCATTTACATTTACCAGTCTGAATGAGTGGCCGTTTCTTGAGTTTACAATTAAGTCATACCGCGATCATGATGGTGTCACCCATGCACTGGATAAGCTTAGGGCGGGCGATGAACTGATCATCCGTGATGTTTGGGGTGCCATAGCATATAAGGGTGAAGGTATTTTTATTGCCGGGGGCGCAGGTATAACTCCTTTCCTGGCAATCCTGAGACAGTTGAATAAGGATAAGAAAATTGGAAAGAATCAATTATTCTTTTCAAATAAAACAGAAGCAGATATTATTCTCCGTGATGAATTAACAGCTATGCTTGGTGACAAGGCGCACTTTATTTTGACACGCTCATCAGCCCCTGGAATTGAAAAAGGATATATTGATAAAGAGTTTCTGAAAAAAAATGTGAAAGATTTTTCTGTACCGTTTTATGTGTGTGGTCCTGACAAAATGGTACAGTCTATAAGCAGTACTTTACAATCACTTGGCGCTTCTCCGGAGGCTGTAGTATTTGAGCAATAGAGAAATATAATGTTTTCACAGATCAACGAACATATCAACAGGTGCGTGGATTTTACTGACGCAGAGATAATGATCTTCAATAATCTGCTGATACCGAAATATATTCCCAAAAAGACCTTAATTCTGCAGGAAGGAGAGGTTTGCAATTTTGAGATGTATATCAATAAAGGGTGTATTCGCACCTATTATATTGATCCAAAAAGCAATGAAGTAACATTACAATTTGCTATCGAAGATTGGTGGGTTAGCGATATTGGTAGTTTCCACGACAGAAAACCTTCAAAGTTGTTTATTGAATCATTGGAACCCTCAGAAGTTTTAATGCTCAATCCTGAGACCAAAGAAAAATTATTAAAAGAGGCGCCGAAATTTGAACGTGTTTTCAGACTAATGATACAAAAAAATCTTACCCGACTGCAGGACAGGTTCCTGCAGACGGTTACTACAACTGCCGTTGAAAAATATCTTGATTTTATTGAACGTTATCCAACTATACCCCAGCGGGTAGCACAGCATTATATAGCCTCTTATCTTGGTTTTTCCCCCGAATTTCTCAGTAAAGTTCGTACAAAACTATCTCGAGGTTCTGTGATTCGAGAATAGGAAGAGGTAAATGTCATTTATTGAACTGGTTCAATGTTTAGAAGATAAATACTTTTGACCTTTGCTATATAAAATATAGCATTATGGCAGCAATTATTAAAGGCATTCATCACATCACTGCTATTGCCGGTGACGCCCAACGTAATTTTAATTTTTATACAAATGTACTTGGACTGCGCTTTGTAAAAAGGACGGTAAACTTTGATGATCCTCAAACTTATCATTTTTACTATGGCGATATGCAGGGTACTCCTGGTACAATACTGACCTTCTTCCCCTGGGGAAGCGCAATAAGACAAGGAAGGAGAGGGGCAGCAATGGCAACTGAGATTGGCTATGCTGTTCCTAAAGGTAGTATCGATTTTTGGATAGAGCGTTTTGAGAAACATAATATCATTTATAATAAACCTGCTATTAAGTTTGGAGAGAAATACCTTACTTTTCTTGACCCCGATGGTTTGAAACTGGAATTAACAGAGAATAATCAGCCTGATCTTCGCAAGGCATTTGAAACCGCAGAAGTTAATGCCGCAGTGGCAACAAGAGGGTTTTGCAATGTTACCCTCACATTGAACGATATTAAACCCACAGCAGCTATCCTTACTGAAGTTCTTGGGTACACGCTTGTTGATAAACAGATTAACCGTTACAGGTATTCAACTAGTGCCAGTGAAACTGCCAACATAATTGATCTTGTAGAACTACCTGCGGAACAAAGAGGGATAGGTGCAGGCGGGACTGTGCATCATGTAGCTTTTCGTGTAAGTAATGATGATGAACAAATGGAGGTGCGGGAAAGGATACTGGCAAAAGGATTGCATATTACACCTATGATTGACAGAAACTATTTTCATTCTATGTATTTCCGTGAGCCCGGCGGTGTGCTTTTTGAAATAGCTACTGACAACCCTGGATTCACTGTGGATGAACCACTTGAGGAACTGGGGACACACCTGAAATTGCCTGCTCAGTTTGAAGCACACCGGCAGATAATTGAAAAACATCTGGTGAAACTGGATTAATGAACAATAATTAATGGATTTTTTATGAGTTACCAGGAGATGAAATATATATACCAGCCTGCCAACTTCCCCACAGGATATACTTTATTACTGCTGCATGGTACCGGCAGCAACGAATCGGATATGTTACCCATTGGCAGAGAACTGGGCTTTGGAATGAACATATTAAGTTTGCGCGGGAATGTAAACGAAAATGGAATGCTCCGGTTTTTTAAGAGGGTAAGTATGGGAATATTTGATGAGGCTGACTTACGGTTCAGGACAGACGAAATGCTGCAAAGTATTAAAAGAATCTCGGGGAAAGAGGGTTTTGATACGAATAAAATAATTGCACTTGGTTATTCCAACGGTGCTAATATTGCCGGGAGCACTTTGCTGATGTATCCTGATTTTTTTGCCGGCGCAATTCTTTTTCGCCCGATGCAACCTTATATCAACCCGGCAGCATTTTCCAACGCAATGAGAACGCCTATCCTTATGACCAATGGTATCTATGATACGACTATTGAACCGGAAGCAACAAAACAATATGTACAATTGTTAACTAATGCAGGATTTGATGTTGCCGCATATTCACTCCCTACAGGACATGGGCTTAATCAGGAAGATCTGCGTCTTGCGCAGCAATGGATTAACGTTCATTTTAAAATTCAAACAAATATCGAATCAGCTTATTAATAATGGTATTTTAGAATTTTATGTGATTATTGTTACCTTCAGGCCCATCTATTGATTAAATGGACATATTTCCTGCATACTCAACCGCCCACTGGATGCTGCTTGCGATTGCAGGTTTCTGCATTGGAATGTCAAAGGCGGGTTTGAAAGGCGCTGATATGCTCAATATTACGATCATGGCTATCGTATTAGGAAGTAAGTCCTCTACAGGAGTAGTTTTACCTCTGCTTTGCATAGCAGATATATTTGCCGTTATATATTATCACCGTCATGCCAACTGGCAGCATTTTTGGAAGCTGGCTCCCTGGATTGCTGCAGGAGTGATTGTTGGAGTATTGATAGGAAAGAATATGGATGAGTATTATTTCAAAAAAATGATGGCGGTTATTATTGTGCTTGCAGTATTTATAATGATTTTTTTAGAAGTAAGAAAGTCGTTGGTATTACCTTCAAACAAGTTGTTTGGATCCTCATTGGGACTTATAACCGGTATTACTACCATGCTTGGCAATCTTGGCGGATCATTTGCCAATATTTATTTCCTTGCCATGCGTTTTCCAAAAAAAGATTTTATCGGTACCGCTGCGTGGCTGTTTCTTTGTATCAATTTATTTAAGCTGCCTTTTCAGTTCTTCATCTGGCAAAATATAAATGCTTCAACGCTCAGTACCGACTTAGTGCTGATACCGGCATTAGGTCTTGGTTTTTGGACGGGTATTAAAATTGTTTCTTTAATCAGAGAGAACAGTTACCGGAAATTTGTAATTGCAATGACATTAATCGGGGCAATCTTTATTTTTCTGCGATAATAAAAAATTATATCGAAACATATTATGTCCTGTGGCAATTGCAGGTATTGTTATAGTAAACCCCTTTGTCGGGATTGTAGAGAAGCATAATGGAAAATCTGTTTTGGTAATAAACATTTTACTGCTTTGCAAACGATCAACAAACAATTATCCATTGAGCAATTAATTGTTAACTACAGGGAACTTTGGCAAACAGAGAAAGCTTTTAGAATAGACAGGACTAATCTGTAATAGCTTTCTATGTCACAGACTATAAAAAAAATAAAAAATGCTTCCTGCAACCGCAAAAGTTTACGGCACTGGAAGCATACATCAGTTGTATTTATTATCCTTTTGGATTGAGCAGGAAATGTATGAGCTGATTAAATTCTTTTTGATTAAGTCTTTCCCTGAAATTGTCGGGCATTAAAGTTAGTTTGGATGCTGTTTGCTCGGCAATATCTTTTTTGGGGATTGAAAACTCTTTTCCACCAAGGTCTGCAAAAATAATTACTGCGCCTTCGTCCCGCCGGTATAGCCCGTTTACTACTTTGCCGTCTTTCATGCGCACGGTATAAGTCCTGAAATTTTCTGACACATTCCTGTTAGGATCCAGAATTTTTTCAGCAAGCGATTTTGGTCCCCACTGTGCCACACCATCCAGGTTGGGTCCTATATTGCCACCCTCTTCCGCAATGCTATGGCAGGGGGAGCAATTTTGAATGAATACCATATGCCCAGAGTCAACAGATGGCGGATTATTTTGCATAGCTTTCTCAAAGGCGGTTAGACGGGTAGCAATTTCCTCCTGTCGTTGTTTGTCTATTGGGTCAATTCCGGAAGTTAATTGAGCAAATAGTTTTTGTTGTGCCGGTGTGGCTTTGTACAAAATTCTTTCCTGAACTTTAGGTTCAAGTATTGTTCTCGCAAAGATTTCACCGTTCTTTACTTTAGTAAATAGTATGTCTTTCCCTTCGGGACTGCCTGCCAGCGCAACTGCAATATTATGCTGTAGTTGGGGAAGAACATTTTTTATTTCTTTTAATATTCGATTAGTGATTTTTCCGGAAACACTGCTAAGCATACTGATCATTTCATTCCGCAGTTTCGTATCCGAAGAATCGTTGCTTAAGACCCTCACAGCAGCTTTCTCTCCAATCGCGGGGGCTAAATTTATCAGCGACTTTAAAGCTGCAGTTTTCAATTCTATTACTTCATAGCTCTGGTCATTTCTGCCAGGCAACTTCATATCCTTCGATTGGAGATTATACAAAAACCGTTCTATTGAGGGTGCTGCCGAATGCATTCCATATTTTCCTGCAATATCAATTGCAAAACGTTGCAGAGTAATATCAGATAATGTTTGTCCCGGGGTATATGGTTTTGTCTTAAAAATATTTTCAGCAAGTGATTTCCCCCAGACGATAAGCCGTTCATTTTCTTTAGCTCCGCGTTGTTCAATCCCCTGCTGTAAACTTTTAAATAGCAGAATATTCACACTGTCAGGGCGATTGTCACGCACTGCAATGATCACAGTTGAGTCAAGTGTATTATAAGGAGCAAAGCGGGCAATATGTTTGAATATCGCAGGCACCCTGTTACCTGCTGCCTTATACCTGCTGATATACCTGAAAAGGAAACTTCCTGCTTCAACAGAAGGTACTCCCATCAATACATCACTGATATATCCGGCATCCTTTTCTTCCCATGAAGTATCGGCTACAGCTTTCATCATTGCCGGGTTGCGTAATATATCGCGTAGTACCAGCCGGCTGGTATATAAAAGATGTGTTTCATATTCAGGTATATTTCCGCGAACCTTCAGTGCCAGGTTTAGCGAACGCATGGAGGGATATTTTGCCAACAACTCCAATGCTGCGCGACGGACATGAGGATTCTTGTCCTCCAGCCCCCTAAGTACCATCGGAAAATATAACTGTTCATCTGGTTCTATTTCAGCAAGTATACGCATGGTGTGCAGCCGTATCAATGGATCAGTATGTGTTGAAGCAGTCTGTAGCATCGAGGGTTGAATTGCACCAAGCCTTTCCAGCACCCACAATGCATGTATATATTTCCTGACACTTGTTGCTTTATCACTGAGCAATGCAGTAACAGGGGCAACAGCTTCTTTCCCGATACGGTCGGCAAGCTGATCAGCAGCAGTCATCCGCACAAACATATTATCCATATCCAGTGCTTGCAGCAGTTCATTGATTTGTGCTTTTGTCCAGTCATGTACTTCGTTATGTTTCCCTTTGTATGTAATCCGCCATATACGTCCCCTGATATGGTCTCTTTTAGGATGATCGAGCGGTACTTCATAATGTCCGATAATGGAGTTGTAAAAGTCTGCAATATACAATGCGCCATCGGGCCCAAGCTTCACATCCACCGGGCGAAACCAGGGGTCTTTACTTAATACAAAATCTTCTTCCCTTTTACCTACAGGAGTGGATCCTTTGAAGGAAGGAGAATACCTGTATACCCGGCAGCGAACTACATCACCCACAAAAAAATTGCTGCGATACGCTTCCGGGAAAAGCACATCGGCATAATAGGCTATACCGGCAAGTGCAGTGGCTTCGTCCGACATTGGAGTCATATCGGGTGCAAACCCCATTCCTTCTTCCTTACCCCACTGGGTATAGTCAGCATTTCGTATTAATTGGTAAAGGGGGGAGGTATGACAGTCGGTGGAATAGAGATAACCCATTTCATCATACACCAACCCAAAGGGATTGATACGCCCGTCGGTAGTATGTTCCACCCTGCTGCCATCAGGGCGAAAACGGAAAGTATTACCTGAGATCATAGATATAGAATCGCCATCAGTACCGGCTACCGTATCACGGTTGGTAAAGCCATGGCAGGAATGTATCCAGCCATCATACCCTCTTACAAGATTATTGATCATGCCATGAGTGTCTTTTGTTTTAAATGGGCCCAACAATTTTTTTTGCCCGTCTACTTTCCCGTCTCCATCGGCATCAGTGTATTTGTAAATATTAGGGATGCTGTACACAACCGCTCCGTCATTCATCGGCAGTATACCAATCGGAATATTCAATGTGTCAGAGAAAGTAGTGAATTTATCCGCTTTCCCGTCTTTATCAGTATCCTCAAGAATAGTAAGTTTATCCTTCCCTTTTCCCGGCGCTGACGGAAAAGGATACTCGAAGGACTGTGTTACCCACATTCGTCCTCTTGCATCAAAAGCAATATTGATAGGTTTGCCGATATCCGGTTCGGATGCATATAAACTAATCTCAAAACCTTCAGGCAATTTAAAGCCCAGTCTTTCTTCTTCAGGCGAGAGCGCTTCCGTAGTCCTGACATTTACTGTAAAATTTTCACCTGAATAGGCATTTAGGTCACCACTGTATTGGTTTGCTTTATCAGCATTGTTTTGACAGGCGGAAAGATATAGCAGGGCAATGGGCAGGATTACCCAGGCAATCGTTTTTGATTTCATTTTTCTTATGGGGTTATGGTCGTTTATATTGTCAATCGTTAAGGTACTGAATATTGTTATTCAGCCTGATTATATTTTACAATTTTTATTTCATTGCTTCACTGCAATAGCTATAACCTTTGCATTTTCTTATCAGGTATATTTTATTCGATTATTAATCGTAAAATTTTAAGTAATGAAGAGACCCCAAATCTATCTCTACATCTCCGCTTTTTTTATTTGCAACCGACAATTTTACAACTGCAGTCCTTCTTGGTGCTACTTTTTCATTTGAAAAATGGGTATGGAAAACATAATAGATTGTTCCCTTGTTGTCTATAACAATATCACCGTGACCAGGGCCATTCATACCTGTCATGAGCCGGCTGATGACCGGATTTTTCTCAGATTTTCTCCATGGACCTAATGGATGATCCGCTGTGGCATAACCTACTGCATAATCAGGATTACGGAAATCATTTGCAGAGTAAAACATAAAATACTTCTTTCCCCGCTTTATCACCGCAGGACCTTCGGTAACAGTCCATCTTAAAGATTGTGTATTTTCCCAGGGCTGCGGATTTACAACTGCACTTATGCATTCACGTAATGTGGTGGTGTCTATTCCTGAGAGATCGTCTTTAAGCACAGCACCCCAAATACGATTACCGTCCTGCAGACGAACATGATACAGATAAAGCTTTCCGTCATCGTCTTTGAATACAAATGGATCAATTTGTTTCACCGGATTGGGTAGCGCTTTTAAGTATTTTTGACGAAAGGGTCCCTCAGGAGCGGAGCCTTCGGCAATAGCAATATGCTCGCTGGCAGTATAGATCATATATATTTTACCATGATGCTCAAAAACCTGTGGCGCCCAGAAACCTCTTGTGCCAAATGTTTCTCCTTTACTCAATGCCCTCTGATCATGCTTTGTCTTTTTCCAATGAATCATATCTTTAGCAACAGCTACATGAAAACCAGAATCTGCATTGAAACCGTCAGTTCCATAGAGATAAAACTTATGTTTATAATGGAAAATAGTAGGGTCGGCAAAAAAAACAGATGAGTTATTTTGAGCCTGCGCATAATTTGCCAGATTACAACATCCGGTGATCATTATACAGCATACTCTAAAAACAAGCATCATTTTTATCTTCCTGTAAGTTTTTTAATCAAATCCGTTTCGGCTTTGTTATATGGTGTACCATCTTTCCTGAATATATCGTGAAACCAAACTTTGGGCTCAGCGGTATAATGCTTTTGCCAGCTATCCCAGGGATAGATGGTTTGCGATTTTCCGTTTACAAGTCCCCAGTTGTAAGCAGCTACATTGAATTTTTTAGCAATGGGCAGCGATCCCTGGAATGTGCTGTTATTACCCCTTGCCATATATTCTGTGCAGAATAAAGGTTTACCGTAACGTTGCAGATCTTTAATATCTTTTTCAAAAGATGCAGTATCCTCATAGTTGTGAAAAGAAATGATATCCGATTGCTCCACCATCATAGTTTCGATAGGTTTCATCGTTGCCGGCGATGACCAGTCACCATCCCACAAACCTGAAGTTAATGGCTGTTGCGGTTTAGCAGATCTTGCCCATTCAAATACTTTCTTTAAAAGCATTGCCACGATCTGCGGCTTGTTTGCCGGTTCCATCTTCCGGTAATATTCATTGTTCATATTATCCGGCTCGTTCCAAACGTCCCATCCAAGTACACGATCATCATTGGCAAACTTTGCCACCACAGCTTTTGTATATTCTTCCAGCCGCGGATATTGTGTACTGTCGAGCAGGGCATCCTTACCTGGATTCTGTACCCAACCCGAATTATGTACGTGAGGTTTGGGGTCTCTTTGTTTACCAACTTTGGGATATGGATCCCATACAGAATCAAACAACACAAACAAAGGTTTGATATGATGCCGGGCAGCTATCTGCAGAAAAATATCCATACGGCCGAGAAAACCCGGTGCATCCTGCTGATATAAAAGATCATGCAGGTACACCCGCACGGTGTTCATACCGATAGATGCAGCCCAGCCTAACTCACGGTCAATAGTAGCCGTGTCAAAGGTTTCAGCCTGCCACATCTCCAGTTGATTAATTGCTGTGCTTGGAATAAAATCGCAACCTACCAGCCAGGGTTGTTTTGCATACCAGGTATTAGCTTCTTCATTTGTCCAGATATTTCTTTCGGCTGCAGACATCGAATCCGCCGAAGCAGTATCCTGCTGTTTCTTTTCTTCTGCGGGAGCACATTGCTGAAAAGCAAATAATACAAATACCATGCAGCAAGAGAAAATCAGATTTTTCATTATTTGTTTTTTGTTGGTGAATGTTATGGGGTTTTAATGTCAAGAATATCTTTCAGTGGTCAGCAGTCAGCTATAAATCGTTTACGACTTTATTATGTTGACACAGACTATATCATTTATACTAATATGGGAAGTCCGATTTTTTTAAGCATTGGTGTAAAATAGGAATAACTTATTAAAAGCGGCTGTTTTAATCTCAAAAAAACCAACAAGTTACTACGAAGAACCGCCAATCCGATTTTGAATTTTGTGAGTTCGCTCTTCAATTTATATACCCCTATTACTACTTTCAATTAAGTTTTACGTACTTCTTTCAATACCTGGGAGTTCTGTGACAAATTATCTTTTTAAAAGAACTTCGTCAACTTGGTTTATATCTACCAGTGTGAGTGGAATCGAAGGACTCTTTAAACACGTAAATATGAATGAAGTAAATTATTTTGAATACTTGTTGGTAATAAACGTTTAACAGACTCATAGCTAAGCCAGTTTCCTCCATCAAATTGGAAAGTTCCCGTTCGACCGAGGATCAGACTGTATTGATTTTTCCCGGTACAAATGTCTTGTAATCAAGCTATTTAATAAAATTTCCTGCAAAAATGTCTATTTTAATTTTGCAGAAAAGTTTAATAATAACACCGCTATTTAACTTTAAGGCTTTAAACTTAAATAACGAATTTCTTATTTAAGTTTGGATAATTCACCAATTTTGAAATATCATCCTAAGCCCTAAACTCATAGCTCAATCCCCCTCACTTCTTCACTCCAAATTTATATACCGTTGTTGTATTGTATTGCTGACCAGGTTCAAGCACTATTGAAGGAAAAGTTTTTTGATTTGGTGCATCAGGAAAATGCTGTGTTTCCATGCAAAAAGCAGTTCTGTAATTATCTGCGGCGCCACTTTTGAATTGATACTTGCCCGACATAAAGTTGCCGATGTAAAACTGCAATCCCGGTTCGGTGGTTAACACATCCATTACAATTCCCGATTGGTCGCCTGTTACTTCTGCAGCCTGATGAAGAGCAGCCCCGTCATTATTCAATACAAAATTGTGATCGTAGCCTCCGGCGTTTTTCATTTGAATATTACCAACAGTATCAATCCTTGCACCAATGGCAGTTGGTTTAGTAAAATCAAATGGAGTGCCTGCAACCGGATCAAGTTTTCCTGTGGGTATCAGTGTAGCGTCAACCGGTGTATATTTATCGGCATTAATCTGCACAAGATGATTAAGGATGGTACCACTGCCTTCACCATTGAGATTAAAATACGTGTGATTGGTCAGGTTAACTACAGTTTTCTTATCTGTTGTAGCAGCATAATTAATCTTTAGGCTGTTGTCCATCCCCAGTGTATAGGTCACATGAACAGTAAGGTTGCCCGGATAACCTTCTTCACCATCTTTTGAAATATAGGAAAGAGTAAGTGTTGTATCATTGGGTTGCACAGCATCCCATACCACCGCCTGGAATCCTTTCTTTCCGCCGTGCAGCGAATTGGGTCCGTTGTTGATGAACAGTGAATAGGTTTTACCGTCGATTGTAAATTTTCCTTTGGCTATGCGATTGCCTACCCTGCCTACCAATGCGCCATAATAGGCATCTCCCGGTCCTTCATATTCTTTTAAAGTTTTAAAACCTACAGCCACATCTGTAGGTTTCCCGTTTTTGTCGGGTACAATCAGGCTCACAATCCTGCCGCCATAATTGGTAATTGCTGCACAGGCACCACTGCTGTTTTTCAACACATATAGTTCAGTGGGTTTTCCATCCACAGTGTCTTCAAATGATTTTTTATTGAGGTAATTGCTGCATGCGGCCGCAGAATCCCGGGTAAGACTATCTTTTGTGTTTGTCGTATTAGAATTTTGAGACGCATTGTTGCATGCACCGGTAGTGAAAAGTGCAACTGCTATGGCAACAATTCCGATAGAATGTTTCATGATAAAAGTTTAGTAGTTGTTATATAAAATAACCATTAGGAATTGAGAAAGTTAAGTGAAAAAATTAATACTCAACTTCTGAATCATTAGCAAAGGAAGAAATTCTTTTTTGAAGGAATTAAATTTTGTTCCGTCAATAATTCTGGCCGTGGCTCTTTAAAAATCACAGTTTATTATTTTACAACCGGGAAAGCGACAATTCTCACTTTGGTACATCCGTATGGAACAAGCGTTATTTTTTCAGAAACCGAATCCACGCTTCCCATATACAAACCATCCCGTGCAGTTACAGGTATAGGAGCTACATCATTGACAATTTTCCAGTCAGGGATTTTTTTTGCCCCAACTGTGATTTCAACCGGTGCATGGGCAAGGTTCCATACAAAATCATTTCCGGCAGGTTTTACTATATTCACTTTTGCATTAACTGTGGGATTGTTTATCACTGCTTCTTCTATTCCGTAGTTCCATGCTCCATCCGGAAAAACGCTATAATACTCCCCTTCATTTTCATCTACACCTTTTTTCCAGTTCTCACCTAACCTTAATGCATATACCAGGGGTCCACGCTCTATGGCTCTTGAATTGCGACCCCATTCCGATACCTTAACAGTCATGGGTAAGCGCAGTTCCAGTATATCACCCTGCTGCCATTTGCGGGTGATGGTGATCACCTGCCCGCCCTTTTCCCGGCGGAGTTCTTTTCCGTTTAGGGTGAATATCGCTTCATGGCACCATGAGGGTACCCGAAGTGAAAAATCAAAATCTACAGATTTTTTTGTGTTTATTGTAAAAACTATTCGATCATCGAAAGGATAGGATGTCTCCTCGTTAATAGTTACTTCCGTTTGAGTGGTACCAAGTTTTACCTTCAACCGGTTTGGTCCAAAGAGTAATGCCGCTACACCTCCATTGTCGGTACCATACCACAGGTGTGAAGTGAACTTTGTCCAGCCCTGGTGCATATTGGCAAGACAGCAGGTATAGCCACTTCGCATGCCGAGTACGTTATTCATCTCCCTGCTGAAGGGCAGCGAGAAATTGAACACTCCTTTTTTGATATTTACCTGGTTGGCAATCTGGAAATATTGTTTGTTATTGTAGTCATCGGTAGTTTGTGCAGGTAAAGCATTATAAGCCATCCTTTCCAACGCATCCATATATTGGGATTCGCCGGTAACTGCAATTGTTTGTTCCAGGGAAAACATTGCTTCTACCACGGCGCAAAGTTCTGTTCCCTGTACGGGGTTGTTACCATGCAGATCTTCATCGGCAGAAAAAACACCCATCGGTAGCCCGTGTAAAGTCATCAGGTCGTGAAAGCCGGTATGTATAGCCTGCAGGTATTTTTCATCTCCTGTTCTTCGATATTGCACCACCGGGTCTTTAAGTCCCATAGCAACATTTACGCCGTGCCTTGTCATCCATTTTTTTTCATTCTGGTATGCTGCCGCATTGATTACCCAGTCGCGGCCTGCAAACCAGTTGCTCCAGGTAAAGCTTTGTGCATGAATCTCTGTAGCAAGGTCAGGCAGGAATTTTTCTTTTGTAATACTATACAGCCATTCTATCATTAATACATTATCTGCGCCACGGGCTGTTGCCCACTCTGTCCACTTTCCAATATTACAGGTATGGAGCGCTTGTTGCTGGTATCTGAAATAAGCGCTCATAAAAGAGAGCACCCTCATATCGTTGCTTGCTGTAAAATATTGCTGCAGCACTTTTAGCATCACCATCTTTGGCCACCAGTCTTCTCCTTCACTGCAATTTTCGGCTGTAACTTTTTTACCGGTTTCTCTTTCCCATTTTGTTATGGGTCCAAAATAACCGGAAGGACGCTGATTGCTGAGTGTCCAGTTAATATATTTAAGCACTTTGCTTTTCAACTGTTCGTCATTCAGCAGATAAGCTAAGGGTACAGCGCCGTCAAGCCAGTAAGGTGTTTCCTCCCATCCATCGCCTTTGCCGCCAAGCCAACCATTATCATTTTTTACTTTTTCATATACTTCATCAAGATGCCCCGTTGTGCCTTGTTTCATTATATGCAACTGATTAAGCAACCACCCGGCAGGACGTATACTGCCTAATGGCAGTTCAGTATATTTAAGTGGTACTAATCCGTTGTTTGTTGTATCCGACGTTTTTGCTGAAGCCTTTGTGATTCCAACAACCATGATCAACAAAGCTGAAAATACAACTGGCGATAACCATCTGAATATTCTTTTCATTTCAAAATGTGGATTAAAATGAATGATGATTTTATATATAATAACAGCATTATAATTTTTATTTCACTTTCTTCATTCTGTTCCTGATGGCAAAGGAAGTGGCACACCTTTTTTTACCGGTTCGCCAAATTGCGGAACCCCATCACTGCTCCAGGTGATTTTCTGCATACGTGGCGACCTGTACCCGCCGCATCCCTGCCCCGGAAGATCATTGGCATGATATAATATCCAATCTTCTTTTCCATCCGGCGATTTGAAAAATGAATTGTGTCCCGGTGCATATACTCCGTTTCTTTCTGATTTTTCAAAAACAGGTGCAACAGATTTTTTCCATGACCGGGCACTGAGCAAATCATCTTCGCCGGTAAAGCGAAGTAATCCCAATGCATAGAAATCAGTCCAGCAGCCACTTGCCGAATACACAATAAATAAATTACCATTATGCTGCAAAGCCTGCGGACCTTCATTTACATTCACATGCGGTGGGTTATTGGCATCATGTAAGTCGCCATGGGTTTCCCATGAATACTCAGGTTTAGAAATACAGACTCTTGAGCCTTCTATCGTCCAGGGGTTCTTCAGCTTAGCGATATAAATATTTTGCTGCCCGTTTGTGTCAGCTTCCCATCCCGACCATATCATATACCACTGCCCTTTGTATTCAAACACATCTCCGTCAATCGCCCATTTGTCTGATGGATCAGCAATCTTTCCTTTGAATACCCATTCGCCTTTCATTGGATCAGGTGATTCATTTTCCAACACATACATACGATGGTTATTATTATTGCCGTCATCGGCAGCATAATAAACATACCATTTCCCTTCAATAAACATAATCTCCGGAGCCCACAATTGTTTGGAATATAGAGTGCCTTTTGGTGGTGTGTATATAGTTTTGTATTCTGCTGTTTTTAATGCTGCAATACTTTTTGTTTTCCATAAACCAATACGATCGCCGAGAGTGTTGGTATAAAAATAATATCCGTCTTTATAAAATGAATACGGATCTGCTCCGGAAGACAGGAGGGGGTTAGTGAAAGTTTGCTGTGCCTGCACAGCAGAAAAGCACATTAATATACACAGTAGAAAAGTAATTCCTCTCCTCGCTTCAAAGCTTATCCCTCCTTCTCCTTTTCCTAAGGAAAGGGAGCGGTACTGTATATTTTTAATAAGTTTAATAACTACCACTTCAACTTTGTATTTCTACTGTTCAACAATCAATCTCTCCATATTTTTATCAACATCTCCGAAAAGCTGGCCACTGTGATTAGGTCTCCTCTCTTTAGGGGAGGCGGGAGGGGCTTTCGTTGTTGTTATCTATACAATTGCTTATGTGCTTCCTGTACTTTTTTCAAAGGCATCTTCAGCACTTTTCTGTCATACGTGAAGAAACCGTTAGTTTCAATTTCCACATCAGTTGTTTGGGTGTATACTGCTGCGGATAATCCTTTGCCAATTAAAAGGTGTAAGCGATCAATAAATTCGGCATATTTTTTAAACAGGTCATCGCTGTTTTTAAAGCTTTGATATCCCCAGTTTTTTGTATCCTGCCAGGTATGTCCTTCTACAGGCAAACCCAATCCGCCAAATTCTCCCAGCACCAATGCCTGATTCATATTTGCAAACACATCGGGGGCTGGCATCTCGGGGTCGGGATAGTGATGAATATCTATAATATTGCCCGCATAAAAAAAGTTGCCACCACTGGCTTCGTTTACCAGTCGGGTAGGATCCATCTCCATCGTCCATTTTGTAATCTCTTTGGTTTTAAACTGTCCCCAGGCTTCATTGAATGGCACCCATACCACTATGGAAGGAAAATTATAATGGGCATCAATGATCGCTTTCCATTCTCTGCGATAAATTGCTTCGGATTCAGGTGTCCGGTCTTTATCCAGTTTACGACCTGTTATCTGCCCCGGCCGCATATCCCAGGAGTTGCCACCCATATCACCACTGGGCATATCCTGCCATACCAGTATTCCTATTTTATCACAATAATAATACCAGCGTGCCGGTTCCACTTTTACGTGTTTGCGGATCATGTTGAACCCTATTTCCTTAGTTTTTTCTATGTCAAATTTTAAAGCTTCATCAGTAGGAGCGGTATATAATCCATCGGGCCACCAGCCCTGGTCAAGCGGTCCGTATTGAAAAACAAACTTATTGTTAAGCGCCATTCTGTATATGCCGTCATTACCTTTTTGAAGCGATGATTTACGCATACCAAAATAACTTCCGACTTCATCAATGATCTTACCTTTACGGTTAACCGAAATCTTAAGGTCGTATAAAAAAGGATTGTCAGGTGACCAGAGTTTGGGATTGCTGATATTTAAAGTAGCCGTATTTTCTCCCTTTAACGTTTGTGTGGCTACCTGCTGCCCGCCATCCAACGCGGTAATAATAATTTCATCATCCAATTGCAGATTTTCTGTTTTTACTTCAACGGTAAGCGTTTGTTTATCTATATCGGGTGTTTGTTTAGTAGAAACGATATAGGTTTTTGGTACATTTTCGAGCCAAACGGTTTGCCATATTCCTGTTACTGAGGTGTACCAAATTCCTTCAGGTTTTTTTACCTGCTTGCCACGTGGCTGTGGTCCATCATCTGAAGGATCCCATACCCTCACTGCTATTTCCTGCTGCTTTCCTTTTTTTAATGCACCGGTGATATCAAAAGAAAAAGGATCATAACCACCCTGGTGAGTTCCCACTTTATTACCGTTTACATATACCTCGCACTCCCAGTCAACAGCGCCAAAATGCAGTAACACTTTTCCTTTTCGGAATGAAGGTGCAATACTGATAGTTCGTCTATACCACAATACATTGTCCTTACCCACTGTTTTGCCCACACCCGATAAAGAAGATTCTATGGCAAATGGCACAAGAATATTTCCGTCGTATTGAGAGGGTACAGTGTTCTCAGCATCCTTTGTTAAAATACTGTATTGCCAGAGTCCATTTAAGTTAATCCAACTGCTGCGTGTGAGCTGAGGTCTTGGATATTCGGGAAGCGGATTTGCGGGGTCGACTTTTGAAGCCCATTCGGTGGAGATTTTACCGGCAACGGGTTGCCATTGTGATTGGGCGAATGTAATACTTGCGAGTACTGCGAAAAGAAAAATAAATGAAAAATGCTTCATGAAACTATCTGTTTAATTGGTTGAATTAGTATGATGAAATGATGATAATAAATTTGATTTTAGTTATTGTTATTTCCCAACAAGCCCCAGCACGCGATATATCTCATCCTGTATCTGTGTTCTTGTATTTAGTTGATATATAATTTTGTTGCTGCCGCCATCCGGGTTTACCCGGTTGCTCAGGAAGATATAAATGAGGTTATATTTTGGATCCACCCACACACAGGTTCCTGTGAATCCTGTATGTCCATAAGTTTCTGGCGAAGCATACTTACATGGATAAGGGTCTTTGCTGGTTGCATTATCTTTTTCAGGTTTATCAAATCCATAACCACGGCGGCTTATTTTGCTGTGGTATCCAGTGAAGAGCTTTATTGTTTCGGGTGAAAAGAAATAATACCCATTGTATGTGCCGCCTTCTAATGTCATCTGCATCAGTACTGCCAGATCGTAAGCATCACTGTATAAACCTGCATGACCCGCAACACCACCAAACATAGCAGCACCCGGATCGTGCACATAGCCTCTTAACAATTGCCTCCGAAAATATTTTTCATTTTCTGTAGGTGTTATGCGGCTTTCCGAAAACCTTTTTAACGGCCAAAAGCCGGTAGTCGTTAATCCAAGTTTGCGGTAAAATTCTTTGTATACATATTCCTGCAAAGACATACCACTGATTGCTTCCACAATCTTTCCCAGGAAAATAAAATCGTTATCGCTGTATATATATTTATGCATGGGGCCTACCGGACTCTCTAATATTCTTTTATAAATTGTATCTTCCCAGTCCCCGCGCATAAACATAGTATCGGCAACGGTTACACTATATTTGTCAGTTTTATGATTGCTGTAAAACCCGGGAAGTGGTATGCCTGTTGCTGAATCAATCGTTTCTGTATAAAAAGGAATAAATGCTTTTAAGCCTGCTTCATGCAGCAGAATATACTTAATTGGCAGTTTCTCTTTATTTGATCCGCGCACCCAGGGAAGATAATCCCCCAATGTTTTTTCCAGGTCAAGTTTGCCCTGGTCGTATAAGCGCATTACCGACATAGTGGTTGCACAAATCTTGGTAACGGAAGCAAGATCATAAATAGTGCTAAGCTTTACTTGTTCAGTACTGTCATAACTGTAATATCCATAAGCGTTATGATACATTATTCTCCCGTCTTTTACCACCATAAGTTCGATGCCCGGCGTGGCATGTTTTTCAATTGCCACTTTTGCAATAGAATCTACTACATGAAAACGTTGCCTGTTGTTGTCAACCGGAGCCTTACCCATATCGGGAATTGCTTCGGTTGAAATACCGGAACCGTAAGCGAATTCCGGGCATACAGTAACGGGTAGGCGACCCTTTGAACCGATAATACCTTTCAAAACATCGGCAGCCGCTTCCTGTGTTATGGCATCATCCTGGTAACAGGCCACTAAATTTCTTGCGGCACAAATATTCTTTATAGCATAAGGATTGCCAAATACAAAAGTTACGGTTTTATTATGTTGCTGCACACCCTGTATCAGTTGCAGTGCAGGACCGCTTATACCGAAATTGTTTGCCGGGAAACGATTGTAATGATGCATCCCGATAATCACAAGATCATACCGGGTTTCCAGCATTGCTTCAATAGTGGCAATACGGGTAATATCTTCCCGGTAATTAAAATAAAAAACATCAGCATTATAATCTCCGCGCATACGTCTTGCAAAACTGTTGTCCTGTTCTAAACCTATACCCAGGTATGCCACTTTAAAGGATTTTCCTTTCATCTGCTTTTGTGCATCACCGGTTAACGGTATAAGATGATCTTCGTTGCGTAAAGTGGTGATGGCATTTTTCGCAATCAAACTGCTTATATCGGGAGTTTGCCGATTCAAATCTGATACAATGTTTCTTGTTTTAATTGGTTGCAGATTGCCTAATCCGTATTTGTATTTTACATGTAAGACTTTTTTTACGCTTGCATCAATTTGCTTCCAGCTTAGTTCTTTTCGGCGTATCGCCTTTTTGATCTCTGCAATGCTTGCCGGTATATCGCCGGGCAGGCACAGCATATCATTGCCCGCAATCAATGATACCGCTGAAGCTTTGCCATCAGGGAAAAATTTTTTTACACCCTGCATTTCGAGCGCATCGGTAAATGTCAGCCCTTCAAATCCAAGCTCCTGGCGTAAAAGTTTGGTAACATTATTATAAGACAGTGAAGTAGCCAGGTTGGGGGTATTATCAATTGCAGGAATAAACAAATGTGCAATCATGGCGCTACCCACACCAGCTTTAAAAATTTCACGAAAAGGGTACAGCTCAAGAGAATCCAATTGTGCCCTGGTTTTATTGATCACCGGCAGGTCGAGGTGAGAATCTACCGACACATCCCCATGTCCCGGAAAATGTTTGGCACATGCCATCACGCCTTCATCCTGCATACCTTTCATATACATGATGCCATATTGTGCCACTTTGTATTTGTCTTCTCCAAATGAGCGGTCGTTGATCACGGGGTTATCGGGATTATTATTAATATCTACCACCGGCGCATAATTCACCTGTATACCGGCCCTTTTACATTGCTGACCCACCCATTTACCATAATCGTAAATTAATTGCGGATCCTGCACCGCACCCATCATCATCTGACGAGGCAGAGGCTGCACACTGTCCATACGCATACCCAACCCATTTTCTGCGTCTATACATACCAGTAAGGGAGTTTTAGCCAAAGCCTGAAATTCGTTCACCAAATTTGCCTGAGTAGCCGGTCCACCCTGAAAAAGGCAGATGCCACCAATATTATAAGTATTGATAGCATCTTTAACCTGCTGGTCGTAAAAAATCACCTGCCTTTTGCTATTGATGGCTGATACCCGCACAATCATCAGTTGGGCTATCTTCTGATCATCGCTGAGTGTAGCAAAACAGCTATCCACCCACTCATTCTCTGAAAGGTTGGTTTTATGCTGCGCCAATGACTGCAAACAAAACAATATCATTGCAACGCTAAAGAAATACTTCATGTACATTAATTGTAAATATGAGATTCAGGCGAATTTATTATCATTCAACCGGTAAAGCAAATGAAATTAATGGGGAGATGTCAGGTATCAGCTTTCAGCTATCAGGTGTCAGGTACAGGACTGCTGAAAGCTGATAGCTGACAGCTAATAGCTATCCGCTATCCCCAATGCACTATTCCATTTTGTAAATGCTATTTTTGCAGCTAAACATTGAGATTTTGTCAGATAAGATACAATTATTGCCGGATAATATTGCCAACCAGATAGCGGCAGGTGAAGTGATACAGCGCCCTTCCAGCGCGGTGAAGGAGTTATTGGAGAATGCAGTGGACGCAGGAGCAACTGAGATAAGGCTGCTGGTGGCTGATGCCGGAAAATCACTGGTACAGGTGATTGACAACGGGAGCGGCATGAGCGAAACAGATGCAAGGATGAGTTTTGAGCGTCATGCTACTTCTAAAATAAATAATATAGACGACCTGTTTCGCATACGCACTATGGGATTTCGTGGTGAGGCACTGGCTTCTATCGCGGCTGTTGCTCAGGTAGAATTAAAAACAAAGCGGGCAGAAGATGAGACCGGCACTTATATAGAAATTGAGAACAGTATGGTGAAAAAGCAGGAACCGGTTGCCTGCACACAGGGAACAAGCATTGCCATGAAAAATGTATTTTTCAATGTACCTGCAAGAAGAAATTTTTTGAAAAGTAACCCTGTGGAGATGCGCCATATAGTGGATGAATTTATTCGTGTGGCAATGGCATTTCCCGAAATCTCATTTTTCCTTACTGCCAACGGACAGGAGATGTTTCATCTTACCGGCGGAACGCTGAAACAGCGAATTGTTCACCTGCTGGGTACCAGTTATACTTCTAAGCTGGTAACCGTGCAGGAGAAAACAGACTACCTGAATATATATGGCTTTACCGGCAAACCGGATACCGCAAAAAAAACAAGAGGCGATCAGTATTTTTTTGTGAATAACCGATTTATCAGAAGCGCTTATCTGAACCATGCCGTAATGAGCGCCTATCAGCAAATGATACCTGCTGATAGTTTTCCAATGTACGTGTTATTTATTGATCTTGATCCGGCGCAGGTGGATATTAATGTGCATCCCACCAAACAGGAAATAAAATTTGAGGATGAGAAAATCATTTATGCTTTTGTGCAATCTGCAGTGAAGCATGCGCTTGCACAATTCAGCATCACTCCTACGCTGAATTTTGATCTTGATCCCTCTATTCAACAGCTAGATGCAGTGGCAAAACCATTTACCGAAGATAAAAAAGCAAATGCCGAAGCATCTTCTTTGTATAACACTTTTTCTCAGAAAAACCAGGCCCACCTGATTGAAAGTAAAAGTGAACTGAAGCACTGGAAAGATTTTTATCCAGAGCCCAAACAAACAGGGTTTAAATCAATTTTATCGGCGGCAATAGAACAGTCCACAGGTAAATTTGAATACGAAACCACAGCAAGTATCCAGCAAACCGGTGGAGGTGAACAAAAAATGCAGTTGATCGAAGATGCTGCGCTGATACAACTGCATAACACATATATAATAGCCCCTGTCAATACCGGTTTTATTTTGATTCATCAGCAATCAGCTCATGAGCGTATTTTATACGAACGTTATGCTTCCGCGGTAAAGGGTAAATCTATGGCTACTCAGCGCAGCCTGTTTCCAATTACTGTTCCGCTCTCTGCTCAGGATGCGGTATTGCTGCAGGAGCTACTGCCCGATTTAAGCATTCTCGGATATGAAATAGAATTATTTGGCAAAGACACTTTTGTAATTCAGGGCACACCTGCTGATGTGGAACAGGGTAATGAGAAACTTGCTATTGAGCAAATGCTGGAACAGTTTAAGCATTTCAACAACGAAGTAAAATTTTCGAAAAGAGAAAAACTGCTGCGCAGCATAGCCTGGCAGCATGCCATTAAGCCTGGTAAAACACTTACCTTAAAAGAAATGATGACCCTGACGGAAGAATTGTTTGCATGTGATCAACCTAATATCACACCATCCGGTAATCCCACATATATAGCGTTTAAGAAGGATTATATGGAGCGAATGTTTGGGAAATGATGATACTATTATATAACAGCACTTGCAAATTCTGCCAATAATTATATTTCAAAACAAGAGATCCTGTTTTCATCGTTTATTTTCAAACTCTATAAATTGCCTTGAAATAACTGATGTTCATGAATGAGAAATCTGTTTTGATAAAACATTTAACAGCTTTTCAGACTTGTGAGGTTGTATTTATTGTTGGGAAAAATCTTTCATGATATTAGGTTCAGGCATCCAAGCCCTCAAATTGGTTTAGATTTATATAAAATTGCCACGAAACATATTTGTCCCGTGGCAATTACCGGTATTGTTAAGACATTATCTTATTTCTTTTCCTTTTCTGCCGGCATCAAAACGGCTGTAAAATGATTTTTACCATTGAATAATAGTTTTGCCGCATCCTGCACTTCTTTTGCTGTTAGCTTGTCAACATAAGTTTCAAAATGCACAAACCGGTTGATGTCTTCTCCTTCTGTTTTCATGGCAAGCAGGTTGGTGAGCCAGGGCCCATTTTGTTTAATCTGCTCTTTATGTGATTCCCGCCATTGCTGTTTTACTTTATCAAGGTTTTGCTGTGAGGGTCCGTTCTTTTTCAGCGATGCTATTTCATTTTGCATAGCTTTTATTAAAGTATCTACTTTTTCGGGACCGCAGGGAAGCTGCACAACAAACTGGTAATAAGAATAAGGCGCTTTATGCAAACCGCCAAAAATACCACCGCCATAAATACCCTGTATCTTTTCCCTCAACTCTTCAATGATACGTATATTCAGTACTTCTGTGACAGCACTGGCCCTAAAGTCGAGGTCTTCGCTATAGGGGATTTCACCATAGTCAAAAGTAATGATCATGCTTTTTTGTTCCTCACCTTTGTGTATAGTCAGCTTCTTGTTGCCGGTAACAGGACGCAGCTTGCGGTCAACATAATTCGACTTTCTGCCTTTTGCAGGAAGGCTTGCAATATAGGTTTCTATCAACGGAATAATTTGTTCGTTGCTGAAACTTCCGGTAAATACGAAATGCATTCCTGTTGCATCACCAAATCGTTCATGGTATATCTGAATAACCCTGTCTGTATTGATGCTGTCAAAATAACTTGCTTTAGGAACATTTATAGGTGCAAGGGGACTATTGTGATACAGTGTGCGCATAACAGTGTCAAAAAATACTGCCTGCGGGTTAGCGCTGAGCATAGTGAGCTGAGCTTTGTTTTTTTGTATATACGATTTGAAAAGAGTAGTATCCTTTCGGGGTTCAGTAAGTTTAAGATAAGTGAGTTGAAACATAGTTTCCAGGTCTTTAACCGTAGAATTGCCCCTGATACCTTCTGTAGTATTACTTAGTGTTGGCGAAGCGGACACCGATTTACCGGCAAGCACTTTTTGCAAATCGGTAGGAGAGAAATCGCCAAAGCCCATCGCATTAACAGCAGACATAGCATAAGTGGCATTATACCGGTCTGCTACTCCATAGTTACTTGTTCCGCCATAGCGAGATGCGCCCATTAATATTTCATCGTTCTTAAAGTCAGTTGGCTTTAATGTAACAGTTACTCCATTTGAAAGCAGGAGATCAGTTGTGCCCAATGCAGTATTGGTTGTTTTACGTACTACTTTACCGGCAGTTGGTTTTTTTGATAAAAGGTCTTCAGCTATTACCTTTTCTTCATAAGGTTTTACATCAGCCTTTTCTGCAATAGCTATGGTTTGCAACAGTCCTTCGGGTGTGGGTAGTTTTACATCATTTTTTTCAGGTCCGGTGATATAGGCAAAAATATTTTGATTTCCCCTGATGAGGTCTGCAACTTTATTAATATCCTCTACACTTATACCGGGCAGTAATTCTTTAACCAGGTTGTATTCAGCAGCTATACCGGGTATAGGCGACTGTTCAAGAAAATGCTGAATATATTCATTCACAAAACCGGAGGATTCCATTTTGTTGCGATCGTTATATGCTCTTTCATAAGACGCAAGAATATTTTTCTTTGCCCGTTCCAGTTCAGGAGCGGTAAATCCAAATCTTTTTACTTTTTCAACTTCTTCCATTGCAGCGGTGATTGCTTTCGATGGTTCTTTGTCGCCGGATGAAGCATATACTTCAAGATTCTCGTAGCCACGGGTAAAGTTGTTGAACATTACACCTCCATATACGAATGGCGGGTTTTCCTGCTGGGTAAGTTCCTGCATGCGCTTGTTGAGCATAGTAGTAAACAATGATTTTATCATATCCTGCCTGTATGCACCAACTGTGGTGACAGGCTCTGTCTTATATGCAGGAAATTCTACTGCTGCATCATAACCTGTTGCTTCTTTATCTGTTACTATTAATGCGTTGTTTTCTGTATATGGAGGAACTGCTGCTGTTTTGCGTTCTCTTTCATTGGCAGGATTGGTGAGACTGCTGAAATGTTTTTTAATCATATCCTCCGCAGTTTGCTTTGAAATATCACCCACTACAATTACCGCCATCAGGTCAGGACGGTACCAGTCTCTGTAAAACCTGCGTATAGCATCATATTTGAACGTTTTGATAATGCTGTCTTTCCCTATAGGAAGACGCTCTGCATATAAAGATCCTTTGAGCAGCCCGGGAAATATTTTCTTGAACATTCTTTCTTCAGCTCCTTTACCTAAACGGCTTTCTTCCAGAATGATCGGGCGCTCATTATCTATATCATCATCAAGATAAGTTACATTGTGTGCCCAGTCTTCCAGCACCCGGAAGCCTTTTTCTAGATTGCCGGGTTTGTCTGTGGGTATAGGAAGTATATAAATGGTTTGATTAAAACTCGTATTGGCATTAAGATCGTTGCCGAATCCAACACCTATATCCTGCAGGAAAGAAACGATATCATTTTTCTTGAAATTTTTTGTGCCATTGAAGGCCATATGTTCTGCCATATGTGCCAGCCCCAACTGATCATCATCTTCGTTGATAGAACCTGCATTCACCACCAGCCGCAGTTCTACTTTTTGCTCTGGTTTTGCATTATGCTTTATATAATAGGTGAGCCCGTTAGCCAGTTTTCCGATGGTTACACTGCTGTCTACGGGTAGTTTTTCATTGAGATTAATTTGTGCCTGCAATGCTGCAAGCTGCAACAATAACAATACAAAAATGGGAAGATGTTTAAGAACTAACTTTTTAAGCATAGGTTTCTTTTTGTACAAATGTATTGAATTACATTACAAAGCACCTACCACTTATACTTTAAATTATGCCAAAGAATGATATACTCAGAAGGAAAGTTTCCCCTGGTAAAAGTCCAGTATCCTGGTGCGGAATATATATTCATACCAGGTCTGTGTAAGATTGAGCCTCGCCCTGTCGTAATTATTTTTAGTGATGAGATATTCTGTTGAAACAATAGTACCGAGATTGAAGCGAATCTCAGCCGCCCTGAAAGATTCTTTATACTGCATTACCTGCTCCAGCAAAGCTTTATAGCGTTCATATGCAGAGGTCATATCTACATAAGCTTTTTCAATGGTTTGCCTGAGGATGAGTTTTGTGTTTTCGGATTCGAGATGTGCGTAATTTGCCTGCAGCTTAGCTTTTTTCACATTTGTTGTTACCTGAAGATTGTTGAAGATAGGAACAGAGAGGCTTAACCCTATATAGCTCCCAAGATTATTTTTGAACTGGGTGTTGTAAGAAATTTTTCTCTGGTCATAGTTTTGTTTTTCTTCATACACAGGTGTTTTTGTATTGTCAATCATTACATAAGCGCCTGTTGGAGATTCGATGGTGGTTGTAGGTATCAGCGAATTTGATATACTGGAATAGTTAGTGCCAAGATTTCCTATAAAACGAAGTGTGGGAAAGTATCCGCCTTTAGCAACACTTACTTCTCTTTCGGCGCTTTTAACCCGCAGGTCCACAGCTTTTATCTGCGCCAGGCTTTTAAGTGAAGCAGCATATACTTGTTGTGCAGTTGCCGGATACATTTCCAGTAAATCACTTTCGGGTAGCCGTTGTAGTTGCATGTTTTTATCATAGGGGATATTCATTAACTGAGCAAGATTTAGTTTAGCGGTCTGCAAAGCCGCAAAGTTGTTTACGGTATTTATTTCATCACCCGATAATTGTCCTTTCATGTCGGAAAGTAAATAGGTACCAATAGCTCCTTTTTCCACCAATACATTTAATCTCTCTACTTGTTTGCGGGTAACATTCGTCTGCTCCAACATGATACGCCAGGTATCTTCAGCATTTAAAACAGTAAGATAAGCGAGGATGATGTCAAGAGTGAGTTTGTCTTTAGACTGCTGCCATTCCATTTCGCTGGCATGAAAGGCATAGCCGGTTTGCCTGATGAGGTTTTGCAATTGTAGTCCGCTGAAGAGGGTAATACCGGCATTCAATCCGATACTGGATGAAGAAAAGCGCTGGTCAATATAGCCGTTAGTAAAAGGATCAATAGCCCGGCCCTGGTTCCAGCCATAGCCCCAGTTGCCGTTCAGATCGGGCAGGAGGTTGGCTTTTGCTTTTTGCCAGTCTGCTTTTGCCGACTGGGCTACCAGTTCACTTTGCTTCACTGGTATATTGTTTTCAATACCGGTTTCCACACATTCTTTGAGTGAGAATATTTTTTTGTTCAGGCTGTCTGTCTGTGCCAGGCAATATGTACTGATAAAACAGGTACAACACCATACTATTATTGCTTTTTTCATCTTTTGTATTTTCCTTGGTTTATTCAACTTTTCCATCCAGCAGGTTGATAATGCGCGAACCATACTCAGCATTTTTTTCAGAATGAGTTACCTGTATAATGGTAACTCCATCATCCTGGTTGAGTTTTTGAAACAGTTTCATTATTTCCTCTCCCTGTTTGGAGTTGAGGTTGCCTGTAGGCTCATCAGCTAAAATGAGTTTGGGATGGGCTACAAGGGCACGTGCTATTCCTACCAGTTGTTGCTGTCCGCCCGATAGCTGTGTGGGGAATAAATCTTTTTTGCCAACAATTTGAAAACGATCGAGAATATCAGCTACCACAGCTTTCCTCTCGGATGATTTCATATCCTGGTATATCAGCGGTGTTTCTATATTTTCATATACGGTCAGTTCATCAATAAGATGATAAGCCTGGAATACAAAACCGATATACTTTTTATACAACTGCGATCTCTGTTTCTCTTTCATTAAATGCACAGCTTCTCCCATAAAATAGTGATAGCCTTCGGTTGGGTCGTCAAGCATACCAATAATATTCAGTAAAGTTGATTTGCCTGAACCTGATGGCCCCATTACTGAAACAAATTCTCCTTCCTGAATTTTCAGATCAATATCCCTGAGGATATAGATTTTATTACCGCCTGCATTTACTGATTTAGAAATTTTTTTAAGTTCTATCATTATGTTGTTTTTTTCAGGAATAACAGGTTGTGCTTCCCTGTTTTGTTCATTTTATCATAAATACAATGCCATTCATCAGGTCGCTTGAAAATCAACAGGTTGCGGATATTTGTTTTTTTATACTGTTCGTTTTTGATACACCCTGGGTTTGATTATGATACAATTGATCTCTTCGGAATCAAAACCAATTTAATATAACTTCGGGCCAAAATTACTTTCTGTTATGGCTCAAATTATATCGGAAAAATGGGGGGAGAAGGATGGCAAAGAAGTGTTTCAGTTTACTTTAACCAACGGAAATGGTGTTGAACTGAAGATTATTAATTATGGCGCTACTATCACAAGTATTAAGACCCCTGACAGAAATAATATTTTTGAAAATGTAACTCTTGCCTTCAGTTCACTGGAAGGATACTTACAACCGGGCAACCCCTGTTTTGGATGTATAGTTGGCCGGTTTGCCAACCGGATTGCTGCAGGCAGATTCAGCCTTGATGGAAAAACTTATACACTTGCAAAAAATAATAATGGCAACTCATTGCACGGCGGACTGAAGGGTTTTGATAAAGTGGTATGGGATACTGAGCCACTTGCAGACAGAAATGGACTAAGACTAAACTATACCAGCAGAGATGGCGAAGAAGGTTTCCCTGGAAACTTGTCCGTATCGATTGAATATCGGCTGATGGATGACAATGCAGTGGTAATAGATTACAAAGCTGATACAGATGCGCCCACTCCTGTAAACCTTACCAACCACGCTTATTTCAATTTATCGGGCGGTGCTGATGATACCATTCTGGATCATGAACTCAAACTGTCGGCAGAAAGTTATACTGTTTCCGATGATTCACTTATTCCCACTGGAGAAATTGTATCAGTAGCGAATACACCTCTTGATTTCAGAAAACCCAAAAAAGTAGGAAAGGATATTGCTGCTATAGCACCGGGATACGATCACAATTTCGTACTGAATAATGAAGCCGGTGAATTGCAGCAGATAGGTATGTTGTATCATCCGGGCACCGGCAGGTATATGCAGGTAGCAACTACACAACCGGGTGTTCAGCTGTATACAGGCAACTTTCTGGATGGCTCTCTTAAGTATACTTCAGGTGACATTATATATAACAAACATGCAGGACTTTGCCTCGAGACCCAGCATTATCCTGACTCACCTAATCAGCCTTCATTTCCTGATACCATCCTTCGGCCAGGTCAGCAGTATCATCATATTACCGTATATACTTTTGGGGTAAGGTAATGAGGATGCAATAAAAAAATCTTCGCTTCTTCCTCCGAGTTCTTTACGGTTATTTGTTTTTTACCGCAGAGGGCGCAAAGGATTTTCGCGGAGAACGCAAAGAGGGTATGCATTGTTTATAATCACTCCATATTTTCTGATTACTCTGGCATATGGTTTTTACCAACTGTAGTCTCTCATAATGAAAACCTTGGGATTGTACCCGCTCTCCTGCTAATGAAAATAAATTATGCTATTTTTGCAACTTGTTTAAACGTAAACAAAAGCATATACAATGATTTTACCGATTGTAGCTTACGGTGCCCCGGTGTTGCGAACTGTTTGTAAGGATATTCAGCCTGATTACCCGCAACTCGGCAAATTTATTGAGGATATGTGGGAGACAATGTATGCTTCCAGCGGGGTAGGACTTGCTGCACCGCAAGTAAATAAAGACATTCGCATTTTTGTAATGGACAGTACACAAATATTTGCCGGCATGAATGAGGATGAAAAGAAAAGATATACTGATGCACCCGGCATAAAACAGGTATTCATCAACGCACATGTTGAAGAACTGGACGGGAAAGAATGGGCCTATAATGAGGGTTGTCTCAGTATCCCCAAAATAAGGGAAGATATTTACCGTAATGAAACCGTAACGATACGATATGCAGATGAACAGTTTCAACTACACACTCAGACTTTTACCGGTATAACCGCAAGAGTTATCCTGCATGAATATGATCATATTGAAGGGAAACTGTTTATTGATTATCTCAAACCTCTCAAACGCAGGTTGATCAAAGGTAAGCTGGAGGATATTTCCAAAGGCAAAGTGTCAGTTGATTATAAAATGACTTTCCCCCGGTAAAGGCTATGCGCCGTTTTACTTTTTTTATAGTAATGATGCTGTGTCAGTTGAAACCTGTATATGCACAGCAAAAAGATACTGTAATTGTCAATAAAAAAGTAATCACCCTCTCCGAAATTATTATCCGCAATAATGTTAATGTCCCTTCATTTATAGAACGGGTTAAGAATGATACCACCTTCTATAAAGCTTTCCGCAACCTGCGGATATTGCAGTTTACCTCTCTTAATGATATACGGATGCTCGATAAAAAGGACAAAGTTAAAGCATCACTTTTCAGTCGTACCAGGCAATGGGCACAGAATGGCTGCCGGCATACTATTGTGGAAGAGGAGCAGGTAACAGGCGATATTTACGACAGAAAAGGACATTATAATTATTACACCCCGGAATTGTATGCCAGTCTGTTTTTTGCAACGGATACGGTATGTGGCGAAACAAATGTGGTGAAGGGAATGGATTTTGATGTGAAAGGAAAATCTGGGATGGCAAAGCGCAAAGAACAGTTGAAGATGCTTTTCTTCAATCCGGGGAAAGCAATACCTGGTCTTCCCTTTATTGGCAATAAGGCAGCAATTTTTGATGAGGACATGGCGCCGCTCTATAATTATGATCTCGACCAGGATATTTATCTCGATGAGCTATGTTATGTTTTCACAATCACTGCAAAGACAAAGGAAGAGGGTGGTAATAAAGATAAAGTTGTAATTGACCGCATGGTAACCTGGTTTAATGTGAAAACCATGGAGGTAATTGCAAGACAATACAGCATGAGCTATCATGCGGGTCTTTTTGATTTTGATGTAGAAATGCAGGTAGAGATGACACATAGCGGTAACTATCTCGTTCCGAAACTGCTTCGATATACAGGCAATTGGGATATAGTATTTAAAAAAAGAGAAAGAGGAATTTTCACAGCTACATTATTCAATTTCAATAATTGAAATAATTACAGTACTTTTTCATTTTTAATTCTGATAACAGGTGTTTGCAGTAACTATTCTTGGCAATAATTCAGCGCTTCCTATGTATGACCGGCATCCGACAAGCCAGGTTGTGGCGTATAATGAATTTTTGTTTTTAGTGGATTGCGGCGAAGGCACCCAATTGCAAATGTCGAGATACAAAATACGCCGCAATAAGATCCGCCATATTTTTATTTCCCACCTGCATGGCGATCATTATTTTGGGTTGCCGGGTTTGCTTACCAGTTATGGATTAAATAACCGTACTGAAGCCCTTTGGATTTATTGTCCGCCCTTATTGGAACAGATAATAAATCTACAATTAAAAGCTGCTGAAACCATATTGCCATACCCTTTGCATTTTGTAAGTTTAGAAAAAGAAGAAATACTTTTTGACGATATTAAGATAAGAGTAAGTTGTTTTCCGGTACGTCATAAGATTCCCTGCTGGGGTTTTTTGTTTGAAGAAAAACCAAAACCGTTAAAACTTAATCCTGATATGCTGAGGGAATATGCAGTCCCCTCGGAGTTGTACGGAAGATTGAAAACAGGTGAGGATTTTATGACGAAGACCGGAAAGATAGTGCCAAATCAAATTTTTACTCTGCCCGCTGAGCCGCAACTCCGGTATGCTTATTGTGCTGATACTGCTTATGATGAAGTTATAGCTGAAAAAGTAAAGAAGGCAAATTTACTTTATCACGAAACCACCTATCTTGACGGTCAGCGGGATAAGGCTTTGCAGCGTGGACACTCCACAACAAAGCAGGCAGCAGCTATAGCTTCTCAGGCAAATGCCCATAGGTTATTGATCGGGCATTTTAGCAGCCGGTATGAAAAGCTTAATGAATTTTTGGAAGAAACCCGGCAGGATTTTGAAAATACAGAATTAGCTGTTGAAGGTGCAACCTATTTAGTGTCAAATTAGTCTTTGGGAAGTTGGTAATGGGTGTTACAGGTTTCAGGTTTATCGTTTCTTTATTCACTTTAAAAGGTCTCAATTTTTTTAATCATTTAAAACAGGAAAGTATGAAAAGAACATTTAATCAACTACTACGGGTGTTCATTTTGTTTGCTCTGGTGAGCGTCACGGTAATTTCATGTAAACCCAAAATTAAAGACACAGATATTGAATCTAAGATTCAGGCTAACACTGCCCTGTCAAGTATTGTGGCAAGTGTGAAAGATGGTGTGGTTACACTAAGCGGTGAGGTAAAAGATGATGCAGAAAAAGCTATGGTAGAAACGACTGTAAAAGCTATTGAAGGTGTGAAGCAGGTAGTTAACAACTGCACAATAGCACCTCCTCCGCCACCTCCTGCACCTCCGGTTATTACTGCTGATGATCCGCTTACAAAAGGTATAACAGATGCTTTAAAAGACTTTCCCAAAGTAAAAGCCACTGCAGCAGATGGTGTAATTACTGTTACCGGTGAAACCACAAAAGCAGAATGGAAAAAGATTAAAATGGCGCTTGATGCTCTCCATCCTAAAAAAGTTATAGCAAACGAATTGAAAATTAAATAATCTCAAAAAAAATAATCATGGCACTACAGGATAAATATAAAGAGCTGACCGATGCGGCAACAGCAGCCGGTGTTGGAAACCTGCAGGTAAGGGAACAGGGTGGCGTTTTGTATATTGATGGCGAAGCCCCATCCGGAGCAGTGAAAGATAATCTTTGGAATATTTATGATAAGATAGATCCCAATTTTTTGAGTGGTGACCTTGTTATGAATATCAATGTATCTGCTGCAGTACCGGGTGCAAAAGTGAAAGTGGTTACCGAAAAATCAAATCTCAACATTCGTAAAGGTCCCGGAACCGATCAGCCTATTGTTGGCAAAGCAGCACATAATGAGATCATTACCCTTGTGAGCAAGTCAAGCGATCAATGGTGGTTGGTAAGGACTAATGATGGTGAGGAAGGATACTCCTATGCACAATACCTTGCGCCGGTGGAATAAAATATGGAAGTGATATAAGAATTGAGACGGGAAATATGAAAATCAATTTCACATTTCCCGTCTCTTTTTATTCTCTTTTGACTATTCACTCAGATTTATACACGCATAAAAATCTTCTGCTTATACAGGAAGTATAAGAAGAACCATTTCACTACTACATAGAAGATTGCCATAACCACAATATTATACGGATCTCCTGCTAATTGACCGGCCCATTTAAAAAATGCATCGGTACAATAGGTCCAGTCTATGAAGTGTCCCGAAATGTAAATCAGTATTGAGTTCATCCCGATAACCTTGAAGAAGAAAGCCCATTTTTTGTATCCCTTCACATCAATGATATAATAAAACAGAGCGAGCAGAATCAAACTGTATCCGCCAACATTCAATACAAACGAACTGGTCCAGAGATTTTTGTTGATAGGAAAATCAAGGTTCCATAAATGAGCCAATGCTACAAACACAATTCCTGCAACTCCCATATACAGCGATTTTTTTGCCGGTTCCATTTTGTTGTTCTTTAGAAAATTACCAGTCAATATGCCAAGCAAACCGGTGCTGATAGCAGGTATAGTGCTCATTAGTCCTTCCGGATCGTGAATACCAAGATAGAGTTTGCCCGGCATCAGCAACCTGTCTACATAAGAAGCAAAATTTCCTTCCATGGTTAGATCTCCCGGAGGAAAACCCGGCGCTGATGTAAACTTAAATAGCAGCCAGTAACCAATCAGGATTCCACAGAACCAGGCGATCTGTCCCCGCTGTTTGGTATAAAGAGCTATAATGTTGGCAAACATATACCCAAGCCCAATACGACCAAGCACACTTCCAAATCTTATTTCGGAAATTGGTTTTATTTCCAGCCCGTTATTATAAATAACACCCAGCACCACCAGTATCAGCCCTCGTTTTACCACACGCCATAGCATTTGCTCCCTGGTTTTGCCTTTTTCAAGTGACCTGCCTACAGAGTAAGGAGTAGCCACTCCCGACATAAAAAGGAAAAGTGGGAAAATAAGATCGTAAAAATGAAAACCGTTCCAGTCGGGATGTGTCAGTTCTGTAGCAATTGCACCCCAGAAAGGTGAACCTGTTGCTTTGAACAGGCCGTGAAAAATTTGTTCTGCACCCATGATCCAAAACATATCAAAGCCACGAAGTGCATCAAGCGAATAGAGTCTCTCCGTTGTACGGAGTGTTGTAAGCGACATAAGTAAACTGGTTTATTAGGGAATGATAAATAGTTCATTGGAGATAACACTTGCATTTTGATACTGCTATACCTGCATTTTCTGTGTGTACAGATATGGAAGATACTGGAATAATTTTTTTCACAATTATTTTTTTCGGTTATCTTTTTCCAGGGATACCAGTCTGCCATAATTGAGGACAGCTCTTTTTGCAGGATATCATTTAGGTGTAACCACCCATACCAGGCAGATATCATCGAAATGGATATAGTGCAATTGTAACTGCACCGGATGTGATTTTACAAATAACCCGTTTATTATACCCTGTTTAATCATCCCTTCTGCGGGAGGGTGCAAACGAATATGACTGCTGAAATCAACTTCGCCGCTCCCATACCATTTGAAGACAGATTCTTTTGCGCTCCACATCAGCGTGATCTGTCGCAGCAGGTTTTCATTGGTGGTGAGGTCTGTTGCGGGTTGTATATTGGCTGAAAGTAAAATCGCGTCCCATTCTACAGCATGCAGAAATTTATGTCGTACCCGTATAACTTTTGCAGAAGGAATTTCTATATCAATACCTGTGCGCTCTGCTGTGCTTACTATAGCTGCCGCAAAATTGCCGCAATGAGATATGGAAAAATGGTAAGGGTCACCGGCTAAAAAAGGTTTCATGGTTTTGGCAATCCGTATCATTTCCAATGGAAAACCGGGGAACAGTAAACGAAGCAAATACCTGCCTGCAAGGTGTTGTAACCGTTTGTGCGGGTGGGTAATCTCGCGCTGTAATGGCACCTGCTGCAGAAAAAAATCTTCTGTTTCCTGAATATGCCAGACAGCTAATTTTGTCTGTTCGTTGATATTATGTTGATAAAATAAAGGCATTACCCAAAACGAAATCCGAAATTCGCCTGCCGGCAATTATAAGCGCTGGCAAAATAAACAAATAAAATCAGGGAATGATACTATCAGATAAAAGGATACTCGAAGAAATAGAAAAAGGCACCATTGTTTTGTCTCCTTACAGGCGGGAGTGCCTTGGCAGCAATTCTTATGATGTGCATTTGGGTAAATGGCTTGCTACCTACCGCGAACATATACTGGATGCAAGACGTCATAATGAAATTGAATATTTTGAAATACCCGATGAAGGGTTTGTATTATATCCTCATATATTTTACCTCGGGGTTACCCTTGAGTACACCGAGACACATGCTCATGTGCCTTTTCTTGAAGGAAAATCATCTACCGGTCGGCTTGGAATTGATATACATGCCACTGCCGGCAAAGGCGATGTAGGTTTTTGCGGTAACTGGACGCTGGAAATTTCTGTAAAACAGCCGGTACGAATTTACAAGTCTATGCCGGTTGGACAGTTGATTTATTTTCCTGTAGAAGGTGAAATAGAAGAAAAATACAATCAGAAGAAAAACGCAAAATACAGCGGTCAGCCCGACCGCCCAGTTGAAAGCATGATGTGGAAGAATACATGGTAGATGAAATTCCCTTATTTTTGCCATGCTTTTTTTATACACCAATAACCAAACTATACCATCATGTCGGTTTTAGTAAATAAGAATTCCAAAATAATTGTACAAGGTTTTACAGGAACAGAAGGAACTTTTCATGCAACCCAGATGATAGAGTATGGATCAAAGGTTGTTGGTGGTGTAACCCCCGGCAAAGGTGGTCAGAAACATCTTGATCTGCCTGTATTTAATACAGTGGCAGATGCAGTGAAATCAACAGGCGCCGATGTATCCATCATTTTTGTACCGCCGGCATTTGCCGCAGATGCTATTATGGAAGCCGCTGAGGCCGGTATTGGTTTAATTATTTGTATTACCGAAGGAATCCCGGTGCAGGATATGATAAAAGCCAAACACTACCTGTCGGGTACAACCTCAAGACTTGTTGGGCCTAACTGCCCTGGTGTAATTACGGCTGAAGAATGTAAGGTGGGCATCATGCCAGGTTTCATTTTCAAAAAAGGAAAAATTGGAATTGTATCTAAATCGGGTACACTTACTTATGAAGCGGCAGACCAGGTAGCTAAAGCAGGGCTTGGTATCTCTACTGCCATAGGTATAGGTGGTGATCCTATTATTGGCACTACTACAAAGGAAGCTGTTGAATTATTTATGAATGATGATGAAACAACAGGAATAGTGATGATTGGAGAAATTGGTGGTGGTATGGAAGCGGAAGCAGCTTATTGGATCAAAGAAAACGGAACCAAACCCGTGGTAGGATTTATTGCCGGACAAACCGCTCCTCCCGGTCGCAGAATGGGACATGCCGGCGCTATAGTGGGAGGTGCTGATGATACTGCAGCCGCTAAAATGAAAATTATGCGGGATTGTGGAATAACTGTAGTGGACAGTCCTGCCGATATAGGAAATACCATGGCAGAAGTAATAGCTAAAAAAGCAATGAAGCAAACGGCTAAGATTTAGATTGACTAAGGTATTTTTGCAGGGTTTTTAATATTCCCTACTAAGGGAATCAAATGATTAAAGTTTATTTACCTTCCGCTTCACGGGCACGTAATTCTTTCACATCTCTCAAAAACTCAGATGCAAAAATAAAATCATTGAGTTTTGCATTTCTGCTGTATATAATTTCTTTATTACTTCCTTCCCATTCCTTATCGCCCTGGTACATATAAATAATATGATCGCCAATTTCCATAACGCTGTTCATATCGTGGGTGTTAATAATGGTAGTGATATTGAATTCCTTTGTAATCTCATAGATAAGCTTATCTATTACAAGTGAGGTTTGCGGATCAAGCCCGGAGTTAGGCTCATCACAAAAGAGATATTTAGGGTTCAAAACAATAGCCCTGGCTATCCCAACTCTTTTTTTCATACCCCCGCTTATTTCTGCCGGAAATTTTTTATTAGCATCTTTGAGATTCACTCTTTCTAGCACTTCGTTTACCCTTTTCAGTTTCTCGCTATAGGTTAGGGATGTAAACATACTAAGAGGAAACATTACATTTTGTTGCACTGTTAAGCTGTCAAACAGGGCTGATCCCTGAAAGAGCATACCAATCTTTTGTCTTAGTTCTTTACGCTGCTCTTCTTCCATTGAAGTAAAGTTTACTCCATTGTACAGGATTTCTCCGCTATCCGGTTCAAAAAGCCCTACAAGGCATTTCATAAAAACGGTTTTACCACTACCGCTCGCACCAATGATCAGGTTGGCCTTACCGGCTTCCATCACAGCGCTCACGTCATTGATCACTACTTTTTCTCCAAAACTTTTATGCAGATTTTTTATTTCAATCATATTGTTGATTTGGTATTATAACAATAGGGCAGCAAGAATATAATCCGCAAACAGGATCATGATACAACTTGTTACAACTGCGGTAGTGCTTGCTTTACCAATCTCAAGCGCTCCTCCTTGCACATAATAGCCAAAATATGCCGGGATGCTGGAGATGATGAATGCGAAAGTGTATGCTTTGTATAACGCAAATGCTACATTGTATGGAAGGAAACCACTGAGCAGGCCGGTTTCAAACTCTTCTGGAGCTAATATACCAGAGAGTGTACCCGCAAGACGGCCTCCCCATATTCCTAACACTCCTGCTATGACTACCAGAACGGGTATCATTAGAAAAGAAGCCAGTATTTTGGGCATAACGAGATATGCCTTGGTATTGATACCCATAATTTCAAGGGCGTCTATCTGTTCACTCACCCTCATATTTCCCAGTTCACTTGCAATCTTACTGCCTACCACGCCGGCAAGAACAATACAGGTGATGGTAGGGGCAAACTCCAGGATAACCGTATCTCTCACAATCTGGGCAATGGTTGATTTTGGAATCAGGTTACTCACCAACTGGTAGGCGGTTTGCAATGTGGATACCGCACCAATAAATATCGCGACTATTACTACAATACCCAGTGAGCCAATACCTATATCATAACATTGGTGCATCAGCTCTTTCCAGTACATCTTCCAATTCTCTGGTTTGGTAATCATGCCTTTGATCATCAGAAGGTAACGGCCGAAATGGTTAAAGAAAGTCATGCATTAAATTATATCAGACAAAAATACCTGAAAATGGTTTATCATCTCTTATTTAAATGTATTACAACGAGTTCCCGGAGCTGAACCCGTAGAATTTCAGCCATACTTCTGCAGGAAAGGAATTTATTATTGCCAAAATACAATGCAAGTTCCTGTGCCAGTTGTGCTACTTTTTCGGGTGGCGCCAGTTCATCCTGGTCAACAGATGCTTTCAGGTCGCCCAACCGGTGCCGCTGCGCTTTTATACGTTTGAATAATTGCGCCCTTTCCTCCTGCTGGTATTGTTTTATTACTTCCGGGTTCAGATGCTTAAGCACCAGTTCTACAAAAACCCGGTTTTCTTTAAAAAATTGTGGGAGATAAAAGTTTTTTCTACCCTCATACGACTGCTGATCAAAATCTATAGCACGTATGCAAAACTGGAAATCGTCGAAGTCGGGTGTTATTTCAAATACAAAATTGTAGCTTCTCATATCCCCCAGCAACCTTGCAAAACATCGTTCATTGAATTTTACAAATTCTTTGGCGATGCGCTTGGGATTGTAATTGGGGCGGTCAAGAAAATCAGAAATAAACATATCGCCCGGTACACCTGCAATATGTTCTTCAATAAGTGTATTGTTGTCTGTAAGGTAGTTGATCGAGTAAGGTGACAGCAAATGTTCAAGCTCAAGCCCCAGTATACGGGAAGCATCTGCTATTTTGATATAGAGATAACTATATACATCATTGTAGTTGTTGACAACCTTAACACGAAAGGGTTGTGAATTTCCGAATGCACAGAAGTCAATCCTCTCCACATGCAGGTGGTCTTCAGCATCATTGGCGCCGGCAGCTTTAATAAGCGAATATATCCTGATGAGCGCCTGGTGGATCTCCCTTGTTATGGTAGGGTTATAAAAAACAGTTTCCCACAAAGTATCCCTTCCCTGTAAGTCGTAATAGGGAATGGCATTGCTAAAATGTTTCAGGGTTTCGTACGATAGCGGCAGGGGCATTTCACGTCCGTATCGTTTAAGATATTTTTTAAACGATTTGCTGACCGTATATATCAGTTTCTTTTTTGAAATATGGTTTAGCTGTTCTTCAATCATTGAAAATGAATTTTACTGTCTGCAGCAGTATCGGGTATAAATATCATCAACAGGTTAATGAAATCAATGCTTTCATTTGTGTGGAAAATCATACCATTTTTTTTCATTAATATTTTCTCCCGGTTTACGCGGACATTTTTGCTGGGCATCCACCACTGCAATGAGTACCATGTTTACAATACTTCTTACGGTGCTGCCCAGTTGTAACACATGTACCGGTTTTGCCAGACCCAGTAAAACAGGACCAATAGTATCGAACCCGCCTACCTCCTGTAAAAGATTGTAGGCAATATTTCCTGCGCTGAGGTTAGGAAATATAAGTGTGTTTACATCCATATCTACCAGCTCGCTGAAAGGATAGTTTTCTTTAAGGAGTTCTTTATTGAATGCAAGTATACCCTGCATTTCACCATCCACTATCAGATCAGGGTTTTTGATTTTCACCAGTTCTCTCGCTTTCCTTACCATAACAGCCTCAGTGGTATTGCTGGTACCAAAATTAGAATAGCTTAACATGGCTATCCTGGGCACTATGCCGAAAGATCTTATTTCTTTAGCCACAAGCAATGTTATATCCGCCAGTTCTTCAGAAGTGGGATTAAAGTTCACCGTAGTGTCTGCCAGGAAAATAGGACCTTTCTTGGTAATAATAATATACATACCGGCAATTTTGTTCACCCCTTTTTCAGTACCCACTATCTGGAGTGCCGGTCTTACGGTTTGCGGATAGTTGCGCGTAAGCCCGCTGATCACCGCATCGGCGTCGCCGGTATTCACCATCATGCAGGCAAACTTAATACGTTCTTTCATACTCTTTGAGGCTTCATAATGGTTCACACCACGGCGCTGCCTTTTTTTGAAGTATAGCGAAGCATATTCATGTCTCATTTTTTCACACTCCTCACTGCGTGGATTTATAATGGGAATATTATCAAGGTCAATGCCATTGTCGCGGGCAATCTTCAATATTCTTTTTTCTTCACCTAACAGTATAGGATAGGCGATTTCTTCTTCCATTACCGTTTGTGCGGCTTTCAGTATCCTTGCATTATCAGCTTCTGCAAATACCACTCTTCTGGGGTCCTGCCTGGCTTTGTGGCCGATTACGCGGAACAACTGGATGTCATTGCCCAGGCGCCGGTCGAGTTCTATTTTATATTTTTCCCAGTCTGTAATCTGGTGTTTGGCTACTCCACTCGCTATGGCTGCTTTGGCAACAGCGGGAGAAATGGTGGAGATCAGCCTGGGATCAAGCGGTTTGGGAATAATATAATTTGGACCGAAAACGATATTGGCTTCCGTATAGGCAAGGTTTACAATATCGGGCACAGGAGTTTTAGCTAATTCAGCAAGCGCTTTTACTGCCGACATTTTCATAGACTCGTTGATTTGAGTAGCCCTTACATCAAGCGCCCCCCTGAAAATATAGGGGAACCCGAGTACATTATTCACCTGGTTGGGATAATCTGTTCTGCCCGTGGCCATGATGATATCTTTACGGCAGGAGGTGGCAGCTTCCCAACTGATTTCGGGATCGGGATTTGCCATGGCAAACACAATAGGTCTTTTAGCCATCTGTTTTATCATTTCCTGGGTAACCGTATTGGCAGCACTAAGCCCGATAAAGACATCGGCACCTTTCATTGCTTCATTCAGCGTGAGGTTACTATTGGCAGTATTTGCAAATCTTTTTTTGATATCATCCAGGTCTGCCCGGTTTTTATGCAACACACCATCTTTGTCGAACAATGTAAAACTGCTGCTATTTGCACCAAGCGCTACATATAGTTGTATACAGGCCATTGCTGCAGCACCGGCGCCGTTTACAACAAACCGCACATTACTGATTTTTTTCTTCTGCAGCTCAAGAGCATTAAGCAGCGCGGCCGAACTGATAATTGCAGTGCCATGTTGATCGTCGTGCATCACCGGTATGTTCATCCTTTCCCTGAGTTGCTTTTCTATATAAAAACATTCCGGCGCTTTGATATCTTCAAGGTTAATCCCGCCAAAAGTGGGTTCGAGCGATTGTACGATCTGCACAAATTTTTCCGGATCTTTTTCATTAATCTCAATATCAAACACATCAATATCAGCAAAGATTTTGAACAGCACGCCTTTACCCTCCATTACCGGTTTGCCTGCTTCGGGGCCGATATCGCCCAAACCGAGCACTGCCGTGCCATTGCTGATAACAGCTACCAGGTTTCCTTTGGCAGTATACTTATAGGTATTTTCAACATTTGCCTGAATTTCCTTGCAGGGCTCTGCCACACCGGGAGAATAGGCAAGCGACAAATCTCTTTGGGTTTTTGCCGCTTTTGTTGGAACTACTTCAATTTTTCCCGGACGGCCATTGGAATGATATTCCAGTGCATCCTGTTTTCTCAATTCTTTAGCCATAGATGGTTAATTGCATTACAAGTTAATGCAAAACCTGATGATGCAAAAATACCATTGCAGGGCTGAATTAAATGTTGCAGATATTTGCAAGCCAGGGAAGATACCAGTATATATTCCTGATGCCCGGAACAAGATTTTTTTGGGAAGCAATGGTTAAAATAACTATAACTAAAAAACATTAGCAGAATAACCTTAGTAGAACTAATATAGTTATATGAAATACCTTATTACCTTATTTACATTCTGAAGGTAATAAGGTTAGAATTTGAATAGATTGTTTTTTCTACTAAGGTTATATAGTTGGTTGCTGAACTTTTTGATTTAATTCGAATTTCGAATTAAATAAAGAATCTTCAGTTGTGAATTGCTTTCAAATTTTTCTGTAGCTTAGTTCTTTAACAACGTTTTGGCGTCTTTTTGTATACCGACATCAGTTGTGAATTGCTTTCAAATTTTTCTGTAGCTTAGTTCTTTAACAACATGGACAAAAAATAGCTTCTTATCCTGATTGTTGTGAATTGCTTTCAAATTTTTCTGTAGCTTAGTTCTTTAACAACAGAAAAAACAGATAAAAGTATTGTTTCCGGGTTGTGAATTGCTTTCAAATTTTTCTGTAGCTTAGTTCTTTAACAACTTTGGAATGATAACCGGGCAACTCTTGCAGTTGTGAATTGCTTTCAAATTTTTCTGTAGCTTAGTTCTTTAACAACTTAAGATGTCCGACAATGGTCATGTGTATGGTTGTGAATTGCTTTCAAATTTTTCTGTAGCTTAGTTCTTTAACAACAAACTATGAACGTGCTGAACTTGTAGAATAGTTGTGAATTGCTTTCAAATTTTTCTGTAGCTTAGTTCTTTAACAACCATTTATGAAACTTATGACTAAGCAATTTCGTTGTGAATTGCTTTCAAATTTTTCTGTAGCTTAGTTCTTTAACAACGTACTATTGCGCGATACGATGTTCAATCTGTTGTGAATTGCTTTCAAATTTTTCTGTAGCTTAGTTCTTTAACAACGCAGATCGGTCTTATATTCCAGCGATTTTGTTGTGAATTGCTTTCAAATTTTTCTGTAGCTTAGTTCTTTAACAACTCATTAACTAATTGCTCAACATAGACCTGCGTTGTGAATTGCTTTCAAATTTTTCTGTAGCTTAGTTCTTTAACAACATTATTTATGTTTATAACGTTCCAATTTCCGTTGTGAATTGCTTTCAAATTTTTCTGTAGCTTAGTTCTTTAACAACCGGGATAAATGTATCATGTATCTTTTCACCGTTGTGAATTGCTTTCAAATTTTTCTGTAGCTTAGTTCTTTAACAACTAACCACAAAAACCAACTGCTAACATTATAGTTGTGAATTGCTTTCAAATTTTTCTGTAGCTTAGTTCTTTAACAACTTTAAAACAACAGGGAGTTTTAACTACTACGTTGTGAATTGCTTTCAAATTTTTCTGTAGCTTAGTTCTTTAACAACGGCGGTATTATTGGTTTAGTTTCAGCGTATGTTGTGAATTGCTTTCAAATTTTTCTGTAGCTTAGTTCTTTAACAACTGCAACGCATGAGAAAGAGCAGCAAGATGCAGTTGTGAATTGCTTTCAAATTTTTCTGTAGCTTAGTTCTTTAACAACCATTAATATTCTTACCCTCAACAAGATTATGTTGTGAATTGCTTTCAAATTTTTCTGTAGCTTAGTTCTTTAACAACTGAACAGGCGGCTGCAGGTCGCAGCTGGTAGTTGTGAATTGCTTTCAAATTTTTCTGTAGCTTAGTTCTTTAACAACTATTTATTTGGGACAAACTTCGGGCATTGGTTGTGAATTGCTTTCAAATTTTTCTGTAGCTTAGTTCTTTAACAACTGTGGAGCATAATAATACATTCCATTAACTGTTGTGAATTGCTTTCAAATTTTTCTGTAGCTTAGTTCTTTAACAACAATGACAAACGCGAAACGTTATCAATTTGTGTTGTGAATTGCTTTCAAATTTTTCTGTAGCTTAGTTCTTTAACAACAATGCAGCGTCATTATTTAATATAGAATATGTTGTGAATTGCTTTCAAATTTTTCTGTAGCTTAGTTCTTTAACAACAGCGGATTACCCGAAGCGATGGAAGATTTAGTTGTGAATTGCTTTCAAATTTTTCTGTAGCTTAGTTCTTTAACAACCCTTTTAAAAAATGGGATTTTTATAAATAGTTGTGAATTGCTTTCAAATTTTTCTGTAGCTTAGTTCTTTAACAACAGGACTGCCCCTCTCCGCTATATTCCACGCGTTGTGAATTGCTTTCAAATTTTTCTGTAGCTTAGTTCTTTAACAACGGCTTACGCTGCGCAAAGATTCGCCTGTTTGTTGTGAATTGCTTTCAAATTTTTCTGTAGCTTAGTTCTTTAACAACTGAGTTACTCCGCGTTCTATATATTTGTTTGTTGTGAATTGCTTTCAAATTTTTCTGTAGCTTAGTTCTTTAACAACGGCAAATCTTCAAGGGTTAGACCTTGTTTTGTTGTGAATTGCTTTCAAATTTTTCTGTAGCTTAGTTCTTTAACAACAATCATTGCAAAACCTTGCATTTGCAAACTGTTGTGAATTGCTTTCAAATTTTTCTGTAGCTTAGTTCTTTAACAACTTCAGGTTTGGAAACCTTCACGGTTTGCCCGTTGTGAATTGCTTTCAAATTTTTCTGTAGCTTAGTTCTTTAACAACTATTTATTTGGGGCAAACTTCGGGCATTGGTTGTGAATTGCTTTCAAATTTTTCTGTAGCTTAGTTCTTTAACAACGTTTGTAGAACAGCAGGATCAAATTGACGTGTTGTGAATTGCTTTCAAATTTTTCTGTAGCTTAGTTCTTTAACAACAACCCGCAACGCTGGCAGCTATGTATTTTTGTTGTGAATTGCTTTCAAATTTTTCTGTAGCTTAGTTCTTTAACAACAACACCTGCAGGAGCAGTCCATTTTCCGAAGTTGTGAATTGCTTTCAAATTTTTCTGTAGCTTAGTTCTTTAACAACACTAAATTTTAATAATGTAGATGTAATTAGGTTGTGAATTGCTTTCAAATTTTTCTGTAGCTTAGTTCTTTAACAACATACACATTGTGTGCAAGAGAAATTACAGTTGTGAATTGCTTTCAAATTTTTCTGTAGCTTAGTTCTTTAACAACAGCATTGCTATAAGCTATTGATTTTACAGGGATTGGGCTACTTTTTAGGATGAAAAAATGGGGATCAGTCTCCATTTTTTTATTCCTGCCTGGGCGGATTCTCTTTTAAATATTTCCCCCTTATTTGGATTTATTGAAACTTATAAATCCTGTGTACTACAAAATCTGCATGATCACTCATTGTTTTAAATACTATTTATAGTTTAGCCATCCCAACATGGTTGTATTAATGCTAACCCAGGCATCAGAATAACTCCAGTTGTTGTGCTACCGGTGGCGCTTCAGTCTGTTCTTTTCCTCTGAAAATTTCCATCATTCCAAACTGCTTGTCGGTAATACACATGATACCAATATGTCCCTTTGCCGGTAATATGGCTTTCACTCTTTTGATATGCACATCTGCATTTTCTTTGCTGGCACAATGCCTCAGATAAATACTAAACTGGAACATATTGAAACCATCCGCCATTATATCCTTCCGGAATTTAGCGTATATCTTCCTGTCTTTTTTGGTTTCCGTTGGAAGATCAAAAAATACAAGTACCCACATGATGCGATATGCGTTTAAGCGTTGAAACATAATGTAAATGCAATTCATTCAGCTTCCAAGAGGAAGAGTTGCTGCATGCAGCAAATAGCTGTTATGCAGACGAGTATGAAAATATTTTGAAGCAGGGTTTTGGGTGAGTCAGTCTGGAAAACTTATACAGTTTACTACCAGTTTGATGAGCGCCGTAAACCATATAGGTTTAAACAAACTCAGGGTATAAAATTTTTCTTGCTTTTCCTTCAAAGCATTTGGCCAATGAAGCCGTTGTGCGCTGCACCGCATTCATTAACGGGCTTTTTTGTCCGTCAATCTGCACATCCATTGCCGGAATTTCAAGTAATGCTTTTTTCATATTCGGTGTCATCTCCAGGAATTTTCCATTGCCCCTGATAATCTGGCAAACTACTTTATCCACAAAAGGGCGGTAAGGCTCCATAATATCATCTGCAAGACAATAGGCATTATACTGGTTGCGATGGTGGATACCCAGTGTAGGTAGCATACCGGATGCCGTCAGGCTGCGGGCAACCAAAGCCCTCAGTATAGCATAGCCGTAGTTCAGTAAATTGTTAGGTGGTGGACCATATCGCTCTCTTCGAAATTCCAGGAAATCAGGAAATACTCTTTTCCAATAATAGGCTGCGGCTTTGGCTTCATGATTTTCACTGTCGCCGCTCTTTACGGCTGCGGCATAGGTGAGCAAGAGTTTATTTTCTTCGCGTTCGAGTTGAAGCAGTGCTGCCTGGTTCCCGATCTTACTGCTCACGGTCTGCTGCCAGAGTTGCTTTTTTAGCGGGACGGAGGCCTCAATTTGTGCCTGAAACTTTTGACTTTGGAGGGTATGCCCGTCAAGGTTAAACATCATACCGGTGGGGTGGTGGGTATCGTCGCAGGTAATTATTGCAGTGTTATTCGCAAGTAGTTTTGAAAGCAATGATTGTGTGAGGGTGATTTGCCGGTGATCAAGTATAAGTAACCCTATATCTTCAATAGGCGCGGATTTGGTTTCGCCACTGTCCTGCATCTCAATTACTAATTGCTCATTATTGGTTTTGAGATAAGCCGGGTTGCCAAAATAAAGAGTTCGCTTTATCATGGATAAAGGATTTACCTGATGAACGCATTACCATTCTGATTATTATATGCAAACGGCTTCTGCCGGTTCTTTCCTGACCCAAATATCGCTTTGTTGTTTAAGTTGCTGTCAGCATTAATTCTGTATTGGTTCAGCAAAGACGTAATTAATTATTTCGCCGGTATTTATTGATTCGTTGAAGTTCTTCTATATCCGCTTTATCCTTTAAGCGTGAAGAAGTAATTTTTGAAGCAATCAGATGATTGTAGTGAATTACCGGAACCTTCATGGACTCAAGATTGATGAAATTCACCTGTTTGATTGCATCTTCAAATACTACATTACTTATTCTAGTAACGAAATCGCATCGTCTTGGCTCATGGCCGATATAAAACACTGGAACAGGGCTGGTAAAATCCATTTCTGCCAGAATAGAAAGATGTTCATCTACAATGCCATATTCCTTCAGTGCAGCTATAAGTTTGTCCCGGTTGTCATTGCCTGTTTTGATCCAAATATCCATGTCTCCGGTATTGCGGTCGTACCCGTAATGTATAACTGCATAACCTCCGATAAGCATGAAATCGACACTGTTTTTTAAAAGCGCAGATAGCAGCTTCCGGTGTTCATCTGTGAAAAGGTTAATCATTTCTGAATTTCAGGGTTTTATCCATTGGTTTTTTCAGTTCATCCGCATACATTTCATTCATTCGTTTGGTTACATTGGCAATATGCTGTTCCGGTGGTAAATTTGCTTTGACTTTTGCGTCTGCTTCAGCAGCATCTTCAAAGCTGTCAAAAGTTTTTAGGGTTCTGTTTTTATACCTTACTTCCGGCTCTGATAAAATATATTCCTGTTCTTTTATTTCTTTATTTGTCTTTTTTTTTATGAGTGAAATATTGCCTAACCAATCAACTTCCAACTTTATACAACTATCTTGTATTTTAAGTGGTTTATACTGCTTGTTTGATCCTTTTCCTTTATTATTTAAACTTCTAATAAACACCTCTCCCAATTCGTAAGGAGAACAATCTCGATAAGAGCCAAATTCGATAAAATTCAATTCTTTTTTAGGTATCGTTTTATCTTTATATTGGTTTTTTAAATATTTCTTTTGTTCATCAGTTAAATCTTTAGGGACACTTATAACGTTTGCAAAATTGTGTGGTGTAAAATGACAGTCTTTCCCCGTAAATTTCGCAACTTTATAAACTCTCTTACTAAATACCTTTCTGTTCTCAATATCCTTAATCCATTCCTTAAATGCATCGTTGTTAAAATTCAAAATTGGGTCATCTGCATTTTCGGGAAGATAAACCAAATCGTTTTGCTGTAATGTGAACAAAACCTTTTGAGGTTTTTCTTGGTGTTTTATCCTGTACTCTTCGCAAATACGTTGTTTGTGATCTTCGTTCTTTTCATGCAAGACGTTTTTAGTAATTTCAACGGAATCATACAAAGATGCTATATCAAAAATTCGTTTACCAGCTTTTTCCATTACCAAAAACAGGTAGTTATCACCAGTAATCACACTTAATTTATCATTATCATCATACAGTCGTTGTAATGTGCTGTCTTCCGTTTGTTTACTGCTATACCAAACTTTTACTTTATAAACTGGTGGTTTTAATTCATTAGGTTTCTTTCTTTGAAACCTGCTTTCATTAAATACTTTCAACCCTTCTCCTGTAAAGGCTTCCTTCATTGAATCGTATCTTTTTCGATGATTATCTATTTCTTTAGCCAAAACATCTTGATCTATTATTTGAGATATATCCTTCTCTTTTAGATTAGATATGTCAATGGTTTTGGTATCACGTAATAATCCTGTTTTCAAATCTTTTGTTTTCCCATAATTGGTTTCCTGATGTAAAGCACCTTTTATTTTTAATCGTACATTACCCCAATCGTCTTTTTTAACACTCAATTTATCTTTTGGCTTAATCGATACTACCATTGCCTCTAAAAGTGCTTTAGCTTGTTTAATCAAATCTTCAAACGGCAGTTCAAAGTATCTTGAACTTTCTATCTGCTTTTGCACTTCTTCTCTACGATGTTTTTCCAAGTTAAAGAATGCTTCTAAGATGGTTTCGCCATCTTTTACCTCAATTTTAAATTCTTCTTTTCGATTGGTTAGTTCATCCTGAAGATATTTATTGAGGTTGTTTAATCGTTGGATATGGCTTTGCTGTGTTAATGCCACTACCAACGCATCAATAGCGTGATGGCGATGGTCGTACCGTTTACTCCAATTTTTTATTTCATAAATGTGCTTTTGTTTTTCTTTGTCAAAATATTTTTTAATCCACTCGCTGTTCGGTTGGTTGGTTTCTTTGTTCAAATCCCATAACTCCATTTGTTTAAAACGACTTTCTGTGAGCTCCATTAACAGCTTCTTCAACCCCCAGCGGCTTCTCAAAAAATCAGTTACTTCTCCGGTGCTGGTTTTTACATTATCGCTGCCTACAATTTTTGCCAATTCGTTTTTTACAGCAACAGAAATGTATTGTGTTTCTTTCAGTTGCCTTTCAACGGGGTTGGTGGGGATTTTTTCGAGCAGTAAATTTTTCTTCTTTTTGCCGAAGAAATTGTCATTAATATGGCTTAAATAAGCACCAATACTTAGAATTTTATATTGGGAGCTTTGTTGTGAAATGTATTCCCAAGCAGTACGATTGCTTTTTTCTTCATTGATATTGGTTTCACACACCACCAAATTAGAGATTGAATTGTCAAAATATCTTGTTTTAGGAATAATATGGTCAATATCATAGAGTTTGTCATCAAATAAGGAGCATAAAGGAATGATTTTATTTTGAGTATATGGCGACATAAATTTTTGCTGTTCATATAATTTATATTTTAAAATATTCCTTTCAGTTAAAGTGATACCGTTTTCGGTTAGGATAATTTTTATTCTCTTATTGGTTTTCTGCCCCTTAATCTGTCCTCTATAAATCTTATCTCTTTCCTTCGCACTATTTTTTAAATCCCTTGCTAGTTCTACCTTTATCTCAAGTTCTTCTGGATTAAATTGGTATTGTTTCCAAATAGCTTTAACTACCTGCATTGTTTCATTGGCAAGTTGTTCAACTATCGGATTTCGCAAATTTCTATCTACACGATGTATTTCGTGATAGTCTTTAAACTGTGCTACAATCGTTTCTGAAGTATGTTTACCGTAAACCAATGAAACTGCAAATGCTTCCATAAGTCCACCCATTTCTAATACATTGGGATTTTTTTGTACAAAACGAATGATGTAATCTTCAAATAAATTTTCATCTAATATTTCACCTGTTTCTATTAGATGTTGGATATTAGAAAAATTATTCTTGACCGAATCAGCAATGTTCTTGGGATTTAATTGCATTAATGGCAAAATATTGACTATTGCCTTTTTAGAAAAACTTGCGTACCTTCTTGGAAACTTAACTGTTTGTGCAAATTTTAATGCCAATTCAGTTGCTAAATCGTCATTGTTTAATGGCTTTAAGACTTTTTTGATTGAAGAAACTTTAGGGCTGTTCGGATCGTATTCGCTGCCACTGTTTGCATTGTCAAAAATGGCTTTCCAAATATTTTCTATTATTTTATTATCAATCGTGTTAAGTGTTTCAAAATGTTCGCCTAAAACCTTCTTGATTGTGATTTGGGTATCACAACCAATGAGTTTTGCTTTTACATTTAGTCCGTTTAGATATTCGGTTTTATCATTTTTTAATTTTACAATTTTTGCAACCTCTCCAAAAACTAACTGTTTTTGAGTTTGAAGTCTGTTATAAATACCTCTCTTTTCTTCGTGGCTTAAAAATCTATCAGTAAATTGAAAAACATTTTTTTTCTTCTGCTCATTATATGTTTCCTGCTTTGAGGTAATAAACAAATTGTTGATTTGCTTCCAACATCTGAATTCCTGAAACAGCGGATGAGAATTAGCTAAAACAGCTTCTTCTTTCTCAAACTGGCATTTGCTGATTAATTCTGTTTGGGGTTTTAAAGGTCTTTGATAGTAAATTACTTGCTCTTTGATAATGTGTTTTAGTCCTCCACTTAAAGCTTCTTGACGTAATTTTTCCTGTGTCTCACTTTTTCCAGGAAACAAGTAGTTGGCAATTTTTTCAATGGTTTCTTTGGGGCAATTATTTAAAACAGAATAGGTTTTGCTTTGAGTGTTCCAAACAGCATCAAATTCTGCCTGATAACGATGGCGCAGAAAAACACGATTCCTGATTTTAGTCCATTTATTTTGATGTAAATCCTGTAAAATAAGTTGACTGATATGTAAGTTGCCTTGTTTTAGGTCTTCTTCTGTTTTCTCCATTTGCTTACGCCAATTTGTTTTTTGGGGCAATGCAAACTCTCTTGATGTAATTTTTCCGGTTTTGGGGTTTCGTTTGATACGAATTTCGAGTTCTTCTTCTTGTCCAATCTTTTCTTCAAAGTTTTGAAGTTTTGTCCATCCTTCAAGTTCTGCTTCGTCATCCAAAACAGTTAAATTGAACTTATTCAAAGTTTCACTTTTGTTTTTCCCACCTTTAAAAGTTTCTTCTGATTTTTCTACTACTTGAACAATTACCTTCTGAATAATTACCTCGTACTTTTTTACGCCTTCATTTTCGTCATCACTATCGTTCTCCTTTTTCTTTTTGGTATTCTCCTCATCATTATTTCCTCCTGAATATCCTCGAAGTTGATTGAAGCTATACAGTATTTTCCCAAGCTCTTTAGGTTCTACGGGTTCGTTTAATGCTTTTACTCTTAACTCATAATTGAGAATGGAATCTGGCTCTTGCTTTACTCGCTTCCCATCTACGTAAACTCTATCTTTTCTTTGATTTTTCTCACTATACTCTCGTTTTCGTGGAATTGGAAGTAGCTCTAATTCCTGAATTTTATCTGCTTCAGGGATGCCATTTTTGAATTGGAATTGTTTTGGTAACATTCCCAATTCGTAAAGTATATACAGTAACTTATTCCTGCGAAGTTTGTAACGCTTATTCATTTTGCGAATAGTACGTTTTTTTCTTCGATCTGCATTTTTGGTTATACCTACACCTTTTTCGTAGTCTTGTTTATCAGTACCCATCGGAATAATTCTACTTCCCAGACCTATAATCTTTTTTTCATCTTTATCTACCAATGCCCAACCAATAGAATTGGTGCCAATATCTAGACCTAAAATTTTTTTCATGGTAAGTTTTTTGTAGTATAATAGCAACTATATGAAATATTCTAAAGTATTCAATTTACATAAATTATCGAAACCTTATTTTTTAATATGTTTGGATTAAGTTTTGGAATTTATTCTACATTATCATTTCTGAAGAAGATACTTCGATATAATGATATTAAATTCTGCTATCTTGAGTAAAATGCGAAACGCTCCATATTCGGAGCGTCAATCCTGAGATGCTATCTAAGGAGCTGTTCTTGACTATAAAATTATATCATTTTATTTACAGGGCAATTTTTGTTATATCATTTTTTGTCCATGAAAATAGAAACACTATCTTTGAATCCGAAAGCAATTCACAATAAGGATTATTCCGTAGTGAAAATTTTTAAGGTGGCGCAAGTCACCTTTTTTTGTATCTGTAAATCAAAACCCTCTCATCAATTATCTGCAATCTCTACTCCTTGAAAATATTATTTTTGTTATTGCCAGGTATTTAATCAGTCCACCGATTTTCTTTGAACTTAACAACTATGATTTTATCGGGAGTGAAGATATTTAAATAATGCTATTGGTAGTTTTATCTTTTGATTGCACTCAGGAGTAATTCAAGAATGATCCTGGAGGTTGAAAAGGGGGGGCATAATACTATCTGTTTAGTACGAAGTAAGAATTAAAGTCAAAGCCCGATACTTTTGCAAACAACTAAAAAGGGGGGCGATTAATATTGATTATGAATTATTGTGGTTTGACAACTGAGTCATTTCCTCCCGCTCAACAATTGACAGACGAGGAAATGAATATCATCTTTGTAGTGTTTACAAAAATGATGGATTCATGGAATCTTTCCGTTGGTCTCTCACGACATTTACCAATCTCTTTTGCTTATGAATAATGGTGGGGCTTATAAATCGGTAAACGGTTATCGCAGATTCAGGCTGCTATTGTTTTGACTTCTGTACGGGTTATGCATCCGATTGCGAATTAAAAGATTACTGTCCCTGCCTGAAGATAATGAACTGCCATTTAAGGTTAACTGTATAGGATTATTATTAATACCCAAAAAATGCCTTTGTGTTCCTACCCTTACTCTTGTTTAATTTACAATCCGGTCTTATTTCAAGCAAAGTGAGCCTTGAATTTGTCGAAAAATAATCTTATTTTACCATGAAATTCAGGAGTTAAAATACCGTTTATCATGGTTGATAATATTGTAAGAAAGCAGATTAACAATATATTTAAGGAGTACATGGATCTATTCCCAATAACCGGAATCATTGGTCCGAGGCAGGTAGGAAAGACAACGCTGGCTAAAAGCCTGGTTGCCGAAAAAGATATTCTTTATCTGGATTTAGAACGGCTGGCAGATAGAGATAAGCTAAGCAGAGACCCGGCTTTCTTTCTGGCTCAATTTAAAGACCGATGTGTAGTAATGGATGAAATTCAATTTATGCCGGAATTGTTTTCGGAATTAAGAGGGATTGTAGATGAAGACAGGAAACCGGGTAGATTTATTGTTTTGGGCTCCGCTTCTCCAGATATGATCCGGGGAACTTCAGAAACATTAGCCGGTAGAATTGGATATATTGAACTTACGCCATTTACTTTAAAAGAAGCAGATAATCTCAACATGCTTTGGTTGAGGGGTGGTTTTCCGGATTCTTATTTGGCGGCAACTGATAAGGGAAGTGCTTTATGGCGAAGGAGTTTTGTTCAGACTTATATACATCGTGATTTAGGGTTATTGGGGTTGCATACTGATGTGAAACTGATGGAACGTTTTTGGCAATTGCTTGCATCTGCACAAGGGAATTTATTAAATGCCCAGCAGTTTGGAAAAGGGTTGGATATAGACAGAAAAACGATCTTGCGTTATGTGAATTTTTTAGAAGGCGCTTTCATCATCCGGGTTTTGCAACCCTGGCACAGAAATCTCAAAAAACGTTTAGTCAAATCACCTAAAATATTTTTGCGGGATAGCGGTTTGCTTCACAGCTTGCTGGGACTTGATACTTATGAAACTGTGGTGAATCATTTTATGGTGGGAGCATCGTGGGAAGGTTTTATAATAGAACAACTCATTAATAGTTTTGAAGCAGAGCGCCAGTTTTATTTTTATCGTACCCACCAGGGCGCAGAATGTGATTTATTGATTGAAAAAAATGGTGAAGTGCTGGCCGCCATAGAAGTAAAATTTGGCACCAACCCCAGGATAGAAAAAGGATTCAGAATATCAATGGAAGACACCTCAGCAAAAGAAGGTTTTATTATCGGCAATGGAGAAGAAACCTATAAGGTGGAGGAAAATATTACCATCACTAATCTGAAGCACTTTATAAATAATATTATTCCTAAATTATAGTTCGTGAACATCACCGACAGCTATATGCATTACTATATAAAAACGAAATTCACGGAATTACAGGTAAGCTATACCGTTAGCAACAATTGTTCTTCATAAAAAATCGGCTTTATTGTCGCAATGGGGTCTTCACAGCCCTGAATCTGTGCGAAGCGTGAGACCAGGTGAACAGGAAAAGATATTTTAGCACCAGGGTCTCCTAGCTACCAACTATAGCCTTGAATGAGGACCCCGGTGAGAAAGTATTCGCACCATATAGGAATTGAAATTGGCATATACGGTTGTTCGCTACAAACAACAATCATCTTCAAAAATTTTCACCACCACCTCGCCTTATATATCCGCAATCCCTTTTGTTTAAAAATACTGTTACCGTTGATATCAAGCACTTCATCGGTCCACCAGCTTTCTTTGGGTTGCACAACAAGTATAGGGTAGGAGGCATTAATAGACGATATACTTTTGATATCATGGGTGATTTTGCCTTCGGCTTTTTCAATTCTGTTGCCAGGTATATAAATCCTGAAGATATTTTCTATTGTACTCAGCCATAGAAACCTGCGATCGAATGACCAGCTTAGATCATGAGCCCCGCTACCGGGTACAGTGATGGAATCAACAGCTATGAGTGCCGGGTTTTCTTTGTTATGATTATAGCGATAGCGGATAAACTGATTATCGGAAACAGTGTACATCAGTTGTCTTTTTTCATCCCATACCAGGTTATGACCGTCGTGCAGCGGAAAATCTTTATACTGTGTTTCTTCAGGCAGGCTCTTTTTGTTGCAGATAAATATTCGCATTAAATTACCAGTGCTGGATGCGCTTACTATATTACCATCCGGTAGCAGTTCAATGGAATGAGTATTGCCACCGGCATATGCATACCATATCGTTTTTTTATCTGAAATGCGTATTAATGCTACTCCACCACCCGAAGCACATGCAAGAATATATTTCCCTTTTTTCACAGGCTTGGCATCACTCATATGACTAAACCATTTTACATGCTCCTGTTTTATGTCAGGCTGTATAGCCGGTTTCCATTCCCAAACTATGCTTTGTGATTTTATGTCAGCAATGGCTACTCTGCTTGCAGACTGCTCAGCAAGTATAATATACTGCCCATCCTTTTGCTGCAAGTGGTTAGATTGTGCATATAATACGGAACTAACAAGGATAAACTGTAATAAAGCAAGATATCTTTTCATTGTTTTAAAAAGTTTTATACTAATTCAGCATAAGGGTGTATCCAGGGCTGACGGTAGGGGCGTTGCAATAGCCGGGTAGCTTCTGCGTCTCCTATAATTTCTTTTTTGATGGGGTCGTATTGCAAAGGCCTTCCCAGCTTCATGGAAAGATTGGCAATAATGCAGCTTGCTGTGGAGATATGTCCCTGTTCAATATCAGCTACAGGCCTGGTTTTGTTGTCTATCGCTTTCAGAAAATCGAGCATGTGCAAGCGGGTGGCAGGAGCGGCGTTTAATTCTATATCGGGTTCGGTAAGGTCTTCGGGATATTTTTCTTTTTCGTACACCACATCTTTATGTATTTTTTCACCCTTGCCCTGTGGAATGAAATCATATTTCATGGTGCTTCCGCATAATGTGCCTTTGTCGCCATATAATTTGAATGACCAGGGATACTCCGGATCAGCAGGTGTGCCCCAGCTTCGGTGCTGCCAGATACAATTAAGTTCGGGATATTCAAATATTGCAGACTGGGTATCTGCAATATTGCTTTTGCCGGTTTTATCTACATATATTCCTCCAGTGGAACTGATACGTTGTGGCCAGCCTAATTGCAGCATCCATCGAACAGTGTCGAACATGTGTATGCACATATCGCCCATAATTCCATTGCCATATTCCATAAATGTACGCCACCAGCGCCTGTGAGGTAATCCATCATAGGGGCGCAGGGGAGCAGGTCCTGTCCACATTTCATAATCAAAAAAATCAGGAACAGGCTGCACGGGTGGATTGCCATTGGCGCGCATGTGATAGTAGCAGCACATTTCTACATGCGATACTTTTCCTAGTAGTCCTGCGTCTACAATATTTTTCTTTGCATCTATAAGGTGCGGAGTGCTCTTGCGTTGAGTACCCACCTGCACTACACGATTGTATTTCCTGGCAGCGGCTACCATCGCTTCTCCTTCAAGTACATCCACACTTATTGGTTTTTGCACGTAAACATGTGCACCCGATTTGATGGCTTCTATGGCCTGCAATGCGTGCCAATGGTCGGGTGATCCTATCAGTACAATTTCTGGTTTTTGCTCCGCCAGCATTTTCCGGTAATCACCATACATGGGTGGTTTTTTCCGGCTTTCCTGGCGTTGACTTACCATATCTGCTGCGTGCTGCAACATGTGCTGATCGGGATCGCAAAGTCCGACTACTTCAACCGGGGCTACCTGTATTAATCTAAACAAATCACTCTTGCCATACCAGCCGGTTCCAATAAGTGCTACGCGCCGCTTAGAAGGAGGTATTGATACACCCATGCCGTTGGCTTTTAATGTTGCAAGCACTAATGCTGCGGAAGCTCCACGAATAAATTCTCTGCGGTTGAAAATGTGATAGCTCATACTTCATTTCTTTTGTTAGTTATTAAAGATAGTAAGCTTTACCTTTTTTCAATCATCGGATTTGCAGATATTCTGTATTTTAAGAGGGAAAAATTGCGAATATGAAGATATCTTTGTCATTCAAAACTGTATCATGTCTTTATTAGTCATCGTTCGTCATGGACAATCGCAATGGAACCTGGAAAATAAATTTACGGGTGATGTGGACGTGCCCCTGACTGATGCGGGAAGGAATGAAGCACATACCGCAGGAAAGAAACTTAAGCATATTATTTTTGACCATGCTTTTACTTCTACACTTCTCCGCGCTAATGAAACACTTTCTATAATTCTGAAGGAGATCGGGCAAACTGATATACCGGTTGTAAAAGACAGTGCAATCAATGAACGGAGCTATGGCGAACTGCAGGGTATGAATAAAAAAGAAATGGCGGACAAATATGGAACTGAGCAGGTGGCGATATGGAGGCGGAGTTATGATGTGCATCCTCCCGGTGGTGAAAGCCTGAAAGATACTGCTGCAAGGGTGATTCCATTTTATCAGCGGGAAATTGAACCGCTGATTATTGCAGGGAAAAACGTATTGGTAGTGGCACATGGCAACAGCCTTCGGGCGCTGATGATGTATCTTGAAAATATCAGCCCACAACATATTTCAGAAGTGAATATTCCCACAGGTGAACCGCGGGTATATACTTTTAGTAGTCATCTAAAACTGGTGGATGCGTTGTATTTGTGAGGGGGGAGCTTTGGGCTTTGGGCTATGAGCTATGAGCTATCAGCTTTCAGGTGTCAGCTTTCAGCAGTCAGCTTTCGAACTTATAGGCAGAAGATAATATTTTTAAAAAATTTAAAAATAGTTATTGCATATCTCGGGAATTTGAAGTTTATTGTTTGGAGTTTATAGTTTTACGTTTGTTGTTTATCGTTTCATGTCTAACAATTCACGATTCACGTCGCTCATGTCTATCGTTTCATGTTACACTTCATTCACTATTCACCTTTCACAAAGTAATCAAGTTCATTGGTGAAATCTATATAGGAATATTGTTCTTTCAGCCGCCTTACTTTATCGGCATTTTGCTGTAGAAACTGAAGGTGTGCTACAGATGACGGGTTGAATGGGCGGTGCCTGATTGCTGCATTAATGGTTTGCATTTCTTTCATTATACCGTATGCGGAAGGATCAATACATGCTGCAGTGAATTTTTCCCAGACATAATCGGTGGCTAAATAGTTGGGGTGCACCATATCTTCCGCATAAAACCGGTAATCGCGCAGATCATCAATTAAAAGTTCATATGCAGGAAAATAGAATAGTTTATCAAACTTATCTGTCATGGCGTGTACTGCCTGTATCAGTACGGCTTTACTCTTGTTGTTTTCAATCAGTCCGTCTCTAAGATGTCGCACCGGACTTATGGTGAAAATAATTTTCAATTGCGGGTTGAAGATAGACAGTCTGTACACAAGTTCATCCAACTGTGCCATAACTTCTTCCGTACTTAGCAGCCTTTTATAAAATTTATCCTGTGGCACTTTATGGCAATTTGCTACAACGTTGGTGCTGCGTTGGCCGATTGGATATAAAGATGAATTTTTCTCAGTCCACTCATACACAAATGCCGATCCTAAAGTAATGATCAGCCAGTCGGCAGCTTTTAGAAAATGGTGGGCGGCATTTTGTGAGGTGTTGATGCGGGTGAGAGTATCTGTAGTTTCAAGAGCAGAAAATCTGCTGTGATGGTCCCAGCTATGCCAGCTTTCATTAAAATAAAAAATATCTTCCTGCGTATATTGTTTTGGCAGGATATACGACAATAAAGATTGGGTAATACTAACCGGGTTGAATAAAATGCCATTTGGGTTTCCCAATACATTAAATTTATTATCGGAAAGATATTTTGTAATATGTTCGGTAAAACATGATCCCGTTAATAAAATTTTCTGTCGGTGTTTTATTCGTGACGACAATGCTTTAACATCAAAAGAAATTCTGAAATCCATAGTTAAATAAATGTGGCAGTTGCAAGTTGCAGGCTTTGTTGAAGTGCAGATTCATTTACATTAAGTTCTTCATCAATTTTTGAAAAATAGTGAAGCATTTGCACCGTGTCCATATTGCCTACAAGTTCATCATTGGCCATTGGACATCCTCCAATACCCATTAATGCTCCATCAAACCGGCGGCATCCGGCTTTGTAGGCAGCTTCAATTTTAAATATTCTGTTCAGTGGTGTTGAATGCAGGTGCACACCGGTTTCTATTCCCGGGAAATGGTTGATTACATACGCGGTCATTTCTGATACCTGTTCTGGCGTAGCTACTCCTACAGTATCAGCAAGGGAAATAATACTAATCCCAAGTTGCTGCATTTTGTCCACCCATTCATAAACTATAGTTTCATCATAGGGATCGCCGTAAGGGTTGCCAAATCCCATTGATATATACAGCACCAGCTTTTTACTGTGCTTTGTACATATTTCCTGAATTTTTTTAACCGTGTCAAGAGCATTAGCAATTGAACTGTTTGTGTTTCGTTGCTGAAAGGTTTCAGAAACGGAAAAAGGATAACCAAGATAAGTGATGGTTTCATATACTGAGGCTTCAAGAGCGCCACGTTCGTTGGCAACGATGGACAATAATTTTGTTGCACTATCGGTTAACTCTAACCGCTGTATAACTTCGTGTGTATCCGCCATCTGCGGAATTGCTTTTGGTGAAACAAAGCTTCCGAAATCTATGGTATCGAAACCTATTTTCAAAAGACTGTTGAGGTAGGTTACTTTTTTATCTGTAGGGATAAAATGTGGCCATCCCTGCATGGCGTCACGCGGACATTCAATGATTTTTAATTTTGGGGCAGTCTGTTGCATCAGGCTGCAATTTAGGCAAAGAAAAGTTGTCTTATTTTGACTGCATTTTAATACTTTTGCAGCCCCGACTCCGTAGCTCAGTTGGTAGAGCAGCTGACTCTTAATCAGCGGGTCCAGAGTTCGAGTCTCTGCGGGGTCACAGCAAACTCAGCGATAAGCTGAGTTTTTTTATGTAAATGAAAAGCGTGAGATGGTAAACGACAAAAGTCCGATAGAGCATCCCGATGTCATAATCGGGAGGTCCAGAGTTCGAGTCTCTGCGGGGTCACAAAAGCTCAGCGAATGCTGAGTTTTTTTGTATAGATGATAAACGTGAAATGGCAAATGTGAGACGGCAAACGTGAAACCAGAAACTTGAAACTTGAAACAACAAATGTCCGATAGAGCATCCCGATGTCATAATCGGGAGGGTCCAGAGTTCGAGTCTCTGCGGGGTCACAACAAACTCAGCTATTAGCTGAGTTTTTTATATAGATGATAAACGAGAAATGGCAAATGTGAGAGGGCAAACGTGAAACCTGAAACTTGAAACATTGAATGTCCGATATAGCATCCCGATGTCATAATCGGGAGGGTCCAGAGTTCGAGTCTCTGCGGGGTCACAACAACTCAGCGAATGCTGAGTTTTTTTGTATAGATGATAAACGTGAAATGGCAAATGTGAAACGATAAACATGAAACATCAAACCTGAGACCTCAAATATCAAATCTCAAATCTGAAATTATAAAACTGCTTGCAAAATCTGATGATTCGATTTGCATTATGAATTCATCAGTGTCTTTCGATGGTGCCGCTTTTTATTTTATCACCAGTATTGATTACTGAAATATCTATATACTTTACCAGTCCATTACTTTTTTCTTCAAATTGCTTTGCTTTTTTATTTGCATATTCCGGTGTATATCCAACAGCCATTACTACTTTATGCCCGGCACAGTCCCCCATTGCTAAATATAATTTTTCACCCAGCTTACTTGTTTCCATACTTACAATTTTCTATTCAGTTGTGTTTGTTATAAACCCTGCCATTGCTTTCGGAAAATTTTGAATTTCTGAATAAGCAGTTAGAAGGGTCAATTAATAATAAAAGACAAAAATATCTTTAATTATTTTATGAAGCATTTTTTCAGGTAAGTATTTTCAGAAATTTTTATGGTATAGCCAGGAGGTTTTTTCAGGGATCAAAATTATTTTATGACTTTGTATTCCACTCTTCTGTTTCGCTGGCGTGCATCGGGATTGTCAATTCCATTAATTGTTTCAGGTTCGAGTGGGCAGCATTCACCATATGCTTTTCCAACCAGTCTTGATTTATCAATACCATGGCGTACAAGGTATTTAATACATGCGTCCACACGTTTTTGAGCCAGTTGTAAATTATATGCTTCCGATCCTTTTGAGTCGGTATAACCGCCAACTTCTACAATAACTGCCGGATTATTCTGCATATATGCTATCAGACTGTCGAGTTGTGAGAATGATCCATTACTAAGTGTTGATTTGTTGTAAGAGAATTTTGCCAGTGATGCTGATGATGCAAAAGCGTCCGGGTTTTCCAATGAATTATTGGGGTCTTCTTTTGTTATTAATTTCAGACAGATATCTTCATTCTCCATTTTGTACACTCCGGTATCAAAATAAGCTGTGTAATTACCGACAGATTGTTCATATCCTTCAGCTTCTGTTTTGATATCAAATTTCGAAGTATTCTGCAACCTGAAGCTGTATAAACCTCCTTCAGTCGTTTTCTGACTATATAAAATTTTTCCCCCATGTTTGGGATCGGTAACTGTCAATGCAGCACCGGGTAAAGGTTGTCCTGTTCCACAGTCAATTACCCTGCCGGTAACGATTTGAGCATTATCCTGCCTGACAGTAAACATATCAAGGCAACATTCAGATTCCCTGTCCGAACTAAAAATTCCAGTGTTCCATAAATTATCTTCATCTGTGCTGATATAAAACAAATCATCTTTGGAAGAGTTGATCGGGTTGCCAGCATTTAATGGCTTCTCCCAGTTGGAAAGTTGCACATCTCCTTTGGCAGAATAAATATCGAAACCACCCATACCTATAAATCCATTACTGGAGTATAACAATGTCCTGCTTACCTGGTGGTAGGAAGGCGACATTTCGTCTTCTGCTGTATTAATAATATTGCCGGTATTGTTTACTAGTAATGCATTAAGATCGGAGTCGAGTGTAGCATACCAGATATCATATTTGCCTACACCACCGGGGCGATCAGATGAAAAGAGTAAATATTTTCCGTCGGTTGTAATAAAAGGTTCGGTACTGTTAAAGCCAGCCACATTCACCGGCTCACTGAGTTTTACCGGTTTACTCCATCCGGTATCTGTTTTTTCAGAGCGGAATATTGCAGAAGTTTTTATACCATTATTCTCTGTCCATTGGGTGAAAAGCATTTTATCACCCCGCTTGTTGAAGGTTGCTAACCCCTGGTGCGAATGGTTGGCGCCAGGTATAGCCAGTTTTTCTTTGTTGTTTATTGCAGAGCCAGATAACTCAGCCTGGTAAAGTCCTGCACTATAAATACCTTGCTGACCATTGGCGGTGGCAGGTTCATTTATTGAAGTAAAGACTATTTTATTTTCCGCAACACTACTCATGGCATATGCCGAAATATTTGAAGTATTGACCAGCCGGCTTACAAAAAAAGATGCCTTTGATTTCGATAATTGTTCTTTTATAAACTGAAGATTTTCTAATTCTCTGTCAGTTCCGGTGAGCAGCGCATCCATTGTTTTATGAGTTTCCCGAAAGGACTCAAATGCAGTCTGTGCTTCATCATATTTTTTATTTGCTCTTAAAGTAACTGCATACCAATACATGTTTTCGGGGTAGGCATCAGGGGAAAAACCTGTAGCTTCACGATACAATTTTTCAGCTTTTGTATAATTGTTGCACAACCTGTAACTTTCTGCAAGATGATATATTGCCTCATTGTGCAGGCTGATATTGGACTTCCCTTTAATTTTTTTTTGAACAGCAAAAGGTGTTGAACGTGCCGACTTATCTTTTTCGGTGCTTAGGTATTTTTCATAATACTGTATGGCTTCATAATATTTTTTTTGAGCAAACAGTTTTTCTGCCTGCACGAAATAACCTTTTTCGTTAACCTGTGCCGCAACGTTTTTAATACCCAATAAACAACTGAAGCTTATAAGTATTATAAGTATGAGTGTATTGCGGAATGTATTTTTGTGTTCAGTCATCATACTAAACAAGATTTAAAATCGAGGGCAATAAAAGGGTTTTGTCTCCATAGTCTTTTTTCTCCACCAGGTATAAGACAGAGATATTTCGAGGCTGTTACGATTAACATTTAGTGCATCCTTACTTGAAAATCCTGTATCATAGCTCATTCCTATAGTGAGTCCTTTATAGTATACGCCTGCAAATGGTGCAATTGCATCATTGAAACGGATATTTGCACCAAACATCAGGTCTGTTTTTTCGCTGGCATTTACCTGCACATATGCGCCTGCCATTTTTTCTTCATTGTTACCCTGACGCATATACAATATATTAGGCACTATATTGAAATACTCATTAATAATTATTCTTGCACCTGCATGTGCACTATACCTGATAGGCAGAGCTTGCTTTTCTGTATTGCCAGCTATAAAAGGATCTTTGGGTTGACTTAAATGATATGCCGAAAACCCGCCGAATAGATTTATTTTTTTGTCGGGTGTTGCATCATAATATACAATTCCTGCGCCGGCATCAATATCAAACACTGATGATTTTGCAAGTGTTTCATTAGTAGGGTTAGAATGATCAAAACCAATTCCTGAAATCCACTGATCGCCGAATTGGAGCTTAGCAGCATTAAAACGCCTGTTTAAAAAACCCGCCTGCATGCCCATTACCAGGTAATGATTACTAAACCTCACTCCTGTATATGCCAGGCTGAGATAGCCATTGGTATAATTATAAGATCCGTCGGAAGAAGACTGGTTCAGCAGATTGACACCAATATTCAGGTTTTTCCCGGTTACTGCCTCTCCGGAAATACCTTTAGTTGAAAAAGTATTTTCATATTGATTGCGCCAAACAGCAGATACCCTGAAATCACCTTCAATAGCTCCTGTTAGTGCCGGGTTCAGGTTCATAGGCTGTATGAAATACTGCGAAAAATGAGGATCTACCTGCGCTATCCCCATCAGGCAGGTTGACAACAGTATCCCGGTTAATATCGTCCTCAGGTTTCTTTTCATGATTTACTCAGGGTTATCTGATCAGGTTGATAGTACCTTTTTTAATAAAAGTGTCCTCATCCTGCATGCGTATTTTAATAACATATATGTATACACCCACCGGCTGATCTGCTCCTTTTGATTTTCCATCCCACCCGGTAGTATTATCGCTGGTTTCAAATATTTGTGCTCCCCATTGTGTATATATTCTAATTTCTGCTCCTTTTAATGCAGAACCGTATACTTTAAAAACATCATTTTTGCCATCGTTATTTGGGGTAAAAGCATTAGGAATAAATAGGTCGCCAGGGTTACCTGTGACGGAAACCTTTACTGCTGCAATATCACATGCCGGACTGGGTATATTATTATCGCATACCTGATAGCTGAAATTGTCAATACCGCTATACCCGGTAGCCGGCGTATATGTTATAACACCTGTTGCCGCATTTACCGAGACTACTCCATGAGACGGCTGAACAACTATCGTTACCGAAGTTGGGTCTAATGATTCAGATGGAAGATCGTTTGATAATACATTAATATCAATCGCGGTATTGATAGAAGTTGTTACAGCATCATCATTTGCTGTAGCTGTATTTGTATAAGCTGAAACTCCACCAGCAGTTCCTAAAAAAAAAGATAAAAGTATTATTGCAATTTTCTGTTGCCGTTGAAATGAAGAAATAAATGCGGTTGTTGTAAATTGTAATAAGAGAAAAAAAACAGTAAACAGGGCGGTGCCCGGCATTAAATTTTTTAAAAAAGCCTCAATTGTAAGAAAAACCGGGTTCTTCATTTATAAAAGGATATAAGATTTGTCAGTGATTTACATTGGTTTCAACGGGTATGTGGGTTTTGCATTGCAAAGCCTGTGTATATTAACTTGTTAGGGAAAAAGTTATTGTATGATAAAAATATTTTTTGGCTGATTTTTGAAATATTCTAAAAAAAAATATCGTACCTTTTGTCAACTGAACTTAATGTTGTATTTATTTGTTAATCAAAATACTGTAAGTAATGAGAACGGTTGCCAATATCTTTAATCGCAAGGGACGCCATAATATTACCATCACTCCGGATTCCACGGTTTTACAGGCGTTAAAAATCATGTCGGAAAAAAATATCGGTTCCGTTATTGTAATGGATAATGACGGGCATTATTGCGGGCTGGCTACTGAGCGGGACTATGCCAGGAAGGTAATATTATTAGGTAGGTCTTCTGGAGACACCAAAGTTAGTGAAATCATGCTGGAGCATTTGCCCAGGGTTACTCCCGATCATACGCTGGATGAATGTATGGGCATTATGAGTGCACATAATATCCGCTATCTTCCTGTTTTTTCGAATAATGAATTTTACGGTGTGATTTCGGTGTTGGATATCGTAAAAGAAACTATACTTGCCCAGCAGGAAACTATTGACCAATTGCACAGCTATATCCATTCCACTATATAAGTGCTCATAGCAATTGCAAATTTTACATGCATGCATGAATAGGTTTGATGCATGGTGAGATTGTTTTGTTAGCGGATTACAACTTCGCTAATAATATTTTCACCCATAGCTTCATTTACGCGTTGTATTATTTTATCTTTTTGATACAGCAATTCATTTTTTAAGGGTGCTATATTGGTGGTGATGAATAGGGTATGATTGATGATCTGTATTTTATCAGTGTATTTAGCAATGGTTTTTCCCATAAGTTCTTCCCACACTGTGGCTATTTCCAGTGATCGTATACCACTTTGCAGCCTGCTTTTTTGCAGGAATAATTTCATTGCCTGTCCAAGGGAATATTCACTCATAATGCTAAGGTAAACAATGAAAACAATTTAGGACAGGTTAATAATTGTGTGATCTATTGATAATGTATTCAGTGCTTCCTCAAGTCTTGCGCAGTGGGTATCGGTGATAAATACCTGGCCTTTATTTTCAACACCTACTTTATAAAGCAGTTGCTTCATCCTGTGTTCGTCGAGTTTTTCAAAAACATCGTCTAACAGCAGGATAGGAGGAAACAGGTTGTGCCGTAGCAGTATTTCAAACTCTGCAAGTTTGAGGGCAAACAGCAAACTTTTTCGCTGCCCCTGTGAAGCAATTGATTTAAACAGTTCATTGTTCATACTAAACTCTAGATCGTCTCTGTGTATACCACATGTGGTTCTTTGCAGTGCCAGGTCTTTTGAACGGGTAGATTTTAATTGGTTTTCAAATGTACCATTAAATAAATGGCTTTTATAACATATATCCAGTGCTTCCTTTCCTCCAGAAATGAAATGATACAGATCAATGGCTACCGGTTTAAATTCATCAAGAAAGGCTTTCCTGCTTTGAAAGATGGTATTTCCGGCTGCAGCAAGCTGACCAGAAATTATTTCCATGAGATTTTCGTCAATGGAATGATTTTCGGACCATTGTTTCAGTAAGCTGTTGCGCTGTTGCAATAGTTTATTGTAGTCAATCAATGTTTGAAGGTAGCTGCTGCTTATCTGGGAAAGGGTATAATCCATAAATTTTCTCCGGTCTTCACTTCCTTCCGTAATAATCGCTATATCATCCGGTGCTATCATCACACAGGGAAATTTTCCAATATGTGCCGCAAAGCGATTGTATAGTTCATTATTTACCCCAAATTCTTTTTTACTATTTTCTCTTACTATTGCAACTATGTTATACCTCTGATCTTTTAATACAAACTGGCCGTCAATACGGAATCCGGCCTTTCCCTGGGTGGCATTTAGTGCATCAGTTTTTCCAAAATAACTTTTAGTAAAACATAAATAATATATAGCATCCAGCAGATTTGTTTTCCCGGCTCCATTGCTGCCACATATAGCAGTTACTGCCTTTGGAAAGGAATAATTATCCTGAATATAATTTCTGAAGCTGATGAGTGATATATGATCTATTTTATACAAAAACTGTGGTTTTTTTTGCCCGAAAATAAACCTGAAAATCAGATTTTTGCCCCTTTTGGAGGAGTAATTTGAAATTCAGAATTTGAGATTTAACACATATATTTGCCGCTCAAATTTTACCACGTGAGTACTACAACAAAAGAAACCGTAAAATTTACGAAAGAAACCTACCTCTACTGGTACGAATTGATGCTCCTGCTTCGTCGCTTTGAAGAAAAAGCAGGTCAATTGTATGGTATGCAGAAAATCAGGGGCTTTTGTCATTTGTACATCGGTCAGGAGGCTGTAGCAGCAGGTTGTATGACTGCTACGAAACCGCAGGATATGTTTATAACATCCTACAGGGGTCACGGACTTGCAATTGCTAAAGGTGTCAGTGCCAAATCCTGCATGGCCGAATTGTTTGGAAAAGCTACAGGTTGTTCAAAAGGCAAAGGGGGTAGCATGCACTTCTTTGGAATAAATGAGCGGTTTTATGGCGGACATGGTATTGTGGGTGCTCAACTTGGCACTGGGGCAGGTCTTGCATTTGCTGAGCAATATAATGGTACCGATAATGTATCTCTTACATTTTTTGGTGATGGCGCAGCAAGACAGGGTATCCTCCACGAAACCTTTAATCTTGCCATGCTCTGGAAGCTACCTGTGATCTTCATATGCGAAAATAATAACTACGCTATGGGGACTTCTGTACAAAGAACTTCTAATGTAATGGATATTTATAAGCTGGCTGATGCTTATGATATGCCCGGAGATACTGTGGATGGTATGAGCCCTGAAGCAGTACATCTTGCAGTGCAGCGTGCTGTGAAAAGAGCAAGAGAAGGAGGCGGTCCTACATTACTTGAAGTGAAGACTTACCGTTACAAAGGACACTCCATGAGTGACCCACAGAAATATCGTACCAAAGAAGAGGTAGAAGAATACAAACAAAGGGATCCGATTGAATACAGTAAAAACAAATTACTGAATGACTTCAATGTAACTGAAGCTGAAATAGAAAAAATTAATGAAAGAGTGAAAGCTGAGGTAGAAGAATCTGTGAAGTTTGCAGAAGAAAGCCCCTGGCCTTCGGATGACGAATTACTTAAGGATGTATATATCCAACAGGATTATCCTTTTATAACCGACTAAGCAAGATCTACTAATTATTAATAATTAATCATAGAACAAACAGGCACAATGAGTGTAACACACAAACATGAACCGGCGAAGAAGGAGCCATTGGTTAAAGCACAGGATTTCTGGGAAAAAAATAATAAAAGTATCATCATTGTTTTAAGTGCAGTTATTCTGCTGGCAGGAGGATATTTGGTTTACAAATATTGGTTTAAACTACCAGAAAATGAAAAAGCAGTTGAAGCTATCGCTAAGGCCCAGCAGTATTTTGCATCAGATTCGCTGCAGCTTGCATTGAACGGCGATGGGAAAAACATGGGCTTCCTGAAAGTAATTAGCAAATACGGCAGTACTCCTTCCGGCAATCTTGCCAAACTATATGCTGGTGAAACTTACCTGCACTTGGGTGACTTTAATAATGCAATTAAATACCTTAAAGATTTTAACCCCAATGGTTCACTACAGACACAGGCATTGGTTTACGGATTGCTTGGAGATGCGTACAGTGAACTAAAGAAGAATGAAGAAGCTGTGGAGCAATACAAAAAGGCAAGTACCACATTCGAAAAAAATCAGGTAATGTCTTCCGAATATCTGTTTCGCGCAGCGAGTCTTTATGAACTGATGGGGAAAAATAAAGAAGCAATAGAGTTGTTTCAGCAGTTAAAAGATAAATTTCCAAGAACGGAAAGAGGATTTACCGCTGAAAAATACCTGGGTAAACTGGGTGCAACAGAATAACATCTGTTTATGGGAGAAGTAAGAAAAAGTAATTTATACGATATAGATGCAGGCATTCTTCCTAAGAATGCCTGTGTTGTTATTGTGCGCACGGAATGGAATGCAGCCATTGTTGATAAACTGGAAGAAGGCTGCATCAGAGTTCTGAATCAGTATAATATTTCTTATAGAGTATTGGTAGTGCCAGGGGCCTTTGAAGTACCGTATGGCATAAAACAATATTGGGATGCCGTACAGCAAAAAATGAGTAAGCCCGACGCATTTATTGCATTTGCCTGCGTGATAAGGGGCGGTACTCCGCATTTTGATTATGTATGTCAGGGTATAACTAATGGCATTACCCAACTTAATCTGAGCCTTCCTGTTCCTACTATCTATGGTGTGCTGACAGTGGACAATGAACAACAGGCGATTGAACGAATTGGCGGAGTGCATGGACACAAAGGTGAAGAAGCAGCTATCACTGCACTCAAGATGATAGCAATGAAAAATGGTATATAGCTCACTATCAATAGCAGATAGCTGATGACTGACAGCTGATAACTGATAGCTCATAACAATCATTTAATCAAAATCAATATGGCTTACTGGCTTATAAAATCAGAACCATCCGTTTATAGCTGGGATCAGCTTGTAAAAGATAAACAAACTGTTTGGGATGGCGTGCGTAATTATGCTGCCCGTATCCACCTGAAAGCGATGAAGAAAGGTGATGAACTGTTTTTTTATCACAGTAATGAAGGTGTGGAAATAGTAGGTATTGCCAGAGTAGCTAAAGAGTATTATCCAGATCCAACTTCGGAAGGTGATACCTGGGTAGTGGTGGATGTAAAACCAGTTCGTAAATTGAAAAATCCGGTTTCGCTGGCCGATATAAAAGCAGACAAGCGTTTAAAAGATATGGCATTAGTACGTTTGGGCAGACTTTCTGTGCAACCTGTGACGGAGCAGGAATGGCAAATCGTATTGGAAAAAGCGGGAGAGAAGTGAGAAAGGTGATTTGAGAGAAGTGAGAGAAGTGAGAAGTGAAACAATACATAATTAAGACACCTTAATCTCAATGCTGACTGCTGATTGCTGAAAGCTCAAAGCTCAAAGCCCAAAGCCATAATCCGCAATCGTTTGACTTTTCGTTTTTTTTTGAAACCTCCGTCCTATCTGAAAATTATCGTCTGAAGGCAATTACATTTGTGGAAAATTGAAATTATATTAGCACACAAATAATCACTTTTAAACTATTCATTAACCATGAGCATGGTAGATTCTTTCGAAAAAATTTCCTGTAAAATTTTTCCTGATTTTAAAGCAGGTTCAAAATTCGCTGCAGCGGAAATAGCAGGATTAATCAGACAAAAGCAAAAAGAAGGAAGAAAAGCTGTTTTGGGAATGGCCACCGGATCAACTCCTAAAACATTATATGCAGAATTAATCAGGATGCATAAAGAAGAAGGGCTCAGTTTTAAGAATGTTATAGCTTTTAATCTTGATGAGTATTATCCAATAGATAAAAATGCATTACAGAGTTACCATCGTTTTATGAAGGTGAACCTGTTTGATCATATTGATATAGATCCTGCCAATTGTCATATTCCCAGCGGTGAGTGGAAAAGAGACGAAGTAAAGGCTCAATCTGCTTTATATGAGCAGATGATTGATAATGCTGGTGGAATTGATTTGCAGATACTGGGAATAGGAGTAAATGGGCATATTGGATTTAACGAACCCGGTTCTAGTGTGTATTCCAAAACACGCCTTGTAACTCTTGAGAATTCTACACGACTGGCAAATTCTTATGAGTTTGCGAATATTGCCCAGGTACCCCGTCTGGCTGTTACTGCAGGTATCAGCACTATTATGAAAGCTAAAAAAGTTATTCTGCTTGCCTGGGGACAAATGAAAGCGCCGGTAGTAAAAGCTTCTGTAGAAGAAAATATTACTGAGTCAGTACCAGCATCCTTACTGCAAAATCATGACGACTGTACCTTCATACTGGATGAATCAGCCGCTTCGGATCTCACCCGTTTCAAATCGCCCTGGCTGACAGGAGAATTTGAATGGACGCCAAAAATGATTCGCAGAGCCGTTATTAATACAGCGCTAAAGCTGAATAAACCCGTGTTGAGTTTGACCAATAGTGATTATAACGATAACGGTATTGGTGATCTGTTGGTAGAATATGGTGATGCTTACGAAATAAATCTGCAGGTATTTTATATGCTCAGGGACAGTATTACAGGATGGCCTGGTGGCAAACCCAATTCTGATATACCTAATCATCCCGAAAGATCGGTACCCTATCCAAAAAGAGTGGTTATTTTTTCGCCTCATCCCGATGATGATATCATTTCAATGGGTGGTACCTTTCAGCGACTTCATGACCAGGGGCATGAAGTGCATGTTGCATACCAGACATCAGGCAATATTGCAGTTACCGATGAATTTGTAACAAGGTTCCTTGATTTTGCAACCGGTTTCGACGAACTCTTTGGAGTAGATAGTACAAAATCAAAACAGATATCTGATGAAGCCCGTTCATATTTTGCGCTAAAAAAATCAAGGCAAACTGATACTGCTGATATCAGAAATATTAAAGGGTTGATAAGAAGGTGCGAGGCAAAGGCAACTTGTCGCTATGTAGGGTTGACTGACGACAGGGCTCATTTTCAAAACTTACCGTTTTATGAAACGGGTACTATAGAAAAGAAGCCAATGGGAGAAGAAGATGTGAAGATTACTATGGAACTTCTTCGCCAGATAAAACCCCACCAGGTGTATTGCGCCGGTGACCTAGCAGATCCTCATGGTACACATAAAGTATGTCTTGAAATTGTATTTGAAGCAATGAAGCGTCTAAAAGAAGCAGGGGATGATTGGGTAAAAGATTGCTGGGTGTGGCTGTATAAAGGTGCCTGGCAGGAATGGGATATAACTGAAATAGAAATGGCAATACCTATGAGTCCTGAACAAGTGCTGAAAAAACGTTTTGGTATTTTCATTCATCAGTCACAAAAAGATTCTGTGCCTTTCCAGGGCACTGACTCAAGAGAATTTTGGCAAAGAGCAGAAGACAGAAATGCTAATACCGCAGAATTATATGCCCGCCTGGGGCTGACAAAATATGCGGCGATGGAAGCCTTTGTGAGATGGCATTATTAGTAATATAGATTCATATAAATCAAATGCCCTTCGGGGCATTTTCTTTTGGCATTTTTAGCGTGTAACCTTATCTTTGCCGCCCGGCTGAAATAACTACGGCCCCGTAGCTCAATTGAATAGAGCATTTGACTACGGATCAAAAGGTTTCAGGTTTGAATCCTGACGGGGTCACCAAGCAACTCACGAAAGGGTTGCTTTTTTGTTAGGTGCTCAATTGAATATAACATT
>JBDHYJ010000008.1:0-93158 GCA_039811345.1 Chitinophagaceae bacterium
TCTTTAATTATTTACCAGGTAAGGTTTCATCCTTTCGTCCTGAATGAACTCAACCCGGTATGGTGAAATACCACTTGTATGCATCTGCCAAAGATTTGTTCCGTCTGGTTTCGTGAGTAAAACTGTATTTCTTTTTGAAGCGCAGATGAGCATAGCGGATTCGCCTGTCATATATGCACTACCCATTCTCTCATTGAAAACATCCTTCGGTAACAACAAGTCTAATACCACGGATCCCCGCTTATTTTTTTCATCAAGAGAAATTTTATATACCTGCGAGGTTTTCGCAGATGTACCATTATCAAATAACATAATTGTACTGTCATTAATATAATGCACCGCATGGCATTGCTCAGGAAAAGCACCATTCAGTTTGAAGTCGCCGCCATTTCCAAATTTCCATATCAATTCACCTGTTTTTGAATTTAATTTCCATAACTGACCATTGTTATAAAATGATATGAGATAATTGCCGTCCGGGGTATAAGTAAGACTATTGGCATGCATCCAGTCTTTCTTTTCTTTTAAAATATTTTTTTCTTTCAACGGATTCAGCACATCAAAAACAGTCCAATGCCATAGCTTTTTTCCTGTTCTGTCTAAAACAATAATGCCATCGGTTTTTATGGTATCATTTTTATTTCCGCCAACAGCGCTCAGATCCATTACACGCTCTTCTACTGTAATTGTAACTATATTATTTTCGGGTGTAAGCAGTATTTCGTGGTGAATGGTTTGTGTGAAATCATTTGTTCCTTTTATTAAATTGAGCAAAGTATCGTCTGTAAGTGATAATTCCAGAATTTGATTTCCATAACTTGTTTCATAAGTACCGTCTCCCAAAATAGAAAGAATAGATTGCCGCTCTGTAAATTGAGCTACCTTAAATCCGGTATTGTCAACCCGGTGATACCAGAAAATTTCTCCTTTATAATTTACAAAATAAAGGATGCCGGGCACTTCCCGCTGGTACAGCATAATATATCCTTTTCTGAACTCAGAGGGCAGGTTTTCAAATTGGGGAGTTACAACTGTAAAAACGTCCTGCAGCCAGAAAGGCAGAGCTCTCGTTTTAAACCCATACACATTACTTGCTGAATGTTCTTTACCACGTGTAGTTAATATCTTATACCGATATGCCGTAGCAGGGCGCAGGTTGGTTAAAGTTATGACGTGCTGCTTTTTACCGGTAGAAACTGTACTGGTAAAAATATGGGAGGCATCATCTTCCCGCCAGTATTTTACAACTGCATCAACTGGTTCTGAGCAGGAAATGTTGGCATTGATCGTTAATACATTATTTCCTGGAGACGAAAGAACAATCTCCCGAATATTTCCAGTTCCTGTTTGGCAGGCAATAAGTACAACTGAAAAAAAGAATGCAACCAGGCAAGCCGGCAGCATTCTTTTTGCATGATCAACTCCTTCAAAAAGCATCAGGGTGTGATTAGTTATTACGCCTGCCCTCATTAGACAGGTTGGGATTCAGATCAATCTGGTTTTGCGGATATGAAAAATATTTATCTCTTGGCATAGTAATAGATGGTGGCATTCCTCTCGAAATGAGGTAAGCATTTGTCTTTTCTGCGTATTTACCCATCCTGATCAGGTCCTGCCGCCTTTTTAATTCATAAACAAACTCCCAACCTCTTTCCTGTAAAATAGCATCTCTCAGAGATTCTTTTGTGAAATCCGACGGATCTCCGAGTAATGGCGCATGAGACCGTCCTTTTACCTGGTTAATAAGATTAATTGCTTCGGCAGAGGGCCCGTTAAGTTCATTCAATGCTTCCGCCTTGCACAACAACACATCTGCATACCGGAGTACAGGGATTACATGGCCGTCGAGATAATTATTCGGACCATTAGGGTCTACAAACTTTTTGCTTGGAGCGCCAAATAAATAGGCTTCTCCGGCAGGGGGTGTAGTTTGACCGGGAGGAGGTTGTTTATACAGCAAACCGTCTGTTCCAGTATACTCTGCATAAAACATATCACGCCTGTCGTCGGTTAATGCATAAGAATTATAAAAAGGCCAAGGCACAAGAAACATACCCCAACGAAATGTAATTGTAGGGTGGTTTACAGGACCCATGTGATTTTTGATCTCAATACCATCCACTATCTGGTCGGCCATTACGCTGAATATGTTTTCGCTGCACCATTTATTATCCTCTGCGAACAATCCGGCAAAACTCGGAAACAGGGAATACTCATTAAGCGCAATAACATCGTTAGCAGCTTTTAATGCCTTATCCCATTGGTGTTCTCTCATATACAACTTACATAAAAGTGTTAACGCTGCACCTTTGGATGCCCTGCCCACATCATTGGTTTTATAAATGGCAGAATTGGTATAATTTACCGGTAAATTTGCTGCTGCATATTCCAGGTCGCTTATCATCATAGTATTAATCTGGTCAACAGGAGTTACCGGCAATGCAGCTTCGTAGTGAGGGTTTGCAACATTATTTGCCACCGAATCTTCTGTCTGCAAAATTACCGGGCCGAAAGCGTCTGTAAGATCCATATAGCCCAAAGATTTTAAAAAGCGCAATTCTCCAAGGAACTGCTTTTTCTCATCTTCGCTTATTGTTTCCATTTTGTTGATATAATATATGCCATTAATGGCATCCGAGACCAATTTGTAGGGAAACTGCCAGCCATAAGATACATACACATTGTTAGCTCCCCAGGTACCATCTGCCAGCTTGCCATGATCACCACCCATTGCAATTGCAGCATCAGTTGTCATATCTGTAAGCAATTGCTGAAAACCGGCATAATACATCCAGGAATCGCCCCTGCCACTAGGCTGTTTCAGGCGGGCATAGGTGGCGTTCACTGCTGCTATTGCATCAGATTTTGTTAAAAAGGCATTGACATCTGTAAGCGAACTGTACACCTTGGGTTCAATAAGTTTTTTGCAGGATAATGGTCCAATGATCATTACTCCCAGCAATATTATTTTTGATATACGATTCATAATATTGAATGATTTTTTTATTAAAAATTTACCTTTAATCCAACCATATAAGTCCGGTATGCCGGAAAGGCTGTATAATCCATTCCTGCAGAGAGGTTTGCTAATACACCAAAGGTATTTACTTCCGGATCGGACCCTGAATAGCCTGTAATCGTAAATAAATTTTGAGCGCTGACATAAACTTTGATGTTGTTAATTTTCTTTAAAACATTTTTCGTTATATTATAACCAAGCGTAACCATTTTCAACCTCAGATATGATGCGTCTTCAATATACCGGGTATTTATGCAATAGGAGTATAATGAGGAATTGTCTCTCGGAATATCTGTATTCTCATTAGAAGTGGTCCATCTGTTTAAGAACTCAATACCCTGTCCGGTTTCAAGCATTAACCTGCTGGCATTGAAAAGGCTGTAATCGGCAGCACCCTGAAGAAAAATGCTTAACTCAAAATTCCCTAACTTAAAATCATTATTTAAACCATATACATAGTGGGGATTTGCATGTCCCAGCAAGGTACGGTCGTTTGCATTAACAATTCCATCCTTGTTAATGTCAACAAATTTGGCATCTCCCGCTCTAAAATTAGGCTGTGCAGACCTGTCTTCTCCCGTTTTGAAAACGCCGTCATAAATATAGCCGTAAAACATGCTCAATTCTTTTCCGGGTTCAAGACGGGTAAAATCTATCGGGCGGGCACCGTAAGGATTGGGAGCTTGTGTAATGATGTATGGTCTGCCACCCAGATTCAAGACCTTTTGCTTATTATACGCAAAATTCAGTGAAGTGTTCCATTGGAAGTTTTTATTATTAACATTTTCTGAATTGATATAAACTTCAATGCCTTTGTTTTCTATTGAGCCTGCATTTACAGTTTGGGAACCAAAGCCGGTCCACAATCCAAGTGGAATATCCATCAGCAGGTCTGAAGTTTTTTTGTGATAGTAATCCAGTGTAGCGGTAATTTTTTCATCAAGAAATCCCAGGTCCAGACCCAGGTCAAACTGTGCAGTACTTTCCCATTTCAGGTCGGAATTGGGTAACTTTGTAAGTACTGTACCCGGATATGAATTGTGCCCGTCTAAGGTAACATTCATTGGGCTGAAAGTGGATAGGTATACATAGTCCCCTATCCTGTCATTACCGGTTATCCCATAGCTCATTCTAAGTTTTAAGTTAGAAAATGTATGCTGGTTTTGCATAAAATCTTCCTGTATGATTCTCCAGGCTACAGAACCCGATGGGAATATACCATATGCGTGATTAGGTCCGAATCTTGAGGATCCATCCCTTCTGAGCGTGGCAGTTACAAGATATTTATCTTTCAAAGCATAATTTACTCTTCCATAAACCGATGCCAGTCGCACATCAACCTTTGAACTGGTAGATGACAGTCTTTCAGTACCTGAGCCAAGGTTGTGATACAGGAACGCGTCGGTACTGAAATTTTGTACCGTTGCGCCTGAACTTTCTACATCATCTTTCTGATAGGAAACTCCTCCCACTACGTTTAAGGTATTTTCACCAAACGACTTATCGTATGATAAATAGGCTTCAACCAGGTTCCTTGTGGTAGTATAATTAGCAATGGAACCAATGCCATTTACTTTTTCGCCGTTAACCATTGTCCTTGGCAAATAATTGCCTTCTTTGGAATCCGTATATTCTGTTCCACCGGTAACTCTCAATGACAAACCGTTGATGATCTTATACTCGGCAAAGGCATTAATATTAACCTTATTGCCCCATCTGTCTCTTGTGGGTTCCATCAGCCAGGCCATCGGGTTATCTCTGCCTCTAAACCTTGCGTATGATCCGTCTGCATTATAAACGGGCATAGCGGCTGATGCAACTATAATAGCTGCCATTACGTTATCCGGCGCTATGGTACCGGTATAAAATTGATATTTTGATTTTGTCCGGGCGCCGTACAGGTTAACACCCATCTTAAATTTATTACCGAATTGTTTGTCAATATTTGCCCGCATGGAATAGCGTTCATAATCTGTATTCCTTAAAATCCCATCCTGTGAAAAATAATTTGCGGAAATGGCCACTTTTGTATCTGCATTTCCACCGCTTACGCTCAGGTTATGACTTTGCACTTTTGAGACCCTGGTCGCCAGTTTCAGCCAGTCGGTATTGGTACCACTTGCAAGTTCGGCTGAAGTATAAGCATCGGGAAGCCCGGTTTCATGAGCTATGGCATTGGCAGTCTGCATTGATTGCAGACCGTTCATCTTTTCCTGGCCTTTGTTTAGTTTTTGCCATCCGTAATAGCCGTCATATTGTATGTTCGGTCGTCCTGCCTTACCTCTTTTAGTAGTGATTAAAACTACCCCATTCGCAGCGCGGGCGCCATAAATTGCAGTTGCAGACGCATCTTTCAATATCTGAATATCAGCAATGTCATTTGGGTTAATGTCTTTACCAGTCTCAGAAGGAAATCCGTCCACTACATACAAAGGTTCATTTGTAGATTTAATAGAGTTGCCGCCGCGTATTCTCACAGAGGTTTCACCACCCGGGGCCGAATTTGTCTGGCTTACCTGAACGCCCGCAGCTCTGCCCTGCATAGCCTGTGCAGCATTGGAAGTAACACCACCCAGGTTCAACTGATCGCTGGAAACAGATGAGATAGACCCGGTAACATCTTTCTTTTTCTGGGTACCATATCCCACCACCACTACGGTGTTTAAATCTCCGGTTTCAGGTGCCAGCTTTATATCAATGGTGCTTTCCGTTCCTATTTTTATAGAATATGTTTTATAGCCAACGATGCTGAATTCCAGTGTTTCCCCGGGTTTGGCATCAATGGAAAATGAACCATCGTCATTGGCAATGGTTCCCCTGTTTGTACCTTTTACAGTTACAGAAACACCCGGAAGAGGTTTGCCGTTCTCATCGGTAATTTTACCTCTTATGGGAGCTTGCTGTTCAACTTCTACCGGTACCGATGCCTGCCTTGCCCCAATGGATATCAGGCTGTCGTTGATCATTTTGTAAGTGAGCGGGATGTTCACAAATAACCTGTCCAGTACTTTTTCAACAGTAGCCCTGTGAAATTTTGCCTCGCTTACCACTCTGTTAGCAAGCAGGTCTGTGCTGTAAACAAACCTGAAAATCGTTTTGTTTTCGATTTGACGAAACACCTCAGCGAGTGGCATGTTTGTTACCTCCAGGTTGATTCTTTTCTGGGCAAACCCATTTGCTGAAAGCTGGAGGCTCAGCGCTAGAAAAAATACCGTGATTCCGTTCATAATCAAAAGCGCCTTAAAACCCGGGCGCGGCGGAAGTTTTGGGCAATAGTCATTTTTTTGCATAACTTAGTTATGTTTCAGTTAAAAAATTGGAATCAGCAGTTTTGAAGAGCATACTGGTTCCATGAACCTGTAAACGGGAGGGGGCGCAATAGCCCTCTCTACTTATTTATAATAATAGTACTGTCATTTTCATGTTTAAAGCTAAATGCCTTTGTAAACTGTAATGCTGTCAAAACATCATTCAAATTCTCATTTCTGAATGAAGCGGTGTAACGGGTATTCTTTAGTGCCGGGTCAGCTATTTCAATATCCACTCCATACCACCGACTTAGCTTTTTAACCAGCGATTCAAAGGGTTCATCAATAAAAATCAGTTTGTTTTCCGTCCAGGCTACTTCAACAACAGCAGCATCTTTTTTACTGATATGAACAGGCTGCAATCCGGAAACAGGTTTAAATACTTCTGATTTCCTGATAGATTTATTTACCGTTAAGGATCCTGCCGTATGCAGTAAATACTTTTCATTAGGTCTTAGTATAACCTTTTTATTATCCTTTTTAAGAGAAAGTTCAATGCGGCCTCTTATTAAAGAGGTTTCGCTGGTTTCATCACCCTCATAAGCCTTTACATTAAAAGCTGTACCCAACACTTTAATATCCATATCATGTGTTTGCACAATAAAAGGTTTTGAAGTATCATGGGTTACATCAAAAAAAGCTTCTCCGCTCAATTTTACCACCCGCTGCTTTATATTAAAATCCTCAGCCAATAAAATATGACTTTCGGCATTCAGCACTACTTTACTTCCATCCGGCAGAAAAAAAGTTCTGCGTTGACCTTTGTGCGTATCAAAACTGGCAGCTACCGGAGCAGTTTCACTTTTTTTGCCTGTTAAGAAATACAAAGCGGCTGTACTTATCAGGAGCACACCGACGATTAAAGCGGCAACAGCCATCCAGGATAAACTTCTTCTCCCTGTTTTAAAAGGCAGACTACTCAACTGCTCTTCTTCCAAAGGTATCTCCTGCTCAAGTTTTTCTAATTGTGATTGTAATTCAATTTCACTTACCGCCTTTGATGTTAAACGTACAATGGATTTCAATGCATCAATCCTCTCTCTTTCATGAGGATTAGCCTGGAGATATTCCTCCCATTTGGATATATCCACCTCGTTTCTGTCCAAACAATAATTAATAAAACTTTCATTCGCCAGTAAATGGCTATCCTCCTTTTCAGGCATTTGCAGCTTTTAGTAAATAGAGTGCAGGAGTAGGTATTTTCACTATCTAATCGCAAAAAAAATCGCAAATGCTATGACCATAACGGAAATAAGCGTAATGACCGTGTCCCGCGGCAGGAGCCGGCGCAGCTTATCCATAGCAGCATATACAGTATTATAAACAGTGCTGATTGAAATATGATTGAACCGGGAAATTTCATCATAGGAAAAACCCAGGTAAAACTTTTGATAAATAAGCAGACGCTGCTTGGGCGTCAATTGCTTTATTTGTTTGCTGATCAGATCATATAACACCTTGTCGTGTTCATCATGCAGTAATTGTTCATCGCATGGTGGTGCCGAAAACCAGTCGCTATCATCCATTTCAACTGGTAGCACAGTTTTATCTTTATTATTCTTACATAAAGACCGGATAAAATAAGTAAGAATATAATTGTGGTGATTTTGAATATGCTTTAGCTGAAATCGTTTTTCCCAGAAGTATAAAAAAATATCATTCACAGTATCCTTGACAGTCTCCGCATCAAAACCTTTTTTAATACCTACATAAAGAAGATAAGCATAATAATGCTGGTACACACTATAATAGCCATTCCTGCTTTCGTTGTTCACGAAATCATTCCAACAGTAGTTTATAATAGCTTTCTCACTCATAAATCAGCTATTCGGTTTGGTAATAATTGTAAACAAAATACATCAAATTGATAAACGAATTTAATCAATAAATAATTCAAAAAGCAAAACAAAAAAAATTTGCACAATCGTTTGCCAAAGTGATTTCACTGGTCTGGTGATTTAGATGGTTTGCCGTATTTTGGATAACCCGGAGGTAATAAAGTACCCCAAAAGAATATTAATCCGAAAGAGCAAATGCTACATAAGCATCTCCCGTAGTAGTACCCAACTTGCCACCACCGGTAGCCGGAATTACAACATATTGTTTCCCTTTCGCTATATAAGTAGCAGGAGTGCTGTATCCTCCATAAGGTAGTTGAGCTTCCCATAAAATTTTACCATTCTCGCTATCAAATGCACGTATTTTAGCATCGCGTGTTGCCGCAATAAATACCAACCCACCCTTTGTTACTATACAGCCTCCAAAGTTTTCAGTGCCTGTAACCGGATAACCTTTTGCGGTTAGCGCTGCATATTCACCCAAAGGAACTTTCCATTTTAATTTCCCTGTGTTGAGATCCATTGCATTTAATGTCCCCCAGGGCGGAGTAGTGAGCGGATATCCCTGGTCATCCACAAATTTGTTGTACCCCATAGATTGAAAGCGTAGTCCCTCAAAGTGCTTTCGCTTATCATCGCTTCTTATTTTTAACAGATAACCGGTTAATGCGTCGAGATCTGAAGAATCTATTTGCGAAAATGCCGGCATCCCGTTCCTGCCATTTATGATGATATTCTTCAATTGCGCAGAAGTGTATTTTTTATCTATGGAAGATAATGCCGGGGTATTATCACGTCCCTTTAGATCCATCCCATGACAACTGGCACAATTCATTTGCAGAAAAACAGTTCTGCCGGGATGCTGAATGGTTTCATCCCCTTCCAGCATATCTTTCATCTCCATATGCCATGCTATCTCATTGGCATTTATGAACATTGTATTTGATGCTGAATCATATGCTCCCCCGCCCCACTCAGATCCACCGTGTATTCCATAGTACAAAAGCCCTTTTGTAGATGGTGGAATAAACCAGCCTGCATCCGACTGATCAAAAACAGCTTTTGCCTTTTTGTACTGAACAGAATCAACACCAAAGATATCCTTTGCTGTTATTATTTGCCGTACATAAGGTTCGGGCCAAATTACTAATGGTTGTGTAGTGGCAGCCTGTTCGCCTTCGAGTGTTGACTCAGGTACAGGTCTTTCCTCTACTTTTGAAATGAGTTCACCAGTTTCACGGTTGAAGAGAAACACATTGCCGGTCTTTGACAATTGTACTACACCAGGTATGGTTTTACCGTTGTGCTGCAAAGTAACCAATACCGGTGCGCAAGGCAAATCCAGATCCCAGAGATCTCTGTGAATAGTTTGATAATGCCATCTCTTTTTGCCTGTTGCAGCATCAAGCGCTATTATACAATTGCCAAATAACTGATTACCCGCTTTGCCTGGACGGTAAAGGTCTCCCTTAGGCTGCCCGGTTGAGAAATATACCATTCCCCTATCACTATCCACACATAAGCCACCCCATACATTAGCACCGGCTCCGGTACGGTAAAAACTGGTATCTCCCCATGTTTCATAACCGTTTTCTCCAGGACGTGGAATTGTATTAAATATCCACTTACGCCTGCCTGTTATTACATCAAACCCGCTGACATTTGCACATGCACTCCAACTTGTACCACCGGCTATTACAATATCTTTATAAATCACCGGGGCAGCCAGTGCACGCATGCTCATTTGCGAAGCAGGTTTATACAAACCTTCACTCAGGTTAGCTCTTCCTGAATCTCCAAAAGAAATAAATGCTTTACCGGTTATCATATCAACTGCATTCAGGTAAGTTCCCGAAGCGTAAAAAATAATTTTATGATCTGAAGATTTATAATAAGCAAGTCCCCGGTTGATATTATTAAAGCTTTCACCATTCCTTTCAGGCCTGAACCTCCATATCTCTTTGCCGTTGGTAGCATCAACCGCCACCAGGTGTTGCTCTGCCGTGGTTACGTACATTATACCATCTATTACGAGAGGGTTACATTGTATGTTACCGGCAGGATTGCCACTATGATACACCCACGCTTCCTTTAGCAGATGCACATTTTCTTTGTTGATCTGAGAAAGCGACGAATACTTTGTCTGTCCTTCATTACCGCCTGCAGCTTCCCAGTTTGCCGTTTGAGAATCCGGAACCCTGCAGGCAGTTTTAACGAATACCAATAATGATACTATAATAAAATATATTAACGCCTTCTTCATTTTGATTTTTTTGAAGCCCATAACGCAGCCTGCAACAAAAGCTTTTTGAAACCTGCTGAAGCATACGATTGGGCATTGTGACCAAGCAAAGTTTGAAAGACACGTCCTTTTCCATAATTGTAATGCCATGCAAGTGGTTCATCTTTACCGGTGTTTTTTGATTTTGCAGACAATAAAGTATCAATGGGAGCAGTGCCTTTTTGATTATAATATAATTCGTCTGTTGTTAAAAAATCTTTCAGTCCTTTTGTAACGGGATCACTGTGTGACCGGATATTCACCGTAAAAGATCCGTAAGCATCATGCCCGCTGTTGCTGTGATGATCCCATACCCGCCGGCAAATATTTCTAAATTCCGGCCAATCCGTATTTGGCGCATAAGGTAGTGAGTAATGAAAAGCGCCGTTTGAAAAATGCAGGATCATTAATCCGCCACCCGATGAAAAATAATCTGTAAAAGATTTTTTTGACTGATCACTCAAAGGCTCGGGATGATTCCAATTGCAGTAATTCAATATCAACAGATCATAATCACTAAGGTTATATCGCCCAAGATCTTCAATGTCGGTTGAAACATCTATATGAAACGGAGATTTATTTTCAAACAATGATTGCAAAGCAGCAGTAGTTTTGGGCCACTCATGTGCTTCAATATTATCACCGGTAAGGATAAGCGCTTTCCAGCTTTTTTTAAATAGCAACTTTGTTACCTCACGGTCAGTATAAAAGGGAACTTTCACTCCTTTTTCCGGCACTTCCAGCCCGGCAGCCCATACAATACCATTTAAAACCAGTTTACGAAAATCATCATTCTCCCAGTTATTAAAATGATGCCCCATTGTAGTGCCAAACCCTCTGCCACCTCCCTTTCTTTCAATAGCCCAGGCTACTATATTGCCATTAGGCTTTTTACTGTTCAGTGCCGGTACAGAAAGTATAGGACTCCAGCCGGGTTCATTTTCCGGGAACCTGATATTATAATAAAACTCCTCGTTAATAGTAAAAGGCTTTACCCCTCGACAAACCGGATGAGAAGGTGTGGCTGGTATCACCTCGGCCTTAAGATTCAAAATGCTGGAATACCAGTTGCGGTCACCTTTGTCGTCCTGCCAGTCAAAATAACCGCCGCTCCATTGCAACACTTTATCGCCATATTCATTTGGTGCAAAAGTGGAAAAATGAAAGGTTACCAATCCACAGCCCCGTTTCATCTGCTTTTCGATAACAGGTACCCGTTCCGGTACCAGGAAAGATGCGTCCCTGAATAGAGTCCCATCTCTTCCATCCGAAATACATACAATTACACTTGCATTGTCTAATACTTTTTCATCTGTTGGCCAATCGTAGTATATTTCAACACTTAATTTTGCCGGTCCGTTTTTCTCGAGCATGGCTTTAATAAGCCTTGCAGTTTTTATATACTCATGACTGCCTGCCTGATGACTCTTGGCGCCTGCTAAAATCACCACTTTAACAGTTGGAGCATTTGGCTCAGCAGTTAAAGAAGTAAAAGAAAAAAGGTATGCCAAAAAGAATAATACGTATTTAAACATGATAGTAAAACTTTCGTTCAGGCGTTTATTAAGTTAAGATGGCTGGTAGTTTTTCATCGTTTATTTTTCTTTCCAATTCCACGGTGGAAGAAGTCGTGGTTTGCCTAAAAACAATGGTGTTTTAGCAGGTGGAGGATCAACACTGACCACCATATTTCCAAGCCACTTATATGTTAGCTTTAGATCGGGTTTTGTTTTCCACAACCCTTCAACCTCGTGAGTAAATTCAATTAACGGATAAGTGATTGTCAGTTCATCCCCCATATTTACTGCATCGAACCTGACATAGTCACCTGACCAGATTACCGGAACCTGTTTGGAGCCTACAAATGCCCGTATTGAATCACGTGGCGCCCAATGTGGCGGGCGCAGAAAAAAGACATCTTTAACTTTCGACCTGACAGTTATCCTGCCCATCTCCGGAAAGAACGAAACAACACGTCCCCATTCTGAATCCCGGTTTAAGCACATATTTACATAAACACCTTTAGGACCAAAGTTGGATTGGTGATCAATACGTTTTATAACGTTGAGCCAGGTTGTATAGATTGCCCTCATACCTTCTGCAGCACAGCAACCTGCCAGTTGAAAAGGATAAGCATCACTCCCAAGAAGATCATTTTCCCACTCATTGAGACCCGAAAAGGTTAAGACCGCTCCCTGGAATTTTTGTAGTGTTGCCAATCCGCTGGTTATTTCTTTTTCACTGTGGGCAACATTAATTTTGCGGTAGTTGGCCTCAAATTCCGGTGTTATCACAAACTGCCGGTTGCTGATAATATTCCGCATGTAACGTTCAATATAATCGAAGTATTCCGGATGACCACCCCAGGCAATCATAGCGGCATTTGACATCATGTCGGACAAACAACAGGTTTCATCTCCAGGATAATCTTTCATTGCAGGAAACCAGCCTGTTCCTGTACCCAGTCTAAGGTAGTAATCCCAGGCTTGTTTTACAAAATCAAGGTAACGTGGCTCACCGGTGATTAATCCCAGGTGGCCAATGCCCCATAAGGCATGCATTGTAGCGTGTCCATGACCTTCAAAAGAACCATCTTCTTTGAAACGAATCCCATCAGGCTGCAATCCATCTATGATGCCATCTGCGTAAGCTTTGGCGAAAACAAGGCTTTCCTGGTCTCCTGTAGCCAGATAGAAATTTACCAGCGATTCAACCAGCGGAGCAGGTTGCTTGTTCCAAAAATTGGGAACCGGTGTACCATCCAGCTTAACACCACCCATCCCGGCAGCGAGATAACATTTATTGGGTGTTGGATAGATCGCCAGTCGTTTTAACCTTAGCATTATTTTCCGCCCTGTTTGCTTCGATTGTTCATTACCTGTACGGCGGTAATCCTCTGCCATGGCATATAATATTTTCGTTGCGCCCCAAATATGGTAAAGGTACTCGTCCTTTTTCCACACCCTATTAGTTTCACTTTCGTTGAATGAACCAGGGTGGGCGATAACTGTTCCGTCATCCTGCACATAATCGAGTATACGCCTGTGAAAGGCCTTTTCAATGTCTTCCCCTGAGGTTGACCCGCTTACTTGTCTCATAAAATACCATTCCCAGTTCAACCTGGTGTCGGTATCCGCTTCAACTATGGGATCATGACCCGATGGAATGGGTGGACAACCATACAACCGGCATTGAAATACAGGTTCGTAATTCAGCTCTTTTCGCGGAGTACGAATAAGATAGTTCATCGCCCACTGTGCCATACGTACCATATCAATGTCATTATGGGGTAACCCTGCTGACAAAGGAGCAATCATGGACGGTGCATCAACAGCAATCTTAGTATCATAAATTTTACCGGTAAGCCCACTGACTTTCGCAATAGTATCTCTTTTCCCCGGAATTGCAATCCCCTTATGCACCTTTTGGTTGTTACAAGAAAGGAACAACAATAACACACCCGATACAAATATTGTGTTAAGCATATTTCTACCCATGATAAAGCATTTTAAAAACTTATCATTATTTCCTGTTACCGGCGAACGGCTGTCTTTCCGTATTTTAATCAACCGGAGTCAGGATCGCCGTCCAGCCACCGCCTGCGGCCATTTCGAGAGACAGTGTATCCCCAGCTTTTATCCTCGATTGTTCAATTTTATAGTCCATACCATTTAAATCGGCATTCATACCATCTTTGAACACTTCCAGGTTGTATTCTCCTTTATCAAGAAAATTGCATTCAACTGTAAGCTGTCTCGCTGTCCAGTTGGTCATGGCACCGATATACCATTGCTTTCCTTTTTTTCTTGCTATAGCCGCATATTCCCCTATTTTCCCATTCAAAGGAACCGACTGGTCCCATGTGGTGGGAATACCGGAAATAAAAGACAGGAATTCGGGTTCTTTGATATAGTTCGTAGCCATATCAACCAGGAATTGTAACGGTGAATAGTAAACGACAAACATAGCAACCTGGTGGGCTCTTGTTCCAAGCGTCATTTTTAAGCCAATAGCACTGCAAAAATTAGCGTGGTTTACGTTTCTCATTGCCCCGGGAAGATAATCGAAAGGGCCTGCAAGCGTTCGAATAAAAGGTATGGTAACATTGTGTGCGGGGGTTACTTTGTCGCCCACCATATTTTGTTCGGAAGCATACACTGACTCATAGGTCAAAATATTCGGGTAAACGCGTGAAAGTCCGGCAGGATTTGTGGAACCATGATACTCCAGTAGTAAATGATGGCGGGCTGCGCTTTCTGCTATCCTGTAATAATCGTTTATCCCTAATTGATCGTCTCTTTCAAAAAAATCAACTTTCAAACCGGCAACACCCCATTTTTCAAACATTGCCATGTTTTCTTCCAGGTTTTGGTACAAGGTTTTTGCCAGGCACCACAGCATAATTTTTTTATTCTTCTCCCTGCTGTATTTCAATATTCCTGGTAAATCAAGGTCAGGGTGTATTTTGGAAAAATCATGGGGATCTGACCACCCGTAATCCATATTTACAAAATCAATATTATGTTTTACGGCAAAATCAATATTGTATTTGTAGGAGTTATAATTGGTTCCCGACCTGAAATCAACCCCGGTAAGGATCATAGACTGCGGTGGCCCCGGTACCATTTCCCACCAGTCATTCACAACATTCCCGGTTTTGACCCAGGAAAAGTCAATATCTTTTTTTTGCCCGGGACTTAAGAGATACACCAGTTCATTGTTCATTAAACTTTTATCATCATCGCTAATGATGATAATACGCCAGGGGAATGTCCGCACTCCGGAAGTATTTGCTATATAATCAGCGGTACGGGTAACTCCCACCTTCCAGAGTTCTTTGTTATTCACATTTGTTTCCAGCGGATAATGCCTGAATACGCCCTTTAATGTTTTTCCTTCAGAAGTCAGGTACATACCTGGATAGTCTTCGATATCCGACTCTGTTATAGCCACCCTGGTGCCGTCCGGAATTTCAATAACAGCAGGCAGAATGGCAACATTTCCCCCAGAGTCAATTTTGGAAACAGGCTGATGCAGGTAAACATTTTCATAGATATATTTTTCTTTTTTCCCTCGTATAAAATATCCATTAAAGTCTTCCGGGAAATTAAAAGTAGCTTCTTCATCTTCTATCTGTAATCGTCCCGCTATATTTGTTTCAAACCGGTAAGCTACACCTTCATTATAGGCACGGAAAACTATGGAATAATTACCCTTAAATGTCAGGCTTAACTCATTGTATACTTCTTTAAGAATTGCATTTCGGCCATACAACGGCGTTATCTCCCGGTCTGTTGTCCGGTTTTTTTTACGGATCAATACCGGATTCGACCCAAGCACTCCTGTCTTGCTGATGCTCATTGAAACAGGAGATTCGGTTATTATTGTTTTTTCATTGTGTACTATTGAATAAGTTACTTTATCACCCAGCGTTATTATTACCCTGGTTCTTTTGTCAGGTGATAATAATATTGAAGGCTTTACTGTGGCCTGTACACTGAGATAAAACCCGAGGATGATGAAGATAATTCCGCATTGCCGTATGCTTCTATTCTTATTCATCATAATTTTTTATAAATCGAGTGAAGTAGCAGATATTTTCACTACTCGCTGCAAAAAATCACATTTCATGGTTTTGCATAATCAAATACTATATTGCAAAAAGCCTTTACACCGGCATCAAGCCGGCTGTCATCAATAAAAAAATCAGGAGTGTGATGCGGCGCTGCCTTCTTTGGGTCCTGTCCTGCCGGCATTGCGCCTAAAAAGAAAAAGAAAGCCGGGGCCTTATTTCCATAAAATGAAAAATCTTCAGCCAGTGTTGTCCACTCCATTTCATACACTTTATCTTTCCCAACAGCCCTTTGCAGTGAAGGAAGCATCTTCGTTACCAGTTCCGGATTGTTAAATGTTACTTCGGTTTTGGTATCAACACTTACTTCTGCGGTAGCACCTCCTGCCTGTGCAATATGTGTTACGGTTTTCTTTATGAGTTTTTTTACATCTTCATGCATTTCCTTGTCAAGTGTCCGGATCGTACCCTCCATTACCAGTTCTTCGGGAATAATATTACTCCGTACTCCTGCATGTATTTTACCTATCGAAATAACTACCGGAGCTTTGCTGATATTTAACTGCCTGCTCACGATAGTTTGCAGTCCTTCAATGATCTGGGCAGCAATCACCACAGGGTCTACACCGCTCCAGGGTTGGGAACCATGTGTTTGTTTGCCATGTACCCTGATTGTCAACCAGTCGCTGGCAGCCATTTCTGCACCGGGTTTATATTTAATTTCACCAATCGGAGTTAAAGCATCAATATGTAACCCGAAAATTGCATCTACCTTAGGGTTATCCATCACACCCTCTTTGACCATCAATGAGGCACCACCTTCTTCGTCCCCCGGCGGCCCTTCTTCAGCTGGTTGAAAGATAAATTTCACTGTACCGGGTACATCTTTTTTCATTGCGTTTAGTACAGTGGCAGTACCCATCATTATTGCCATGTGAGCATCATGCCCACAGGCATGCATTACCGGAACAGTTTCGCCAAGATATTCGGCTGTTACTTTAGATGCAAAAGGAAGATTGGTGCGTTCTTTAACCGGAAGTGCATCCATATCACTCCTAAGGGCAACTACCGGGCCCGGCTTACCACCTTTTAAAATACCTACTACTCCGGTTTTGGCGATATTGGTGTGAACTTCCAATCCAAGCTTCCGCAGATATGCTTCAATATAAGCGGCAGTTTTAAACTCACGGTTCGAAAGTTCGGGATGTTCGTGCAGGTATCTTCTCCATTCTATTAATTGTGGTCTCAGTTGCTCAGCTCTTTCACTCACTTGTTGATATATTTTCTGGGCATACAGAACATTTACAAGATTTATCAAAATGATAGCCGTCAGAAAACACCTTTTTATCCTTTTGTTCATTTTTATCATTACTTTTTTAATATCTTATCCGCATTTGTTTTATATATCTTTTTTAAAGTTGCATCACTTAGCCCAAGTCCATATAACGGCCAATGGTAATAGTAAAGGTCTATTGCATAAAAATGTTCATCATTGGTTTGCAATACACGGAAAGTGGTTTCATACATATATTCATCCATCTTCATGTCGGTACCGTACACCAATCTGTCCTGGAACTTTTCGAAGAAGTTATGCATATAGCGTGGTATAGGTGCTATTTCCGCAATTCTAGCGGAAAGATCGGCATACAGGTTTTTGTATTTTGTGAACAAATTACCCAGTATAGACATGTCATATTCACAATTGGCCAGATGACTTGCAATGAAGATCGTGTTAGGATTATCGCGTACTACATTTTCCAGGGTTTTAATCAATGCTGCATGTCCAAGCAAGCCTTTTTTAGTGGAATCAATTCTCCAATAATACGCATTCATCAAACCATCGTTAGTTGAGTCCATTGGCTCGTACATCCACATAGGATCGGCAACATGTACATTTACCGGAATCTTCAGTTCTCCGCATTTTTGAAAAAGGGGTTTCATCCTCGGATCATCAATGTGCATTCCATAAGCAATCGTTGGCTCCGAAAACATTTCACCATATCCTTTGTCACCAAGTTCTCCCACACCCCTGGCTCCGGCTTTAACGCAACGCTCCAGTTCTTTTACCGCTTTCTCACTCCAGCCAGGCTCATTATATCCCGTATAATCGAACCCGCACCATACTTCAAAACGATCGCTATAGGGTGCATATACCCTGCATATTGAATCAAAAGATGGCCCGGTCTTCTGCGCCAGTAATACGGTTTTTGCTATACCTAACTTATCCATACGCCTGATCATATTTTTGATATCTTCTTCATTCTTCATCTGTCGTGGATGAGCATGCATATCTACCACCGGGAATTTTGCTTTAGTAATTTTAGTAACAGGCACCTTATATATGGACTTCGGACGGTAATTCTTAAGCAGGATATTCTCGGGATTTTGTGCGATACATTCACTGAAAAGTGATAGAAATAGAAATGAAAAGAAAATCGTTTTATACATGATTCCGGAATTTAATAACCCTAATAACTAAGAGATGGTATTGATTGTATTTTTTAACAATAGAGCCTTTAATTAGAATATTTCACTAATTCTTTTCAGGGAAATAAGTTGATGCCAATAAAAAATCACACAAACGTTTGCAATAATATCGAACTGTTTTATTGCACTACTTTTAATTTTGAATGGAGAATTTATTTCGTGATGATGTCTAAAATGTTTTATTTATTTAAAAAACAAAGGATGAAAAAACTGCTGTTTTGTATTGTATTTGGCTGCTTTTGGGGTACAGTTGCTGCACAGGAACCAAAGTTCACCAATACAAATAATGCATGGGATGCGGATTCGCTTGGTAATCACCGTGTGCTGGTAAACTTTAATGGTGAAGGTAACGTGGCAAAAGTTGTAATCCCATGGAGGAGAAGAGACAATCATCCTGAGAACAAGAAAATAATTGTAGAAGACGTACAATCGGGTAAAGCTGTACCCAATGTTATTGCCAAAAATATATCGCAGGCTTCCGGAGAAATTTACTTTGAGCCTGTGTCGGGGAAAGGCAGTTATTATATATACTATATGCCTTATAAAAACGAAGGGCGTGCCAATTATCCCCAGGGTGTATATCTGCAACCTACCGAAACCGCTTCTGCCAACTGGCTTTCAGGTATTCATTATGACATGCAACCCAATGCCATTGCTGCTGAAATACAAAGTATAAATGCATTCAACAGCAATTTCCCCATGGAGGTGACGGCAACAGAAAAAGAAACTGAAGATTTAATACTGAAAAATAAATCAAAACCATTTATTATTTTCCCGGAAGATCGTGCATTCCCTGTAAGGATGAGAACAAAACTCCCCCGAAGATGGGTAGAGAAAGGCCCTTCACTTAGTTTTTCGGGTAAGGCTGACCGTGGTGAACACTATAGTTTTCAACTCGTCATTTTTGCGCTTGAAAATACTGAAGGAATAAACATTACCTTCTCTGATCTGAAGAATGAAAAAGGAAAAATCATTGCCTCAAAAAATATTTCATGCCTAAATACTGCAGGTGTTCAATATGACGGAACTCCTTTTTCACAAAACCCTTCTGTAGAAAAAGGTCATATACAATCGTTGTGGTGCCTTGCAGAAATACCAGCTACCGCAACAGCAGGCAGATACAAGGGTAAGGCTGTCATCAAAAGCAACTCGCATCCTTCTGTAACGGTGTCACTCACCATTGATGTTTCAGGAAAAGTATTATCCGATGGTGGCATCAGTACACCGGAACTGCAAACCAGGCTTCACTGGCTCAACTCCACCATGGCACAGGAGAATACTGTGATTGCTCCTTATACTCCGCTTAAAGTAAATAAAAGAGGTATTGACCTGCTGGGGCGGAGAATATATGTTGGAGACAATGGATTTCCGTTGCAAATATTATCTTTCTTCACTTCAGCAATGACAGGATACAGCGACAAGCCTTCACGCATTTTCACCGGTCCTGTGCAATTTAATATTACAAAGCAGGGTGCATCCAATGCCATGGCCTGGAAAAACAAAGGGTTGGTGTTTATAAAAAAAGAGCCAGGGACAGTAAGCTGGAAAGCTGAGAATTATAATACTGACCTGAAGCAGGAAGTGAATGCAACCCTTGAGTTTGACGGGTTTATTATGTATACTGTTAAGCTCATCGCACAGAATGATATCAACCTGAAGGATATTGCCATGATACTACCATTTACCAAAGAAGCTTCAAAATATATGATGGGACTTGGGCAAAAAGGAGGCTATCGTCCGGCAAAATTTGAATGGAAATGGGATGTGGCCCACAAAAACCAGGATGGTGCATGGATTGGCAATGTTAATATGGGATTGCAATACAGCCTAAGAGATGAAAAATATGTTCGCCCTTTAAATACTAATTTCTATTTACAAAAACCATTGTTACTTCCTGCATCCTGGGGAAATGATAACAAGGGTGGTATTAATATATATGAAGAAAACAACAGCATCAATGTAAACAATTATTCCGGTGAACGCCAGATGAAAAAGGGAGATACACTTTTCTACAATTTCACTTTGCTCATCACTCCTTTCCATACCATTAATACGGATTTTCAATGGGCTACACGCTTTTATCACAGTTACAATACAATTGACAGTATTAAGTCAACAGGTGCAACAATAGTAAACATTCATCATGCTACCCCAATAAACCCATGGATCAACTATCCCTTTATTGAGTGGAAAAAAATGAAGAACTATATTGATGAAGCACACAGCAAGGGATTGAAGGTGAAGATTTATAATACCGTAAGAGAATTATCCAACCGGGCCTATGAAACTTTTCCCATGCGCAGTCTTGGACATGAAATATATTCACCGGGCAAAGGCGGTGGGTTCAGTTGGCTGCAGGAACATTTAGGCGACGACTACATAGCTGCCTGGTTTGTACCCGAAATAAAAGATGCTGCAATAATAAACAGCGGTATGAGCCGGTGGCACAATTATTATGTGGAAGGAATGAACTGGCTGGTGAATAATGTAGGCATTGATGGTATATATCTTGATGATGTAGCATTTGATCGTATTACTATGAAACGCATTAAGCGGGTGCTCACACAAAATGGTCATCCCGGTATCATTGACCTGCATTCTGCCAATCAGTTCAATAATCGCGATGGCTTTAACAATAGCGCCAATCTGTATATGGAACATTTCCCCTACCTCAACAGGTTGTGGTTTGGAGAATATTTCGATTATGAAAATAATGGCCCTGATTTTTTCCTGACTGAAGTGAGTGGAATCCCTTTCGGACTTATGGGTGAAATGCTGGAAAGGGGGGGGAACCCCTGGCGTGGCATGATATATGGCATGACCAACCGTATGCCCTGGAATACCAATAATGATCCGCGTCCTTTATGGAAACTGTGGGATGAGTTTGGTATGAAAGGATCAGAAATGATTGGCTACTGGAGCGACGACTGCCCGGTGAAAACAAGTAATAGTCATATACCGGCAACAGTATATAAGAAAAATAAAGCGGCACTGGTTTCCATAGCCAGTTGGGCAAATGGGGATACCAGTTGCAAGCTTCAGATAGACTGGAAAAAATTGGGTATAGATGCAGCGAAAGCAAGAATAGCAGCGCCTGATATTAAAGGTTTTCAAACGGGAAGAACATTTAATGCAACTGATGATATTCCTGTAGAAAAGGGCAAGGGCTGGATACTGGAAATTTCTGAACAATAAAAACAAAATTTTTATACCAATACATAATTGAAAGTGGATTTGCCTGAAACAAAATTACCGGAAGACTTTGTGTCTGTTATTCTTTCATCATTGAAAGCTGATGCTGCCGATCTGTTGCAACAAAAAGGGATGGTGATTTGGATGACAGGACTTTCAGGTTCGGGAAAGAGTACTATTGCACGGTTGCTTGAAAAAAAACTGGGTGAAGAAAACTATTTTTCTGTTGTACTCGATGGTGATGAATTACGGCAAACACTAAATAAAGATCTCGGCTTCAGTGAAGCCGACCGGTCTGAAAATATTCGCCGTGCCGCCGAGTTGGCAAAATTGCTGGTTCAAAAAAATATTATTGTAATCTGCTCTTTTATCACACCCCTGCAAAAGCACCGTCAACTTGCTGCTGCTATAACAGGAGATGTTTATTATGAAGTATTTGTTGATTGTCCACTGCAAATTTGTGAGCAGCGGGATGTAAAAGGGCTGTACAGGAAGGCACGCAATAATGAAATTACAGACTTCACCGGCATTGGTTCTGGTTTCGAGCCTGGTGTAAACGCAAATTTAACACTACATACCAATACTGAAAGTGCAACAGAAAGTATGGAGAAATTATTTTCCCATATACTACCGAAAATACAATTAGAGAAAAATTGACTTGTACCCTTCTTTTCGCAGAAATATTTGTATAAATTGGTAATCATAATCCCATCATCTTACTGACACTCCTGAGACGTAACCTATGGTTTACTTCATTGGATACTAAAATCAATTACATATGCAAACCAAATATGGTTTTACGTTAATGACCATTGATGAGTTTGAAACATACCTTTCAAATATAATGGTTGCAAGGACAATCATCACCCTTCAGGAACATCATACTTTCAGTCCCAATTATTCTTTGTTTAACGGTAATAATCATTTTGATCTGCAAAGGGGAATGAAAAATCATCATGTAAATAATAATGGATGGGATGATATTGGCCAGCATTTTACCATTTTTCCCGACGGAACAGTGATGACGGGCAGAAATATTGAAAAATCCCCCGCCTGTATTTACGGACAAAATGCAAATGCCATTTGTATAGAAAATCTTGGAAATTTTGATACCGGTGCAGATATCATGCTCGACTCACAAAAGCAAGCTATCATCAGGGCTTCAGCGGCAATATGTTTTAAATTCAATATACCTGTCAATACCGACAGGATTGTTTATCATCATTGGTTCAGGTTAAGCGACGGGGTACGCAACGATGGAAATGGTGGAAATAAGTCCTGCCCGGGAACAAATTTTTTTGGCGGCAACAAGGTCTCAGACTGCCAACGTAATTTTCTACCACTTATAAATGAGGTTTTAAACGGACAAACAAACGACAACAGCAATACAATAATTAAATATGTGTCGGTTACAGCAAACACACTAAATATCCGCAAAAAGCCTGATAGCCGGTCAGCTAAAGCTACAGACCGTGACCCTGTTGTTTTCGGAGCTATTTTAAGGGTTTATAAAATTCAAAACGGGTGGTATAAAATATCCGGTTCAAAAAAACACTGGGTATATGGCAAATATACCGTTGATGTTATCAGGGCAACCGTCATAGCAAATGTATTAAACGTGAGGAACCAACCTTCTGCATCAGGCTTAAGAATTGGTTCCCTTCAAAAAGGTAAGGAAGTATTCATATATGAGGAGCGTAACGGCTGGTGTAAAATTGGTACAGAGGAAAAATGGGTGAGCAAAATATATCTTCAATAATCCCGGTGTGTAACCCTACTGATGTTGCAGAATAATTTGTTCCAAATAATTTGCCGGCACCACACCAGACTGCCGCCATTTAATTTCATTATTTTTAAAAAGAATAAGCGTTGGAACTCCCTGGATATTGTAAACTGAGGCTGCCTGTGGGTTTTTGTCCACATCAATTTTTATTACGGTTGCTTTGTCACCTATCTTTTGTTTCAGTTCTTCCAAAATCGGTTTCATCATTTTACAGGGACCACACCACTCAGCAAAAAAATCAACCAGCACCGGTTTATCCTGTGCAATGATATCCGAAAAGGTTTTAGGTTTCTCAGTAGTTTCCATTTCAATTCTGTTTTTTATTAAATTTTACTTTGCAGACTCATCCAGCCTCCGCCATTGTACACTTCGGTAAATCCGCCCGACTTCAAAATACTTTTTGCTGATGCACTTCGCATGCCTGATGCACAACAGGTAATTACAGGCTTATCCTTTTTTATTTTTGAAAGATTACCTGAAAGGCTTTGCAAAGGAATATTAATAGCGCCTTTTATATGCCCGCTTTGAAATTCTCCCGCGGTTCGTACATCAATTATCTGCGCTCCTTTATTTATCAGTGCTTTAAAATCTGTTGCCGGACCAAGCCCTATCATATTCTTAAGTAGTTGTAGCATTATAATAATCTAATTTGTATTTGAAAGTATTATTGTATCAGTTCAGTTGTGCTGCAATTTGTGCCTGGTTGTTGAAAATTTCCCTGTCATTATAAACGATCTGCCAGGTAACAGGCATAATTTTTTTAAGCATGTGGCTTACCCCGCAAATTTTTTCCTGCGAAGTCATTACAGCATCAAATGCAGCCTGTTCATCTTCTGCTTTCCCTTTCAGTTCGTAAACAATATGTGCCGACACATATTCAATTGGTTGTTGTTTGCTTATTTCACCACTTACCTTAAGGTTCATATCAATCAGTTCCTTTCCCTGCTTGCGCAGCAATACAATTACATCCATACCGGTACAGCCAGAAAGTGCAGTAAGTACATAGGGTTTGGGAATAGGACCGTTATCCTCTCCCCCTACACGTTCCGGTGCATCCATAATCACAGTGTGGCCGTTCACCAGTGCATTAAACTGCATCTTACCCATCCATTGTGCTTCTATCTCGTGTTTCATTGTGGTTCTTTTTTTATCTGATGATTTTGTTGTTTTGAATTATTACTGCAAAAGTCAGATGAAAAAAAATACCGTACTGTGACTTTGGTCACAATTATATATTGACAGGAATCACAGTTCCTTAAGCAACCTGATCTGATTGCGGTAAAGTAACAGTTTTTTATCGTTTTCCAATTTTTTAAGAAGCCGTGAAATCACTTCTCTTGAGGAAGCCATTTCTGTTGCAATTTCTTCGTGAGATATATTAATGAGGGGAGAACCTGTAGCTCTTGCCTTCTCTTTAAGATAATTTACAAGTCGTTCATCCAATTTTTGAAATGCAAGCTGATCAATTGCATTCAGCAATTCATCGAAACGGTTGCGAATAGTACGCATCACAAAACTTTTCCAGGTGGGAAACCTGCTTAACCATTCATCCATCACCCCTATGGGAATGGCTAAAAATTCAACATCAGTTTCTGCTACTGCTCTTATCTCACTGGGATATTGTTGCATACAACAGGTAAAAGTCATTGCACAACTTTCATTGGTATGTACATAATATAGCAGTAGTTCTTTACCGGAATCATCAATCCTGGTAATCTTTAAAATCCCTTTGAGTAAAATTGGAATTATCCGAACAGTTTGTCCGGCTTCCAGTATCACATCTCCCTCTTTTACAATGCTGATTTCTGCCATTGATTCTATCGCCTGAATCAATTCAGGTTCAAATATATTCTTAAATCTCTCTGCTATATTCATGTCACAAATGTAGCAAAACAGAGAGGTATACTATTTTTAAATAAGATTTGTTTTAAAGTTGAAGAAAATATTTGATCATTCAAAACCGGCAGAATTATATTAAACACTATGGCAATAAAGAATTCAGGTTTTCACAATAAAATAACTATCTCAGTTATTAGTGGGTGATATTAATTAGTTACTTCGGGCTTATCCATCTTAAATAAATCAGTAAAACAAAACAATATTATGAAATGTCCGATTTGCTCAAATGTTGATTTGGTAATGTCAGAAAGACAAGGTATTGAAATTGATTATTGCCCCAATTGCAGAGGGATTTGGCTCGACAGAGGTGAACTAGATAAAATAATTGACAAAGCGTTGGCAAATGAAAAGGGTGGACCATATTATCAATCGCCTCAACAACCGTATAAGGAAAATAAGTATCACGAATCACACGATTACTATAAGCATCGTAAGAAACATTGGCTTAATGATTTGTTTGATTAAGAAAATTTTCAATCATTGGAACAACAAACTTTGTTTCATTTGAGCCGGTTTGCAGCGTAGTAATTTCCCCAATATATTCACCATGCAGTCCGGGAATAATAGCTAATGAAGAATTGGTTATCAACCTGTGCATTTCAATAGCATGTTCGGGGGTAATTACATCTTTATCCCCAATAATAATTAAAGCCGGGGCAATAATTGATTTTAATTTTTCATCAGGTATATCTTTAAAATTGATCATTCTGGTTGCATCCTTGTCATGCATAATTTGCAGGTTACCCGGGTTCGGTGCAACCTGCATGTATGCTTCTTTTAACTGAACAGGCATATTATCAAGGCTGGCATGTTTCATAAAATCCCAGAACTGCTCCGGAACTCCATTTCGTTTTGAAAGTACAGACCCCAAAATAATTTTGTTAACAATTTGAGGATGCCGGATTGCAATTTGTAATGTTGTAGTTCCACCGTTACTAAATCCGAAAAAATCTGCTTTACTAATACCCAGGTTTTTAAGAAGAGCTGCTACATCATCAGCATCCTGTTCAAAAGAAAGTCCTGTTTTCCTGTCTCCTGTTCTTCCATGAGCCTGTAAATCCATTGCAACAACTTTGTATTTAGAAGCAAGTAATGGAATAACTCTTCCAAAAGTTGTTTGAATGGTGGATCCGCCACCATGTATAAGAACAAGTGGTTTTCCTTTTCCATATATTTCATAATACATTTTAATTCCGTTTACATCGGAATATCCTTTTTTGAAAATAAGAGTATCATTTCCTCCGGCAGGCTTACTTTTATTTCTTGTTTCTGCGTGGTTGGTATTGATGACTGATATCAAAGCAAGCATTATTATTGCTGCAAATACAATTGACTTTTTCATTTATCTTTTATTTAGAATAGGACGTCCTGCAAGTTGCTTAACATCTGAATCCAGCTTGGATATGCTCCGGTTTTTTTAGCTAATTCTTGTGAAACAGTTTGCCTCAATAGCAATTTGGTTTTTCCATTTTCTTCCGAAAAGGTTACGGTAACAAGCGTTTCACCCGGCCAATCAGGATCCATACCAATTTCGATTGGGTTTATTGGATTTCCTCTCTCATCAGCATTGATCATTGTAAATACAAGTTTGGAATAAGGGACTACTTCTTTATATTCTCCAATACACCAGCAGTCGCCGAACTGGGGATTCGAGATGCAGGAATGAAATTTACCTCCGGATTTTACTTCAATTTCTTTGAAGTGAATAGAGCATCCGTTTGGCGCATACCATTGTATTAGTTTTTGGGGGTCGGTCCAGGCTTTGAATACACGCTCAGGACTTGCATCAAATATTTCTTCTATAAAAACATGATCCAACTGATTTTTCATTATTTAGTTTTTTTTATTTTATTCAAATGACTTGCTCTTTTCTTAGGTGTTGTACTTGCATTTTTAGTTTGTAAGGCTTCCTGTTCGATAAAGTTTTTTAGCGCCTGCATTCTTCCTGTCCATAATTTGTGGTATTGTCCGACCCACTCATGTACTTCGTTTAACTTTTCAAGTTTAGCCTCGCACAGGCGTTCTCTGCCAACCTGTTTTATGCTTAGCAGGCCGCATTCGGAAAGAATTTTCAGATGCAGGGAGATAGCCTGCCTGCTGACATCAAACTGTTCTGCAATATTGTTGACATTAACCGGTTGCCGGGCAATCATTCCAATAATTGCCCTCCTGGTAGGATCTGCAATGGCCTGAAATACATCTCTGCGGGCTTCCATATTATGCAAGTATTTGCTTGCAAATATACGTGCAAGCATTTACTTGCGCAATTTTTTTTGTTATTAATAATAAAGCAGGGAAATGTCAATAACAACGAATTAATGCTTAGTGAGAACCTGAGTATATAATTGGGAAAACTTCAAATTACCAGCAGGGGAAACAGTAAACGATGAACCGATTCGATTCAAAAAAATCAGTGCGGGTGGAGGGACTCGAACCCCCATGCCTCGCGGCGCCAGATCCTAAGTCTGGTACGTCTGCCAATTTCGTCACACCCGCTGAACTTCCTGGATTTATATAAACCCAGTTCTTTGGGGCGCATTTCAGATTTTCGCAGGCGGGTGGTGACACCCGCCTGTGGAACCCGCTACCGGTCGGTGTCTCACCGACCGGAAAGGCGCGAGTAGAGCGAAAATTTGAAATACGCCCGTTCTTTTTGAGGACGGCAAAGGTAATAGATTTTACTTAAATTTGAATTATATATGGATACAGAAGTAAAAGTCCCACAATACAACCTGAGTGAGGAAGAAGAAAAGAAAGAAATAGTCAGGCAATACCGGGCATTGTTGAGAAGCTTAAAACCTAAGTTAAAGCACGATGGCAGGGAATTAGTAAGGCTTGCATTTGAGATGGCTACAGATGCTCATAAAACCATGAGGCGGAAAAGCGGAGAGCCTTATATATTGCATCCGATAGCAGTCGCAAGAATTTGCGTTGAAGAAATAGGACTTGGTGTACGCTCCACCATTTGCGCCCTTCTGCACGATACCGTTGAAGATACTGATCTTACACTGGAAGATATTGAAAGAGCATTTGGCCCTGAAATAACCCGTATTATTGACGGGCTTACCAAAATTGCCAATGTTGTGGACACCAACACCACACAACAGGCTGAGAATTTTAAAAAGATTTTACTCACCCTCACTGATGATCCCAGGGTAATTCTTATAAAGCTGGCAGACAGACTGCATAATATGCGCACCCTGGATTGTATGAAGCGGGAAAAACAACTCAAGATTTCCAGCGAAACAGTATATGTATATGCCCCATTGGCACACAGGATGGGTTTGTATACTATCAAAACAGAAATGGAAGACCTGGCGATGAAATACCTGGAGCCTGATATATATCGCGAAGTTGCCAGAAAACTTGCTGAAACCAAAAGAGAAAGAACCAGATATATCAATGAGTTTATTAAACCAATAAAAGAGGGACTGGAAAAAGCAGGACTAAAAGTAGATGTTGTAGGCCGACCCAAGTCTATTCATTCCATCTGGAACAAGATGAAAAAGAAAGCTGTTGCATTTGAAGAAGTATATGATCTGTTTGCCATCCGGGTTATACTTGATTCTGCACCTGAAAGGGAGAAAGAAGACTGCTGGAAAGCTTATTCAATGATAACAGATATGTATACCCCCTCACCTGAAAGATTACGCGACTGGCTGAGCAATCCAAAATCGAATGGATATGAGGCATTGCATACAACCGTAATGGGGCCACAGGGTAAGTGGGTAGAAGTGCAAATCAGGACAAAGAGAATGAATGAAATTGCAGAAAAAGGACTGGCTGCACATTGGAAGTACAAAGAAGGCGCTGCCGAAGAAAGCAGGTTTGATAAATGGTTTACCCAGATACGTGAAGTGCTCAGCCAGGATGTAAATTCAATTGATTTTCTTCAGGATTTTAAAACTTCATTCCTTGCAGAAGATATATATGTATATACACCCAAAGGTGATGTAAAAATGCTACCCGTTGGAGCAACTGCCCTCGATTTTGCATTTTCAGTACATAGTGCCGTAGGATCAAAATGTATTGGCGCCAAAGTAAATCATAAGTTGGTACCAATTAGCCATAAACTCAGAAGTGGGGATCAGATTGAAATTATTACCAGCAATAAACAAAAGCCCCATGAAGACTGGTTGAATTTTGTAGTAACCACTAAGGCAAAAACTAAAATAAAAGATGCTTTAAAAGAAGAAAAGCGCAAAATTGGAGAAGAAGGCAGGTATGCACTCCAGAAAAAACTGGAAGGAATGGGAGTATCGGTGAGCCAGGCTAATATTGAAGAGATAATGAATTTTTACAAACAGGCTTCGCCACTGGATCTCTATTATCAGATTGCCATTAAAAACATTGACCTTAAAAATCTCAAAGAAGAATTTCAGGTTTCCGGCGATAAACTGATTGTTCCGAGGCCACAAAAAACAGAACCGGAGGTAAAGGTTCCTGATGTTGAGCAAGGAAGGACAGGTCAGAAAAAAGACAATGAGCTTATTATTTTCGGTGAGAGCAGTGACAAGATAGTATATACTTTGGCTAATTGCTGCAAACCTATTCCGGGCGATGATGTTTTTGGCTTTGTGAGTACGGGAAAGGGATTAATCATCCACCGGACCAATTGTCCCAATGCTGCAAGACTCATGTCTAATTTTGGGCACAGGGTGGTGAAAACGAAATGGGTGAAAAACAAAGAGATTTCCTTCCTTACCGGTGTCAAAATATTAGGACTTGATGATGTTGGTGTTATTCACAAGATCACCAATCTTATTTCCGGAGAGATGAAAATCAATATTGCTGCTTTAACAGTTGAAGCTAAAGAAGGGTTATTTGAAGGTAATGTAAAACTTTTTGTACATGATAAGGAAGAGCTTGATGAATTAGTTACAAGACTAAAAAAATTGCCGGGCATTGAAGGTGTTGAAAGATATGATATGGAATTGGCTTAGTTATTTGCAACTTTAAGTACTCATGAGTTATTTATTCCAAACAATTTGAGGATTATATATTGAAAGATTTTTAATGTATGCTAAATTCTCTTTGAAAATTTCATTAGTGTGCTAAAATATTTATCTTTGCTCTTCCAACAACCGTGAAATGAGAAGTTAAATAATTGAAATTTAATTCCTATTAAAATCCGTAATTATTCCAGTATTTCTTGCCAGGCATAATTGATTAAGCATCAGGTTATAAGTTTTATTAATAAATTATATAGGGTATATTCAAGTCTTATAATAGAATGGAATATAGCATTATGTAAATTGAAACTGGTATAATTTTTATAAATGATCAAACAGTTTAAACACATTTTTTACGGATTTAATGGATTTGTTGTTTTTTTAATTTTCAGCACAACTTCATGTGTAAATACGAAAAAAGCGGCATATTTCTATGGTATAGGAGATACCACAATAAGTTCCACTTTAAGCAAAATTCCTGAACCTGTTATTTATCGCAATGATATACTAACTATTTCCGTTAGTAGCCCCAATCCTGAAGCTGATTTAATATTTAATGCCCCTAATACACTGGCTACCCAGGCTGGGGGGATGGGCGGCGGTGGATCCATAGCATCTCAAACTGCCGGTTATTTAGTCAGTCCGGAGGGTTATATTCAATTCCCTGTTTTAGGTAACATTAAAGTTGCCGGACTCACAAAAACTGAAATTAAAAATTTGATAACCAAAGAATTGGTAAATAAAAAATTGCTTATTGATCCGGTAGTGAACATAAGGATCATCAATTTCAAAATAACTGTTATGGGTGAAGTAAGGAACCCAACTGTATTTACTGTGCCCAGTGAAAAAATATCTATTCTTGAAGCTCTGGGTACGGCAGGTGACCTGACTGTTTTCGCAAAACGTGATAATATTCTGCTTATTCGTGAAGTAAATGGAGAAAAGATTGTAAGACGATTGGACCTGAATTCAAAAAATTTACTGGAATCACCATATTACTATTTAAAATCAAATGATGTAATTTATGTTGAACCTAATGCTGCAAGACTTAGCAGCGGAGAGCGTTCTATGCAGATATGGCCATTGGTACTAAGCACAGTATCGGTGCTCGCAGTAGTAACAGCCCTACTTATTAAATGAGGCATTTTTAAAATGAATTATCATAAGTTATGCAGCAACAGGTTGATTTAAATACTGACAATTATGGCGCAAACAAAGAGGAGAACCTTTTGCAGGATATTTTAAACAGATACCTGCCCTGGTGGCCTTTGTTTGCTCTTCTGATTGTTTTAAGCTTGTCCTGTGCCTGGTTTTATTTAAGATATGCAACACCTATCTATCAAGCCTCTGCCAGTTTATTGATTAAAGATGAGAAAAAAGGGTTGGATGACTCTAACCTTATGGAATCACTAAACCTTTTTGGTTCTAAGAAGATTGTGGAAAATGAAATAGAAATTCTCCGCTCCAGGTCAATAGCCAAAGAAGTTGTAAAAAAATTAAGGCTATATGCACCAATTGTTCAGGAAGGAAGAGTTCATGATATTTCCGGATATGAAATATCTCCTGTTTGGGTAGAAGCAGAATACCCTGACTCTATAATACCGGTTAAAGATGTATTCTTTAAATATGATATCAACACAGGCAAGATCAATTTTGATAACAAAACATATTCATTGCATGAATGGATACAGTCTCCATATGGAGTAATCAGATTTCTGCCCAATCCATACTTTAGAGGAGGAGCACTCAATAAGCCCTTTCATTTTTCTCTGATAAATATCAAAAGATCTGTAGCACAATTATTAAAACAGTTGCAAATAGCTGCAAGCAGTAAGCAATCTACGGTTATTAATCTAACTTACAGAGATGATGTTCCAAAAAGAGCTGAAAACATTCTTAATGAATTAATAGCAGCCTATAACAGAGCTGCGGTAAATGACAAAAACCTTCTTGCATCCAATACCCTGGCTTTTGTGGATGAACGACTGAAAAATGTATTTAGCGAATTGGATTCTGTAGAACACAGTCTGGAAAGATTTAGAACAAAGAATCGTTTAGTTGACATTAGCGAACAGGGCAAACAATTCCTTGCCAATGTAGGGGTCAATGATCAGAAATTAGGGGAGTTGAATATGCAGCTTGCCGTTTTAAAACAAGTGGAGCAATATGTAACCAACAAAGAAAAAAAGGGGGCAATTGTTCCGTCCACATTAGGAATTACCGATCCCATTCTTTCTGGTTTATTAGACCAATTATATGCGTTGGAAATGCAATACGAAAAGATGAAGCTTACAACCGCTGAAAGCAATCCATTGATGCTCTCAGTTGCAGATCAGATTGCTCACCTTCGCCCTCGTATTTTAGAAAGTATCCGTAATCAAATAAAGAGTATCGAGGCCGGGCGTAATGATGTAAGTAATACCAATAATCAGTATTCTTCCATGCTTCAAAAATTACCGAACAAAGAAAGAGAGTTATTGGATATCAGCAGGCAACAATCTATTAAAAACAGCATTTATACTTTCCTGTTGCAGAAAAAAGAAGAAACTGCTTTATCCTACTTTTCTACCGTTGCCGATAGCAGGGTAATTGACGTTGCAGAAGTTGGTAACCTTCCGGTAAGCCCCAAAAGAATGATGGTTCTGGCCATTGCCCTTGGCGCAGCATTGCTGTTGGGAATAGGATTTGTTGAAATTAAAGAAATGCTCAACAGGAATGTGTTGTACAGAACAGAAATTGAAAAATATACTAAAGCGCCTATTCTCGGTGAAGTAGCTTTTGACAAATCGAATACAGCACTTGTAATAGCTGAAGGTAAGAGGAGTTTTATCGCCGAACAATTCCGTCAGCTAAGAACTTCTCTTGGTTACCTGGGTATAAATTCCAGGAAAAAGAAAATATTGCTTACTTCTTCCATTTCCGGAGAGGGAAAAAGTTTTATCACTGCAAATCTAGGGGTAAGCCTTGCATTAATCGGGAAGAAAGTGGTAATCATTGAGCTTGATTTGAGAAAACCCAAATTAAGTGATGCCTTTAATATTTCACGTTCAAAAGGAATTTCCAATTATTTTATTGGCGATATGGAGGCTGAAGAAATTATAAAGAGTACAGAAACAGCTAATTTGTTTTTAATTCCTTCCGGACCAATCCCTCCTAATCCTTCCGAATTGATACTTAACGGGCGATTACCCGAATTACTGAACTATCTTGAATCACATTTTGATTATATAATCATTGACACTGCCCCAGTAAACCCTGTAACAGATGCTTATATTGTTTCACCTATGTGTGATGCAACACTTTTTGTAATTCGTCATGGTTATACACCTCGTTTTCATCTCCAAAAAATGGACGAACAAAATAAGATACGTGAGCTTAAGAATATGGCAATTATTTTTAACGGTGTTAAGAATAAAGGATATGGCAACTATGGATACGGATACGGGTATGGATACGGATACGGGTATACTGAGGAAGATAACACCAAACATAAAAAGAGTAAAAAACAAAAAAAAACAAATACTGAATCTTAGGCTGTATTTGACTTAAAGGTGAATGTGCTTGTAGTACACCTTTCCGAAAATATTCCTAACGATAAACCAGCCCTGTTTTTTTAACACGTAAACTAAGAGAACCTGTTGAAAATAAGCTATCGGGGAAAGATTTAAGTCCAGGTCCAGTGAAAAACCATTGAACGATGAATGGTACTGGGAGTAGCGAAGCTGTGCCGTCATGAAATGAAAACATTGGATAACTGTTAAATCCTGACCGTTAATGAATAGCGAACTAAACAAACATTGGTATGTAGTTTATACCAAACCGAACTGGGAAAAGAAAGTTGCTGATCTTCTTGGGAAAAAAGGTATAGAACAATATTGTCCATTGAATAAGGTACTGAAACAATGGCATGACAGAAAAAAAACCATCCTTGAGCCTTTATTTAAATCCTATGTTTTTGTACGAACTGATGTACAAACGCATAGCCGTATTAAAGCAATGCCAGGAATCCTGAATTTTGTGTACTGGCTTGGTAAACCCGCAATTGTTAAAAATGAAGAAATTGATGCCATCCGTAGTTTTTTGCTTGAGCATAAATATGTTCAACTGGAAAAGGTTGCAGTAAATGTTAATGATGTGGTTAAGATTCTTCATGGACCTTTTATTCACAGAGAAGGAAAAATCGTGCAGGTAAAAAATAATACAGTAAAAATAGAATTACCATCTATTGGGTATACATTGATTGCCCAGCTTAACAGAAATAATATTGAAGTTGTAACTCCTCGTCAGTCTTTCGACACATTCAAAATAAATGAGGAAAGAAAACTTAGAGATATAATTTAATTTTTTCATTTTAGCCAAAATAATACAATGCAGATTAATGATAAAATATATATAGCCGGTCATAGAGGTATGGTAGGTGGAGCTATATTAAGAAGCTTAAGACAAAAGGGATTTACAAATATAATATACAGAACTTCCACGGTTCTTGATCTGAGAAATCAGCAACAGGTAGACGAATTTTTTGAAGAGGAAAAACCCGGTTATGTTTTTGTGGCCGCAGCAAAAGTGGGGGGTATTGTTGCAAACAATACATATCGTGCAGACTTTTTGTATGACAACCTTATGATGGAATCCAATATCATACACGCTGCTTATAAAAACAAGGTCACTAAGCTTATGTTTCTGGGCAGCAGTTGCATCTATCCAAAACTGGCACCCCAGCCTCTAAAGGAAGAATACCTTCTAACCGGTTTGCTGGAAACTACCAATGAACCCTATGCTATTGCAAAGATTGCCGGCATCAAACTATGCGAAGCTTACCGTGACCAGTACGGTTGCAATTTTATAAGTGTAATGCCAACTAATCTCTATGGTACGGGCGATAATTATCACCCTCAAAATTCACATGTTTTGCCAGCCTTAATACGTAAAGTACATAAAGCCAAAGAAAATAATAGTCCCAAAGTTGTCGTTTGGGGAACAGGCAATCCACGTCGTGAATTCATGTTTGCGGATGATCTTGCGGATGCCTGTGTTTACCTGATGGAAAATTATAATAAGAAAGAATTTATCAATATAGGAGTTGGCACAGATATTTCTATCAGGGAACTGGCAGAACTTATAAAGGAAGTAATAGGTTATAAAGGAAGTTTTGTTTTTGATACCTCCAAACCAGACGGAACACCACAAAAGCTTATGGATGTAAGCAGGTTGCACTCCCTGGGCTGGAAGCATACTACCTCTCTGAAGGATGGTATACAACAGGCGTATAAAGATTTTCTAAAAAGAGAAGTAGTGGAAGGATAAATCGTAAAACAGGTAGATTCCGGATTAATTTGATTTTTGGGTACAGTACTAAAATTAATATTTAAATATTTATGAAAACAGCATTGATTACAGGTGTTACCGGTCAGGATGGATCTTATTTAGCTGAATTGTTATTAGAAAAAGGTTATGAAGTCCATGGAATAAAACGCAGGTCATCTTCTTTTAACACACAAAGAATTGACCATTTATATGTTGATCAGCATGAAGATCATGTCAAATTCAAATTGCATTATGGTGATTTAACTGATTCTACTAATCTGATTAGAATCATTCAGGAAATACAACCTGATGAAATTTATAATCTCGGGGCAATGTCACACGTTAAGGTCTCATTTGATTCTCCCGAATATGTTGCCAATGTTGATGGGATAGGTACATTACGAATATTAGAAGCAGTCAGGATACTTGGTTTGAATAATAAAACCCGGATTTATCAGGCTTCAACTTCCGAGTTATATGGTGGAATAAAAGAAAATAAGAATGAGAAAGGATTTTACGATGAAAACTCAGCTTTTTATCCACGCTCACCCTATGGAGTAGCAAAAATTTATGGTTTTTGGATTACAAAAAACTACCGTGAAGCTTATAACATGTTTGCCTGCAACGGGATTTTATTCAACCATGAGTCTCCCAGAAGGGGAGAAACTTTTGTTACAAGAAAGATTACTATGGCTGCCGCAGCAATTGCATTAGGTAAACAGGATTGTTTGTACCTGGGTAATCTTAACGCCCAAAGAGACTGGGGACATGCGAAAGACTATGTGGAAGCAATGTGGCTAATATTACAACAGGATAAACCCGAAGATTATGTTATTGCAACCGGTATTACAACTTATATTCGGGATTTTGTAAAAATGTGTTTCGAAGAACTGGGAATTGAGCTGGCATTTGAAGGGAAAGAAGAAAATGAAGTAGCACGTGTAATTGCATGTAATAACCCTGAGTATCAAATTAAAATTGGTAAAGTTGTATTGCGTATAGATCCTAAATATTATCGTCCTACAGAAGTTGACATACTAATAGGAGATCCCACCAAAGCCAAAACCAAATTGGGATGGCAACCTAAATATGATTTGAAGAGGTTAGTAAATGATATGATTACTTCAGACGTGGAATTAGTAAAACAGCATTTTAATTCACAATGGGAACATTTGGTGGGGTAAATTCTTAAGAATAAAAAATCTACAAGGGATAATTTTTTGTAAATCCAACAATAAATTAAGTACACAATGAACTATGCTATTCTTTCTATTGAAAGTTATACAAATAAATTTAGATAATTAAAAAATATCAAATCAGAACTCCAAAAAAAGTGCAATTATTCTTTTAAGTAAAGCTTAATGAACACAGCAAAAAGGGTGATTAAAAATACCGGGTTCCTGTACGCGAAAATGGGAATCACCATGTTCATTTCACTATATACAACCCGTTTAGTTTTAAATGCTTTGGGTGTTTCCGATTTTGGGATTTTTACTATTGTTGGAGGTGCGATAGGTATGTTGGGATTTTTAAATGCTTCAATGGCTTCCGCTACGCAGCGATTTATGAGTTATGCGGAAGGTGAGGGAAATAAAGAGAAACAAAAAAAGATATTCAATATAAGTATAGTATTGCATTTTTTAATAGCCTGGGTATTGGGTTTGGTACTATTGATTATCGGTTATTTTTTTTTTAATGGAATTCTGAATATTGAGACGGAGCGAGTTTATGCAGCTAAAATGATATATGGTAGTTTAATCCTTAGTACAATGTTTACGGTAATGAGTGTGCCCTATGATGCCGTATTGAATGCCAGAGAAAATATGTTATATTATGCCATAGTAGGAATAGTAGAATCTTTATTAAAACTTATAGTAGCATTTGCAGTAGTTTATTTTGCAGGAGATAAACTGATATTATATGGTATATTAATGGCTTGTATACCTTTTATAATAATGACGATAATGAGGATATATTGTCATAAAAAATATGAAGAATGTGTGATAGCTCCCCGTAAATATTGGGACAAAAATTTAATAAAAGAAATTAGCGGTTTTGCAGGCTGGAGCTTTTTTGCTTCTGCTGCAACAATGATTACAATGCAGGGAATCGCTATTTTATTGAATATTTTTTTTGGGGTCATAGCTAACGCAGCTCATGGTATAGCAAATCAATTAGCTGGTCAGATTATGGTATTTTCCAATAATATGCTGAAGGCCCTTAATCCAACTATTGTTAAATCAGAAGGAGCGAAAAATAGGGATAAAATGTTAGAGATTACCATTTCGGGTAGTAAGTTGTCATTTATGCTTTTGGCACTTTTTGCACTCCCATTGTGTTTAGAAACTCCGGCTTTTCTTTCAATTTGGTTAAAAAATCCTCCAGAATATGCGGTTCTGTTTTGCCGGTTAGTTTTGATAAGGCTAATGATTACACAATTACATGTGCCACTTGTTACAGCAATTAATGCAGGTGGAAAAATAAAGGCCCAGTCTGTATCTATTAGTTTAATTACATTGTTAGTGATACCAATTAGCGCATTATTATATTATTTGAATGCCCCAATATTTATAGTATATATTGTTTTAATAATTATGACTATTGCTTATCTAATAGTTAATGCATATTTTATGCACGTTAAATACAACTTCAAATTATCATTCTTTTTTAAACATGTTGTTTCACGATGCCTTCTTTCTGGAATTATTACTTCAGTAATGGGAGTTTTAATAATGTACTTTTTTGAGCCTTCGATATTTAGATTCTTTATTGTTTCTGGAGTTTGTATGGTTTTCTTTCTATATCTTTTCTATACTTTAGTTTTAAATCAAACAGAACGAAATATAATACTCAGTATTCGCAATAAATTAATACATAGATGACCAAGATAGGTATATATACTATTCATGCAGATCACAATTTTGGTGCAATGCTGCAAGCCTATGCTACAGAACACTTTCTGAATAGTAATGGATTTGATGCAGAAATTGTAAACTATTTTCCACTACAAGTAGAACGTTCCAACAAGTTTGTTCCCAGTAGATTTTCTATTAAAGGATATATACGTAGTTTCTATGCTAAAATTTCAAGTGACATGCGTGAAAAGGATAGTCGTTTTACCATGTTTCATAATTCTATGAAATTATCCAGAAGGTATTATTCGCTAGATGAGATTTATAATCAAAAAACTGATTATGATATTCATTTAATAGGTAGTGATCAGGTATGGAATGTAGAAAATGGCATACCTGACAGGGCTTATTTCTATCTTGATTTTTTAATCAATAGTGAAAAGAAAATTTCATATGCACCAAGCATCGCTTCGGATCATATCCCGGATGCAATTCAACCCAGGATGAAAAGTTTGTTAAGCAAATTCAATCATTTAAGCGTAAGGGAAGATGTGGGTGTTCAACTTGTTGAAAATCTTATTGATAGGAAAGTAAAACATGTAGCAGATCCAACCTTTTTATTAGATAAACAGGAATGGTTAAATAAAATAGATGTACAAAGATTAGTTAAAGCACCTTACATTCTTTATTACGGATTTGATTCCGATTTGAATACACAATCTATTGTTTTGTATGCAAAAAAAGTTTTGGGTATACAGACTGTTATTGTAACACCACAACCAAGTACTCCTTTTAAAGCAGATAGAGTAATAAGATCAGCAGGGCCACTTGAATTTTTAAATTTGGTGAAGTATGCAGATTTAGTAATTACAAGTTCTTTTCATGGAGTTGCTTTTTCTATAAACTTTAACGTTAATTTTTTCGCTTTAAAATACAAAAAAAGAAATTCGAGAGTGGAATCATTATTGCGGTTAGCCGATTTATCAGATAGGTTAATACCTGACTTAGATAATTTTAAAAGGGCGGATGTTAAAGATTATTATATTGATTATACTAAAAAAAGTGATAATTTAAAATTGCATATTAATGATTCTAAAAATTGGTTATTGAAATCACTAGGATCTATTTGAGGACAGGGTTACAAATATAATCATCTGATTATTTTTTGTAGGGAGTAATTACATGGAACGAAAACAAAGAGCCTTAAAACTATTCTTTGGATATTCCACTTCCAATTTTTCCTAAATAAACTTTGTTTTCGAAAGACGGTTGCTGATAGACAAAAATATTTGATTTCTAACCTTAATTTTTTTATTTCAAAAAAGAGGGTTAAAAGATTTTGATACCATTAATCAAAATTGTATGGTATTTAAAACTAAAAACTAAATATTGTGAATTCTGTTAACAGGGTTATATTAAAGGGGGTTCGAAAAATATATCGGAAACTAAATCATGTGCCAGAAACTAACGGTCGTAACTGGAAAATGTTTTCGAACAAAGAATATGCTAATAATATAATAAGCGAATTATTAATAAATGAAAAACCCTGCATGATTGCTCGGTTTGGATCTACAGAAATGTTATGCCTGATAAATTATTTAGGTGTAAAGCAGAACAACAAAACTTGGAGTGAATACATTATGGGTAAGATTCCAGCATGGTGGTGGGAACCTAATGTTATTGAACAATTACAAAAATGGAGTGGTTTTTTCCCAGGGAGTATTGACAAAGTGGAGCAATTCTGTGAATTAATAATAAAAGATATACCACAAGTTGATTTATTGGGGTCCTGGTTATTGGGCGAGAAGTATTTTAAAAAAGAACTGACAGGATGTAGAAAGGTAGTTCTCGAAGATCTGGAACCCTTTTTTACAACTAATCCCTGGACAAGGGTTTTAGCCGGGAAGAAAGTGCTGGTTGTTCATCCTTTTGCAGAAACGATCGAAATGCAGTATAAAAAAAGAAAACTTTTATTTGACAATGATCTTTTGCCAGCTTTCGATCTGAAAATAGTTAAGGCGGTGCAAAGTATTGCCGGAGAAAAAACTGAGCATAAGGATTGGTTTGCTGCTTTAAAATGGATGCAGGATGAAATTGATAAAATCGCTTATGATATTGCCATTGTAGGTTGTGGTGCTTACGGATTCCCATTGGCAGCACATATAAAGCGATCCGGTAAAAAAGCAATTCATCTTGCCGGGGTAACACAATTATTATTTGGTATTAAGGGGAAGCGATGGGAAGAATTTATAGTTTGGCCCTATACCAATTTGTTTAATGAACACTGGGTCTACCCCGGGGAGAAGGAAAAACCGAAGAATGCTAACGTTGTAGAAGGAGCATGTTACTGGTAAACTAAAGCTATGAAAGGATTAGATAAAATAATTCGAATCTTACGAATACCATTCGGAATAATAGTTTATCTGATAAAAATAGGTAACGATTATGCAAGAGATGCAGAAAACAAACAAAGGTTTGCAACTTCAATTATTGATCGTGGATGTTCTTTTTCAAAAAATGTAACTATAGGTAAACACTCTCATATATTAGAAAACTGTATCGTCAATGATGCCCATATTGGCTCTTACAGCTATTTAGGTCGAAATTCATTAGCTCAGCATGTTACTATCGGAAACTATTGTTCAATAGCTCATGATGTTATTATAGGTTTAGGTGCACATCCGCTAAATATGTTTTCCACTTCGCCCTTATTTTATAAAGCTAACAATACAATGCGGGTAAAATTAGTTACTACAGATAGCAATTTTCAGGAGTATAAACAAATAAAAATAGGCAATGATGTTTGGATTGGTGCAAGGGCAATCATTTTAGATGGAGTGGTCGTTGGAAATGGGGCTGTAATTGCCGCCGGGGCTGTTGTCACAAAAGATGTTCCACCTTATGCTATTGTTGGAGGCGTTCCGGCAAAAATTATAAAATTGAGATACCCTGAAAAAATCAGCAACGAATTATCAAAAACCAAATGGTGGGATAATAATGCTGAAGATGTTTTCAAAATTTTTGATCAGCTTATGGCAATCTGCAGGCAGGATGTATAACAAATCATTAAGTGCATGCATTTTATATTAAATTTATTTTTTAGAGCGCTTAGAAAAACTATTAATATCATTGCTAACAAGTTTGATTATTTGTTATGTAGATTGATGTTTTATGTTTATGGGGTAAAAATTGGAAAATTTTCTACTCGGGGCCGACCTTTTCTGCTGGTAGCTACAAGCGGTAAATGTATTATAGGCAATAATTTTGCCATGAATAATACAGTCTCAAGTAACCCAATTGGATTTGTACAACCCTGCATTTTTTTTGTAGATAAAGGAGCTAAATTAGAAATAGGAAATAATGTAGGTATAAGCCAATCATCATTAATTTGTCATACAAGCATTAAAATAGGTAATGACGTAAAGATTGGAGGAGGGGTTTGTATATATGACACCGATTTTCATTCTCTTGATCCTCGTTTGAGACGGGATAAAAAATTAGATTTAACGAATAAGCAAAAAAAAGCAGTTGTTATTAAGGACAATGTTTTTATAGGAGCACACTCTATCATTTTAAAAGGCGTAATTATTGGAGAAAATTCTATTGTAGGCGCAGGTTCTGTAGTTACAAAAAGTATACCTGATAATGAAATTTGGGCAGGTAATCCTGCCCGAAAAGTGAAAGATGTGAAATTGTAAAAATTATCAGTAATGACACAGAAGACTAATAAACTCTTATTAATTTCAATCTTAGCCATTACTATTTCTTCGGTAAACCAATGGTCTGATCTGCCTATTGGTAATACTTTCTTTTGGTGGATAATAAACAGTATAATAATTTTTAGTTTCTTCAGGTCCAAAAACAAATACTACGATCATTCAAATGATAGTAATATCACAACTTTAAAATGGTATATTTTCTGGAATCTGATATGTATAATCAGGGGATGTTTTGTGGCTGATAATTACTGGGAATGGAAGAATCTAATAGGCACTTCGTTGGTAATGATGCTCCCTTTGTCTATTTATGTTTCTACCAATCCGAATCTGGTTCAGAATATAACATCATTCTGGCTTAAATACGCATTACCCTTATTTGTATTGATGTTCCCTTTCTTACAGGGCGAAGCCATTGGTCGTTACTTAATCCCGGTAAGTTTTATCCTTTTATTCCTCCCTTGTTTTACTACAAAATGGAAAATATTTCTCTTGTTAATTGCATTATTTGTAATAACCAGTTACTTAGGAGCAAGGAGTAATATTATAAAATTTGGGGTGACAATTTTAATAGGTTTATTATATTATTTTAGAAAATTGATTTCTGTAAAACTTATTAATTTCTTTAGACTCATTTTACTTCTTCTGCCATTTATTGCTGTTATGTTAGCCGTTGCAAATGTTTTCAATATTTTTCAAATAGGAGACTATTTATCGGGAGATTATTCTACAACAACAACTGTGAATGGACAATCGGATGACGAGAATTTAATAGTTGATACCCGTACATTTCTATATTTAGATGTAATTAATTCAGCTCAGAAATACAATTATTCTTGGTTTGGACGTACTCCAGCGCGCGGTAACGAATCTTCTTTTTTTGAATTTTCTGTAGCAAATGATAATACTTACCCAAGTAATGAAAGATACAGCAATGAAGTATCTATCCTTAATATATTTACCTGGACCGGGCTTGTTGGAGTCATTCTCTATTTTTTTGTATTTTTTCATAGTAGCTACCTGGCAATTAAAAAATCAAAAAATAATTTCATGCCCCTTATTGGTTTATATGTTGCATTTAGGTGGTGTTACGCATGGGTAGAAGATTTTAACAGAATTGATTTATCAAATTTATACTTGTGGATTACTATTGGTATATGCTATTCTAAAGCATTTCGAGAAAAAACAGATCAGGAAATAAAAAACTGGGCAAATGGAATTGTAAATTTTAGTGCCCGAAAATTATACCTAAAGCAAAACAAAATTGCTACTGGAAATGGATAAAATCTCTCAAAGTAACATAGCCATTCTCCTAACCTGCTATAATCGTCGTGATAAGACGATTCAATGTCTGAAAAACTTATTCTCTCAGGCAGGCATAAAAGAGAAATTTACAATTGAAGTTTTTTTAGTTGATGACGGCTCCTCAGACGGGACTTCAGAAGCAATCAGAAAACATTTTCCTCAAGTTCAAATATTCCCAGGCAACGGATCACTATACTGGAATCGTGGCATGCACCTGGCATGGCAAAAAGCAAAGGAGTCGTCAGATTTCGATTATTACTTATGGCTCAATGATGATACAGATCTTATGCCTGATGCTCTTTTGGAATTACTGGATTGTGTAACAATCAAAAAGGATGAGGCAATAATTTGCGGAGCCATATGTTCAAAGCAAACAAAGTTATTTACTTATGGGGGGCGTACTGAAGATGGCAAAGAAATATTGCCCGACAATTCTATACCCTCATGCCACGTTATTAATGGAAATTGTGTGTTGGTAAGCAGGAAAATTTGTAATTCTATCGGAATTCTGGATCCTGTTTTTCCGCATGCGCTTGGTGATTTTGAATATGGTTTAAGAGCTGCCCATAATGGATTTGGTGTAGTAACTACAAGGAAATTTGTTGGATATTGTGAAAGAGGAACTACCCCACAACAGTGGTGCAACAGTAGTGTGCCTTTGACCCGCAGGGTTAAAGCGCTATATTCACCAATGGCATATTGTCATCCGGTCTATTTCTTCAGATTTGAAAAAAAATATTATGGGTTGACAAAAGCCTTAAAGCATTATTTAAGCATTCATCTAAGGCTCCTGCTGCCTTCATTATGGAAATAATTCATGAAAAAATTATTACTCTCGGCATTTGCATGCGATCCCACTAAAGGCTCTGAACCCGGTTATGGCTGGAACTGGGCTGTTGGGCTGGCCAACAAAGGTTACGAAGTGCATTGCCTGACGCGGGATGTTGCAAAAAAAAATATTGAAGCCGGTGAAAAACCTGAACATTTGTATTTCCATTATGTAAGACTACCGTTTAATCTGGAAAAATTATACACGGCCTCACAGCCAACAATGTACCTGTATTATATACTATGGCAGTGGAAGGCCTATAAAACAGCGTTACGATTACATCAACAAACCGCTTTTGATCTTGCACATCATGTTACCTGGGGCAGCCTGCAAATGGGTTCTTTTTTGTATAAACTCGGTATACCGTTTATTTTCGGGCCCGCGGGCGGAGGACAGAATGCCCCGGAACCTTTTAAAAAATATTTCGGACAATACTGGCAGGCGGAAAAACGAAGGGAGACGGTAACAAAATGGATGTTAAGGTTCAACCCGGCCTTCAAACAAATGCTTAAGAAAGCAACTGCTGTATTGGTTGCCAATACCGAAACTCTTGACATGGCCAAAAAAAGCAAGGTTGTCAACGCCAGGCTAGTTACAGATGTGGCATTACCGGAGTCTTTTTATCCTGGGCAAATGATATCAAAGTCACCAACGCCTGACCGGTTAAAGCTTTTATGGACCGGAAGATTTATGCCAAGAAAGGGTGTATTACTTTTGCTTGATGTAATGCGTGAGTTGAAAGCATATCCCGGTATTACTCTAACTGTGGTCGGCGATGGGGAAATGAAACAATCGTTTTTAAATACAATAAAAGAATATGGACTGGATAACACTGTATGCTGGAAAGGAAGGGTGCCTTATGATGAAATAAGGCAATACTATGCAAACCATGATGTTTTCTTTTATACATCACTGAGAGATTCAGGTTCACTGCAATTGGTAGAAGCTATGGCATTCGGGTTGCCGGTAGTATGCCTGCACTTACATGGCCAGGCACAGATTGTGAATGACGAAACAGGTATACGCTGCAAATGCGATACCCCTGCAATGGCTATTGAAAATCTGAAGAATGCTATTATTAATTTATACAATCATCCTGATAAAGTAAAGAACATGAGCTTAGCAGCTTATAATTTTGCCCTCGGATTAAAGTGGCAAAATAAAATCGGGACAATTGTAGATCACTATTACCCTCAAAAATGAATACGGCACCAATACTATTATTTACTTATAAAAGACTTGCTACACTCAAGCAGACAGTTGCCGCTTTAGCGGAAAACTATTTGGCGGAATCTTCTGACCTGTTTATCTTTTCAGATGCTGCCAGGAAAGAGGAAGATAAAGCTATTGTAGAAGATGTTCGGTCTTACCTTAAAACCATTACCGGTTTCCGCTCTGTACAAATCATTGAACGGGAAACCAATTTCGGACTGGCCAAATCAATTATTTCAGGAACTTCATGGGTGTTTTCAACACATGATAAAGTTATAGTACTGGAAGATGATCTGATCACAACACCAAATTTTCTGACTTTTATGAATGCCGCACTTGAAAGATACAAAGCAGAAACAGGCGTATTCAGTATATCAGGTTATTCATTTAACCTAAAGACACCCCAGACAAAATATGACTATGACGCTTATTTTTTAAACAGAGGCTGGTCGTGGGGATGGGCTACCTGGAAAAACCGCTGGAAAGATGTAGACTGGGAAGTGAGCAGCTATGCTTCTTTCGAAAAAAATAAATCGCTCCGCAAGGCCTTTTCAGAAGGAGGATCGGACCTAAACAAAATGCTGCGGGAGCAAATGCAGGGACGAATTGATTCCTGGGCCATACGCTGGTTTTATCACCAGTTCCGCATAGGCGGGCTTACCCTTTATCCGGTGTATTCCAAAGTGAATAATGCAGGCTTTGACGAATTTGCCACCCACACTACCGGATCACAAAAAAGATATATACCGGATATTGATCTTGAAGCTAAAACGTCTTTTCATTTTCCGGAACAGGTTTCAATAACGACAACGTTCCAGGCGTTATTCAAAAAAAGAATGGGGCTGGCAGCAAGGATAAAGTCGAAATTGCAAACCATATTATTGAAAGTCTTTAAGACAGGAAGGTGATAAAATTATTTAAGAAGTTCAGAGATTATTATCTTGTTGCCGTAAAGTGGCGCAAATATGAAATTGCATCCGGATTTCATGCAGGAGCAAGAGTAAGGCTATGGGCAAAGCACACTATTAAAATCGGAAGGGATTTTTATATAGGCAGAGATTCACAGATAGAGACAGACTGTATTATAGGTGATTATGTAATTTTTGGCAACAAGGTGGCATTAGTAGGCAGGTATGATCATAACTATCAGCAGATAGGGATGCCTGTAAGACATGCCATGGAAATCAGGGATAAAGAATATAACTGGAAAGGATTGGAGAGTGAGCCCGTACGTATAGGGGATGATGTTTGGGTAGGGTACGGAGCAATTATATTGAGCGGAGTGCAAATAGGCGATGGAGCAATCATTGCTGCAGGATCGCTGGTTGTTAAAGACGTAGAACCTTACAGCATATATGGGGGAGTGCCTGCAAAAAAAATTAAAGACCGGTTTGAAACCGCAGCAGATAAAGCTGAACATATTCGGATATTAACTGAAGAAACCAACAAAAAGAAGCGCTAACCAACCTTAGCATAATAAAATTATTTAATCAGCATGCAGGACCCTGGAATAATCAAGGTTGGTCAATCAGAAAAATTCCCGTATTTACTGGCAGCAGTATCATTAGGGCTCCCTTTTGTCTTAGTGTATTTCTATACAAAAGGAATGACCCAGGGACTGGATACAATATTTTTTTTTGATGAAGCTGAATATCATTATCCCGTAATTCTGCAGTTTGCAAAACAACTGCCATTCCCCGATATTAGCAATTACAACTCCGCTACCACACCGCTCTTTCATCTTTTATTTGCAGCGTTCAGCAAAATTTTCGGAGAAGATATACAGCATCTCCGGATGTTTAATTTTCTAATAACTTTTCTTTCTGTTTTGTTGTTATTTAGATTATTAACAAGGCAGTTTAATCTCCCCTATACTTCTGCGCTTATATCTGCTTCGCTTTTTGCACTGTCGCCCTATTTTTTCAGGGAAGCGTTTGTAGTGATGACAGATAACCTGCCGGTACTTTGGCTTTTGCTGTTTTTTCAATTCTATTTAAAATTCAAAGACGATGGGGTATTTACAAACTATCTGTACAGTTTGTTTTTTATAATGCTCCTGGGCCTAACCCGACAAACATACCTGTATATTTTATTTCCTGTAGGTGCAGATCTGCTTATGAATAAAGCGTTGAAACTGCCACGTTGGACCTATATGCTTTTGTTGTCAGCAGCAGCCGTCCCAACCCTTTCACTTTTTATTATCTGGAAGGGATTAACCCCCCCGCAGTTCCAGGAAAGACATACAGAAGAAACCCTGCTGAATATTAAACCGATACTATATGGAATAGCTGTAGTGGGGTTCTATGCACTCTTTATTGCCGGTGATAAACTATACCGTTCTTTTTTAAGTTTAAATAAAACAAAAGTTATCGTAGCAGTGCTGATAAGTTGGGCGCTGCTTTTCTTTTTCCCGCTTACCAAAGCAAAGCACGATTTTGGGTATTTATGGTATATTGCAGATGAGCTCCCCTCCATACATAGCACACCTGTTTTCTTTTATATCCTGGTAAGTATAGGAGTTTGTGTATTTATGAGTATCTGGCAATTGGAAAAGCCGCCTTTTTTTCTTTTGTTTTTCATTGGTTTATTTTTGTCTGAAGTTCCAAATAAGTATTTTTTTCAAAGATATTACGACAGCAGTATTCTGATTTTACTGCTTTTCCTGGATGCGAAGTATGATCAACCTGACAGGTTTCAGATCATCCGTAAAGCATTACTTACGATACTTTTTATTTTATATTTTATAGTGTTTATTATTAAGTGAAAATACAAATACTCTCATTACCGGTTACTACAGGGAAGTATGCAAAAGTAGTTGACGATATTTCCACGCTGGCTCATCAGTCCAGGGGGTCATATATATGTGTGGCCAATGTACACATGCTTGTTGAAGCATACAAAGATTCAGGTTTTAAAACCATCGTTGACGGAGCTGATATAGTAACTCCCGATGGAATGCCTCTTGTGTGGGCAATGAAACTTTTATACGGTATAAAACAGGATCGTATCGCGGGTATGGATATACTACCAGCACTTCTTGAAAAGGCGGAAAAAACCAGGCTGCCGGTTTATTTTTATGGAGGTACTCCCGAAATGTTGCAATCAACACAAAGTTATCTTCAATCACAATACCCCGACCTGATACTTGCAGGATCATATAGCCCGCCTTTCAGAAAATTATCTGCCGTTGAGGAGAATGATATTATTAAAACAATAAACACAAGTGGGGCACGTATGATTTTTGTAGTATTAGGATGCCCTAAACAGGAACGCTGGATGGCTGCTATGAAACCACATATAAATGCTTGCATGATTGGAATCGGCGGGGCGTTACCCGTAATGGTTGGTCTGCAAAAAAGAGCACCGGTATGGATGCAAAAATCCGGACTGGAATGGTTGTATAGATTTTTTCAGGAACCGCGACGCCTTTTTAAAAGATATGTTACAACCAATAGTATTTTTATCTGGCTTTTATTAAAAAAATGGGCACAGCAGGGATTCTCACCCAAACCTGTTCCAAAGCCGGGTAAAGAGAATTCCTGTATTGGTTGACAGGTTTCTTTTATTATCGGATAATATTTTTATTCAAATTCGTTTTATTAACAGGTTTTATTCGGGAAAATGAAGTTGACATGAATAAACATCTTTCTAATCTCATAAGAATAGTATTTCTGCTGCTTGATTTATTAGCGCTGAATACAGTTTATTTCAGTTGCAAATTTTTCTTCAGGGACTATATTGCTCCTGATTTATTAATTCAATACACCTATTTGTGGATGGCCTGTAATATTACCTGGCTTGTCGTAAGCTGGGGTAATAATACTTATCGTAATTCGGATATTTTTTCCTTTGAAAAATTTTCGAAAAACACAATGCATGCTTATGGATACTTTTTAGGGATTGTTACCCTTTATCTGTTTATGTATAAGCAGTTTGATGTTTCGCGTATTTTCTTTGTTTGTGTGCTGGTATCTTTCGGTTTGGGATTAATGACAAACAGGATAATCCATCTCGGGCTTTATCACTATTTTAGAAACAAAGCCTATATAACCCGAAAAGTAGTAATTATCGGGTACAACCAACGGGCACAAAGACTGGCAGATTATCTTGAGCAACAACCTATCAATACCGAAATTTTAGGTTTTTGTGAGGATGAAAGTAATGTGCATGAACTTACACACTATCCTATTATCACCGACAGGAAAAATATCATTGCAATATCTCTGAAAGAGCAGGTTACAGAAATTTTTTCTACTATCTCACCGGAAGAAGATAAATACATCTATACCCTGATGAACCAGGCAGACCAGGCCTGTATAAGATTCAGAATATTACCCAACCTCGACCATTTTATAAGAAGACCGGTACATATAGAATATATAGAAGATATGCCTGTTTTATCACCCAGGAATGAACCCCTGGAAGATGTTGGTAACAGGATAAAGAAAAGGTTCTTTGACCTTGCGGTAAGCAGTTTTGCCATTATCTTCATTTTATCCTGGCTGGTACCACTTATCGCTATATTGATTAAACTGGAGTCCCGTGGACCGGTATTTTTTGTGCAAAAACGTAATGGAAAGGATGGCAAACCCTTTAACTGCCTGAAGTTCCGTAGTATGCGGGTTAGTGCCGACGCTGATGCCAGACAAGCCACCAAAGGAGACGAAAGGATTACACAGTTAGGACGATTTATGCGTAAGACGAGTATTGATGAGTTGCCCCAGTTCTTTAATGTATTGATGAGCGATATGAGTGTTGTGGGACCCAGGCCACACATGCTTAAACATACACAAGACTATTCAAGGCTTATTAACCAGTTTATGATCCGCCATTTTTTAAAACCCGGAATTACCGGTTGGGCCCAGGTAAATGGTTTCAGGGGCGAAACAAAAACTATTGAAGATATGGCCAACAGGGTAACTTACGATATCTGGTATCTTGAAAACTGGAGCCTGTGGCTGGATGCCCGAATCGTATTTATGACCGTTTTCAATATATTCAGAGGAGAGAAAAACGCATTTTAGCCTGAATAAAATGAACTAATTTGTTTAAAGGGTTCACTCCGTTTCAAAAAAAATTTGAACTTATCCCTAAAAAACTTTATCACACCAGTATTTCTGGTTTATTTTTTGCTACTTTTAAATTACCAATTGCTATTGAGTAAGCCAAAATGGGTAATTCATGACCACGCAGCAAAGAATAGATAGTACACTTGAAGTATATTTTACTGATATCTTTAAAAAACATGAATACAGGTTATATACCCTTGTTTCTCACCTCACCAAGTCTGATCAATATGCAAAGGATGTAATCCAGGATGTCTTCCTAAAACTATGGGTACAGAGGTCTAACCTCCATACTATAGATAATATTGAAATGTGGCTATATAAACTTACCGAAAGCCGGATAATTGATTTCCTGAAAAAAACCGCTTCTGAACGCAGGCTGCGGGATGCCTTATGGATAAATATACACCACATTGAGGCAGATCTTGAAGAAACAGTTTCATTAAAAGAATATAACAAAATAATTGATAATGCCATAAATCAGTTGCCGCCACAACGCAGAATGATTTACAGGCTCACTAAAGAAAACGGACTTAACTATAGCGAAATAACACGGCACTTAAAGGTTTCAAAAAAGACGATTAAAAATTATTTCCTGAAGTTTTCCAATTGTATGAAAAAAATAATGATTAAGGACTGACCGCCTTTCATTCCGGATTTTCCCCCAATACTCCTATATTCGTCTATAACAGGAAACTAACACTATTTGTGGAAGACAGAATAGAATACCTGCTTCGTCAATACGAAAAGAACAATTGTTCCCGTGAAGAACTGGAAGAGTTGTTTTCATATATTAACAGTCTTCGCAATAACGACCAGCCTTTAAAGAAGATGGTAAAACATATATATGAGGACATCAAGAAAAATCATCCTTCATTTATATATGTGGATGAAGGCGGGAAACTCATATTGGCTGAACCGGAAGACACTCATTTCATCGCAGAAAAAAATACTATAGCAAAAGGAGCCCGGGGAAAACTACTCGCTGTTGTTGTTGTTTCATGCATTGCCGGTCTTGCATTTCTCGGATGGCTGATCAAAACTAATCTTTCGGATGATAGCTTTTTAAAAAAGCATGTGAGCGGGGCACTGATTAAAAAATTTAGCAACCGTGGTGAGCAAACTTTTATATCCCTGTCGGACAGCAGTATGGTATGGCTTAATTCTGCAAGTTCCCTACAGTATTCAGACCATTTTTCAGAAGATAAAAAAGAAGAACTGATATTAAGCGGGGAAGGGCTTTTCAAAGTAAATGATACCCGTACAGGAGTTTTTTTAATCAGTACCGACAAAACTGTAATTACAGCTCTACCCGGAACAAGGGTTGATATAAAAAACTATCCTGATGAAAGAAACATAACATTGTCTGTTGCTGAAGGACTAATAAAAGTAAGCAGGGACGGAAAACTTTTTCCTACAGTTTCCGCAGGGCAAACAATGGCTATTAATAAAACAGACGGGCAGATAATACAGGGAAAGACAGACATAAATATGATTGCAGCCTGGCAACAGGGAAGATTGTTTTATAAGGAACAACGTCTTGTTGATATTATAAGAGATTTAGAACGGGTTTACAATATTGGTATAACATTGACAAAGCATGAACTTGAAAATAAATTAATAAACGCCGCATTTAAAAGAGATATAGGACCTCAGGCAGCACTGGAAATGATTTGCAAAGTGACAGGATCTCAGTTGGATGTAGATGGCAGACGATACATAATATTGTAACCTATATGGATTTAATAAAAAAAGGGGATCCCTTTCTTTGGGGTTCCTTTTTTTATTAGAAAAATTTTTGAACCCTTTGGGGGTAAGCAGCAATTTTGATTGTCTTTTAAAAGACTGCCGCACTAAACGGTTGCTTGTGTATGACTGTTGATCGCATCTGGTTTATTTTAGGAAAAAAGCTTACAAAGGAAGCTACCAATGAAGAATTGCAGGAACTGGAACAACTGCTATACCACCACCCTGAATTGCATTATCCCATACAGAACATTATTGAACTGTGGCATCTTGATTTAAAAACAGATCGTCACGAAGCTATCCAGGCCCTGCAAAGACACTTGCTGAGAATATCTGATAAGGATGGAGAAATAGTTAACATTACTGATAATACCCCTCCTGGTCTATCAAATGTGGATGAAAATCAAATTTTAATTCCGGGAAGAAAAACTGCACGGACTAAGACAATAAGAATGGCTAAATATATCGGGGTAGCCTGTCTGATTGCTATTGCTGTTTTTTTGATTCAGGAGTATGCAGCCCCAACCAGGTCTGCAAGTCAAACCGATATGATAAGTAAGAGCAATATCCCTAACGAAATTTCTACAAAAGCAGGTTCACACTCTCTTATTACATTACCTGATGGCTCAAAAGTTATACTCAATGGAAATAGTAAGCTAACCTATGACAAATACTTTGATAAAGAAATCAGGGAAGTACAACTAAACGGAGAAGCCTATTTTGATGTAACAAAAAACCCTGATCGCCCTTTTATCATTCACACATACCAGATGGACATAAAGGTACTTGGCACTGCTTTCAATGTAAAATCCTATAATAATGACAGTCGCTCAGAGACAAGCCTTATCCGTGGTTCCATTGAAGTAATCATGAAAAACAATCCCAATAAAAAAATAATTCTGAAACCTAAAGACAAATTGATTGTCGAAAACAAAACGGCAACTACCATTTCAGACCGGTATACTACACCCAAAGCGGCTGATTTGAATGTAAGCTTAAAAAAGATAAACTATCTGCCTGCAGACAGTACGGTAATTGAAACCTCATGGGTAGATGACAGGCTGATATTCAGAGATGCCCCCTTTGCAGAGATTGCACTGGAAATGGAGCGCAAGTTTGGTATATCCATATTGATTAACAGTGAAAAGGCAAAGCAGTTCAGGTTTGATGGCAACTTTAAAAACGAGACCGTAGATCAGATACTAAATGCCCTGCAAATAGCTAATCATTTTTCATATCAAAAACTCAACAATACCATCATAATAACCAACTAAATTAAAACACATGAGGGAACGCAATACATCTTAAAAACTTAAAAAATAAGAAACGGGAAATGTTGGCGCATTCCCCGTTCAGGCTAAAAAACTTGTCTTGTAGCTTAAACAAAAATTCAAGTTTTCTTTTAATTAACCTCTAATCGTAAAAATATGAAAAAAAGACGGCTATACTATAATGGCCATTCACTAACTGCTTACATAAAAGTATTGATGGTTATGAAACTAACGGTCTTATTTATCCTGCTGAGTGTTTGCCAGGTTATGGCTAAAGCAAATGCCCAGGAAACGATCACGATGAACATTGATAAAATGGCTATCAATAATGTATTGAATGCAATTGAAAAACAGGGATATTATCGTTTTGTTTATAACAGCAATTTGAAAAACATTAAACAAAAAGTTTCTGTTGACTTTAAAGAAGCTTCCATAAACAATGTACTTCAAAGGATCCTTTCAGGCACAGGGTTGCTATACGATATCCTGGGAGATAATCTCATAGTTATTCGAATGGATGAAAGTTTGATAAAAGACATCACTATAAAAGGTAAAGTAAATGATGCTTCCGGCAATCCTATACCCGGCGCTTCAGTAACCATTAAAGGCACTTCAAAAGGTGTTACTACCGATGCAAACGGTGATTATACCATTTCTGCACCTGAAAAAGGAATACTTATTATTTCTTCTATAGGATTCAAATCCCAGGAAATTGCGATAAACGATCAAACAACAATTGATGTATACCTTGAACCTTCTACCCCACAACAACTGAATGAAGTTGTAGTGATTGGGTATGGTACGGCAAAAAAGGCTGATTTAACGAGTGCAATTGGTACCATTAAACCGGAGGAATTGAAAAAAACGCCGAGCGGTGCCTTGCTTAATGCCGTACAAGGCAATGTAACCGGTGTGCAAATCAGCAGTTTGGGCGGACCGGGTGATGCACCCGAAATCAATATTCGCGGGATCAAATCCTTATACGGTGGAAGTGTTTTATATGTAGTGGATGGAGTATTTGTTGACAATATTGATTTCCTGACGCCCAATGATATCCAGGACTTCCAGATTCTAAAGGATGCCTCTTCCGCTGCTATATATGGGTATAAGGCTTCTAACGGAGTAATAGTAATTACCACGAAGAGCGGTAAATATAACAGGGACGCTACTGTTTCTTATTCCGGTTATTATGGCGTACAAAGAGCCACTAACGTTGTAAAAATGGCCAATGCTGAGCAGTTTGTAAATTTTGCTAATGAATCCGGCTCCAGCGTTGAAATAGCGAGTGTGCAGGAGGCTATTGCAAGATATGGGAGGAGCAGGATTAACCCAAATTTACCCGCTGCAAATACCGATTGGTATAAGGAAGCGTTGCGCATTGCGCCTATTATGAACCATGATATTTCTGTTGACGGAGGTTCAAAAAAAGTATCCTATTCTTTAGGTGCCAGTTATTTTACCCAGGATGGGATACTGGACATGAATAACAGTTATAAGCGGTATAATGTGAGGGCAAAATTAGAAACAAAAGCAAAAGAATGGTTGACAATAGGAGCCGGTATGGTGTATAGTAAAAGCCAGCAATATGATTACGGCAATATTAACCCCTGGGCAGAGATCTATTATGCCGTACCTATCCTTCCTGTGCTGGATGAAAACTATGCCGGTCAAACGGTATACTCCCAGCCATATTCTTCAGCAAAGGATGTAGGGTACAGAGATCATCAGAACCCGTTCCCCAATATGAATAATGTAGACAACCTGGGAGAAAGGAGAAGGATCACAGCTAATGTGTATGGAGATTTTCATATTCTTCCGAAGACATTAAACTTCAGAACGAGCCTGTCTTATAATAACAGAAATGATAATAACAGGTTGATGAATTTGCCATATTATATTGCCGATGATTATCAAAGAAGTTTAGTACAATCGTCCATTACAAGGTCTAACGTGCTGGAAGAAAATTATACGTTTGACAACGTATTAACCTATACCAAGACATTTGGCGATCACGATCTTACTGCCATGGGCGGATTTTCTTTCAGGGATGAGAGGTATACCTTCTTTTCGACTACAGGAAATTTTTATGATGGCCCTTTTTCAAGAGATGTAAAGCAAACCTGGTATATTGAAAATACTTCTGCAAGCTCAAGGGTATCTTCTGATGATGGAACCAGGGTATATAGCCGTTCTTTTTTCGGAAGATTGCAGTATAAATACAAGGATAAATATATTGCTTATGCTACCCTAAGGAACGAAGCAGCCAACAAGTACAACCAGGAAAAAAGTATTACGTTGCCTTCTGTAGGACTTGCCTGGGTTGTTTCCAGCGAAGATTTCATGAAAAACCTGCCTGCTATTAATTATTTAAAATTCAGGGCAGGCTGGGGCCGTTTGGCTAATGGCAATGTGCCAACAGCAAGAGCACAAAGCGCCAATTCTGTATGGAGCGTATTCAACGACACAAAAGTAGATGGCTTTAATTTTTCTACTTACCAGGACAATTTAAGCTGGGAATTTAACGAAGAACTAAACATAGGAGCAGACCTGGAATTGCTTGACAGAAGGTTAAGCATTACTGCAGATTACTTTGTAAAAAACACCAAAAACCTCGCTATTCCTGTATTGCCCCAGGTAGGCAACGAAACGAGTTATCAAAATGTAGGCGCAATGCGTAATAAGGGTATAGAAATTTCGGCTACCTGGAGAGGGAAGATTGCTAATGATTTCGGTTATACGATAGGTGCCAATTTCAGTACCATTCACAATGAAGTTACCAATCTTTATGGGCAGGCTTTTTTAAGCAGAGGACCGCTGGCTGAGTTCCCGCAACGATTGACAGTAGGGCAGCCCTTTGATGTATTTTACGGATACGAGATTACTGGCGTTTATCAAACCCAGTCCGAAGTAGATGGTGACCCGGTAGCTGTTGCAGCAAATGCAGCCGGGGCAGGAACAGTAAAACCGGGATATTTCAAATTCAGGGATGTAAACGGTGATAAAGTATTGGATGCAAACGACAGGGTGTATTTAGGTTCACCGGCGCCCACCTATTATTATGGTGGTAACATAGGATTAAACTATAAAAACTTTGATTTATCTGTACGTATTTACGGGCAGGGTGGAAATATAATTTTCAATAGTAACCGCGCCGAAGTTTTCAGGACTCAGGGAAGAAATATAGACGCCCAGTTAGCTAAAAACCGCTGGCATGGCGAAGGGACTACCAACAGTTATCCCTCATCTGAAGGATACAGGACTGCATGGAACCAAAAGGCTTCCAGGTTTTGGTTAGAAGACGGAAAGTTCTTCAGGATTCAAAATATTCAGTTAGGATACTCCATAGAGAAACGTAACAAGGTTCCTGAAATGCGTTTTACTCTAACTGCCGACAGGCCTTATGTATGGTCAAAAAGTAAATCAACCAATGTGGAAGTGGGTTTTGATGGAATTGATTCGGGTACTTATCCTACCCCTTCTGTTTTTACTATTGGTTGGAGTGTTAAATTTTAATGCAGCATTTTAAATTTAATAAAATGAAAAGTAAAAAATATTTATTGGGGCCTTTATTTATTATCACAACGTTTTTATTAACGGATTGCAATAAACAATTAGATGCTCCAAGGGAATTAGAAACCAAGGCTGGAAGCGTGGATTATACCAGCCCAATTGCAGCAAAAGCAGCTTTGGTAGGAGCATATCAGTCATTCTATGATTTTTGGTGGGAGCATGTTCCCTGCCTGTCAGTTCGTGGAGACGATGTAAATTCCGGGGGCGGCAGGAACGGCGTATTTGATCAGCCACCTTTTCACGATGAGGATATGTTTGTGTATGATGCAAATTTTTGGATGATAAATAATGCATGGGATGGTCTGTTTCAGCATGTACTTCAAATAACGGCTCAAATTGAACAATTGGAAAAATTCAGGGAAGCCGGTGTAAGTTCTGCATTAGTGGATCAATACATTGCCGAATGCCAGGTGTTGAGAGGTTGGCTTACATTAATGTTGTCAAGAACATTTGGCGGGGTATTTAAAGTAACTTCTACAGATCCTACACTCCTTTCAATGCAGACCAAAGATGAGATCATGAACTGGATAAAAACAGAAATGGAAGATGCTTCAGCAAAATTATTGGATATGCGTCCCAACCAAAGAACTGATTTAAAGGGAGGGGTTACAAAATATACCGCTTTAGCAGTTAAGGCAATGGCCGAGCAGGAGTTAAAAGATTACAATGCGGTTGCAGCAACTACAGGTGAAATTATTTCTTCCGGAAAGTTTAACCTGTACAGCGATTTTAATAAAGAATTTAAAACCGCGGGTAAATTATCTAATGAGAATATACTGGAAGTACAATACTCTGATTTCAATTCAGGTTCGGGAGATAGTAGGAATTATTTAAATGATTTTTTTGGTCCTACAAACTGGACACCTGCAGTGAGTGGTGCTGGTGGCGGCTGGGGATTCTTTGAGCCAAGTGAGAAATATATTAAATTTATGTTGAACAGAGGAGAGAAGACCCGCCTCCAGACAAGTGTAATTTTTACTCCTGATGGTATTGATAAAATAAAATCAGACCCCGCATTTGCAACACTACCGGCATGGATTTCTAACACCACCCCCGAAGGAGATGTTTTCTTAAATTCTCCCAGGGTTTATTTTTATAGCGGTAAACATTACCTGCCTACTATAGAATTAATTCCGGGCAGGACAGGTTATGCCAGCAATAAAAATATGAACATCATCAGGTATGCTGAAATATTATTAATGTATGCAGAAGCGGTAACCCGTGGTGGCAATGCATCTGCGGGAAGCGCGGATGCCGCTGTAAACTTAGTAAGGGCGAGAGCAGGCCTGACACCTGTATCAGGGGTAACCAGTCAGCAGGTTATAGACGAGAAATATGCAGAATTGGCTATGGAATGGGGTAACAGGTATTATGATATGATCCGTTTGGAAAATACTGCCGAATTAAGCTATGACGGCAGAACATTTACAATGGCAAAAAAATACCTCCCTTATCCTTTGGCACAATTAGACAAGAGCCCAATATTAAAAGAATACGCGGATACGCATCCCGATCATTAATTTATTAAATATTACTATCATGAAAAGTATTTTTAATTATACTATTACAGGGATAGTGCTCCTATTATCCTTTACAGCCTGTAAGAAAGGCTATATAGACCCTATTTCGAAAGTAGACCCGGGACCTGATGAGCTGGCGCCAACCGTAGAGATACTTAGCCCTTCGGCTGATATTCAATATCCTGCTACCACCGAGGCAGCAAATTTTGATTTTAAATTTAATGTCAATGATGATATTGAGTTAAGCAAAGTTGATATTTCACTTGACGGGTCATTATTAAAATCATACACCAGCTTTATAGATTACAGGGGAATGTCAGGAGTATACACTTATCCTGATTTAGCAATAGGTGCTCACACTTTTGAAGTTGTTGCAACAGATCTGTCCGGGAAAAGCACCACCAAATCCTTTGCATTTAACATAACGAAATACGATAAAGTTTTAGAAAGTGAAACTTTATATGTTCCTTTTAATGCAGGGGGTGATTATAAAGATCTGATAAATTTTGTCTCACCAACCGTGACTGGCAATCCAGGTACTACAAGTGCATCCGGCGGACACAATGGCGCAGCTTACCAGGGAGCAACTGATGCATATTTATCATATCCTATTGCCGGATTGTATGGTGTAAATAATGAAATGAGTTTTGCATTTTGGTATAAATTGAATAATGTGCCTGATAGATCGGGGTTGATAGTAGTAGGAAATGATAATGACAATGAAACCAGAAATCAGGGATTTCGTTTGTTTAGAGAAAATGATACCCAGAATTTGACTATCAATGTCGGAACAGGAAGCAGTGACTCCTGGATTGGTGCAGGCTCCCAGGCTTCAGGTATTGGGGTATGGAAATTTATTACAGTAACCATTTCTCCTACTGAGACAAAAATATATATTGATGGTGTAGAAAAAGCATCAGGGTCATATACGAGTAAAATGGATTTGACAGGCTGTAGTAAATTGGTCTTAGGATCAGGCGGGCCTACATTCGCTTACTGGGATCATAAATCCGATTTAAGTTTATACGATGACTTCAGGGTATTCAATAAAGTGCTGACACCCGAAGATATTGATCTTTTAATGCAGTAATAGCTTGAATTACATCAGCTGATTAAAAACGCTTTACGGTACGGCAAAACCGTAAAGCGTTTTTGATATAAGATTAAGATCGCGGAAGTATAATTCCTGTCAATTATTATTAATGTCTTGACCTTTTTAAAATATGTGAGTCTGGGAGATGAGAAAAATATTATTTTCAGTTTTGTTATTTCATGTGGCTTTCATCAGCTCATGTAAAAAGGGTGGCGATACTGCACCACCTCCGGCTCAGGATTTTACTATCAACAGTTGGGATGTGGAAGGTATTACTAACCAGAACGAAAACAGGGGAACAACTATAAACCCTGTTATCCGGCTTTATTTCCCTTTTGCAATTGACAGGGCTTCGGTTGCTTCGGCTATTGAGCTGCACACAGCAAATTATAATGTAAACTATCAGAATGGAGACAGCACATTAGCAATACAGCCAAAATCTGCCTTATCATATCTTTCAAACTATTCGCTTACTGTTAACAATACCCTGAAATCAAAGAGTGGAGGAAAGTTGATTTTCCCTGTTGAAATTAAGTTGCAGACCAGGTATGACCCTACATTTAAATTTCCGGTAATAAGTGACAGCGCCCTGCTTGATAAAATTCAGCAACAAACATTTAAATACTTCTGGGACTTTGGCCACCCGGTAAGCGGCCTGGCAAGAGAAAGAAGCAATGGTAATAATGATGTAGTTACTTCCGGGGGCTCAGGATTTGGCATAATGGCTATACCTGTGGCGGTTAGCCGAAATTTTATTACCAGGGCTGATGGGCTTGCCCGTATGCAAAAGATTGTTGGCTTTTTAAAGAATACTGCGGTAAAAGTGAAAGGTGCATTTCCGCACTGGTTAAATGGGAGCACCGGTGCTATAATCCCTTTTAGCGCCAATGATGATGGTGCAGACCTGGTGGAAACTTCTTATTTAATGGCAGGGTTGCTTACTGCCCGGCAATATTTTAATGGAACAGACGCTGATGAAACTGCTTTAAGGAACGATATCAATGAGCTGTGGAACGGTGTGGAATGGGATTGGTTCAGGAATGACGGGCAGAATGTTCTGTACTGGCATTACAGTGATACAAAACAATGGGTAATGAATTTCCCAATACAGGGCTGGAATGAATGCCTTATCACTTATATACTGGCAGCATCTTCCACTACTCATGGTATTCCTCCATCGGTTTATACAAATGGCTGGGCCTCCGGTTCATCATTCTTAAATGGCAATACTTTTTACGGCCATCAATTGCCGTTAGGACCTTCGCTGGGAGGTCCGCTGTTCTTTTCACACTACTCATTTTTAGGGATGAATCCTAATGGGCTGAGTGACGCTTACGCAAACTACAGCACACAAACCACTAATCATTCACTCATTAATTATGAATATTGCAAAGCAAACCCCAGGAGATGGTATGGCTATAGCGATAGCTGCTGGGGACTTACAGCAAGCGACATACAAAATGGTTATACAGCCAGCTCACCAACAAACGATGTAGGAGTAATTGCAGCAACTGCTGCAATATCTTCATTACCTTATACTCCTGAAGAATCAATGAAGGCAATTAAATTTTATTATTATGTATTAGGTGATAAAATATGGAAGGATTATGGTTTTGTTGACGCATTTTCACTGCATGATCTCTGGTTTGCCAACTCTTTTTTAGCAATAGACCAGGGACCGCAAATTATAATGATTGAAAACTACAGAACCGGGTTGGTTTGGAATTTATTTATGAGTTGCCCCGAAGTAAAAAATGGTTTGAAATCTTTAGGGTTTAGTGCACCCGGATTATAAGTTTATTATCAAAACGAAATCTTGATTGTTATGAAGCATATATTTCTTTTCACGTTACTTCTTTTCAGCATCACGGTACATGCCCAGAAAAAGAAAGAAATTCAAAAGATTTTTGATGCCACTAAACGTCCCAAAAATCTATCAGATTCTGAATTACTTGATATTGTACAAAGACAAACATTCCGGTATTTCTGGGACTTTGCACATCCTGTAAGTGGCATGGCGAGAGAAAGAAGTAATGAAGCCTACGAGTACGGAAATGAAGTGGTAACAACAGGCGGCACAGGTTTTGGTATAATGGCTGTTATTGTAGCCGCTGAAAGGCAATGGATATCCCGGGATACTGCCGCAAGGTTTCTGCTGAAAATGGTGAAGTTTTTATCGAAGGCAGATGCCTATCATGGGGTATTCCCGCATTGGTTAAACGGCGCTACAGGTAAAACCATTCCCTTCAGCCGGAAAGATGATGGCGCAGACCTTGTAGAATCTTCGTTTCTGTTTCAGGGGCTTTTATGTGCACGCCAGTATTTTAATAGCGACGATAATGTGGAGACCGGATTACGCAACCGGATCAATTCATTGTGGAATGAAATAGAATGGAACTGGTTCACCCGGGAAGGGCGCGAGGTACTATATTGGCACTGGAGCCCCAATAATGGATGGGCTATGAATTTTCCTTTGAGAGGCTTCAATGAATGTTTGATCACATATATACTTGCTGCAAGCTCGGAAAGATATCCTGTACCTGCCGCGGTATATCACAGGGGTTGGGCTCAAAGCGATTTTTTTAAAAACGGAAAAACTTTCTATGGTCATCTTCTTCCGCTCGGGTTTGATTATGGAGGCCCCTTGTTTTTTTCACATTACTCTTTCCTGGGATTAAATCCAAAAGGCCTAAGAGACCAATATGCAGATTACTGGCAGCAAAATGTAAACCATACGCTCATTAATCATGATTACTGTGTAGATAATCCTAAGAAATTTAAAGGATATGGCGAAAACTGCTGGGGACTTACAGCCAGCGATACCTACGACGGGTATAATGCATTTTCTCCTTCTAATGATTTTGGTACAATAACACCCACTGCTGCACTATCTGCTTTTCCTTATACCCCTGAGTATTCCAAGAAAGCACTAAAACATTTTTACTACGATCTGGGCGATAAAATATGGAGCGAATATGGATTTACGGATGCCTTTAATGAAACAAAAAACTGGTATGCTAAGTCACATCTCGCTATTGATCAGGGTCCAATAATTGTGATGATAGAAAATTACAGAAGCGGGTTGATGTGGAAATTATTTATGAGTTGTCCGGAAATACAAAAGGGGTTGAAGAAATTAGGTTTTGAGAGAAATTAGGACGTGAAAAGTCGCCAGAGACCACAAGATGGAAGTACGCGGCGAAGGCACCACGCACTGCATAAAAAAAACGTAGTATGCGTTGTAGACAACAAATACATTATAGAATACGGAGATGCAAAGCATAACGGGAGATAAAGATTTATAGATAGGAAGAAATATATTTTTTTAAATTGTAAAGAAGTCCGCAGGAGCTATCAAGAGCTATATGTTGCGTCTTCGCAATCCGCTCTGTGAGGCGAAGACGCCTCACAGAGCGGACTTGTCGCCTGTGGCGACACCGAAGCTATTATTTTAACCTGTAAATACACTATCATTATGAGCTATGAATTCACCGGCGGGTATAAGATTCGCGATCAGTTTGGTTTATTCTTTATGACCTTTACTGTAGTAGAATGGATTGATCTTTTCAGCAGAAAGCTATATAGGGATATCCTGATAAAGAACATGCAGTATTGCAGAATGCAAAAAGAACTTTCAGTAGGAGCATTTGTGATAATGACAAATCATGTTCACGTAATTTGGCAATCAACTTCAGGGAAACTGAGCGATACTTTGAGGGACTATAAATCTTTCTGTACAAAAGAATTTATCAATGCAATAGAGAATAATCCGGAGAGCAGAAAAGATTGGTTACTGAGATCATTTGCATTTCATGCAAAAGGTACAAATCAAAATAAGGATTATAAGATTTGGACAAATGATAATCACCCGGAGCAGATATTTACAGAAAAATTTTTGAGAACCAAGCTGGACTATATTCACAACAACCCGGTTCGTGCAGGTTGGGTAGCAAGTCCGGAAGATTATTTGTATTCATCCGCATCCAACTATATTCTTGGAAAAGGCATAATGGAGATAGATTATTTATTTTAGTTATAGTCGCCGGAGGCAACAAGACATATGCATGAGGTGAAGACTCCTCATGCAGCGGATACTCATGCAGCGGATACTCTCATACAGCAGATACCTCATGCAGCAGATACCTCATGCAGCGGATTTTCATGCGGTGGATTTTAGGAGTTATGCGGTAGGAGCTATGCGTAGGAGCTATGCGTGGCGTCTTCGTTGGTAGGAGCTATGCGTGGCGTCTTCGCCGCGCATCCCTGTCTTGTCGCCTCCGGCGACTTTTAATATATAACGCTATTCCTGGCTTTACTTTACTTCCTGTCAGCAACGGAGTATTAGCATATCTTTCACAGTATTCGTTAAATTATTAACAAAGTATCTGTTACAAAAGGAAGTTCTATTCGTTATTTTTAAACTGACAATCTTAGTAGTCGTCCTATCATTATAAAAACTTCCTGACATGAAAACTTTTTACACAATACTGACCATAATAGTTGCCGGAATTATTCTGCCAGTTGCAGCTATCTCACAAAATGAATGGCCAAAATCTTTTACCAATGAAAATGGTGACATTGTAAAAGTATATCAGCTTCAGCCAGAGTCATTTTCAAACGGAGTGCTGGAGGCAACTGCTGCAATATCAGTTTTGAAAGAAGGAAAAGGTGATCCCGTATTTGGAATGATTTGGTTAAATGCAAATGCCGATACACGTGGGCAGCAGGTAAATCTGAGTTCCATTCAGGTGAATAATATTAAGATACCCAATGATAGTGACCAGGATATTCTAACAGCACTTCAGGATGACATCACCCGAAAAATGAATAACTGGTATATTTCTATTCCATTAAATGATATTAATTCTGCATTACAATTAAATCGTGAGGAAACAAATTTATCATCGAAAATAAATAATAACCCACCCAAAATTTTATACACTAACAAACCCTCAATTCTGGTAGTGATTGACGGGGCGCCGAGGCTGCAAAACAATAATAAGTGGAATGTGCATACTGTAGTTAATACCCCTTTTATCATTTTAAAAAATGACAACCGTTTCTTTTTATATGGTGGAAAACACTGGTATACTGCATCTGCAGTAACCGGACCCTACAGTATCACGACAAGTATACCAGGCAAACTTGAACGGATACAGGAAGAAGTAGCACAGGCAAACAAAGACAATAATGTGCAGCAGGAACAAAAAGATTATGAGATATCCAATATTATTGTGACTACCGAGCCTGCAGAATTATTACAATCCGATGGAGAACCAAATTTTACTCCTATACAGGGAACAAATTTACTGTACGTCAGAAATTCAGACAATGACATATTTATGGATGTACCTGGTCAGCAGTATTATGTATTGCTTTCCGGGCGCTGGTACAGATCATCAGCATTGGATGGCAAATGGCAATATATTGGCGCAGATAATCTTCCTGCTGATTTTGCAAAAATTCCAGCCGGTTCCGCTAAAGATAATGTACTGGCCAGTGTAGCAGGAACCCCTGAGGCAAGGGATGCAGTGATGGATGCCCAGGTACCGCAAACTGCTAAGGTAGATCGCAAAACCGCCAATGCCGACATAGAATATGACGGTGACCCCCGCTTTGATAATATTTCCGGAACAGATATGGACTATGCAGTTAATACATCTTCCTATGTTTTACGCTGGAGGGGGTCTTACTATGCTGTTGATAAAGGAGTCTGGTTTCAATCATATAGCCCCGATGGGCCTTGGAGAATATGCGTTGAACGCCCCTATGCAGTATCGCTTATCCCTCCCCGTTATCCTGTATACGCCATGAAATACGTATATATCTACGATGTTACACCCGATTATATTTATGTGGGATATACACCCGGATATCTCAACACGTTCATATATGGTCCAACTGTAGTTTATGGAACAGGATATTATTATCGTCCCTGGTATGGAAGATATTATTATCCTCGTCCCTATACCTGGGGATTCAATATGCAGTACAACCCCTGGACCGGATGGGGATTTGGATTCAATTTTAATTTTGGTTGGTTCCATTTTGGCATTGGAAATTATAGTCCATGGCCATATTATGGTGGTTGGTGGGGCCCTGCAATTTATCGTCCTTCTTACTGCTGGTCTCCCTACCGGGCAGGATATCATGGAGGCTATCATGGTGGATACTACGGTAATTACGGACACCGTAATACTGTAATCATAAACAACAATATCAATATTTATCACAATAACAATATATACAATCGTCGTACAGGCGTAGTGGGTACAAGGGATAACCGCAGAGTAGCATCTGCATATTCCCGGAATATTCAATCATCACCTGCGGGAAGATATGGGAATGCAAGACCTGTTGAAAGAGAAATCACACGAAATCAGGCTAATTACAATAGTAGCAGACCTAGTGTCGGAAGAAGCGTTCAGCCTGGCAATTATTCTCAGAGAGCTGATCAGTCGGGAAGCCATAATGAGGTACGAAGGACTTTTGAATCCGGTGAGCCAAGGACAAGGAGAACATTTGAAACGCTGCCACAAAATAATACTTCATCTTCCAGTCGGGCAAGTACTCCTTCCCGCAGGGTAAATGGCGACTTTGCACCTCAGAGAAGGGATCAGTCCGCTGATTACAATAGAGGTCAGTTTGAAAGGCGCTCTGTACAGCAGCCTGGAGACTATAATAGGAGGCAGATTGAAAGACGTTCTGTGCAACAGCCTGCCGACTATAATAGGGTACAGATTGAAAGACGCTCTGTACAGCAGCCTGCCAACCCATCGTTTAATGGCAACAGACAAGTCAGGCAACAGCCCACTATAGTGAGAGATCAGCCTATTCAAAGAAGTTTCCAGTCTTCCCGTCAACCCGTACAAAGAATGGAAAGGCAAAGCGCACCTGCACGGAGCTCAGGTGGTGCTGAAAGAATCAGCCGGCCTTCCGGGGGTGAAAGGAGGGCTGGAAGAGGTTAAATAAGGCGAAATATGTAACTCAAAAGAGAAATATGCATCTATATTTCTCTTTTTTTATTATTAATAATATAGCTTTGCCCAAAAATAAAATTTTAGCAGCTTGTAATTCAGGCTGATACTATATCTTTACCAATAACATATCAAAAACAATAGAAATGAAATTGAAGCATTTTTTATTATTGGCCATTGCTCCCGCTTTTCTTTTTTCCTGCGTAAGCAGCAAAAAATTTAAAGCTGCCCAGGCTAAGTTAGATTCCCTCAACCAGGCTCAAACAAAACTCCAGGGTGATTTAAAACTTTGCGAAGACAATAAATCGGAACTGGAGCGTCAGAAAACGTCTTACGAAGCTCAACTCGCTGATTTGAACAAGCAGCTTGCACTTGCTAAGGAAAACAACACTGCTGCATTGAAACAACTTGAAGATCTTTCTGTGATCTCAGCAGCCCAGGCTCAGAGCATAAAGAAATCTCTTGATAACATTGGCGCAAAAGATGCTTATATACAGGATTTACAAACCGCTATGGCCCGCAAAGATTCATTAAACATGGCTCTTGTAATGAATCTTAAAGGAGCAATAGGAAACATGGACGACCAGGATATCAATATAAAAGTTGATAAAGGTGTTGTATTTATAGATATTTCAGACAAATTGCTTTTCAGAAGCGGTAGTTATGATATTACTGAAAAAGCAAAAACAGTACTGGGAAAAGTTGCTACAGTGTTGAAAGCTCAGCCTGATATTGAATTTATGGTTGAAGGGCATACCGATGATGTTCCTTTCAGCAAAGGATTGTTGCTCGACAACTGGGATCTGAGTGTGAAAAGAGCCACAGCTGTAGTAAGAGTATTACAAAAACAATATGGTATCCCACCTGCTAAGATGGCTGCTGCAGGCCGTAGCGAGTATGTACCTGTTGCTGATAATAATACTGCAGAAGGCAGAGCCGCAAACCGCAGAACAAGAATCGTTATACTTCCTCAGTTGGATCAGTTCTTTCAATTACTTGAAAAGAAATAAAACTCATTCGTAAATAAAATAGTAAAGCCATTCAGGAAGTTGCTGAATGGCTTTATTGTTTTGATGATATACGGCGTATTTTATCTTCTGCTTGCTATCAGTAAATTCAGGTCGGTGTACTTTAAATTAAATCTCTGGCTTAAATAAATATTAGTAAGTGCGCCTTTGAATAAATATATCCCGCTTCGAATATTAAACTTGTGCCACACCAGTTTTTCCAGCCCGCCCTCATCGCCAATCTCAAGTAGCAGGGGCATAAGCACATTGCTGATCGCCTGCGATGCTGTTCTTGCAAAACCTGAAGGGATATTTGGAACGCAATAGTGTATTACACCATGCTTAATAAATACAGGATTTTCGTGTGAAGTAATTTCAGAGGTTTCAAAACACCCGCCCCGGTCTATACACACATCAAGGATAACACTTCCCGGGCGCATTATCGAAACCATTTCTTCAGTAGCTACAATAGGTGTTCTGCCACCAAATGAGGATAATGCCCCTACGGCAACATCACAAGTCTTTAATTGCTTGGCAAGTATTTTAGGTTCAATTACCGAAGTCCAAATCCTTGCTCCAATATTGCCCTGTATCCGTTTTAATTTGTAAATATTGTTATCAAAGACCTTCACACTGCTACCCATTGCCATAGCGGTCCGGGCGGCATATTCGCCTACAATACCGGCTCCTATAATTACTACTTTTGTTGGAGGTATTCCTGAAATTCCTCCAAGCAACATTCCTTTGCCATTATTGGCATTGCTCAGGTAATTGCCCGCGAGCAGCATTACAGCACTTCCCGCTATCTCACTCATACTCCTCACTATCGGGTTATGTCCCGAATCATCTTTAAAGTTTTCAAACGACAATGCCGTTATTCTTTTCTCCATCATACATTGCAGTATGGAAGTTTTCATAACAGGTAAATGTATGGGTGAAATTATCGTTTGATCTGTTTTCAGCAGGGAAAGTTCTTCATCATTTACAGGGGCAGATTTCATAATCATGTCGCACTGAAAAACCTCTTTCTTTTCGTAGGCTATTTTTGCTCCTGCTTCACTGTAGTCTTTTTCAGAGAAATGTGCGCCTTCACCGGCCCGATGTTCCACCACTACTTTATGACCGTTATTTACTAATACGCTTATCGCATCCGGAGTTAATGCTATTCTATTTTCCTGGAAGGTATTTTCTCTTGGAATACCAATGAGTAATTGAGCTTCACGCGGCTTCACGTCTAAAGTCTCTTCCAGCGTCTCATAATTAAACGATGTGGATACAAAGGGCTTCTCTGCCGGCATATTACGAAAAGGTTTGAGTGGACAATTTACTAAAATTTTGTCGCGCTGTCAGCAATTTTTAGGAGACGGCTGCTCTCACCGGTTACGGTCATATATACATGCACGGTATCATCCGGCAAAATTGAGGTTATTTTTTCAGGCCATTCTACAAAACAAATACTACCTGAGTATAAGCAATCTTCTACTCCGGCATTTATCGCTTCTGCTTCGTCTTTTATACGATACAAATCAAGATGAAAGATTGATTGGCGCTCAGTGTCATCAATAAATATATATTCATTAATCAGCGAAAATGTGGGGCTACCAGTGGCTGAGCTTACACCGCGGATTTTACACAATGCAGAAATAAATGTAGTTTTTCCGACTCCCATCTCTCCATGAAATGCATATACTTTGCTGTTAACATTTTGCCAGAATTTACTGGCTGCTTCATCTATCTGATCCAGTTGTACAATTAATTCCATACTGTATTGTAAAAAAGAGATTATTCAATTCGAAGGCATTTTTAATATACATCTATCCAAATGACACCATGTTGCAAAGATAACTGGCATTAAGGGCATTTACTGCTACCTGGTTGCAAAGATATACTTATTGCAGCCCTGGCTTTTGAAGGTCAGTGTATAGCTTTGCATTATGGAAAATATAAGATGGAAAGTAGAGGGTATGGATTGCGCAAATTGTGCGCTTACCGTACGAAAATTTCTTGAGAAAGAAGGCGCCGGTGATATAAAGATAAATTTCGTTGACGGCGATGTAGCTTTTCTGCTAAATGGAAACAGCTCTACCGAAAGAATTGAGAAAGGTATTGAGGGGTTAGGATATAAAGTAGCAGGCAGGCTTGAGCCGGGAACACTTCCGGCAGCAGAAAAAAAATGGAATATCCATCTGAAATATATGCTGATCTGTCTGCCATTTACTCTTGTACTTATGCTCCACATGGCACATGGGTTACTGGGATGGCATTGGCTGGCAAATCCCTGGCTGCAACTGGCACTTTGTATTCCTGTGTATTTCACGGGTATGAGTTACTTTGGCAAAAGCGCTGTTAAAAGCCTCAGAAATGGAATGCCCAATATGAATGTGCTGATAGCCCTTGGAGCAACAGCGGCATTTATATATAGTCTTACCGGTACTTTGATGAACCTGGGCGAAGATTATCTCTTCTATGAAACAACGGCCACTATTATCACGCTGGTATTCTTTGGCAACTACCTGGAAAGCGCTTCCATCCAATCTACACAGAAAGCGCTAAACGGCCTTGCAAAATCACAGAAGGTGATGGCTAATATGATTGCATTTGACGGGGACCATCAGGAAGTAATAATGCCGGTGGATAATGCCGACCTGAGGCCCGGTGATCTAATATTAATTAAGACTGGCGAACAGGTTCCGGCCGACAGTAAAATACTTTGGGGTGAAGCAAGTATAAGTGAAGCTATCATCACGGGAGAAAGCCTTCCCGTTGAAAAAAGGCCAAAGGACTTGCTTATAGGCGGAAGTTTACTTGTAGAAGGAATGGTGAAAGCGCAGGTTACTGCTGCTGCAAATGACTCGGCATTGGCCAATATTGTAAACCTGGTAAAACAGGCACAGGGAGAAAAGCCCCCGGTACAGCAAATGGCAGATAAAATCAGTGCAATATTTGTACCCGTAGTAATTGGAATTGCGGCACTCACATTTGTGATAAATTATTTTATCCTTCACGAATTTACACCCTCATTAATGCGCAGTATAGCTGTACTGGTTATCGCTTGTCCCTGTGCGTTAGGCTTGGCAACACCTGCTGCAGTAGCTGTGGGTCTTGGCCGTGCTGCACGAAACGGTGTGTTGTTTCGAAATGCTACATCGCTTGAACTGTTTAAAGATATACAACAGGTGGTTTTTGATAAAACCGGAACGCTTACCACCGGGATGCTCACAATAGACAAGTGGAAGATTTTAGATACTTCCATAAATGAACAACAGTTTAAAGAAATTGTGTTTTCCATTGAAAAATATTCGAATCACCCAATTGCTAAAAGCATTTCAACGGAGTGGAAATCGAAAGCAGGTATCCGATGGGAAAAGATTGAGGAGATCAAAGGTTTGGGTATAAAAGCAATTGCAAAAGGTGGCGATATATACCAGGCGGGGTCCTACAAATTTGCAGCTGCATTTACGACAGACAACACACATAACGTTTATATCATTAAAAACAATGCGCTAATCGGCTGGATAGATATGAAGGACGAAGTACGTCCCGAGGCAAAGCGTGTAGTGGAATACCTTCATAGCCGTGGTATCAGCACCTATTTACTCAGTGGCGATAATGAAGCCAAATGCAAAAAGCTTGCTGATCAAATTGGGATTGACAAAGTAATGGCTGAACAAACCCCGGAACAAAAACTTGCAACTATTGAGCAACTATCAGAACAAAAACCTACCGCCATGATAGGTGACGGTATCAATGACGCTCCTGCTCTTGCAAAAGCTACCATCGGTATTTCTTTAAGTGATGCATCGCAGATTGCAATGCAAACTGCAGATGTGGTATTAATGAATCATGGGTTAAAGAATCTTCCACTCTCACTGGGACTTGGGAAGCATACATTTCTCACTATAAAACAGAACCTGTTCTGGGCATTTGCTTATAATGTTGTTGCAATTCCTCTTGCGGCATTAGGATTTCTAAGTCCAATGTTTGGAGCATTGGTAATGGGATTGAGCGACGTAGTGCTTGCCGTAAACTCAGGCAGGTTGTTTGTAAAAAAAGTAATATAACTTTTCGGCCTTGCCAGGTACTTTTAACAATGCAATATATCAAAGTACAAATTAGCCTGATTTTTTCAACTTAACACTTTGGATGATATTTGCTCTTCCTTATTTGCGTAGTGACAAATATCCATTCCATATTGCAATCTCACTGGGGATATCCATCCTTTAGACCACTGCAGGAAGATATTATTTTATCTGTACTCAGCGGCAATGATACGCTTGCCATTATGCCAACCGGGGGTGGAAAATCTATCTGCTTCCAGGTACCAGCAATGGCATCCAAAGGAATTTGCCTTGTTATTACACCTCTAATTGCCCTGATGAAAGATCAGGTTGAAACCCTGAAAAACAAAGGCATACCTACACTCGCTATTCACTCGGGAATGTCGTTTACAGAAGTAAAAAAAACACTGGGAAATGCATTATATGGTAATTTCAAATTTCTGTATGTATCTCCGGAAAGACTTACCACCCGACTATTCAAAGAATATTTGCCGGCATTGCCCGTCAATTTGATTGCAGTAGACGAAGCACATTGTATCTCTCAATGGGGCTATGATTTTCGTCCGCCCTATCTTACCATAGCTGATATCAGGGAAGTAAAGCCAGGTATTCCGGTGCTCGCATTAACTGCATCTGCTACGAAAAAAGTACAGGAAGATATTTGCGATAAACTTCATTTCAGTAATGCAAAAATTTTCAGGCAATCTTATGAGCGGCCTAACCTTTCTTACAGTGTACTTGAAGTTGAAGTTAAAATCAACAAACTGCTGGAGATTATTCAAAAAGTATCGGGCTGTGGTATTATATATTGTCGCAGCCGGAAAAAGACAAAAGAAATAGCAGAGCTGTTGCGCCTGCATCATATAAACGCAGATTATTATCATGCAGGACTTTCGCACGCAGACCGGAACGAGAAACAAACTAAATGGCTGCAAAATGAAACCCGAATAATGGTGTGTACCAATGCATTTGGTATGGGTATTGATAAACCCGATGTAAGACTGGTGGTGCATGTGGATATTCCAGACAGTATTGAAAGCTATTACCAGGAAGCAGGAAGGGCCGGTCGCGACGGGAAAAAATCTTATGCAGTATTGCTCTATAAGAAATCAGATATCAAAGATCTCCGGCAGATTCCAGATATAAGATTCCCAAACATCGAAGAGATCAGGAAAGTATATCAGGCATTGGTAAACTATCTTCAGTTACCAGCAGGTTCAGGAGAAGACCGTTACTTTGATTTTGATCTTGCTTTGTTTGCAAAACAATTTAAACTTGGAGTTCTTACAACTACCTATGCCATTAAAGCAATGGAACAAGAAGGTATACTCTCCTACAACGAGCAATTATTTATACCCTCTACTATTGTTTTTTGCTGCAGCAAATCTACGCTCGAAGAATTTGAAAAAGTATATCCGCAAGCTGAACCTTATATAAAATACCTGCTGAGGTCTTACGGTGGCATTATGGATGTACCCACGCAGGTTAGCGAAAAACAAATGGCAAAGACATTAAAAAAAGATATAGCGCTCATAAAAAAAATCCTAACCCGATTATCCCAAAAGAAAATCATTGTCTATCAGCCGCAGAAAGATACTCCGCAAATTCAATTTCTCTACAACCGGGTGGTTACCGAAAACCTTTATATAGATAATATCCGTTATGCTGAAAGAAAAAAAGTATTGATTGATCAAATTGATGCTATTACCCAATATGTGGAAAATAAAGTTAAATGCCGTTCAGAGTTTATTGCAGTATACTTTAATGATTTTTCTACACAACCATGTGGAATCTGTGATAACTGCATTGAAAAGAAAAAGACAATTATTACTTCAGCAGAATTTTCTTCCTTTCAACATACTATTATGGATTTGCTGGAAAAACGTGCAATGACCTTACGGGAACTCACAAACAAGATTAAAGGAGTTGACCATAAAAAAATGTGGGCTATTGTTAAGCACCTTATGGAAGAGAATTTAGTTGAGATGACGGAAAAAATAGAAGAGGGGAAAATAATGATAAAAAAAAAGGGCCAGGATAAAAATCCAGCCCGTTTTTAAAATCCAATATCCTATGAAAAACCATGTCAAAGATAGTGAGGATATCCGTTTCACCAATACCCTTTTAGTGGTATCTACTTAATTTTTAATACTGCTTATACTTTATTCTTTTGTTTTTAAATGGTTATGTTTTTAGTTTTTTTTAGTAACTAAATTTAACTGCTTCAAAACCAGCTAGTTTTCTTTCTTGATCTACTTCGACCTCCTAATCCTAATGCACCCAGCAGACTCCTGGTAATAATAGATGCAGCAGTTCGCCCTACCTGTTTGACCACAGAGTTGTCTAAAACCTTTTCGACTACAGATGGTTCTTCCTTTTCTGATGATTTATTACCGGTGTCAGCAGCAGATTTTTTTTCTGCTTCCTCCAGTTTATCATTTATTATTTCATAAGCACTTTTATTATCTATAGTCTCTTCATATTTTTTTACCAGCTTAGATTTTTGAACAAGTGCATCTATCTCAGCTTCAGTTAGTACATCCATTCTCGACCGCGGAGAACCCAGCATAGTATGCACCAATGGGGTTGGGATACCCTTTTCATTGAGCATGGTTATAAATGCTTCACCTATTCCTAATTGTGTGAGAAGCTCATCAACATCATAATATTTAGTTTCAGGATAGTTTTGAGCGGCCTGTTTAATAGTTTTCCGGTCAGCAGCAGTAAATGCTCTTAAAGCATGTTGCACCTTTAAACCAAGTTGGCTCAATACAGAAGCAGGAACATCCTGCGGGTTCTGTGTACAAAAGAAAATTCCGACACCCTTTGAGCGTATCAGCTTTATCACTGTCTCTATTTGCTGAAGCAGGGCATCAGTTGCTTCCTGGAAAACAAGATGCGCTTCATCTATAAACATTACCAGTTTTGGTTTATCAAGATCACCAGCCTCAGGAAGTACTGCATATAATTCTGCCAGCAACTGCAATACAAATGTTGAAAACAGTTTAGGGCGGTTTTGCATATCTGTTACCCGCAATATATTGATCATCCCTCCGCCATCATCACTTATCCGCATAAGGTCTTCTACTTCAAATGATGGTTCTCCAAAAAAAACATCAGCACCCTGTTGCTGCAATTCAATTACCTTTCTCAATATAGTACCGGTACTTGTGGTAGCTATTTTCCCATACTGTTTTTCTATTTCCGCTTTGCCTTCATCGCTGACGTATTGAAGTGTTTTTGTAAAATCCTTAAGATCCAACAACGGTATCTTATTATCGTCGCAATATTTGAATAGCATTGCCACAAGCCCCTGCTGTGTATCATTCAATCCCAGGATTTTAGAAATTAGTATTGGACCAAATTCAGTTACTGTTGCCCTGAGCCGCACCCCCTTTTCATTGCTGAGTGTGAGCAATTCAGCGGAATATGCTTTAGGGTTATAGGTAAAGCCTATCTTAGCATACCTTTCTTTAATTTTATCATTCAACACACCTGATGCCGCAATACCACTTAAATCTCCTTTAATATCCATCAATAAAACAGGTACACTCGCATCACTTAATCCTTCTGCTATTACCTGCAGTGTTTTCGTTTTACCGGTTCCGGTAGCTCCGGCAATTAATCCATGTCGGTTCATTGTCTTCAAAGGCAGGTTCACTATAGTACCGGTAAGCACTTCGCCGTCAAGCATAGCACCGCCAATCGGATAACTTTCTCCCTTAAATGTGTAACCATTTTTAACCAGTTCAATAAAAGTGTCTTTATCAGGCATGATCAATTAATTTTTGAGGAAAGTTAACGGATTGCTCGAACTCAGTGAAATCCATCTCACAATTCTTCTTCCCGCTCCAGCATAAGAATAGCGCTTTGGGGAACAATGAAATACTTTTCGTTTTCATACATTACTTCAGTTGCTCCGCTCAGAAGAAAAATTGCCAGGTCTCCTTCTTTTGCCTGCAACGGAATATACTTTACCTGTTCTTCTTCTGTTTTCCAGGTTTCAGTTTCCACAGGCATAGGAATAGCATAACCCGGTCCGTGTTTTATTACATATCCCTGCTGTACTTTTTCTTTTTCCTGCACACCTGGAGGCAGATATAAACCACTGGCCGTTCGTTCATTGCCCTGTAAAGGTTTGATTAATATCCTGTCGCCAATTACAATTAATTTCTTAAACCTGTTGTCTTGAGTAAGATGCATATTTTTTTATTACAAAAATAATGATTCCCTGTACCAGATTTTTTAAACAGGTATAACAGCCTCTCAAAAGAGGTTTAACAAAAAATTATTTACATTATCATATAAAGCGGAAATGAATTATATTTATTTGTCAACTAAATATTTGAATTATGGAAGCACAAAAGCACAAAATATTGTTATGTGAAGATGATCAGAACCTGGGGCTGGTATTGAAAAACTATCTCGAATTGAATGACTATGATGTTACGCTTGAAAGAGACGGGCGTCTTGGATTAGCCGCTTTTCAAAGAGAAAAGTTTGAGCTCTGCCTGCTTGATGTGATGATGCCCAACATGGACGGGTTTAAACTTGCAGAAGAAATAAGAGACATAAATCCTGAAATCCCATTGTTTTTTCTTTCTGCAAAAACCATGAAGGAAGATATTATCCAGGGATATAAACTCGGCGCAGATGATTATATTACCAAACCTTTTGACAGCGAAGTATTGTTGCTGAAAATAAAAGCTATACTTAAGCGCAATGATGATCTGAGTAAAGACGCAGCGAATGTTGAGTTTGATCTTGGTAACTATCATTTCAACCCTAAGCTCAGGGAATTAAGTATAGGTGGAAAAACACAAACACTCTCGCCTAAAGAAAACGAACTGCTGCGCATGCTGGCTGAGTATAAAAATGATTTGTTACCACGTGAAATTGCCCTAAAAAGAATTTGGGGAAGTGATACTTATTTCAATGGCAGAAGCATGGATGTATACATAGCCAAATTGAGAAAATATCTTAAAGAAGATTCCAATATTGAAATAGTGAACATTCACGGCAACGGTTTCAGGCTTGTCGTAAATACAGAGGCATAATATAGCTATAAATATAATTTAGGTTCATACTTAAAAACAATACCCCGGCAACAACCGGGGTATTTTACTTAACCTGCCTCAGATATTTAAAACCAACTCTTAATCCATTTATTATTTACCGTTGTTACACCCGCCAGTTTTTTTCTGCGTCTTGCATTATCTATGAAGTGACGAATCATAGAATAAGGCAACATCAGTACCAGGAAGATTATTGTCAATGGCGGAATACCCATCATTGAAACCCATTTACCACCGAAATGACGACGCATAGGCCTTTTTAATCGCTCTGCTATCAGGTACATGCTGGGTACTATGAACAGTGTCATAAAGAAAGCAAAGATTAATCCGAATATTATAGTCCACGCAAGGGGCTTCCAGAAACGGGCACTGTCACCACCAAAGAAAATATGCGGATCGAGTGATGAAAAAAGGCTGACGAAGTTAATATTGAAACCCACCGCAAGCGGAATCAATCCGAAAATCGCCGCCAAAGCAGTAAGCATTACCGGTATTATACGTGTTTTGCCGGCTTCAATTACAGCATCACGTGTTTTTAATCCACGGTTTCTTAATTCATCAGCAAATTCAATAACAAGGATCCCGTTTTTCACCACAATACCAGCAAGTCCAACTATACCCAATCCAGTAAATGCTACCGAAACCTCCATGCCTGTGATGCTAAAACCAAGCAGTACACCTATAATACTGAAGATGATTTCCGTTAATATAATCACCGGTTTGCTTACTGAGTTGAACTGCAAGACAAGAATAAAGAGAATAAGCATCAGCGCTATAATCAATGCCTTGAACAGAAACGCTCCCGTTTCAGCCTGCTGTTCTCCTTCACCTGTTTGTTTTATTGTTACTCCCTGAGCTATTCCCGGGAAAGCATCAATATAATTTTTGATCTGCGCATTTACAGCAGTGGGCGTATACCCCTGCGAGGTCAATACATTGGAGCGTAACGTAATCACACGCTTTTGATCTTTTCTTTTTACGCTTCCCAACGTGCTGGTATAGTCTACCGTAACCAAAGAACTGATAGGCACATTTTTGATGGCGCCGCCACTTGCCATATCGCGAAAAGTAATATTCATGTTCAGCAGATCCGGAAGGCTTTTGCGCTGCAGCTCATTATTACGCAACTGTATTTTATATTCATCTTCACCATCTTTTATTTTAGATACTTCACGTCCAAATAATGCAGTGCGAATTTCCTGACCGATCTGTGCTGATGAAACACCCTCTATCAGCGCCCGCTGACGATTTACCGTAAGACTTATTTCAGGATTGGTAAGGTCTACATCCATTTTCAGTTCTTCAACACCCGGCACCTGAATAGAATCTAAATAATTCTTCAACCCGACACCAGTTTTGATGAGCTTGTCAAAATCTTCACTGGCAATCTCTATATTGATAGGAGGATCGGTTGGAGGTCCGCTTGATTCCTGATCTACTGATATTTCTGCACCGGGAATACCTTTTATGGCAGATCGTATTGAGTCAAGAATTAATGCAGTTGACCTGCCATGTCGTTTTTCAAATTCGACAAAAGAAACCTGTACCCGACCTAATTCTGGTCTTGTACTGCGGTCACCGCTCGAAGGATCGCTTGCACCCACTGCCACATTCGAAATCACACTTTCCACGATCGGGTTCTTTTTACCATTCTCCATACCAAGTACTTTATTCACACGTCCTTCAAGTTCCCTCGTTATGGAATCGGTATAAGATACTGCTGTACCTACTGGGAGCTTCAGGTATACATATATAAAGTTGGGATCAGCTTTCGGGAAAAACACTATAGGTACCCGCTGACTGCTAACCGAAGCCCCGAATATCATAAAACTCAGGATAAGCAGTCCTATAGTTCCAAGCAAAAGGTGTACAGGTCGCCAACCTTTCAACGACCATTTAAGCAAAGCCTCATAATGTCCCATGATCCAGGGCAACATCCTGTTTTGAAATGCATGAATAATATCGTTGATGAAAAACCGGTTCAGCACAATCAATATCATTAGCAGCAGGATAATATTTCCGAGAAAGGTTGCACCACTAATATCCAATACTATACCGGCTGCTACAGCAACCCAAAATACCGGCTTTTTGAAAATAGCGGACTTACGAGTCTTACCTTCTCCATCCGGATGATTCATGAAGTCTACTGCAAACACTGGATTCATTATAAAAGCCACAATCAACGAAGCGGTAAGTGTGAAGATCAGCATTACCGGCAGGTAGATCATAAACTTACCAATGATTCCCGGCCAGAACAATAGCGGGAAGAACGGCGCCAGCGTAGTAAGTGTCCCCGAAAGTACGGGAACGAAAATTTCTCCCGCGGCCATGATGGCAGATTTTTCGGAACTCAGCTTTCCCCTGGCCTGAGTAAAGATTCTGTGTGTGTTTTCAATGACGACGATAGCATCATCCACTATGATACCAAGCCCGAACAACAGGGCAAACAGCACCATAAAGTTAAGCGTTACATTTGCCCCGATAATAATATCGGCCAACGGTAAAAACATGAAAGCCACAAACATACTCAGTGGTACCGATAAGGCCACAAAGAATGCATTGGTTACTCCCATAAAAAACATCAGTATCACCAATACCAGAATAAAACCAATAACAATGGAGTTCACCAATTCATCAAATGAATGTTTTGCATTCTTACTCTGGTCACCGGTAATAACTACAGAAAGATCTTTAGGAAATTCCGACTGTTGCATTTCAGCAACTACTTTCTTTACATTCTCAGCGGTTTCAATGAGGTTTTCACCTGAACGTTTAATAATATTCAGGGTGATTACATTTCTGCCGTCAAGACGGGCATAGCTTTCTCTTTCTTTTGTTGTGTCTTTAATATTTGCAATATCTTTTAAGTAAATAGATGCCCCTGTCGGGCTCCTTACTACCACTTTTTCTATATCGCTTGCAGAATGAAACTGACCTTTTAGCTGAAGAGTCCTCTTAGTATGGCCTACTTCAAGTAATCCCCCGGTGATATCCATATTCTCGCGGGCTACGGCATTGGCAATATCATCAAAAGTGATGTTTGCGCTACGCATACGATAGTTGTCCACGTTGATCTGAAATTCACGTTCTGGAGCACCTACAATATCTACCCTTGTTATCTGAGAAAGCTCTTCCAGTTTATCCTGCATATCATCTGCATATTTCTTCAGCTTCATGTTATCATAGTCGCCACTGATATTTACGTACATGATAGGAATTTCTGAAAGGCTCACTTCAACCACAGTTGGCTCCTGTGTAAGGTCTGTCGGCAGGTCTTTTTTCGCCTTGTCAACAGCATCTTTTACTTTCTGTACCGCCACATCTATATTAACATTGGCATCAAACTCCACTACTATTGCAGAAAAATCCTGTATAGATGTACTGGTTGTCTTTTGAATTTTTACACCTGTGATACCTTTGATCTGTTTTTCAATAGGCTGAGTTACCAGGTTTTCAATATCCTTTGGGGAATTACCTACATATACGGTTTGAATATATACAGTAGGTATAACAATATCCGGAAACTGTTCTTTTGGTAAAGTAGTGAACTGCACTATACCCATGATACTCACAAAGACAATCATCAGGTAAATTGATGTCTTGTTTTTTATACTCCAGGTAGTCGGTTTGAATTGTTTAAATTTTCCAGTCAGATTTTCTAAAACACTCATAAAAAAGTATTGTTGTGTATCATCATAAAATTGTCATCTTATCAATATCTCCATCCTTATTGTACAGAAGTAGTGATTGGCTGGCCGTCATATAATCCTTGAAAGCCATCGGTAATAATTTGATCGCCTTCTTTTAAGCCTTCCAGTATCTCAGCCTTATCACTATAAAGTTTACCAATAACAACTGGTTTTTTCTTTGCCACCAGTTTACCATTTTCCTGAACTGCAGCCATTACAAATTTTCCTTTATCATCATTCTGAAGGGTAATCACAGGTACTGAAATAACATTCTTTGCTGTATAGTCCTGTATCTTCACCAGAGCAATCTGATTGGGGCGCAATGATTTATCCACGGGGAGTTTTGCTTCAATATAGAATGACCGGCTGTTGGGATCAATGAGTTTACCTGCAACAGAAATTCTTGTATTAATTGTTTTATTATTGGCTTCGGGCAGGGTTATTACTATCGGAGATCCAACACCAACGACTTCCATATAATTTTCCGGAACCTGTGTTATCAGTTTCAAATCATTTGTATTAACAATTCGAATCTGTGGCCCTCCGGTAAATATTTCGCCCACTTTAATATTAACCGTTTCAGCTACACCACTTATCTCGGCATATACATTCGAAAATGAAAGTTGTTCTTTGGCCGTTGCCAGTTGCTTTTCAATATTGGCTACATTATTCTTTGCGGTAAGCAGTTGTACTTCTGTTCCTATCTTTTGGTCCCAAAGATTTTGTTGTCTTTGCAAAAGATCTTTGGCATAGGCTAATTGTGTATTTAACTGGTCTATTTGTCTTTGTATAATAGCATCATCAAGCTTTAACAGTAATTGTCCTTTGTTGACATATTGACCCTGTTTTACATACACCGCCTTAACTAATCCACCCTGACCCCGCGGCGCTACGTATGCTATATTATTGGCATCAACGCGGCCCTGCAGGTCAATATAATGGGTAAAACTGGTTGGTGTAAGTGAACTGACTGCCACCAGCTTTTTATTTTCTTTCTTCAAAGAAGGATCAAGCTCAATAAGCTCCTCTTCAAGCGCTGACACTTTATCATTGATCTCTCTTTGCTGTGTTTTCAACTTCTCCAACTGTACTTTCTTTTCAGCAATAGTCTTGTTCCCACCTTCAGAAGGAGATTTTGCACCGCAGGCTGCCAGCAAGACTAATGAGGTTATTACAGCAGCAGTTTTTAAAAAGTTTTGCATATTCCAGTATTTATAAGTCATTTAATTTGTTTTTACAGATAGTTATGGTTTATAATTTGCCAATCGCTTTGGTATAGTCTATCCTGGCGATAATAGCATTGTATAATGCGTTGAGATAATTAGTTTGAGCGCCTTTCAAGTCTGTCTGCGCCTGAGTTATTTCTGTATTTGAGCCGGTACCTATTTCAAATTTCTTTTTGGTTTGATCAAATACGGTTTGTGCAAGTGCCATATTTTTTTTCTGGTAGTCCAATGTGGCAATAGCACTGACGAAAGAATTTTTTGCTGTTTCAATTTCGCTGTCAATACTTATTTTCAATGCCTCTCTCTGATTTATACTTTTTTGCAAAGCCAGGTTAGCCTGCGCAATTCGCGCATTGGCGGAAAAACCGGTGAAAAGCGGTATCTGAAGCTGAAGGGTAAAAGCTGAGATGCCAAACCAATCTCCATGACCGCTAAAGAAATCAAAAGTGTTGCGCTGGGCATTCTTATTGTAATATCCGTTAATTGATAAAGTTGGAAGTTTTGCCAAACGATATCGTTTCAAATCATACTCACCAAGTTTAACACCAAGGTTTGCATATTGAAAATCCCTGCGTTGCTGATAATCAAAATTGCCCACATCCAGTAATCCTTCTTTTACTTTATCGTCTGTAATTTCATCAGTCAGTACAAGTTCATCTTTTACAGGCATTCCCATCAATACTTTCAACCCCAGGAAGCCGTTTCGTATCTGGGTCAATGCTGTTTCTTTTTCGGTATGAAGGTTTGCCAGCTGAACTGAAATTTTATCCATATCTAACTGCTCTGCAAAGCCATTTTCATACATTACTTTAGTATCATGCTGCAACTTTTCCAACAGTGCTATGTTAGCGTCTATCAGACTGATCTGGGTTTTACTTGCAACCAGTTGATAATATATTTTAGCTATATTGGCACGAATAGTTTCCTCAGTTATTTCGGCCTGCTTCTCCGAGAATTTTATCAGTGTTTCTCTCGCCTGTAATCCCACAAACACCTGCCCGTCAAAAAGTATCTGATTAAGCGATACTCCTCCTGTTGCACCCCATTTTACACCAAACTCCAGTTTCTGAAAAGTACCAGGTTGACCGCCAAAAAATTCGGCAGGTACAAGACTTACCGGTAGTTTGGCATTGTACACCAGCGAGCCACTTGCATTGATTTGCGGATAAGCCCTTCCTGTTACTTCACGGTTCACCTGCTGCTGTACCTGTATATCGAGCAGGGCATTTTTCACCTGCACATTATGCTGTTTTGCATAGTCGAGCGCCTGCTGCAGAGAAAATGCATGTTGATGTATTGCCGTATCCAGTTGAGCGTACACCCCGTTTGCGCACAGTACTGCACTCAGCAGGATCACCCACTTTACTGACTTCCAATCTTTCAAATTCATATTTGTCCTTTTTGTCTTTGTTGTTGATATTTCAGAATTAGTTTTTGTCCTTTAGGAGTAGTAATACCATACAGGAAGTGTATAGTAACTTCTTCCATTACTGTACTTAAGTCATGTCTTCCGGGAGGGAATATATCGGGGCTGAACAGTAGAAATACAGAGGCAAGTCTGAATCTTGCAAGGACTTCTACATTAATATCCGGGCGATATAGCTGCATAGCTATACCTTTTTCCAGGTTTTCGGTAATCTGCTTGTAAAGAAATTTATTTTTGTGGTCATTTAGTTTCTTATATGCCGCCGGATGATACTTTTCCAGATCGTACACAATAGTGGGGTTCATTGTCCGAAGCATTTCCCGCACCATTTCCATGGCTACAAAAACTTCATGTACCGGGTTTTCACTGGTTTCCTTCTGCATACAGCACTTTGACGCATTTTCATTCACCACTATATCAATCACACTGTCTACCAGGGCATCCTTGTCTGCATAAAACTGGTAAATTGTTTTTTTGCTTATCCCAAGCTGAGTGGCAATTTCATCCATACTCACACTGCGTATGCCGTATTTTAAGAACAATTCATGCGCTTTAAACGCTATTCTATCCTGTATCTCCATAATCTTCAAAATCGGCACAAAACTACGGAAACTTTTTTCGTAACCAAAGTTTCCATCAGCTTTTTTTGCCTTTCATCAAGAAAACAGGCTTACGCAATTTACTATGGCAACATTTTTTGAAGCATCGTTGCATTAGTATATTTAAAATAATTATGGCACTTCAATAAGCTTCGTCTGAACGGTTTGTGCACTGAAATAACCCAGCGCGCCCCCTGAAATATTACTTACCGGGTTAGCAGGAGAAGCAGCATTATTATTACCGGTAGCGCCGGCATTAAGGCTATACCAATATTTGTAAACTTCCGGAGAAATACAAAGCATATCCACTCCTATTTTATCACCACTTTTAATTTTTTTGTCATCATCCTCACCAAAGAGAAAAAGTTTTATAGAAGAAATATTGCCATCCGAATAATCGTCATTAACGATGTAGATATTATTTCTTTTTATTCCATTTACATACAATACAAACCGGTAATTATTACCCCTGCCTTCCGGGTCAGTATAGTTTATATTCGGTGTTTTTCGCACCTGCCCGAAAATATTGTCATCGGATATATACAACGAATCCATAATGACTTTTACAGGCATTTTAGACGAAGCATCAAAACCTGTTCCATTGATGTTCACATGCAGGGAATAAGTTTTTCCCGGGATGCCCGTTATTGAACTGTCAGTATATATACCGGGTGATACTTCCGGGAGAGTTATGCTATTATTGTTTTCATCTTTTATACTTACTTCCGCACCACTAATCCCTTTAAAACTATTGTCTTCATCAAAGTTTTTTGTTTGAGAAATCAGCACCCTGCAACCACCTTTAGCATCTGTGATAGTACCTTCTATCATATATTTTTTAGGTGCAACATCCAATGGCAAATCAATTACTTTTTCGCAGGAAGTTAAACATATAATTACTAAAAAGAAATATATAGCTGAAAACTTCATCTCTTAAAATTTGAAATTATAGGATATGGAAGGAATAAATTTGAACAACGCCAGTTGCACCGCCTCTGTTTTTTCAGGATCATCCTTACTTTCCCTAAAAGTGATAGTGTATGCATTTTCCCGACCGTATGCATTATATAAACTGAAATTAAGCTCTGAAGAGAAGCGTTTCTTTTGTTTTAACAGCCAGGTTGCCCCAATATCAAGGCGATGATAATCGGGCATGCGGTATCCGTTCCTCTCTGTATAATAAAATACTACCTGGTCGTCTACTTTATATTTACCTGCAGGGAAAGTAACTGCATTACCAGTGTAGAAAACCCAGTTTGCTGACAGCGTCCATTTTTTATTGAGCTGGTAAGACAACACCAGGGCTATATCATGTGTCCGGTCCTGGCGGGCATTATACCAGTTGTTATTGCTGATACCATTGATTTTCTTTTCAGTTTTTGACAAGGTATAACTTAGCCAGCCGGTTAGTTTTCCGGTTTTCTTTTTAAACTGCCATTCTATACCGTAAGCTCTCCCTTTACCAAAAAGTAATTGAGTTTCTATGGCATCAGAGTTAATATAAATATTAGCACCATCACGGTAATCAATTTGATGCTGCATGGTTTTGTAGTAGGTCTCTATAGTAAGTTCGTATTTATTATCACTAAAATTCCTGTAATAGCCAACAGCAAAAAGGTCTGAAATTTCCGGCTTGATAATATTGGTACTGGCTACCCATTTGTCAGTGGGGCTTGAGGTGGTGGAGTTGGAAATAAGATGGAGGTTCTGCACATTGCGGACATAAGATGCCTTTACCGAAGAAACAGTGTTCAACTGGTAACTTGCAGCCAGCCTGGGCTCGGGGTTAACATAAGTTTTTACAAATTGTCCTTTCTTATAACTGAGTGTATCGCTTACTTCACCGTCGGGAGTAATAGTATAAAAATCGCCTTTACCTAAAATACTGAATAATGTAAGCCTCAGCCCATAAGTAATATGCAGTTTGTCTGTGGCTTTCCAGGTATTGGTGGCATAAATAGCGTTCTCCCATGAATATCTTTTCTGAAGCAGCGCTTCGTTGATACTCGATTTATCTGTACTCGGACGAACTTCACCGGGTCGTATAATATGATAGATAGTATTGAATCCGAAACGTATATTATTGCGGTTATTCAAATACCATTGAAACTCCTGCTTCAGGTTCCAGTCGCGGATCTGCGAAAAAATATCAAACTGGTTTGCACCACTGCGTATATTAATATTATAATCGTAGTTGCTGAATATTGCTGATGTATTGGAAAAAAGTTTGTTGCTGAATATATGGTTCCAGCGAAAGGTTCCTGTAGCATTTCCCCAGTCCAACCCAAAGGTTTCACCTGCCGCAAGCTTGTCTTTTCCAAAATATCCCGAAAGAAATATCCTGTCTTTACTGCCGATGCTGTAATTGAGCTTGGCATTAAGGTCGTAGAAATTAAGAACATTATCACGCAACGAAGAGTCCTTAGCAAGTTTCAGAAAAAGATCCGCATAAGTCCTCCTCCCGGTAACAAGAAACGACGATTTATCTTTCTGTATAGGTCCTTCCACATTGAGTTTTGCGGATATCAACCCTATACCACCGCTTACGCTGTAATCCTGGTTATTGCCGTCATTCATTTTGATATCCAGTACGGAAGAAAGTCTTCCGCCATATTGTGCGGGCATTCCTCCTTTGTATACCGTTATATCTTTTATAGCATCAGAATTGAAGGTAGAAAAGAAGCCGAGCAGGTGCGATGCATTGTAGACTGTTGCTTCATCAAGCAATATCAGGTTCTGGTCGGCAGCGCCACCTCGTACGTAAAAACCACTGTTACCATCCCCGGCAGATTTTATACCCGGCAGCAGTTGCACAGTTTTAAGCACATCTCTTTCACCAAGCAAAGCCGGAATGTTTTTAATTTCTTTAGCGGTAAGTCTTTCAATACCCATTTGCGGGCTGCTGAGACTACGGCTCTTTGATGATGCAATGATGGTAATATTATCCAGTGTTTTTTGTTCATCTTTAAGTGCAATGCTCAGGGTAATATTTTTGTCAAGTGTTACCGGTATATTTTGTGCCTGCATGCCTATAGCTGAAGCTTCAATATTGTATTTTCCTTTTTCCAGTGTAAGTGAAAAAAAGCCATAGTCGTTACTGAAAGTACCTGCATCACCGGATCTGATTGTAGCTCCAATAAGTGTTTCGCCGGTTCTTTGAGAACGGATGGTTCCGCTGATGGTAAACTTTTGCTGTGCATAGCTAACGGCAGCAGAGCCAAGAAGTATAAATGCAAGGTATATCGCTTTAATCATGTGTCCTCTCGTTTTTCTAACAAATTTCCATACTGAAATAACTGGCAGACAACTCATAGTATTAATTGAGCAACGCTGAACAGAACACTTTAGTAAGAGGCGCAAAGATACTGCCACGATTCTGTTAAAGCATTAATTCTCATTTACCGCTTATCACAAAAAATCGTAAAATTTGAGCATCAGTTTTGCTGATACGTTGCATGAAAAAGAAAGTGTAATTAAAATATCATAATCTCATCTGCAAACAAAAAGCCTTTTTTATCATTCCGCGCAAACACCCTGATATATTTTGCCTTTGCACCAATGTCTGCCTTAAATGGTTGTATGACTAAAGCGGATTGTGTTACAGGTATATTATTCTTAACACGTACTGGACTACTGAAAGTTTTTCCATCTTCTGACCAGCTATACTCAACGTATCCCGGCATATATACACCCGGGCCTGTAAGCTGCATAAACGATACACTAATATTTTTTACTTCCATTGCATTCTTTAGTTCAACTGTTACATCCATATCTCCACTGTCAAATCCCTGCCACTGACCATCGCCATAAGTAAATGATCCCTTTTGTCCATTTACCAGCGTGTATTCTTTTTGAGCAGGATAGTTCTTGCTGTAAGGCTGATTATATACCACTTTTGCACCAACGGCTTTGTGATAAGCAGTAGTTAAAGTAGCAACAGGACCCATCGTTTTATCCTGTGGCAGTACTATTGCTGCTTTTACGGTTGTAGTGTCAATAACATAAAACGGACTGGTATAGTGGATACCCGTTGCTGTTGGATTGGTGCCATCGGTGGTATACCTGATATCCGGCTTATACTGTTCTGAAAAAATGTGAACAAGGCTTGCGTGTTCATTAGTATCCGCAACTGCTTTGATCTCAAGATTGGGTATTGGACGATAGTAATTGATATTACAACGTTGTAATAAAAGATATTGCTGCTGCAGTCTTTGTTCAAAAGATGTCCAGTTTTTATTCCTGGTTTTTGTCCATCCGGTTTCCGCCAGGGCAAGCAACCGTGGAAATATCATATACTCCAGATGTTCGGCAGTGGGTATATACTCAGTCCATACATTAGCCTGCACTCCAAGAATATGTTTTGCCTCAGCACCGGTAAGTTCGCCCGGAACCGGATTATAACTATATACCTTCGATAAAGGCAGAAAACCTCCGATGGCCTCTGGCTGTGTTTCAGGATTTGCCTGGTATGCATCAAAATAACAGTACCCACCCGGAGACATGATAACATCATGCCCCGCTTTCGCGGCTTTAATACCGCCGCTTTCTCCCCGCCACGACATAACGGTGGCCCCGGGTGCCAGTCCTCCTTCCAGAATTTCATCCCAGCCGAGCAGGCGCCTGCCATGTGCCGTAAGAAATTTTTCCATTCTCCTGATCCCATAGCTTTGCAGTTCATGTTCATCAGCAAGGTGCTCTGTCCTGATCCTTTCCTGGCATTTGGGACATTTTTTCCATGTTGCTTTACCTGCTTCATCTCCCCCGATATGGATATACCTGGAGGGAAATATATTCATGATCTCATGCAAAATATTTTGAAGCACTATAAAAGTACTGTCATTGCCAAGACATAGTTCTCCCTGGGTATAGGGTTTACCGGAACAGGCCAGTTGCGGAAATACTGCCATCACTTCTTCCGAATGACCGGGCATTTCAATCTCCGGAATGATAGTAATACCCCGGTTTGCTGCATATTCTACAAGTTGCTTTGCTTCCTGTTGGGTGTAATATCCACCGTATGCTCCGGGTTCACCTTCATTAGCATAATGTCTGCTGCCATTCCACCAGTCTTTCCAGCGCCGCTCAGTTCTCCATGCTGCAGTATGAGTCAGTTCCGGATATTGCTTAATCTCTATACGCCAGCCGGCAGCATCAGTCAGGTGCAGATGCAGAGTATTTAATTTATACAACGCCATCATGTCTATGATTTTCTTTACGGTATTCACCGGATAAAAATGCCGGGACACATCAAGCATTAATCCCCTGTATGAAAACTCCGGACTATCGGTTATCTTCAAACAGGGTAGGGTTTTCCGGTCTGGTTGCAACAGTTGAAGCTGTACTAAAGTTTCCATGCCATGTATTATTCCTGCCTTATCAGAAGCAATAATCTGAACAGATGATGGGTTAATTAATAGTTGATAGGATTCTTTTTTATTACCGGTTTTTTTCAAAAAATAAATCCCTCTTACTTCAAAAGTTTTTGGTTTCCCCGAAATTGTTTTGGGCGAAGGAAGAAAAGATAGTTCTGTAAAAATTGATGCAACTCCTGCAAAAGAAGCATCGGCAAATACAGGTGTAGTATTGCTGATTGTAAAAGTACCTTTTACTACTTCTAACGAAGCAGGTGCCGGAACAAGCCCTGTATATACAGACGTTTGCGCTACCGCACATTGAGCTGCAAACAGCAATACAACTATAAATATTTTTTTCATATACCTGGCTTTGAATGTTGGAGAATAAACAAAAGTAAACCGTAAAATGGAGTAGTGGTACAAAAACACAAAAGCCCCGATGTGGAAACACAGGGACTTTTGGTTAAGGCTCTGATTAGTAGCTATTTTAAAATCTATTTACGCTTTCATTTCAGCATGAACAAATTCCATTAATTCTTTTATATATGCAGGTGAAAAATTAAACTGTAGGCCTGCTGATTTATAGAGTTCAGGTAATGTTTTTGTGTTCCCCAAACTTAATGCTTTCATATAATTATCCAAAGCATTTTCCTTATTTTCTTTGAATTGTTTCCACAAGCCTATAGCTCCTAACTGTGCAATTCCATATTCGATATAGTAGAATGGTACCTCAAAAAGATGAAGTTGCCGCTGCCATGCCGACCGGCGAAAATTTTCTAACCCGCTGAAATCTATTTCAGTAGAAGAAAACTCATTCAATATTTTCATCCAGTTTTCAGTTCTTTCTTCCACCGTATGAAAAGGATTTTCGTATATCCAGTGCTGAAATTTATCAATAGTGGCTATCCAGGGCATTACACTGATAACTCTCTCCAGTTGATGTTCTTTAGCTCTTTGAAGATCTGTTGTATTATCAAAAAAGCTGTCCCAGTAATCCATAGAAAACAATTCCATAGACATGCTGGCAACTTCAGCCATTTCAATAGGATATTCTTTAAATGCGCTTAACTCAAGGGGGTGGGCTAAAAAAGAATGAATAGCATGACCGCCCTCGTGCACCATAGTGGTAACGTCGTGCATTTGTCCGGCCGCATTCATAAAAATAAACGGGGCGCCACTTTCTGCAAGGGGCATATTGTATCCCCCGGGGGCTTTCCCCTTCCTGCTGTCGAGATCAAGATGATGTAATTCGTTCATTTTGCGCAAACAGCCAGCAAAAAACGGGCGCAATCTTTCAAAGCACGCAATTGTTTTCTGAAGCAACTCCTTACCGTCGGTAAAAGGTCGGAGTGGCTCTATACCTGCCGGTTCTGCTTCGGTATCCCAGGGGCGTAATGTGTCTACACCAAGTTTTGCTTTTTTCTTACTGTTGATAAGATTAAGCAGGGGTAATACATATTCTTTAACCCCTTTATGAAAATTGAAACAATCTTCTTTGGTATAGTCAAACCTGCCTTTGTCAACAAAAGCGTAATCACGATAATTCGAAAATCCTGCATTTAATGCCACCTGGTGCCGTTTACGCACCAGTTGCGTAAATAACTCATCAAGCTGATCTTTATCCTGTATCCGTCTTTCATTTATCTTACGATATACGGACTCACGAAGGTTGCGGTCATGATTCTCGAGGAATTTTGAAGCCTGCTGCAGCGTATACTCTTTACCTTCAACTTCAACAGTCATTTTACCCACTATACCACCGTATTGCTGTTGCATAACGCTGAGTTCCGAAAGCAATGGAATATTTTCTTCCCTGAATAGTTCAATGCTTTTTTTAACACTCCGCAGGTAAGTAAAATACTTTTCTTTATCCAACTCCTTTGTGAATTCACAATTGATCAGCTTCTTATTAATCTTGTCGCTGTACGGCTGGATATGGGGCTGAATATCTGTATAGAAATAATTAAAAGCATCTCTCAATGCTGTATTCTCAGTATCGCAGGTCATTTTAACCTGCCGCCAGCAGGCATTTTCCGAAACAACTGCATCAAACTCGCTAACATCCCGGAGCCAGTTTTCCAATTCTACTTTAGAATTCAGAGTGCGTTCTGCCAGGTCTTTCAAATAGGGTTCAAGCTTATCCCATGTAGTTACTTCAAAATCTTCGGGTAAAAAATGTCTTTCCTTTTTTTTTATATCAGTACTTGCTTGCATCATTTAGAATCAACTTTTTTTCTTTGCGGCTTTCTTTGCAGGAGTTTCCTCTTTTGCAGTAGTGGATTTTTTTGCAGCAGCCTTCTTTACTGTAACCTCTTCTTTTATTGCAGCCGGTTTTTCTTCATCAGCTTCTGCTTTTTTCTTCGCAGCCTTTTTAGGTTTCACTTCTTCAACAGGCTCGTTGGTTGTTTCTGTTTCTGCTGTAGTATTGTCTGCAGATTCAGCCTGATCTTCCTCAACTGAAGGCGGTTTAATTTCAATATTATTCGCTTTGAGTATTTCGAGCCACTTTACCATTTTTTTCATATCGCTCGTATATACTCTTTCAAAGTCCATATCGGGATAAACCGTTTCAAAATATTTTTTTACTGCAGCATTATCCTTAGTATCGGGTAGCGGAGTACTGTTTTTTTGCATTTCAAGAAAAACTTCCGCAAGATTTACATTATCCCTGATGGTGAAAATTTCAATGCTTTCGAGGTGTGAAAAATTGTGTTGCCTTGATGAAACAAAACGGGTTGATTTATCATCAAGCGAACGCACAATAGCACCATCGTTTTTTGAGGTTAACAATTCAAACAGGCCACCAAAGCCGGTTACAGAAATAATTTTACTGTATTCCATAATCGTGATAAGATTTTAAGGAGGTGCAATATAGTGGGAATTTCCGAATGTTAATCGGGGAAAACGGTTTTGTCAATATTGGGAATTATGCGAAGTGCATTTTTATAATAAATTTTTTTAAGGATTTCGTCTGAAAGTCCCATCCCATACATTCGCCAGAAAGCATGATACTTTTTGTGATAAGGGAAATATTCATCTTCGGTTTCCAATACCCTGAAATAGGTAGTGTATTCTTCGGGTACCCAACTGTCTTTTCCAAACATTATTCTGTCCTGGTATTTTTCAAAAAATTGTTTTGCAGCACGCGGCTGTCTGCCAAGTTCGGCAATCACAGCCCCAAATTCTACCATCACATTGGGCATATCATCCAGCAGCGTTCCCAATTTGTGCAGGTCATTGGGATACCATCCAAAATGAGCAGCAATAAAAATTGTGTGGGGATGCTTTTTAAACATCCGGTGTTGTTCTTCTATAAGTTGCTCCCAGGGTTCGGGATCTGAAGGTCCTCTTTTCCGACGTGGATGGGTAACTATTTCCAGCCATCGTTCATTATGCTCGTCTACCGGATCCCAGAATGGTTTAGGATCAGCTGTATGAATAAGCACTGGTATTTTTAAATCACCACACAATTCCCATATTGCATCCAGTCCCGGATCGTCAACCGGCACTCTTTTGCCAGAATTATCTTTTACTGAGAAGCCAAGATTTTTAAATATTTTGAGACCATTGGCGCCGTGCTTCACATCTTCCTTTAATTGATTCACTGCTTTCTCTGTCCAGCCCTTTTCCCCAATTCCTCCAAAATCTATATTGGCAAAAACAATAAATCTTTTCGGCGCTGTATGTTCTATTGCTTCAGTCATATTCATTAACCCATTGCCATTGCCGCCGCTAAGATTTACCATTACCGCCATATTCAGTTTATCCATATCTTTTACCACAGCAGGTATGCTTTGCTCCGACAGGTTCCACTGGTGGTTATGTACATCTATAAAAGGAAATTTTGCTTTGGTTATTATATGCGATGGAACAACCAGTGTTGATACCGGATCATATTTTTCAAAATCCATTGACTGCTGCTGGGCATA
>JBDHYJ010000009.1:0-87717 GCA_039811345.1 Chitinophagaceae bacterium
TATTGTAGGCATTCTAACCTTTTATTTTTGGGACGGCAAAGGTAAGCGCCTTCATATAAAATACCAAAATTTTATATCTTCAAATTCACAAAAGAGAGGGATTTTTTCAATATTAAACGTTTACTAACCAATTATACCTGTCGGGAACCTTCTTTTCTCTTATCTCATTCATTTTCTGTTTAACCTGACCGCTCAGTTTCCAATGGCTTTCATCAAACTCCATAACATATTCCCGGTATTTCAATTTCTGGATCATTGCAATAGTAGCTGCTGTGCCAGTCCCGAATACTTCCTGCAATCTGCCTTCTTTATGAGCAGTTATCACTTCGTCAATATTAATGCGTCGTTCTTCCACTTTAACCCCCATGTCTTTAAGTATGGTAGCCACACTATTGCGGGTAACACCATTAAGTATAGTTTCTTCTTCGAGAGATGGAGTAATAGCTACATTATCAATTACAAAATACACGTTCATCATCCCTACTTCCTGCAGCCATTTATGTTCAAATGCATCTGTCCATAACACCTGGTCATAGCCCTGCTGCTGTGCTAAAGTGGCTGCAAGCAAACTTCCGCCATAGTTACCGGCGTTTTTTGCGAAGCCTACCCCGCCAGGAGCAGCACGGGTGTATCTTTCTTCTACAGCTATCTTCATTGGTTTTGCATAGTAAGGACCTGTTGGACTGAGAATTATCAGAAATTTATAGGTCTGTGACGGACGAACTCCCAGCATTTGGTCTGTGGCAAACATAAAAGGACGTATATACAGCGAATGGTCTTTCTTGGCCGGGATCCAATTCTGATCGAGGGCTATAAGTTGACGCATACCTTCAATGAATATTTCTTCGGGTATTTCCGGCATATTCATTCGCACCGCAGAAAGATTGAAACGCCTGAAATTATCATAAGGCCTGAAAATAAACGCATTACCATCCGAATCTTTATACGCTTTTATCCCTTCAAAAATTGATTGCCCGTAATGTAAAGCAGCCAGCGAAGGATCGAGGACGAGAGGCTGGTAAGGTTTAATTTCCACATTCACCCATTTACCGTTTTCATACTCTGCTTCAAGCATGTGATCTGTAAAATATTTTCCAAAAGGGAGATTTTCAAGCGATATATCATTCAGCTTACTCCTTTCAGCTTTTGTAACCCTGATATCCATTGCGGCAATCATAAAACACTATTTTTGCCACAAAGAAACGAAAAAAGTCTGTGGCTGCGAAGCCGCCTGTAACGAAAAACTATGAGTTTACAAAACATACAACTACCCGGAGAAGCACTTATCCGATTATATAACATGCCGCTGGTAGATTTAGATAAAAAATCAAAAAACAGTTCTGCGTCTGCAAACGAGTCTCAGGAAATAAGATTTCTGGGTTCAAACAAAAAAAACATTACTATACTAGTTAATACCGGCGATGCTTCATTCTTAACCGATGAATCTTTCAGTTTTTTGACGGGGATACTCAATGCATGTAAACTAACAATGGACGATGTAGCACTTGTAAATATCAATAATCTGAAGGATAGCAGCTATACTGCTATAAATAAAATCACCCGACCTGTGATTACCCTTCTTTTCGATGTATCTCACAACGACATAGGATTGCCGCTACAGTTTCCTAATTTTCAGGTACACAAATACAATAATATCACATTTCATTCTGCTCCGTCATTGAATGTGCTTGAAAACGATAAACCACTAAAAGCTATGCTTTGGGGGAATTTAAAAACACTTTTCCAACTATAGAACCATAATGGTACCAACTTTAATTTTCGCTACGAATAACCAGCATAAGGCTAATGAAATACATAATTTCCTAAACGGTAAATTTGAAATTATAACCCTCAAAAATGCTGGTATTGTTACAGATATCCCCGAACCTTTTAATACCCTTGAAGAAAATGCTGATATTAAAGCAAAAACTATTTTTGACCTCACTCAAAAGGACTGCTTTGGAGAAGATACCGGACTTGAAGTCCCTTCACTTAATGGGGAGCCTGGTGTTAAAAGTGCCCGCTATGCGGGTGAATCACGAAATTTTAAAGCTAACATTGATAAATTACTGAATAAGTTAAAGGGTAAGCCCGAAAGAGAAGCTCGTTTTCGAACTGTGATAGCTTTAATCCTGGGTGGAAAAACATACCATTTTGAAGGTGTCTGCAAAGGTCGTATACTTGAAGTTGAAAAAGGTACAGGTGGATTTGGCTATGACCCGGTATTTGTTCCCGAAGGGTCAGATCTCAGTTTTGCGGAAATGACAATAGAAGAGAAAAACCAATATAGCCACCGGGCTAAAGCTGTACAACAACTTATAGACTTTTTGCTAAGCAAGTGATTATTATTACCCCTGTTTGTATAATTAGAGCAAAGGGCTATTTTTACCAAAGCTCAATATTTTACTAAAATGGATATACAAAGCAACCATCCAGCGGATGAGAGCGACTTAATAAAAGGCTGTCTTGCCGGTGACAGGCGAATGCAGGAAGCATTATATCAACGGTTTTCTCCAAAAATGTATGCTGTTTGCCTTCGGTATTCAAACAATGCAGATGACTCGCAGGATATATTGCAGGATGGATTTGTAAAAGTTTTCAAAAACCTGCACATGTTCAGAAGTGAAGGTTCATTTGAAGGATGGCTGAGGAGAATTTTTGTAAACACAGCGATTGAACATTATCGCCGCCAGGTAAACACCTACCAGGTAACTGAAGCTCAGGAAAATACACTGGAAGCTAAAGAAGTTTCGGCTTTCGATTCGCTAAGCATGAAAGACCTGATAAAATTGATACAGCAGCTATCGCCAGGTTACAGAACTGTGTTTAACCTTTATGTAATTGAAGGTTATTCGCACAAGGAGATTGCAGAAATAATAGGGATCAGTGAAGGCACAAGTAAATCGCAACTGGCGAGGGCAAAAAGTATATTACAAAATATTATTCGTACCAAGAAAACACCTGCCGAATAACGCTATCCTGATCACACTATGAAATGGAATGAACAACTATATAATTTTGAAGTAAACCCACCCGAAAATGTGTGGAACAATATTGTCCATGACCTGGACAATGACCATTTTATTTTCAAAGACCGGCTAAAAAATGCAGAAATAACACCTCCCCCAAAATTGTGGGACAATATTATTCATGACGTTGAGAATGATCATCTAATATTCAAAACACAGCTTAAAGATGCAACTGTATTGCCACCTGATGCTGCCTGGCAAAATATCCTGGATAAAATACAGTCAACCGAAGAGAATAAAGCAAGAATTGTCAAGATACCCACTATAATCAGAATAGTTGCGGCTGCTTCTATAATCGGTATATTATTTTTCACTGCAAATTACTTTTTCAACAATAAAGCTGTTGAACACGAGACAGCAGAGGTAAAACCACAAAACCCCTCAAATTCTCAACAACCGGCTGTACCTTATATCAAAGAGGAACCCAGGGCAACAACAAACGGGAAGAAATATATAGCATCTGCAACTAATATTACCAGGAAACAAAAGTCAGCCAGGTTTGATGTTGAGTCCATTGAATCTTATAGTGAACACAGCTTCCGTCAGCCATCACTTGCAGCAGTATCTCCGGTACCGGTATCAGTAACTGACAGATACGATGTACATGAAGGATTTAGCAAGTATGTGCGTAATCTTAATGGTGAAATCAGGGAAGATGTAACACTTATGGATCTTCCCAACAGCTATTTTTATATGACAGGTCCTGACGGGCAATCAATCAGGGTATCTTCCAAATTCAGAAATACAATTCAATATCTGAATGGCAGCAGCACCGAAGAACTGCTGGATGTTATCCTAAAAGAAAGTCGGTACTGGAAAAACCGATTCAGAACCTGGAAAGAAGAAGTGAATAATGCTCCATTTGTTCCAGCTCCCTCCAACTTTATGGATATTCCCGAGTTGATGCGCCTGCTTGAACAAAACGGCAGGAATTAATTTTTCTCCTCTAATCTCCGGCTTTAACTTTACCCAAAACCCAATATATGGCAAGGATAAAGCTGGATATTCCCAAATCATTTACTTTTCAAGCCACAATTCCCATCCGAATCACTGACATTAATTATGGCGGACATGCTGGCAATGACAGTATTCTTTCCATTATTCACGAGGCAAGGGTGCAGTTTCTGAAACAATGGGACTGTGATGAAAAAAACTTCTTTGGCACCGGACTAATTATGAGTGACGTAGCCATAAACTTTAAGAAAGAGATTTTTTATGGGGACCTATTGCAGGTGTCCGTTGCTATGAGGGATTTTGAAAAAATTAGTTTTGATATAGTATATAAAATAGATGTAATAAAAGACGCCAGAACTGAAACCGTAGCCACAGCCAAAACAGGTATGGTTTGTTATGACTATACTACCCGAAAGATAACCACTGTACCGGAAGAGGCACAAAAAAAAGGGCTTTGATAGAAATCAATGCCCATTTAATCCAATATCTTATGAAAAACCTTGACAAGATTACGTCATCCTAATTCATCTGTATATACTCATTGAGTTTTTGGTAATAAAATTTGAGTAAACGGCATTTTTCTTTACATGCTTTACCAGTCTGTTTTATTATTTTCGGATACCTTCTTTAAAAATCGAATAAGTAAAGGAAACAGGATATAAAATCCTTACATTTATGATTGCCAAATAAGTCACATGATATGAGTCATAAAAAACTGGATCGCCGAACATTTCTGCAAGCAGGTTTGTCACTATTCCCATTGAGCGTACTTGCCTCCAATTTTGATTATTTCAAAAAGCAACCGCTTTTATCATTTTCAACTCTGGGTTGCCCTGATTGGGAGTTTGATCACATACTTGATTTTGCAATAAAAAACGGATACCAGGGAATTGAGATTCGTGGAATAAAACGACAGGTGGATCTTTTCCAGTGCCCGGAATTTGCCAGTACCGCAGCCATTGCCAGTACCAGAAAAAAGTTTAAAGCTCATAAGCTTTCTATAGTTGATTTGGGATCATCTGTAGCGCTTCACCATACCGGGCAAGCCGAGCGGCAGAAAAATCTTGACGATGGCAAACGGTATATAGACCTGGCGCATGCATTGGGTTGCCCATTCGTGCGTGTTTTCCCCAATAACCTGCCAAAAGATAATACCCGTGAAGCAGTGATGCAACTTATCATCAGCGGTTTGCAACAACTTGGTGATTATGCTAAATCATCAGGTGTAACCGTATTGATGGAATCACATGGTGAAGTAGTTTGGGCAGCAGATATATTGCGTATTATGGAAGCCGCCGAAAACCCGCGGGTAGGATTAGTTTGGGATATAACTAACATGTGGACAGTTACCAAAGAACCTCCGGCTACAGTATATACACAACTGAAAAAATATATCCATCACACCCATATAAAGGACGCAAAATTAGACGGAGGTAAATTAAAATATGTACTGCTTGGTCAGGGAGATACTCCCATTTTCGATGCTATAGATATTTTACGCAAAGATGGCTATAAAGGGTACTATAGCTTTGAGTGGGAAAAACTCTGGCATCCCGATATTGCAGAACCTGAAATTGCATTAGCAGATTATCCGATTGCAATGAAAAAACATTTCTCGAAAAAAATATAACCCTGCAAATTTTATTTGGTTCAACCGGAGTGCTTCAATTGACTGCTGACTCAATCACACCCTACACACGGCTTCACATCTTACCGGGAAATTGCAGGAGTTGGCGATGAAACATTTTTTATGTGCTTCTTCATGTAGTTGGTTCATGAGTACCGTGTTTGCGGTATCTTTAACTGTTACTACAGGATGTAATACTACTTCAGTAAACCGGCCTGAACCATTATCTTCTTCCTGCATAATACCCTCAGCAGCATCTTCATAAGCAATTACAATTATGCCAGCTTCGCTACATAAATGCAGGAACCAAAGCATGTGGCAGGAAGATAATGAAGCCACCAGCATCTCTTCAGGATTGTAATGATTGTGATCACCTCTAAATTTCGGATCGGCTGAAGCTGCAATAACCGGTTTACCCTCCGAAACAATAGAATGATTACGACTATAACCTGTATAGGTCGCGGTACCTGATCCAATGTTTCCCGTCCAGGTTAAATTGGTAGAGTAATGATGTGTCCGAATCATATAAAATAACTAAATGAAAAATCCCCGGCATAACTATTAGCCGGGGATAGTAAAATTTCAAAACGATATTATCATATCTCAGAAGCGCCTTCTACCAGCACAGCTACTTTATTGTTCAGCACTTCAGCAAAACCACCATTTATTTGATATGATGCCCCTGCTCCGGTCTTATCTTTCAATACTTTGATACGACCCGATCCCAGAGCAGCCACCAGAGGAGCATGCCTGTTTAGTATCTCAAGAGATCCGCTGATACCAGGTAATTGCACTCCATATACTTCACCGCTGAATAATTTGCGCTCCGGAGTTAATATTTCTAATTCCATTTGGTTTTATTTAGTATTTAACCCTTAGCTGCAGAAAGTAATTTTTTACCTTTTTCAATTGCATCTTCTATAGTTCCCACCAGGTTGAATGCTGCTTCAGGATATTCATCTACCTCACCATCCATGATCATATTGAAGCCACGGATTGTATCTTCTATACTTACAAATACCCCTTTCAAACCGGTAAACTGCTCTGCCACATGGAAAGGCTGGGAAAGAAAACGCTGCACCTTACGTGCACGGAATACGGTTTTCTTATCATCTTCACTCAGTTCATCCATACCAAGAATAGCAATGATATCCTGAAGTTCTTTGTATCGCTGTAAAATAAGTTTCACCCTATTGGCGCAATTATAATGTGCGTCACCCACAATTTTTGGTGTAAGAATTCTTGAGGTAGAATCCAGTGGATCCACAGCAGGATATATACCAAGGTCTGCTATTTTACGACTCAATACCGTAGTGGCATCGAGGTGGGCAAAAGTAGTCGCCGGTGCCGGGTCTGTAAGGTCATCCGCAGGTACATATACCGCCTGAACGGAAGTAATAGAACCGTTTCGGGTAGAAGTAATACGTTCCTGCATTAATCCCATTTCCGTAGCCAGAGTAGGCTGATAACCTACCGCAGAAGGCATACGTCCTAAAAGGGCAGATACTTCAGAGCCAGCCTGTGTGAAACGGAAGATATTATCTACGAAAAAGAGGATATCGCGTCCCTGACCTTTACCATCTCCATCACGATAATATTCTGCCACGGTAAGACCACTTAAAGCTACACGTGCACGGGCACCCGGGGGTTCATTCATTTGTCCGAATACAAAGGTTGCTTTGGAATCTTTCAGATCCTTCATATTTACTTTGCTAAGATCCCATCCGCCTTTTTCCATGCTGTGCTTAAAGTCGTCACCATATTTCATGATACCCGCTTCAATCATTTCACGAAGGAGGTCATTCCCTTCACGGGTACGTTCTCCTACTCCTGCAAATACAGACAATCCGCCATAACCTTTAGCAATATTATTAATCAACTCCTGGATCAATACTGTTTTGCCCACACCGGCACCACCAAACAAACCGATCTTTCCTCCTTTTGCATAAGGCTCAATAAGATCAATTACTTTAATACCGGTAAAAAGCACTTCGGTAGTCACACTCAGGTTTTCAAAAGCTGGTGGTTTTGCATGAATCGGGCGACCATTTGTCTTGTCAAGCTGGGGAAGACCGTCAATGGCATCACCGGTTACATTGAACAAACGCCCCCTGATATCTTCACCTACCGGCATTGCAATTGCCTTACCGGTATCAACAACTTCCATACCACGTACAAGACCATCGGTACCATCCATAGCGATAGTACGTACACTGTCCTCACCCAGATGTTGTTGCACTTCAAGAACCAGTTTTTCGCCTGAGTCTCTTTTAAGTTCAAGGGCATTGTAAATTTCAGGTAGTTCACCGTCAAACTGCACGTCAATAACGGCTCCGATAATCTGTTTGATTTTACCTTTAGTAGGCATATATTAAAATATTTTAAGGTATAAGGACAAATGTGCGGCAAAGGTAAGGTTCGGCAAATTATTGTCCAATTTGCAAAGGGAATATTTTATAAACAATGGCTTTTATTAAAAAAAAGCCGCACTCTTTGTGCGGCTCAATCTTTTGAAATCTTGTCAGAGGTTAATGAATGCTTTGTAGAGTTTTCTAAAAAGGTACTGATGGATTTCGGTTCTTAGGGTTGGTAAATTTCAAATATTGGATAAAAGTAGGTTGATCGGTTTACCATAGGTCGTCTTAGTTTTTACATTGACATTGGATAATGGTTGTGGTTTTTTGGATTCGGAACCTGGTTTACATGGGTCTGGATTACTAAAGGATTGGGTTTTTCTGTTAGGTCATTTTCATAAGATTGGATTTTCTTCTCAGGGTTCAGGTGTTTTCTAAAGGGCGCTGGTTTTCAGGGATCTTAGGGTTTTGTTATTGTGTCATCGTTGACAATACAAAGATGCTAAGGATTGATTGCTTATGGAACTTATTTCGACAAAGAACGTGTTACTGTCGTTAATTGGTAGTAAAGATTCGATAAGGAATAAAATTTATGCTGGTACCTCCCATAATTTCATTTTCTTTTTAATGCATTTAAAGATTTACATCCTTAACGATCTTATCTGGTATATCTATTTTTCCTGGATAGCAGCAATTTTCAGTTATTTATACAATTCATACAACAAAAACTACAATTCATCGGGGGTTATGATATGCAATTTAGCTTGTCCTTATCTTTAGGTTAATGGCATTACAGCGATACAGCGATAAGGAGTTAAAACTATTTCTGTGGGTGATCATCCCCTATTGTTTGATCATGAACCTCATCGTATTTAAAAACTGTGTATACGACACGCAGTACAATTTCTTTCTATATACCTGTTTGTCTGCCTTATATTTATTTTTTGCCTATTTCATTTTTGGGCTAATCGGCTCATATATTCAAAGAAGATTCCCTTCGAATCAAGACCTGTTTAAGCGGATAGGCATCATGATTCCAATATTTTATGGAATGAACGTGTTGCTGGTTGCCGGACTGTATTATTATTATAACATGCTGAACTTTTTATCATGCCCGCCCCAAAAAGACAATTTCTGGTGGGCATTAGGCTTTGGCTGCTTTGCAAGTACTGTAATTACATTATTGAATGAAGCCGCTGTAAACTGGTCTAAATGGAAGAGTGCGGTTACTGAAACCGAACAACTAAAAACAGCTTATCAGAAAAGTAAGTTATACGGACTGAAGGGGCAAATCAATCCCCACTTTCTTTTCAACTGTTTCAATTCTCTCTCATCTCTTATCCAGGATGATGAGCATCAGGCAGAACGTTTCCTGGCTGAAATGACAAAGGTACACCGGTATATGCTACGCAATGATGATGATCATCTGGTTAGCCTTGACCAGGAAATTAAGTTTGCAAGGTCTTACCTGTACCTGCTAAAAACCCGGTTTGGACAGGCTATTCATATTTCGGTAAATGTTGACTCAGAGGTATTGCAAAAACAGATTCCGCCACTGAGTCTGCAAGTGATTCTGGAGAATATCATTTATGCTAATTCCATAATCAAATCTTCTCCTCTTCGCCTTTTTATTTACAATGAAAATGACAAATTAATTGTCAAAAATTCTATACATCAAAAAGTGCTAAGTAAAGCGGCATATCTTGAAGAAGGGCTGGACAACCTGATTGCCAAATACCGCTTGCTGGGAGGTAATGAAATACAGGTTCAGGAAAACGCTCATGAACGGGCCATCAGCCTGCCATTGTTTGACAAAACTGAAGTTGCAAAATGAATTTCAAAAAACCACCTGCATACGAGTTTTATGGCTTCCTGATATCCATGCCATTCATTACGCTTTGGGTACACTACATCATGTTTGGAAGTCGCGTTTTTACAGACTCCAGGCTCTGGTTTTTTTCCTTTCCATTTTTGTTTGTACTGGCGGTAGTTTCCTGGTATTGTCATTTCCGGTACCATAGTTTCGTGGCATCCAAATTTCCGGGATTGAAGAATTCCTATAAAAGAATCGCTGTTAAACTTCTGGTATATCCTTTAGTGATGGTGCCCTCAGTAATAATCATTCATTCGATTTATGCCTGGTTTCATCTTTTTGGGTATTCTTACAACTCCAATGCCCTCAGGTTGTGGTTGCTGCAGGGGATAGTGGTCAACTTAATATTTGAAACCCTCTGGGAAGTTATTTATATTATTGACCAGTATAAGGAGAGCCTTACGGAAAAAGAATTGCTGGAACTGATGAATACGGAACAGGAATTTGAGAATCTTAAGTCACAGATAAATCCGCATTTTCTTTTTAATTGCTTTAATACCTTATCCGGACTGATTTCAGAAGATAAAAAGATGGCCGATCATTTTCTGAATGAATTAAGTAAGGTGTACCGTTATGTATTAAACTCCAATCAAAATGATTTAACTACAGTGCAAAGTGAAGCCCGGTTTATACAAAGTTATCTGGCATTACTGCAAACCAGGTATGGTCCGGCACTTCATGTAAATATCGCTATTGATGAATCCTGTTTCAGCCGGACTATCCCCACCATGAGCCTACAGCTTTTAGTGGAGAATACAGTTAAACACAATATTGTCAGCAAGAAGGATCCCTTATACATTGACATATATTCTACACCAGAAAATGAGTTGATAGTAAGCAACAACCTTCAACCCAGGCAACGGAAAGAAAGCTCCACCGGTATCGGCTTAAAGAATATCAAAAGCAAGTACAATTTATTGAAAGAGCCTGGCTTTGAGTGGGGTACATATAATAACAGATTTGTAGTAAAACTGCCCTTAATAAAAGATAAACAACAACCAATCAATTTATAGTTATGAAGGTTTTAATTATTGAAGATGAAGATCTCGCCGTTAAGAAATTACAGAAGACACTTTCGTTTGTAGACAATACGATAGAGATTGCAGGTATTACTGACAGCATAAGCAGTTCAGTAGAATGGCTGCAAAATAACGAAGCGCCTGATCTGATCTTAATGGATATAGAGTTAGCCGACGGGCAGAGTTTTGCCATATTTGACCTGATATCAGTAACCAGCCCGGTAATTTTTACTACCAGTTACGATGAGTTTGCCCTCAAAGCGTTTAAAGTAAACAGCATTGATTATCTGCTGAAACCTGTTCAGCCGGAAGACCTTGAAGTGGCTTTGAAAAAATACAAAAGCATGAGAGGCTACACTGCATCAACAGCTATTCAATCCCTTGTAAAAGAATTGCAGCAGCAATTGTCTCCGAAGGAATACCGGAAAAGATTCCTGGTGAAGAATGGTCAGAAATTAGTTAGCATTGCTATTGACAGTATTGCTTACTTCTATTCCGACGGTCGTCTCAATTTCTTTAAGACTATTGACAATAAGAAGTATGTGGTTGATTATACCATGGATGAACTGGAAGATATGCTAAACCCACAGGATTATTTTCGTGTCAGCCGTTCCTTTTATGTTTCTGTTGCCTGTATATCGAAGATTGATGATTATTTTGGCAACCGGCTTATTCTGCAGTTACAACCGGCAACCGACAAAGAGGTGTTGGTAAGCAGGGAAAAGGTGATGCCGTTTAAAAAATGGATGGGTAAATAGGAATTGTATGTTGAAATAGCAACATGATAATTCTTAAAATAACCATTAAGGAGTTAAGATAGTTGAGAAAGAGTCTGATACTTCTTAATGGTTATCGAGAACAGAGAGGTTTGCAAAAGTAAAATAAGGAGCCTGTTGCTTTCTGATATAGATTCTAAATAGATTTAGCGGATAGAAACCTTCTATGGTTACATAGTTTTAAAACTAAACCCAATCCTGCCTGACAGTTTACTATCGAGGTAAGGGTTTCCAAATACCCAACCCTTAGTTTTGTAAGACAATTCTGCAATTAAAGAGAATCTCTCTGTAAAGGTATATCGGGGTTCAAATCCGATAAGCATACCGGGACTGGCTTTATCGGCAGCAAAAAGCTGGTCTTTAGGTTGCAACCATCCTGATAAAAGCAGGTTGGAATTGAACTTTGACGAATTTCCCTTTATCACGTTGTAGTAACGGAACTCAATAGATGGAAGTGCTAAGTTTTTACTTTTATTAATGCCTATACTTGCCATCATTTGCCGCTGATTGAAATCTATAAAGAAATCACCACCTGCATAATATCCAAACGAAGCAGGAATGCTGCGCAATGCGAAATTGAAATAATATCCTTCCCGGAGTTGCAGTCTGTTTATACCCAGCATAAACGGCGAAACAAAATTCAGATACTGCATATTACCGGTTTGTTTCAAAAAGCTTTTCATTTCCGGAGTTAAATCAGACTGCTTTATTGGCCGCTTAATACCTGTACCCTCAGGCCAGTTGCCACGATCTTCATAAGGTTCATTAGGCGTAAACAGATCATATACCCACGACGAAAAATCATACCCGGTAAAATCCCTTGCACGAATATCATATTTATCATGAGCAAGAATACTGTCTGTAATGGCATCAAACTTTGAAGAAAGAGGCAGATTCACATAGTTTAAACCATGAAAGGTGCCTAACAGAGAAATACCCACCATCGGATATCCTGTTTTTTCAAAAAAATTATCTTCGCGCATCCTTTGCAGATACCTGTACTCACCTTCTACACCTGCTGCTGATAACCGTACCTGGTCTTCCGGAAAATATTTTTTAAGCCGAATCAGATCTTCATCATTGACACGGGTTACAGCAATATCTAGACCTTTACCAAAATTCCAGACTTCGTCATAGCTGTAAATGTGCCTTGCTGCCATTACAGCACGATGAAATTCTTCATGCTGAAAAGCATAACTATATGGCAATTTAAGAGCAAGATAATCGGTACCAAGTGCTGTAACATTTGCCAGCAACCGGTTTAAAATATACTTTTTTGTATTGGTGGGCTTTATCCATTTATTCCAGAGGATATTATTTACATAATACAGGCTGCCATGCAGGTTACGGGTCATATCTGTTACCTGAGTCATACTTAGATTGCGATAAAAATTTCCGTAATGTTTTTTTTGTATCCTGCCTTCAAAAGGAACGTCTCCATTATTAGCTCTTATAGCTTCTGTTTTTGCTGCATCTGTCATATAAGGTGCATCAATCAGGTGCAGGCGCCATTCAAAAGATGGAGCTATTGTATCCTTTAGTATAATCTGACTGTAACTATTACTGCAACTTGCAAGTAGCGATAAAACAAATAATATCTTGTTCATGTTTTTATAAATGAATAGGTAAAGATGCAAGACAATGATTTCAATTTTTTTGCAGGAACTTTAATGCATTTCCGTTTCCGTTTAGCTTGAGATATATTGCCCTGGTTCCGTTGTTTTCTGTACGTAGTTCGTATGTATATTTTGTGATTTTTGTGATTTCGTTTTCTGCAAGATCACGATCTTCAGTTGTGGTTCCGTTTTTTGTTTGTTTGTAATGTGCCGATTTTGCATAAGTCGTAATCGTTGCATCCGCTTCATTTACTACCACAGTGCCTTTTGTCAGTGACTGGTGGTAAGTAGCAACAGCACCAGTCACCGTCTTTGACGTAAAGTACTGATCAAAAGTTCCGTTTGCATTAAACCTAAAGGCAATTGCCATTTCAAAAGCATTGCCGATGTAATCAGCAGGATTCTGACTCCAGTATTCCGTCATTGAAAAAAAGCCATACATCCAGTTCCCGCTTAAAACACCGGGTACTTCGGAGTGGGGCCCATCACCATATTCATTGTTTTCAATCGCTTTGTCTTTTTCGCAGGAACCAAATAAGAAAGCCGCCATCAGAAGGGCTGGTAATAAAAATTTTTTCATATACTGTTATTTTAGATTCAAAATTATTTCGACATATTCAACTCATTTCTCAAGTATGTAATGAATTGAATTTTTTGTAGAATGAATAGTTAAATGTCAAATTGGAAAATAAAATAAGGTTCAGAAATTTAATAGCGGAATTGGAGGATAGATTTTACAACAGGTAAGTTTAAATATTATAGTACTCTTCTGTTTTATTATTTTACTTCACGATCAATTCATATTGTTCCTGCCATCCTTTGTACGATTTTGTAGCCCGTTCAGCTTCACCCGCCATGCGGATCATTTCATCATACATACTACTGACAGCCTGAGCTACTTTGGGTTCTGTGTTTTTTCCGTTAACCAGACTTTCGATTTTGTTTTTTCCCCAGGGATAACTTCCTATAAAATCGTTGAATTCTCCAAAGGCCAGCTTTGTATTGTCTTTTAATATACTGAATAACATGGTACGGATTAACGCCTCTTTTTTGTGTACACTGTACAGTAAAGCTTCCCTGCATTTTATAAGGTTGCCGTGCCCTATTTTTTCGTGAGTAATAGTTTCGGGTAGTGCATCGTATGTTTTCTTATACCAGCTTTCAATGTCTGCGTATATAGTATTAAAAAAAGCATTGGCTAATGTTGTCCCATCTGAATAGGGTATTGCCGCTTGTTGCATTTGCTGCAAGCATTTACCCAGCAGTATTTCAACATTTGCCATATTATTGGTGCCGGAATTTTCACTGGTATGGGCCTGAGATGCAGCATCATTTCTTTTTTCTGTTATATTACCCATATACTTTTTTAATTCTTCTGCTTTCTGAGTATCAGACATTTTATTGTATGCTTCCCTGTATTTGGGGTCACTCATCATTCGCTGTGCCATTGCATTCATCCCTTCATTCGTCATACCGGTGACCATACCGGGATTACTACTGAATTTTTCTGCAGCTTTTTTCGCAGCCTCTTTTCTTTCCTGTTCACTCATTTTTGAAATTGCATCTGCGCCACCCATTTGCTGTACAAATGCATTTTGATCTGCTAATCCTTTGGCTTCGCTCATCATAGATTGCTGGTCGGCCGCCGAAGCATCAATATGCTGGTATAGTCTGTCTGACAATTGCTTTTTGAGCTGGGATATTTTGTCTGTATATATCTGATACTTTACCTCAAAATTGGTTTGTTTCGCTTCCGGCAATGAACTTACAGGAATTGGTATGGCATCCCAAAGAGGAAAAAGATTCATGTCCTCTCCCTTGTGTTTGTAACCGGGATGGTAATTTTTATTTTGTTCGGCAACAATTTTCAGTTTTTCCTGTAACCAAATGTCGAGCTGGCTGGTGCTACGTTTAATCATCTGATCAAATTCATGCTCTAATTGTTTTTTGGGAATGTTGCCGTGTTGAGATTCATTAAACTTGTTGAATATTTTATTCAGCATGACTTCGTCTATCGATGTATGTTGCTGAGCGATTGCGTTAATAACAAAAAGTAAGTAAGTGCTGATTATTGTTAAGCGAATACTGAGTTTTTGTAAGTTAAACTGTTTGTTGTGCATAGAAAATATTTTTATGATGCTGCAAAGGTTTACTATATGTCATACCGGTTAAAAGCCTTATGTACTTAAATGCTGTTTTAGAAGTATCAATTGCAGGTTATGCTGATAAAACAGATTTCTTGCATGTCAGTTGTAAAGAAGTTTCAACATAATATTTAACAGTTAATCCATTGTTTTTGCTTATCCATTACTGTTGACACTTGCAAAAAAAAATTCGCAATACAGTTTTGCAAAAAAATTGTAATGAAAAAAATCATCTTCTCCCGGAATATCCGGTTATGTTTATTATTCCTCTTTTTTACCGGGCTATTCAGTGGCTGCAAAAAGAATTCAATAGAAACCGAAATACCTTTACCACCGGAGTCAGCTTCCGGACAGGTAACACCAGTAGGTGAAGCCCAGGAAACTGCAGTAACGGCTACAATAGGTGCCACAGGTGGAACGCTGCAGTCGGCTGACGGGCAGGTTCGGATTGTAGTGCCTTCAGGTGCAGTGGCAGAAGACAACAACTTCAGTGTACAGCGAATAACAAATACAAATATTGCGGGCAGGGGATCAGCCTATCGGTTACTGCCTCACGGACTACAGTTTTTAAAACCTGTCACGATATCATTTGTTTGTGACACAGCTAACCTTGTGGGAATTGTTGCCGATGCGATAGGAATAGCTTATCAGGATGACAAAGGAGTGTGGCAGGGATCAGGTGCAGTTTACGATTCTGCAGCGAAAACTTTTACTGTTTCAACTTCACACTTTAGTGACTGGAGCCTGTTTACTGCGTTTGCCATTAATCCGGTTACTGCAGCGCTGGAACCGGGGAAAACTTTGCATTTGAATGTAGTAAATTATATGTCTGATGATTTACCTGTACCTCCTGTGCCTGGTGTAAAAAAGCCGATTGGGCCACAACATGACATTAATGCTCAGTATATTAAGGAGTGGAAACTGGCAGGTGAAGGTAAGTTAATTGCCAATGGGTCAGAAGCAGATTACATTGCCCCTGCTGCTATTCCATCTAAGAATCCTGTAGCTGTTTCCGTTTCACTTAATGGTTCCGGCAACAGTAAATATCTGTTAGTTTCGAATATATATATAGGTGCAGAAGGTATTACATTTCGTATAAATAACGGACCCTGGTTACGTGGAATAATTCCCCTGGGTGTAGTGGAAGTTGAAGGGATACACAGCCTTGATGCTGCTGTAGTACCGGCTGATGGCGGTGCAGCAAATGCGGCACTAAGTCTTAAATGGAGTGGTTATCCATCCGGCTGGCAATTGAACTGGGGAAAAAAACTACCCTGGTTTCTATACCAGCCACCCGGAACCACAATCTATCAGCAGTTTATAGTACAGGGCAAAAGTATCATTCCCAGTTTAGGCGGAATACATTTCAGCAGTTATTCCGAGACAAAAGGGGTAGATATTATTGGTAGTTTTATCCTTGAACAAGCCGGTAAAATGGAAAGTACAGGTACAGGAGTAAAATGGACCCCGGTAAAAATTGAGGGCTTTTTTAAAACAAAACGCAATACACTTTGAGCTTAAAAAAGGATCGCTACATACAGCGATCCTTTTTTTGAAATTTTATTTATCGGAATAAAACGGCATGGTTATCTCTGGTAACTGTTAACCATAAAGTACAAATATGATTTATAGTGCCATTCACTTAAAACATCGTTCCTGATGCCTCAAATGATTACATCCTAAAAAACAGGAGAGGATGATTTTAATTTGAAGTCAGCATATTTCCATGCATCATCAAAATCTGTCTTCACTACTTGCGCTTCTTTATCTTTTTTTTGCCCAGTAAGCGATTTATACAATCCCAACAGCGCCCAACCATTTTTTCTCCAGGTTTGCAGGTCTTTACGGTAAACATTTTCTGCATCAGCATATTTCCCTGATTTTAATAACACGGCTCCCAGATGATGCCTCACCGAAAAAAACCAGTCGGGCGGTTCATTGTAATTAAGATTGTCTTCAATTTGTACAGCCTCTTTGAAAATAGAAATAGCATCATCAATTTTGTTATGCTTAACGGCAATTTCTGCGGACAATATCTTCCGGGCAATTTGCACAAGGTCTGCCGCAGTATTGATATTCCAGATAGTCAATTGATGGAGTGTAGTATCGGTTGCCAGCGTTTTTAAGATATCGTATTCCTGTTGTGCATGGTGTATATCGTTTTTTCCCAAATAGGCCATGCCCCTTGCGTAATGCCAGATAGCCTGCGGGTACAGCAGTTCTTTTTGCGGCGGGGCTATGGCAAGCAGGGTGTCCCACATGGCGAATTTAACTGCAACATAATAAGGTATGATATAGTAATGTTGCAAAGTTCCCCAGGCGGGCTCCTGCATAATTTCTGTGGCAATATGTTGTTGCAATTTTTGCGCAGCACTCCATGACAGTTGGGAGTTACCTTCTAAAGCTGCAGTGGCAGTAAGAAAATGATAATTATGCGGATAATAAGCCAATGGATAAGCCCCCTGTGCATGACACGCAGTAGTATAGATACTATCTACTTCTACTGCCTTAAGGTTGGACTGTGTGCCGGCGTGATAATCACCGGTATTGATATAAATATGAGAAGGCATGTGAACCAAATGACCAGATCCGGGAACTAATGAATCCAGCAATCCTGCACTTGGCAATGCTTTTTCAGGTGTGGCAGAAGCTTCCATTGCATGTATATAAAAATGATGTGCGCCAGGATGTTTTGGATGAATCTCCATTAAATGTTCCAATACAGAAAGCAGTTCGGGGGTCCATTCCTTAGGAGCTTTTGTTTGTTTGTGATACAAATCCCAGGGATGTAAGTTCATCATAGCTTCGGCATATAGCGCCCCAATATCCGGGTTGGAAGGATATTGTTCATATACATTTTTCATTTCGGTGGCATAAGCAATATCCAAAGCTGATCGGTCTGCAGTCGGATTTTTTATATACCTTGCAGTGAGGGCTTTTATCAGTTGTTGTTCCAGCGATGTGCAATTCTGCGAAAGTGATTGAGCTTTTATAGCTGCATTGTATGCTCTTTCAAAATTATCCTCTTCCATTCCGCCGTTATAGTTGGGACCCAGAACGTATGCATAGCCCCAATAGGCCATTGCGCAGGTGGAATCTATACGTGTAGCTTCATAAAACGATCTTGCCGCTTCTGCGTGATTGAAACCGTATGCCAGCATCAATCCCTGGTTAAAATATTCCTGAGCTTCGGGATGGGATGTGGAGATTTTAAAATATACAGCATCCAGCCCTTTAAACTTTGGTGCCTTCTTTCCGGATGTGTACCATTCTTTGTCATTGGTTTTTGGCTTATAACAACCAATCACCCCGGAAGTCTTTTCTTTTGTCTCTTTATTGTTTTGACATCCGGATATAATTGTTACCACAAGTAACAACAACGGTAAAAGTTTACTGTTCATAAATACGCAGTTTGATGTGGATGTGATGACAGGTTGTAGTGTGAATCAACTTTAGCCTGGTCTTTGATGGGATATCTTGAAAATACTTGGGGTCGGAAAGCCTGATATTCATCAAAGGTTTTGAAGTATACTGTTGCAAGAAAATAAAGATACTGAATTTGTAAATGAGAATACAATCGCTATTTTTTACTACCAATTCATCCATCAATTTACCTGATTCATACAATTGCCGGTTTACACTAAAAATCAATTTGCCAATTTTGAAAACTTTTTTTCAACAAGCCATTAATTATGAAAGGAAATTTAACTGCTCCATGGGTATCATTTGTTTTTTTATCCATTGCATATTCATTAGTATTTAATCCATTTACAAAATTCCCCTACACATTCATCGTAATCATTGGGTATATTTTGCTTTCTATATATTGGCAGTATGGCAACCTGAAGCATTTGAATTTTAAAAAAATAGGATGGCATGAAGTAACAGTAATACTCATTGTATATATAATTCTTGAGTTGTCTGCAGATTTATTCATACAGCCGCTTGTAAACAAAATAAGTAATGAACAGCCGGACTACTCTGCATTCCTGCCTATCAAAGGAAATACGAAGCTATATTTAAAATACCTGGCTCAAATGTGGATAAGCGCCGCTATAGGTGAGGAACTGCTATTCAGGGCATACGCATTTGTACAATTAAAAAATATTTTTGGCAACAACAAATTCATAATTTTATTCCTGTCATCCCTGTTATTCTGCCTGCCTCATTTGTACCAGGGTATTGCCGGTATCATTATGACTTTTATTTTTGGAATCGCCTTTGGTATATTGTATATGAAAATGCAGCATTTCTGGGTGAATGTAATTGTACATGGATTAACAGATACGCTTTTTTTAACGGTATGTTATTGGGGATATTGGGATTGGTATAACCTTACCTGGTAGATTTAACCAAACAGTTTTTATCACTTTTATCCTGCTACATCTTAAAAACCTGATTGGTTTATTTAAAGCCAATTTTGTTCTCGCCTAATATATAGTCTTTAAATATTGTTTGAGGTTTTCCAAGTATGTTCCAGGTTTCTTCCGCTTCAAATTTTTCAGGGTAATTATTCAGTGCTTCAATCATCTTAGCACCATATTGAAATTTATTACTGAACAATGCAGCAAGTTTTAAAAAGCCAAAAGGGGCTTTTACAATCTTCAGTTTTTTATTGCCGGAGAATTGTTTGAACAAAGCGGCAGCTTCATCTGCGGTAAACCCTTCCTGCCCCTGCACCACAAACTCCTGGTAACCATTCTCAGTTTCAAATGATTTTACTACCTGCCTGCCATAATCTTTACCGGCTATAAGGAACATTTTGAATCTTGATTCACCTGATAATGCAATAATATTCCCCTGCCTGTAAGCGCCCTTATCAAAATTCTCCATGAAAGTAGAAGGATAGAAAATAGAGTGTGGAACACCGGAGGAACGGATTTTATGTAGTGCTGCACGTTTAAGTTCAAAGACCCACCAGTGAAACCCGTTTTGACCTTCATACCAGTGCGCCAATGACGACAGATAGCCAATTCTCCTGACCTGTGAATCTTTTAGTGCCGCAATGATATTATCCATCCCATCCCGTTCAGGCTGGAAATCGTCTTTCTCACTATGCTGAGCTACCGAGAGATTCAAATAAAGATATTCCAGTCCGGAAATGAATCTTTTTACGGCAAGCGGGTCTCGTAAATCCCCTTGCTGATATTGTACACTATTTGAAAAATATTGCCGGGCTTTTTCAATATTTCGTACAAACAGTTTTACATCATAGCCTGCTTCAATAAATGCATTGGTTACCGGTTTTCCAATCATACCTGTTGCTCCAATAATACCTATTCTTTTCATTTTTTATAATACCAAATTAAATTGAACAATTTTGAATGATTCAAAAATACCTGAACCTTGTTGTCGCTTAACTCAATAAATGTATCAATTGTAAAAATTGTTGTATCAAAAAGATTTTTTCAATTCATACAGTCATTATAACCGTTCATCCTGTTGTTCATTTTGCCGGATGAGAAAATGAATAATCTTTGGCTAAATAATTTTTACTGAAATGAAACGGATTTACAAAGTATTGCTCGGACTTATTGCGCTTATTGTCATCGGAGTTGCCACTGCGGGCACGTATTTGAAAGTGTTTTTACCCAATATAGATCGGCCCGATGATGTTAAGATTGAATCTAGTCCGGAAAGAATAGAAAGGGGGCGGTACCTGGCTCATAGTGTTGCGGTATGCATGGACTGTCATAGTACCCGCGACTGGTCGCAATATGCCGGACCACTTACCGGCAACCTTGGTGGTGGCGGTGAAAAGTTTGGTAAAGAAATGGGATTCCCCGGCAACATTTATTCGCCAAATATCACTCCTTACCGGTTAGCTAACTGGACAGACGCTGAAATATACAGGGCAATCACTTCAGGAGTTGACAAGGAAGGTAATGCTCTGTTTTCGGTAATGCCTTATCAACACTTTGGGCAAATGGATAAAGAAGATATTTACAGTATCATTGCCTATATCCGTTCATTGCCGCCAATTGAAAAACAAACAGCAGAACGCGAGTTGGATTTTCCGGTAAACCTCCTTGTGAATACAATGCCAAAAGAAGCTCATCCACAACCAAAACCCGACGAAAGCAATCGTGTAGCCTATGGGGCTTACCTGGTGAACGCAGCGAGCTGTGTAGATTGTCATAGCAAGTTTGAAAAAGGAGCTATAGTACCCGGATCAGAATTTGGTGGTGGCATGGAATTTAAACAACCTGCAGGAGTGGTGCGATCAGTGAATATCACCCCTGATAAAAACACCGGAATCGGCTCATGGACAAAAGAATTATTTGTACAGCGGTTTAAGCAGTATGCAGACAGTAATTATAAATCACCGGTACTCACACCTGATGATTTAAACACACCTATGCCATGGAGAATGTATGCCGGAATGAAAGAATCAGATCTCGAAGCAATATTTATGTATCTGCAAAGTTTAGCACCAATTGAAAATACGGTTAACAAATTTGAAAAGGCAAAATAACATTACTTGTTTCAGTCTCCGGAAGGAAGACTGTAAGCGTCCCACAAGTCGCTTGCCCTTCCGGATTCTTTCATTTGGTTCATATATATATTAACACCATTACTACGTAAATTAATCATCCCAAAAAGCAATCCTTCTTTACTCATTGATCTTGCTAATTCTGTAGAATAAACTAAAGGACGTGCACCTCTTGCATATTTTCCGGCACAACCTATAGCATCAGCCCTGGGATGAGCATAAATCTCATTATCGCCGGAAGATATCACCGTTGCGAATGGATTAATCATCTGCATAAACTTTTCAGTAAAATCTGATGACCCGTGATGACAGGATTTAGCAACATCAACCAGAAATGGATTTTTATTTCCATATTTCTTTAGCAGATAATTTTCAGCATTGCTATTCAGGTCTCCGCCTAATAATACATTTCTTTGACCAAAACCCAGTTTAAGTACAAGGCTGTGACCATTTATTGTTTTGCTTTCATTTTCCCAATACACAAAAGAATGACGTTTATTTACTATCTCGGTAAATGGAGCTAATACTTCTATCGCAAAATTTTTTTCTTCAATTATTTTCGAAACAGGTATGTCTCCTGCTTTTAAACGCTTTGTATTTTTTAAACGACCCTCAGCTTTAGCATTCTTTAATGCCACAACAAAATTCTTTACGTCACGGTTATATAGATCTGTATTTTTTAAAGATAAAAGATTATCGGCCTTTGTTTGCAAATAGTTGATTCTGCCTGATTTTACGGTTTGCCCAAGTCCTGTATTATATGGATTGGTTTTTTCTGCAAACTTTAATATTCCCGGAAAATAAACAGAGCCGAAACTAAATCGTTTATCATTAATGATCTTAATAAATCCCTTAAAATGATCACGGTCGAAATGGCTGATAAATAAATAGTCAATATGTACTTGCTTCCTGGCTTTAAGTAGATAAGTATACTGCCATTTAGTGAGATAGCTATACATATTAATACCCGGACCCGCATCAACTAAGATCTTCAAATCTCCGACTTCAATCAGTGCACCGTCGCCTTGACCTACATCCAGAAAAAAAATTTTCAGTCCCATATTTTCACCCAGGTCAGCTTTGCGCATCCATCCATTTGGGCCAGCAGTAGTTACTTTATAAAAATCACCGGATTCATCAGTTATAGCTACATAAGTACCTAACTGAATTTTATTGATTACATGGTAACCTTTATTGTTTATCACCGTCTGGAAAACAGGGGCCTCATTTGCAGAGGCATACAAATATGAAGGCATAATTGTAAAAAAGTGTTTATAGGTTTTAGCATGAAAAATTAATCCAAAATTTTCAAACTTTCCTCAATAATCTCCACACATTCAGTAATCTGACCGGCTGTAATAAGCAAAGGGGGCGCCAGTCTTATCTTATCTCCATGAGTAGGTTTTGCAAGTAATCCGTTTTTCATTAATTGAAGGCACAGTTCCCAGGCAGCATCTTTATCGGGATGTTTAATAACGATGGCATTCAACAATCCTTTACCTCTTATAGTTTCTATATGCTTTGAATTAATTCTCCGTAATTCCTTTCTCAGCAATATCCCCATATCTTCTGCATTAGAGTCCATATTTTCATCTACCAATACCTTCAAAGACTCTATACCAACCCTGCAGGCAAGTGGGTTACCACCATAGGTTGAACCATGTTCACCAGGCAAAATGGTAAGCATGATATCATCATTTGCCAGCACAGCGCTAACCGGCATTGTACCACCACTCAGCGCTTTTCCTAACAGCAGAATATCAGGTTTTACCTCTTCATGATCACAGCAAAGCATCTTTCCGGTACGAGCCAGGCCGGTTTGAATTTCATCAGCAATAAACAATACCTTTTTTTCTTCACAAAGCTGTTTAGCATTTGCAAGATAACCTTTTTGAGGCACCCGTACCCCGGCTTCACCCTGTATTGGTTCTACGAGGAAACCGGCAACATTCTCATCAGCAAGTGCTTTAGTTAAAGCATCCATATTATCATAACTTATCAATTCAAAACCGGGAGTGAAAGGACCAAAATTTCTTCTGGAATTTTCGTCGGTGCTAAATGAAATTACTGTGGTGGTTCTGCCATGAAAATTACCATCGCAAACAATAATCTTTGCTTTTTCTGGTGCTATACCCTTCACTTCATAAGCCCAGCGGCGACACAGTTTGATAGCTGTTTCCACAGCTTCTACACCCGTATTCATTGGCAGCACTTTATCATAGCCAAAGAGCGAGGTAATTAATTTTTCGTATTCTCCTAACAGATCATTGTAAAATGCTCTCGAAGTAAGAGTAAGTTGTTGTGCCTGTTGTATCAGCGCACTGATGATGCGGGGATGGCAATGTCCCTGGTTTACTGCAGAGTAGCCACTTAAGAAATCGTAATATCTCTTGCCATTTACATCCCAAACATATACCCCCTCTCCACGATGAAGCACTACCGGAAGGGGATGATAATTATGTGCACCATACCGGTCTTCGAGTGATATATATTGCTGTGTGAGGTCGGTTCTTATTCCAGTTTGAATCATAATAACAGAATTTAACCGCAAATGCGGCAGTAAAAGAAAAAAAATTAAATACAGGTAATAATGAACCGACTATTGGTGATCCAGAAAATCAAGATTAAAATCTAAGAAGGATAATATGTATGCTTTTTGTATGATAACCATTATTTGTGTGCAATATACGTTTTATCCTATAATCCTGACCAGATGATTCTTGTTCCATTGTATTTTCTCCGGAATATTTTTTTCAAATATGCCATATACTGTTGACCCGGTGCCTGTCATTGCTGCAAACAATGCGCCTTTAGTGTACATTTCGTTCTTTATTGCTGCTATTTGAGAATATTGCTTTAATACCGGTGCTTCAAAATCATTCCTTATCAAATTTTTCCATTCCGATACCGGCTGCTTAATGAGATCAATAAGTTTTTGTGAAGGTTTTTCCGGTGTCAACTGCGAGAATGCCCAGCCTGTATTAATATGAATACCCGGATTAATAAGCACGAAAGTATATGCTGAAAGATCAAGTGAAACCGGTACCATCAATTCACCCCTGCCGGTAGCAAAACAAGCGGAATTGTTTATAAAAAAAGGACAATCGCTACCTAACCTCAGTGCATACGCTGTAAGCTGATTTGCCGATAGCTTTAATTCAAAAATGCGATTCAGCAGGGTAAGTGTAAAAGCTCCATCAGCAGATCCGCCACCTAAACCTGCACCGGAAGGAATTGCTTTATGCAAATGAATTTCGAGCGGGGATATTTCAGGAAAATCCTGTCTTAATATCGTTGCAGCTTTAATGCAAATATTATCATCAGTAGCTCCGGGAACAGTTAATCCTGATAAATGCAGTACATCTGGTTTGGGACTGGCTCCTCTCAATGGAATAATTTCAAGAACATCGCACCAGGGCAGCGGATAAAATATCGTTTCTATGTTATGAAATCCGTCTTCCCGCTTAGAAGTAACGTTTAATCCGATATTTATCTTACAATTGGGAAACTCCAGCAAGAACAGGATATTTAAAGTGGAATTGATTAAAATTTTTTCTTCCTGTGGTTAATCTCATCCCGAATGGCAATTGCCCTCAGGTAGTCTTCCTGCTCAAGTACTTCACTCAGCAACTGATTTAACTCTTCGAGTGACATGCCTTTGAGATCGTCCTTAGCCCCGGAAGATTCTTTTACCAATTGTTCTTCTTCAGGCTTTTTCTTTTTCCCCGAATCTTCCATTAATATACCCGCACTTTCCAGTATATGCTCATAAGTATAAATGGGGCAGCCAAACCTCACTGCCAATGCAAGAGCATCTGAAGTACGTGAATCAATTTCAACGGTATCATGTTCACTGCTGCAAAGCAGTTTTGAGTAAAAAATTCCTTCCTGTAAATCACTGATAATAATTTCATGCAGCTCAACATTAAATGCCATCATGAAATTCTTCATGAGATCATGGGTAAGGGGCCTGCTGGGCTGCATTCTTTCCAATGCTACAGCTATTGCCTGCGCTTCGAAGCCACCAATCACTATTGGTAACCTTCTTAATCCATTCGTTTCGCCCAGCACAACTGCATAAGAATGTGTTTGGGTAATACTATGCGATAATGCTACTATTTCCAGTTCTATTTTCTTCATAATCTGTTGCGAATGTACAAGAAATTTGCAAAAAGGGAAATCCGGGTAATCACAAAAAAACCGTCCCGATTAAAACCAGGACGGTTGGCAATAAAGGAACGTGTTTTCTCATGCTACGCCTTTCACCTTTTTAACTTCTTCTATAATTTTAGGCACTACTTCAAAAGCATCACCTACTATTCCATAATCAGCCGCCTTAAAAAAGGGTGCCTCAGGGTCTTTGTTAATCACAACAATAGTTTTACTCCTGTTCACACCGGCAAGATGTTGTATAGCTCCCGAAATACCTATAGCTATATACAGGTTAGGGGCAATCGCCAGTCCTGTCTGACCAACGTGTTCATGATGTGGTCTCCAATGTGCATCGGCAACAGGACGACTGCAGGCAGTGGCAGCACCTAAGACCCTGGCAAGTTCTTCAACCATTCCCCAATTTTCAGGACCTTTCAATCCTCTGCCACCACTTACCACAATATCTGCTTCACTCAATGGTACATCTCCTTTTACTTTATTGATGTTGGTCACTTTTACTTTAGCTGCAGCCACCTGTGCACTAAATGGTAGAACCTCTGCTTTTGCATCACCTGCAACAGCAACTTCATATGAGTTCGGATTAAGCGCAATTATTTTTATATCACTGTTAATGGAAATATTGGCAAATGCTTTCCCGGAGAATACCGATTTTTTTACCACAAAGCCATTGGAAATATCAGGTAAAGCTACCGCACCGGAAACAAGACCGGCTTTTAGGGCTACAGATAACCTGGGTGCGATACTTTTACCATCAACATTGTTGGAAAAGATTACCAGTTTTGCTTTAATGGCATCAACTACTTGTACTATCACTCCGGTAAATACCTGCGCATCAAGATGATTGAGCGCATCACTAGCCACATGATGTATTTTCTGCAAACCGTATTTTCCCAATGCTTCGATATCATCTGTTACATTTCCCAAAATAACACCTTCCGCAGTATCTCCTGTCTGTTTTGCAACAGCCACACCATAACTGATAGCTTCAAGAGATGCTTTTTTTATATGTCCTTCTGACTGGTCTATAAATATTAAAACAGGCATACTTGTCTTTCTTTTTGCTTTTTCAAAACGATTATAACGGATTAAAATACTTTTGCCTCCTCGTGCAGGAGCCTAACCAGTTCTGCCGGGTTATCGGCAGGTACAAGTTTAACCCCAGCCTTTGCCGGTGGCAGTTCAAAATTTACAACTGCAGTAAGATGATCAGCGGCTACAGGTTCAACTACTTTCAACGGTTTGGTACGTGCTGCCATAATTCCCCTCATATTAGGGATTCTTGCCTCGGCCATACCTTTCTGGCAACTGATAACTACAGGAAGATTTACTTCGCATACTTCCTCACCACCTTCAATTTCACGGTTTACAATTGCTTTACTACCTTCAAGTTCAAATTTTATAGCCAGTGCAATGCAGGGCATTCCTAAACATTCTGCCACCATACCGCCAATAGATGATCCGTTAAAGTCAATAGTTTCTTTGCCGGTAAATACCAGATCGTATCCTCCTTGTTTGGCTACTTCAGCAATTTGTGTAGCAATAAAATAACTGTCATTTGTATCAGCATTCACCCTGATGGCTTCATCCCCACCCAATGCAAGTGCCTTACGAATAATAGGCTCAGCATCTGCGGCACCTACTGTTACCAGGTGTATTACTGTGGAAGCATCTTTTTCCTTTAATTCAATGGCACGTACAAGTGCATACCATTCATCGTAGGGATTGATTATCCATTGCACACCGTCTGTAGCGAATTTCGTACTATTATCTGTGAAGGCTATTTTTGCCGTAGTGTCTGGCGATTTGCTGATACAAACTAGTATTTTCATTGAGTTATTCTTAATCGAACAATAATTAAATAAAGTTGTTTATGCAACTAATTAATACACAAATATAATGACCTTGCCGAATTAAACCATTTTATTTTTAAAAAAAGGAAGAAGCGTGGATAGAATTGAAAGAATTTTAAGCTTTTTAAAAGAGAACCCTAATGATAGTTTTTTAGAACATGCACTTGCTCTTGAATATATCAAATTGGGAGAAGTAAATAAAGCAAAACATATTTTTCTTAATCTTTTAAATCGCGACCCTGCATACATTGGTTCTTATTATCACCTGGCAAAATTACTGGAAAGTAGCGGACTACCCGATGAAGCAATTAACTGGTACAGGCGCGGGATGATAGAGGCAAAAAAACAAAATGACATGAAGACATATAATGAACTGGAAACTGCCCTTGAAGACTTAACGGATGATTTTCAGGGATAATAGTTCCTACTCTAAAATGAAAGACAGGTTACTCATAGATGATTTTATACACTTCGTTGAAAAAGAAAAATTGTTTCAACCGAAAGATGTATTGCTATTGGCCGTAAGCGGCGGAGTGGATTCTGTTGTACTGTGTGAGCTTTGCAAATTATCAGGATATTCATTTGTAATTGCCCACTGCAATTTCAATCTCAGGGGAAATGAAAGTGATGAAGATGAAAAATTTGTAAGGCAACTTGCATCCCATTATCAGTCAGAAATACTGGTCAAAAATTTTAATACGGTTGAATATGCCGGACAAAAAAAATTATCTATCCAGGTAGCTGCCCGTGAGCTCAGATATACATGGTTCAATGATATTATATCCGGCAAAGACTTAATTAACTATGCCGATATCAAAGTAATACCTCAATATATACTGACTGCCCACCATCGCGATGACAATATCGAAACAGTGTTAATGAATTTTTTTAAAGGTACCGGCATCACCGGTATGCGGGGCATGCTGCCTAAAACAGGAAAACTTGTTCGTCCTCTATTATTTGCTTCAAAAACGCAATTACAAGAATTTGCAGTTGGCAAGCAACTCTCCTATCGCGAGGATTCGAGCAATTTATCGGACAAATATTCCAGAAATTATATCCGGCACCAGGTGCTGCCATTAGTAGAAAAAATATATCCCGGAGCTGCCGAAAATATAACTGCAAATATTGAGAGATTCAGGGAAACGGAATACCTGTATCACCATGCTATAGAACAATACAAAAAGAAACTGCTTGACTACAGGAATAATGATGTATACATTCCCGTGAGTAAGCTGATGAATATATCACCTTTGCATTCTGTATTGTACGAGGTAACAAAACAATATGGTTTCACTCCCCGGCAGGTAGATGATATTGCGAGATTGCTTCATAGCGAAAGCGGAAAGTTTGTACTCAGTGAATCATACCGTATATTAAAAAACCGCAACTGGCTCATCATTTCTCCTTTAGCAGAAAGCGCTCATCAAATAAAAATTATTGAAGCAGGTACTGACATTATACATTTTGGAAACGGAAGTCTTACATTCAATGAAAAAAAACAAACTACTGAAATTGAAAAGAATCCCTTGAATTTATCTACAGCTTCATTAGATATGAAGCATATACAATTTCCTCTAATACTTCGTAAATGGCAGGCAGGCGATTATTTTTATCCCCTTGGTATGACTAAGAAAAAAAAACTATCCCGTTTTTTTATTGACAAAAAACTATCACTTACAGATAAAGAAAAAATATGGGTGCTGGAAATGAACAAAAAAATTATTTGGGTAATCAATTACCGCATTGATGATCGTTTTAAAATTACCAATAACACGAAAACAATTCTGCAGATAAAATTTCAGCCGGATTAACGGTTTAATATACTTCGCATAAAATCGCCCAGCACATCAGTATGGCTGGCAGAGAATAATTTAACCATAATTACGGCAAATGCAACACCGAATACTGCTCCAAAAAAATGAGCTACGTGTCCGATATTTCCTGTTCCCTTTTTAGCAAGGTATGCAGAAAGTGCAAGAAAGAGGATTCCAAAAATATATCCAGGAATATCAAACGGAATAAACATAAACCGGATCGGCAATTGCGGTTGCAGAATAATTCCGGCAAAAATTACTGCTGATACCGCACCCGAAGCTCCTAATGCAGTGTAACCATAAACATCCTTATATTTCAGGTAATCAGGAATTGTGGACACAATTAAAGCACCTACATACAGAATAACAAAAAACATCTTTCCTTTTGTATCAAAAAAATAAGGAGCGGAAAAAAGGTGTTCTTCCACAAATACTCCAAATGAGTACAGTGAAAGCATATTGAAAGAGAGATGGATGTAATCTGCATGGATCAACCCATAAGAAAGGAACCTGTAGTACTGGCGGTTATTCTTTATCACTGCAGGCCAGAAAATGAGCTCTGCTTTCATTTTATCGTTATTAAACGACATAATTGATATTATACAGGTGATGATTACAATGACAAGTGTAACTGACATGAAGAGATTTTTGCGAAGATAATAGAAACGGCGTTAAGCATAGTTATCCTGAGTTAAATTACGAATGATGATATTTTTCATTTCGAAGAATAGTGCAGGCCCGATATATTTGTTCGGCAAGAATAAGACGAACCAGTTGATGCGGGAAAGTGAGTTTTGATAATGACCATACCAGATTAGCCCGTTTAATAACTGATTCGTGAAGCCCATAAGCGCCTCCTATCAGGAATATAATTTGCTTTGTTCTTTCATTGGCTCTTGTTTGCAGAAAAGCAGCAAGCTCAGGAGAATTCATGGACTTACCTCTTTCATGCAGAGCTACGAGATAATCTTCTTTTTTCAATAAATCAAATAAAAGTCCTGCCTCTTTTTGTATTAATTCAGTTTCCTGCAATGCAGCGGCATTCCTGGGAGGAATAATAATTTTCCAGTCTACAGGATAGTAACGGGCAATTCGTTTTGTAAAATCTTCCACTCCCGGCTTAACATACAACTCATGCTCTTTGCCAATTGAATAAAACTGAATTTTCATTGCATCAAAGCTTTGTTGACTTCAAAACACTTTCAGCAAGGTTTGTCATTGTAACTGATTGAAAATTGTATTTTAAATTCAGTGCCTGATAATGTTTTAAAATTTTCTCCAGGAATGCAAAATTCTTATCCTGGTTCACTCCAAAATTATGCGGGTGCCACCACAAATGATAAGTGAGATTGTTTTTAGCGGCATAAGTCATTCCCTTTTTTATTCTCCGTAACCTGAGCGGCTCCAATATTGCCAGAGAAGGAGAATAAGGGCGAAGAAGCCGGCTGGAAGGAATATCAACAGGAAATTCACTTTGCAAATATTCTGTACTATAACAATTCTGACCAGAGATATTGATATATGAATCAAACATTCTCAAAACTCTTCTTATCACCTGTTTCAATTTTTTCCCGAACGGTCCGGTATTATTAAAAAGCAATCTTAATATTGGATTTTTAATTTTTCTTTGTGCATCGTATATCCAATGAGCTTCATTTCCACGATAAGAAGTAATCCCTTGTTCTAAGCATACTTCAGTGTAAGATGGGTTATATTGATTGCGCGGAAAGATGACCGAAGTAGTCGAGATACCAAAGGATGATGCTATTTTTTTTGCAGCTACAATATCATCCCTGAATTGCTCCTTAGTTTGCCCCGCTGCCATACAATAATAATGTGAAAATGTATGAGTGCTGATTTCGTGTTGCGGATATTGCTGAATGGCTTTAATTAGTAAGGGAGCGTAATGATACGGATCGTTCAGGTGATTATCTCCAATAGTTTCAAGGTATCCATTGTATGGAGAAAGGTTTGAATCCCTATATGAGGGTAAGCTTTTGGGTATTGCTGTAAGTAAAGCGGATTTTGTATCAAAAAAAAGAAAACCTACCGTTGCAAAGGTTGCGTTTATATTGTATGCACTAAAAATGTCAAGTAATTTAGGAATCACAGTATGCACCCCGGCTATATTATTACCATAATGCAGAATGGTAACTACATCACGAACTCCCCACATCAGTTCAAAATCTAATGAAATAACAAAGTTCCCGTGATTCATTGAAAGAGATTGTATGAATAAGAATATCTTTTAAATATCTTTAAGATTGCAGAAGGCTTTTATACAGATCAAGATAATGATCAGTCATCACCTCAATATCAAACTTCATTACCTCACTGAAATTTATTTCCGATTGCTCTTTTGCAAATGACTTGTCGGTCGATATTTTTTTAATTTTTTGTATTAACGATTCCACATCACCTGTTTTAAACAAAGGATAACTATTATTTGCAAACATTTCCTTTATTCCATTTACATCTGTCCCAATGAAGGGTGTACCCGAAGCCATTGCTTCAAGAGTTACACAGGATAATCCCTCCCAATGACTGGACAGAATATTAATATCTGCAGACTTCATTAATCCCGGGATATCTTTTCTTACTCCCATAAAATGAACGCGATGACCAAGATTAAGATCTTTAACTAGCTGAATACTTGTTTCTTTTGTATATCCCTGACCTGCAAAATATAAATGATAATGTTCATCGAGGCGTGACATAGCCTTAATCACTGTAATCTGGTCTTTTGCATCGTTAAATGCAGCCACCATTAATAAATTGACCTGATTTTCGGGAAGGGCTACAGGTTCAGCTTCAGACAGTTCTTTAACATTGACACCATTAAATATAACGGGGATACGGGGATGTCCAATTCTTTTCCATAATACTTCCTTTACGCTTTCACTTATAGCAATTAAGGCATCAAACCTGTTGTATATAAATTTATCAACCGGTTGCAAATAGGACTTAGTAAACCGCCTGTTAGAATTGCTATGTTCAGTTAAAACATATTTAGCTTTCCAGTTTGCAGGTCTTACTATTTTAGCAAGTGATGTCCAGTAAATAGCAGGGAAAAGATGGGTGTGAACTATATCATATTTGTCAAAATATTTTGCAGCCTCAAAAACATTGAAGGGAGAATATAAACGTTTTGACTTTATATTCATAACCTTAACATTCTTATTTAATAATGTCTCCAGAAAAGGACCCTTATCTTCATTAAACAACAGTACATCGGTAGTTATTCCCTTATTGTTCATTGTCGGTACAAAATCGGCAATCAACTTTTGAGCACCACCGGCCGTAAGTGAATTAATTACCTGTAAGACTTTCATGAGCGGATTAAATTAATGTTGCGTATTCAAATATGCCGTTGAACCGGAATTAAATTGTTCTAACTGCAATTCTAATTGCTCAGTTTTCTGAATCATTTTCCTTTCAAAATGAAATAGCATAAAGAAAATAAAAAAATATTCGTTTCCGAGCAAGTCGCCGGAAAACATTGAGTTCAAACCAAAATATATGAACATTGCAAACAGCATTCGCAATTTCGTTGATTTAAAAATCATTCTGTAGTATTTCAAAACACTGATATAAATAAGCGCCAGGATGATTATAGCAAATATTCCATTTTCAATATAAAGTTCTACTACAATATTATGGGGATATTCCCTTACATCCCTGTGGTAAATCATATAACCAAAGTTGCCCGTACCAGTACCAAAAAGGAAACTAAAAGCTCCAAAATAGTGAAATGCAACCTCCATTAATCCTTCCCTTTCTTCGGCTGAAGTGCTTTTACCGGAGAAGCGATCAATAAAAAACTGAGAAGAAAAAAAATCAATGCCATTCAATATCAAAATTAATACTGCAAGTACCAATACTATGTAGAATAATGTTTTAAGATTCACTGACAATTTTTCATTGGCAAAGAATACAAAACATCCCCCAAACAAAGCAATAACAGGGCCTTTTGATCCCGCTGTAACGATATATAAAATCAAAGCCAGCATATAGCCATACAAAAAAAGATTACGGGGTTTCTCCCTTACATAAATTAGTAATAAAAGAAAAATATATCCAAGATAACGGGCAGCCCATATCGGATTCAAGCCACTGTTCATGCCAGTGTCCATCTCGTAACCCAGCCTTAAGGTTTCGCCCTGCATAGATCTAAAAAAAGAAATTGGATCACCAAAACGAGATAACAAAAGAAGTACAAATACAATTCCAAAAAGAACTGATACTTTAACGAACTGTTCAAAATTGTTTACAATGACATTACCATATACAAAAAACAAAACTATCCAGGTATATAAAACGAGTATTTTTTCAAACCCATAATTTGGTGCATTGGTATAAAGAAGACCAAAAGATAAGACCAACAGCAACAAAATAATATACCTGACCTCAGCAAATGAATCTATCCTTGGACGTCTAAGAAAGACCAATGATACATAAAATAGTATGCTGATAACAAATAATCCTATGGGAGCAATAAAAAATATTTTAATTGCTTTTGGAAAAAAGTATGCTGAATAACTAAAAAAAGTAACTATTGCAATCCAGGATGCTAAAAATCTATTTGCTTTACTGACACTGTTCATACAGTTTCTTCAATTAGCCACCTCAGTTTAAAAATTTTACTTAAAATATCGTAGATTCTTAAAGTCATCACTTTTTAAACCAACCGGCGATTCCTTTTCGGTGCTTTTCAGGTGCATCGAAATATTCTGAGAAGCCATAGTTTTTATAACTCTTATATTTCATATAGCTTCTTCCTTCACCCACCCTATTTATAATGGTTGTAAATGCAGCGTTGGTAGAATTTTCCCGGATCTTTTTATTAACCTCCCTCAAAACAAACTTAAAAGTAAATTTATGGCGAAGCACAACCACATTTACATCTGCATATATGCCCAGTAATGAAGAATCTGTAACTAGGCTATATGGCGGCGTATCCAATATCACATAATCAAATTTTTTCTTCAGCTCTTCCATCATAATCTTCATCCTAGGTCCCAATATGAGTTCAGCGGGATTTGGCGGTATTGGTCCGGCGGGCAGTAATGAAAAATCACCATTGAATTCCGGCACTTCATAAAATAAACTGTCAAGGCATATATTTGAATCACTTAAAAAATTACTGATTCCTTTTTCAGAAACTACTTTTAGAGCATGACTTAACCTTGGCTTTCTAAGATCGAATTCCAGCACCACAACTTTTTTGTCCAGTAGGGCGAAACTTGCTGCAAGGTTAAGACTTACAAAGGATTTCCCTTCTGACGGGCGGTGAGAAGTTACCAGTATCACCTGTGGCTCTTTTCCATCATTACGAATAAACCCTAAGTTGGTTCTGATAACTCGAAATTGTTCCGCAATTATTGAGCGGCTACCCCTCTCAACTAATATCGGAGATTCTTTTTTCCTGGAATAAGAGATTTCACCAAGTACCGGTGCATTACAGCCACGTTCAACCTCATCTTTATCCCCTATTTTATTATCCAATAAATTCCGTATATATATAACTGCAGCAGGAATAAAAATTCCTAGCAAGATTGAAATTAAAAGGATAAGTTGCTTTTTAGGTCTGACTATACCTGTATTTCTCGCTTTCTCAATATTACGGGAATCTGCAGTAATAGAAGCAAGTGTAATAGCAGCTTCTTCTTTTTTCTGAAGCAGGAAAAAATACAATTGTTCCTTTACCGACTGGTCTCGCTTTATTTGCACAAGATTTTTCTGAATAGTTGGCATATTCTTTATTCGCATAGAAATCTCTGCATCTTTCCTGTTAATGTTATCAAGAGTTATGCGATATGCTTTCTTCAAACTTGTTATATTATTTATTAAACTTTCTCTTGTGTTTTTTACCTGGTTGCCAAGGTCAACAGTAATCGGGTTCTTAGGTCCAAGCCTTGTAGTTTGTCTTTCCTTTTCAAGTACCAATTGGTTATATGCCTGGATCAGAGTTGCCAGAGATGGTTCTATAATCCCTGATGCAGATGTAACCATTTTATCATTATCCTGCAAACTCGTTTCCAGAGACTCAAGTATATTCAGTTGTGTCTCCTGCTGAACTTTTTGCTGATCAACATCTTTTGCCTGGTCAAGATATATTTGACCCTCTGTAGGTATATCAGTTATCTTATTTTGAGTTTGGAATCGTTCCACTTGTCCTTCTACCGTTTGTAGTTCCCGTTCTATTATTGCTAAACGTCCATTTAAAAACTCAAGTGTATTAGCACTAACCTGTTTCTGATCTTCAAGTCCCTGCGATTTGTATAGATATATAAGAGTGCTTAATGTCTCCTTCGCTCTTTTAGCATTATGATCTGTAAGTTCGAGATTGATAATACTTGCAGTTTTACTCACCGGTAATACTGTTAGGGCAGAAAGATATCCATTTACAGTACTATTAATGGAATGAAATTTGAATAGGTATTTATTTTCAAGAGAAGTAGTATCACCATTATTGACAACGGAGGAGTCTTCTCTTAGCAGGTTTGAGTGATCAAGTTGAAAGATTACACCATTAATACTATACCATTTTCCTAATGTAATAGGGATCGTATGTTCTTTGTCATGGTACTTAACTTGCCATGAATCATCTCTTTTTTTCTGTATTACTTCCCAGGTAAAAGAGTTAGTGATTGTATCTGGGTTAGCAATTCTTACCTTTAGAGGGAACTCAGCACCGTAAACAGATCTGTTAGTTATTTTACCCTCTAATTTGATATCGAGAAATAACTGTTCCTTTCTTACTGTAGCCTCCATTAAATCGTAACTATGCAGAACTTCAACTTCATTATCAACCAGTTTTCCTCCTTCCCCCAACTGAAGATCTTTTAATAAAGGATTGTCGAGAAGGCCTGCACCACCTTTCTTTTCATCTTTTACCAAAATGGCTGCCTGCGCCTTAAATACGGGCTCAGCATACCTGTTATATAAATAACCGAGTGCAGTCATGATTATCATGGACAACAATATCCATGGCCAACTATTGAGTAAACTGACAAATACTTTTCTGAGATCTACAGTTGACTCATCTCTTGTATCATTTAATATCGTCCTTGTATTTACAGAATTCATTTTTTCTTATTTTATCCTTGAAACGATAATGATACCAAGGGATATAAAGCTGGTAACTATCGGTAGAATAATATTTAAATTTTGGGTCTGAGCACCCTTTCGTTTTAGTGGTTCAACATATACTATATCGTTTTGTTTCAGGTTATAATACGGAGATCGCATTATATCACTATTATTCAGATCGAGGACAGCTACTTCCACCTTATCAGAAGTTTTCCTAATCACCTTTATAGTATTTCTTTTCGCAAAAACTGTCAAATCACCAGCCATCCCTAATGCTTCCAACAGGTTCATTCTTTCACCCGCTACCTGTAATGTGATTGGTCTTGCAACTTCCCCCATTACAGTTACCCTGAAATTTATCAGAGAAGCACTCACTACAGCATCTTTTAAATATGGTACAACAGCTTCTTTTATTGCAATTTTAGCCTCATCTGTTGTCAGGCCTGCAACCTTTACATCTCCAATCCCGGGAATAGTAACATAACCGGAAGGAGAAATGGTATAAACACTTTGCATTACCTGTGAGTTGGTGCCTGCTGCAACTGCTGCCCCCATCATATTAAATAGCTGAGCAGCTTCGGGACTTACACTGCTAATGACTATTTGCATTTGGTCATTGGCTTGCAATTTCAAAGGACTTTCTGCAGCAATACGAACTTCCTGAACATTACCAGGTTCATTATTTAAATCCTGAAAATAGGCCAACTCTTTTCCGGTTTTGCAGGAGAAAAGAAATAAGCATACAAATAGAAAGAGAAGGAAATTATATTTTTTTTGCATAATGAGAATTCTTAAAAATTTGCATTGTTATTTTATTATCTGCCAAATTATCATTGGATTAATGCGTTTGAAAACAGGCACAAATTTAATTTAACTGAAAAATACGGACTTAAACTCACATAACAATTTTTCTTCAATCTAAGTTTCTTCGGATCAGGAATATTGGTTATGAAGATACTCCGATAGTTTTTTCATTTTTATATCCCATGACAGAACATTAATTGCATATTGACGCATCTGGTTTTTGTAATCGGGTATAACAGCAACCTTCCTGACAAATTCCACTAATTCTTGTATATCTATAGGCTCCTCAGATGATTTGATCTGATGAACAAAATGAAAACTTTCCGGGAACTCTTCATCCTTTCCACTGTTAACAAATGGAATACCCCTTGCACAATATTCTCTTGCTTTAAGTATTGAAGAGTATACAATTCCGGTACGGTGCATTGCAAGCGCCCCGATTGCCAAATCTGTATCTTCAAAGACTGCATCCAACTCCTTTCCAGACAGATAGCCGTGAAATGTTACATTTTTAATTTCTAACTGAGAGGTAAGTTCTTTTAATTTCCCCAATTCAGTACCCGAACCAACAATATTCAGCTTTATTATATACTCTCCCTTATATTGTTGCAATCCTCGGAGCAACCTGTCAATCCCATGGGGTGGTGTGTATTCAGCTACACAGGTAAAAACATATTCTTTCGAAACAGCAGGAGTACTGCGCTGCCTTAAAGGCACAGTACTTACATCAATACCATTTCCAATTATCATACAGGGTATATTCCACTTTTGGGCATTGAAATGCAGATCAATAATCTCCCTCGTTACACTAACGATTAGATCTACATTCTTCAATATAGGTTTATGAAACAAACAAATCCCCAAATAATAAAAATAACTTTTACGGGCAAGCGTCTCCTTAAAATGATTGGAAGGCAGTTCCAGCACTATTCTTTTTTTACTTTTTTTCACTGCCCTGTAAAACCAGTAAGCTGGAAGATAATTTCTCAAATAGATAATTTCCTGTTCATCACCTTCGAGCAAAATTTTTTCATAACTTCTTCTAAACGACTTTAAAGATTCCAATTTTTCTTTAAATGAACGGTATGGAGGGCCTTTCACCGGTTCAAATCGAACGAAAGCTTGTTCAAACTTTTCATTCTCCTTTTTATTTCCCAAAAATAAAACCTCTGCGTTGATACCATGTTTTATCAATCCACTGACCTGATTGACAACTTTCCTGGTAATTCCACTCTTAGGATTACCGAAATAAATTGCAACAAGCTTTAGCTTTAAATCTGCCATCAATATTAATTAACTTTTAATTTTATTGCCAGGTTTCAATTTATGATCAAGCAATTATATACAGAATCCAGGAATAACAAAGAAGGAAATTGGAATGAAAATGTATATGTATAGAATAAAAGATGCCACCACTTATTTAGAAGTTGTCAGCAGCGCAAAGATAACCCTATCTTTCAATTTTTCACATTAAGAACCCGACAATTTACTATACATCAATCAGATAATAAACAATATCTCAAGCTTAGGTAATCTGGATAGCATGCTTGTCATTTAATAGATTCAGAACATTTTTTGAACCATATATACCAACTATATATACGTTGACATATCAAATTTCTGGAAAAGGAATTTTTGTAGGGAAGCCTAGCAAACACAAGCCGTCATAATAATATATTTGAAAATAATATCTTTGCGATCCCGTTATATTAAAGAAATTTGTTTCACAAAAAATGCCTAACTCCAAACTTTTCCGGGTTTCTACTATTCCAGCCAGTTTAAATGTTTTGCTTAAGGGTCAATTGGCATTTTTACAAAAGTATTTTGATATTACAGCAATTTCAAATGCAGGGATAAGTTTAGAAGAAGTCAGAGAAAGAGAAAAAGTAAAAATACATTCCGTTGCTATGCAACGAAATATTTCACCACTGAAGGACATCATTTCTTTGTTCAAACTTTATTTATATTTTAAACGCGAAAAGCCCTTAATTGTACATTCCATTACCCCTAAAGCTGGCTTATTATCAATGATTGCAGCAAAAATAGCGGGGGTTCCTATCCGTATACACACTTTTACCGGATTAATTTTTCCAAGTAAAACTGGTTTATTGCAAAGATTACTGATCGCAATGGATAAACTGTTATGTGCCTGTGCAACTAATATTATACCCGAAGGTAATGGTGTAAAAAATGATCTGGAATCGTATGGCATCACTAAAAAGCCATTAAAAATCCTGGCAAATGGTAATGTAAATGGCATTGACCTGGAATATTTTCATCCACAAATAGTAGATACAAAACAAAAGCAATTACTTAGGGAAAGTCTTGGATTAAGCGATGCCGATTTCGTCTTCAACTTTGTTGGTCGCCTTGTAAGCGACAAGGGTATTAATGAATTGGTACGGGCTTTTGATGAACTAAATCTTTCAAATATTAAACTACTGCTTGTAGGACCTATGGAAGCCAAAATAGACCCGTTACAATCAGAAACTTTAAAAATTATGGAGTCGAATCCTAATATTATATCAGTGGGCTATCAAAAAGATGTTCGTCCCTATTATGCTATTTCGGATGCTCTTGTTTTTCCCAGTTATCGAGAAGGTTTTCCAAACGTAGTGATGCAGGCAGGTGCTATGGAATTGCCCTCTATTGTAACCAACATCAATGGTTGTAATGAGATCATCCGGGAAGGTGTGAATGGTACAATAATCCCTCCCAGAAATGTAGAAGCATTAAAAAATAGTATGCATCGGATGGCTACTGATGAAATATACAGACTTTCGTTGAAAAAAAATGCGCGTCCTATGATTTGTTCCCGATTTGAACAAAAGTTGGTATGGGAATCACTGTTGAAGGAATATATGGAGTTAATTCACAACAGGGAGTAGCTCAGTTATTAATTTGAAATTCCAATTATTTTTTTACCCTGATCATGTACATTTCTTTTTTCAAAAGGTTTTTGGATATCTTAATCGCAAGTATAGCTTTCATGCTTGCTTTACCTATATTTTTACTTATTGTTACCCTACTTGTTTTTGTAAATAAAGGAACGCCTTTCTTTTTTCAAAAGAGACCGGGTAAAAATGAGAATATATTTAAAGTCATTAAGTTTAAAACCATGACTGATAAAAAGGATGCACAAGGAAAACTTTTGCCTGATGCAGAACGCATGACTAAAGCAGGAAAGTTTATCAGAAAAACATCGCTGGATGAAATACCACAGTTACTAAATGTAATTAAAGGTGATATGAGTCTTGTGGGTCCCAGGCCTTTGCTGGTTTCATATCTCCCATTGTATAATGATTTTCAGAAAAGGCGGCATGATGTAAAACCCGGCATCACCGGTTGGGCACAGGTAAATGGGCGTAACAGTATCAGTTGGGAAAAAAAATTTGAGCTGGATATCTGGTATGTGGACCACTGTTCTTTTGCCCTGGATGCCAGAATACTTTGGATGACATTAAAAAAAGTATTTAAAAGTGAAGGGGTAAATGCAGAAAAAAACATACCTATGCGTCCGTTCAAAGGCAATGAAGTAAAATCTTAAATTTAAAATTATTCACTTCCATGAAGAAAATTTTAGTAACCGGTGTAGGTGGACCCACTCCAAGATCATTTGTTCGTGCTGTTAAATGGTTTGGCGGAATTTATAAAAATGAATTTGAATTTATTGGAACGGATTCCAATCCGCTTGCCTATGGGTTATACGACAAAGATCTATTCGTTGCAACTCATGTTATACCCAGGGCTGACAGTTCTGAATACTGGAAAAAAATAAATGAAATAATTGAGAAACATAAAATAGATGCTGCCATTATTTTACCTGAAGTTGAAGTATTGGAGTGGTCTAAAAATCATCACAATTTAACCAGACCTGTTAAACTACACCTTCCTCATCCTCTTTTAGCAGAACAGTTAGTCAACAAACATCTTTTACATAGTGTATTAAAGGATACTGATTTTATTCCGCTCTTTACCAGATTAAACCCTAAAGATTATTCATTTTCAGATATCACAAAACAACTTGGTAACAGTTTTTGGGTTAGGAGTACAGAAGGATCTAGTGGGTTAGGCTCTTTGAAAATTCAAAATGAAAAAATGCTGGCGCAATGGATTGCCCTTAACCCTGGAGTTACGGAGTTTATTGCCACAGAATACCTCCCCGGGAGAAACATGGCCTGCAAACTATTGTATTATGAAGGTAAATTACTTGGATCAGCTTGCGCCGAAAGAGTGAATTATATTATGGCTAAAGTTGCACCCTCCGGTATAACCGGTAATACTTCTTTTGGAAGATTACTGAATGAACCGCAACTTGTTGATATTTCAATGCGAACCCTGCAAACCATAAGTGAGCAATTACACACTCCTTTAAACGGAATATTTACAACAGACTTTAAGGAAGATTTGAATGGTAATCCGAAAATAACAGAAATAAATATCAGGCACGTTGCCTTCACTTCATCCATAGCAGCAGGCGGAGCAAATCTTCCTTTGCGTACTTTACAGGCAATGTTTTTTGATCTTCCGGCAAACACACAAACTATTCATTACAGTTTCCCTGAAAAATATATCTTCCTGAGAGATGTGGATTCTTATCCAATACTTATGAAAGAAAATGACTTATTAAAAAAGTAATTTATAATTATGCAGTCAAAAATATGGCTCTCTTCACCACACATGGGTGGTAATGAAAGGAAATATGTAAATGAAGCTTTTGATACCAACTGGGTAGCACCGCTTGGCCCTAATGTAAATGGACTTGAGCAGGATATAGCCGGATTTCTGAAAGGAAATCATGGCGATATTGTTCATGTGGCAGCATTGAGTTCCGGTACTGCAGCCATCCATCTTGGATTAATTTTACTTGATGTAAAGCCCGGTGATGAAGTAATTTGCCAAAGCATGACCTTTTCAGCATCTGCAAACCCAATTGCATACCAGGGTGCAACACCTGTTTTTGTAGACAGTGAGCAGGATACCTGGAACATGTCGCCCGAAATGCTTGAACTTGCTATTAAAGACAGAATAGCAAAAGGTAAAAAACCCAAAGCAATTATCCCTGTTCATCTTTATGGTATGCCCGCCAAAATGAAAGAATTAACTGCCATAGCACAACATTACGAAATACCCATCCTCGAAGATGCCGCAGAAGCATTAGGCAGTCATATTCAAGAAAAACGCTGCGGAACATTTGGCGAAATTGCCGCACTGTCCTTTAACGGTAACAAAATAATAACTACTTCTGGCGGAGGAGCCCTGGTGGCAAAAGATGCTGCACAGGCGGAGAAGGCAAGATTTCTCTCAACACAGGCCAGGGATGCAGCGCCACATTATCAGCATTCACATATTGGATACAATTATCGAATGAGCAATATAAGTGCCGGCATTGGACGCGGTCAGATGGAAGTTCTTCCTGAACGTATACAACAAAGAAGAGCAAATTACGACTGGTATATTGATGCCCTGAGTGAAACAGAGGGAATTGAGTTTCTTCCGGAACCGGAAGGATATTATTCTAACCGTTGGCTTACCACAGTGCTTATTAAACATCCTTCTAAAACAAAAGAAGATCTTAGAACAGCACTTACTGCAGAAAACATTGAAGTAAGACCATTATGGAAGCCTATGCATTGCCAGCCCATATTTAAAGACGCGCCTTTTTATGGAAATGGCACATCTGAAAAATTATTTGCTGACGGGCTTTGTTTACCCTCAGGATCTAATCTCACCCAGGAAGAAAAAAACAGAGTGTTGGAACAAATTAAGAAAGTATTACAATAGCAATCTATCACTTGCTAATTAAGTAAAAAAGTTGTTGCTGAATAATTATAGACTTTTAACCTTAATATTCCGCCAGCTAACTTTAATACCACCGCCATCATGGATTTGCAGTGCTATAAATCCATCTGCCTTTCCTATTTTTTCATCTTTTAATGTAATCATTTCATGGCCGTTCAGCCAGGTGGTCACTTCATCTCCTACCACCCGGATACGGTAAGTATTCCAGTCCCCAAACTTCAGGTACTTATCTTTTTCGGCTTCAGGTTTTATCAACCATCCACGCCCGTACGACTCGTATATACCGCCGGTATTATGACCGGGAGGAGCCACCTCTGCCTGCCATCCACTTATTTTCACTCCTTCAATAGAAGAGCGGAAAAACACCCCGCTGTTACCATTTGCCGACTGTTTAAATTCCAGTGTTAAATCAAAGTTTTTGTACTTCTTATCAGTAGAAAGATAACCATAAGCTTTATCCGGGCCGCTTTCGCAAACCAGCAACCCATCCTGCACATACCACTTCTCTGTACCGTGTATAGTCCAACCACTAAGGTCTTTACCATTAAATATTGAAACTGCCTTTTGAGAGAAAGCGCTGTTTATCGTCAGCAAAAATGCCGTTGCAAAAAAAATAAATACTTTGTTCATATTATAGTGTATGTAAGGAATGAAATAATAAGCACAATCAGAAACAACTTATTATACAAGCATAGTTACAGGATTTTCCAGATATTTTTTAAATGTTTGCAGGAATGTAGCTGCCACAGCACCATCCACACTTCTATGATCACAACTTAATGTAATCTTCATAATATTTGTTACTGCAAAACCATCTCCTTTTTTAATTACAGTTTCCTTTATACGTCCAACAGCCATTATAGCGCTGTCGGGAGGATTGATAATAGCAGTAAATTCATCAATATCCATCATGCCAAGATTGGAAATAGTGAAGGTGTTACCGCTAAATTCGTTGGGTTGCAATTTTTTGTTCCTTGCCTTACCACTCAGTTCCTTGCTTTCAGCAGCAATCTGACTTAAGGACTTTTGATCAGCAAAACGAACCACAGGAACAATCAGCCCGTCTTCAATTGCAACTGCTATACCTATATGCACATGATGCCATTGACGTATTGTATCATTCATCCAACTGCTGTTTACGGCAGGATGTTTGCGAAGCGCCATTGCGGCAGCTTTTACCACCATATCATTAAAACTGATCTTAACAGGACTCAATTCATTCATTTGTGCCCTGGCAGCCATAGCATTATCCATAGTTATCTCCATAGTGAGATAAAAATGAGGTGCATTGAATTTGCTCTCACTAAGTCTCCGGGCAATAGCTTTACGCATCTGGCTAAGGCTGATATCAGTATACCCCTCTGTGCCAGGTACTGCTGTAAATGCAGGCACAGCAGTACCTGCAGGCGCTGCGGGAGCTTTGGCAGCAGCAGGAACAAAATTGTCAATATCTCTTTTTACAATTCTGCCACCGTCGCCTGATCCCTGCACAAGTTTCAGATCAACACCCTTATCCTGAGCTATTTTTTTAGCCAGTGGCGACGCTTTGATCCGCCCGTTATCCGAGGAAGATGAAGTTCCTGAAGCAGGAGTTTGCTGAGGTGTTGCAGCCGGTTCAGCTTTACCGGTAGCAGCAGGCGCTGTTCCTTCTGAATTTTGCAGCGACAATACCAATCCGCTAACATCTGTGCCTTCTTTACCTATAATAGCTATTACATCATTCACCTTAGCCGTTCCCCCATCAGGTACTCCTACATATAACAAAGAACCTTCTGTATATCCCACAACTTCCATAGTAGCTTTATCGGTTTCTACGTCTGCAAGATTATCATCGCTTTTCACTTTATCACCTACTTTCTTATTCCATGCCACTATTTTTCCCTCGGTCATTGTATCACTGAGCAATGGCATACGTATCACTGTTACACCAAGTTGTTCTGCCGATACTGAAGGGGCTGCTGATGGCACGGGTTCAGCTTTAGGCGGAGTCGAAGTTTTAGGGGTTTCTGCGGCTGACGTATTGCTACCCAATGCCGCTTTGTAATCTTCCCCTTCTTTTCCGATCACAGCAATTACATCATCCACTTTAGCGCTCTTTCCTTTTTCAACACCTATATGCAAAAGTGTACCTTCATTATAACTGTCCAGTTCCATGGTCGCTTTATCCGTTTCTACTTCAGCCAACAAATCGCCGGGTTTCACTTTATCGCCTACTTTCTTATGCCATTCTACAATCACTCCCTCGGTCATCGTATCACTCATTCGGGGCATTTTAATTACTTCAGCCATAGTATATATGAAATTTATGTTTAAGATGTAATTTGGAAGGTCGAAATTAAGGCAAAAACAGCAAATGAAACCGGACACTTTAAACTTTTCTGTCTCAGAAAATTGTAAATATTAAACTAGTCCGGTTTTTTAAAAAAGACTTATTGGCCAATACCTTTTTAATAATCCAGTTCCATCCTTAGACGATCTTTCAATTCCCTGACCAAGGGGTATTCTTCTGTCATTTTAAGGTATTGTTCCCGGCTGTTTAGCGGACGCTCCACTACAGTATTGCTGTCAGCACTTTCCTGTTTCAGAACGATATTATAGGTCAATGTACGGTTATTGTAAAATACCTGGAAATGTTCTATCAATGTGCCCCTTTCCTGTTCTATAAATTTCAACTGAATATTATTCTCCACAATAATATCAAAACTGTTAGCACCCGTCACCTGCAGTATAGCCAGTTTGAAATTGGTAACCGCAGAATGATTTTTTTGAGCTTCCAATTTTGTTATATAAGCTTCCCATGCTTCTATTAAGTTTTGCATGGTAAGTTCTTTAGCCACCTCATTAGCCTTATTGTTTCGCTGAGCTATCTGTTGGCGTATTTGAGATAAAGTTCCCAGACCAGATTGCTTACCCGCATTTGCAGTAAGGGTTTTTTCCTCAGCTTTCTGGTCAGGTACTGAGGGGGAAGTTTTTGTTATTGACTGTTTGTTCTCAATTGAAGTTTCAATAATCAGTTTGGCTTCCTTTGTATTTGTTGACTGGTTCTTCGTTTTTTCCTGAACAGTTTTTTGCGCTATAGGGGTAATAAGTTTGAATGCAACAGGCCTTGCTGATTCAGTCAGTTTTTTTTTACCGGTCCCCCCACTATCGTTTATTAATTCAAAAGCCTGGTTCAGATAAGTGAGTTTGATCAGCGTAAGTTCTACATGCAGCTTTTTATTTCTGGCACCTTTATAATTCAGCTCAGCTTCATTAAGTATATTCAATGCACTGATCAGCCAGGAAGGAGAAAGTTTTTTGGCAATATCCGCATAACGCTGTTTAAAACTTTCTACCACTTCAAGCAAGCCTGCTATTTTATCATCTTTGCATACCAATACGTTCCTGATAAATTCGGCAAAACCATTTAAAACAAGATCACCTTCAAAACCTTTCCTGTTGATATCATCATACAGGAGCATTACAGCTGGCAGGTCCTGCTGCAGCATAGCATCGGTTAATTTAAAATAATAATCATCATCCAGAATATTAAGATGCTCCAGTGTATTGCTGTAGCTCAGTTCACCATTGGTAAAGCTTACGATTTTGTCAAGAATACTAAGCGCATCCCGCATGCAGCCATCACTTTTTTGAGCAATTATTTGCAATGCTGCTTTTTCTGCCTGGATATTTTCTTTGTCAACGATTTCCTGTAAATGTTCTACTGTATCGTTTGGAGTAATGCGTTTAAAATCAAAAATCTGGCAACGCGATAAAATAGTAGGTAATATCTTATGTTTTTCGGTAGTTGCAAGAATGAAAATAGCATAAGGAGGTGGCTCCTCCAGTGTTTTCAGAAATGCATTGAAAGCCGAAGAACTGAGCATGTGTACTTCATCAATTATATACACTTTATACTTCCCTGCCTGCGGGGCAAACCGTACCTGCTCTGTAAGTGTTCTGATATCGTCAACAGAATTGTTGCTGGCAGCATCCAGTTCATGTATATTAAGTGATGTGCCTTCATTAAATGATTTGCAGGATGTGCATTGATTGCATGCTTCCCCATCTGCCTGAATGTTTTCACAATTGATGGTTTTAGCAAGTATCCTGGCACAGGTGGTTTTTCCGACCCCTCTTGGCCCACAGAATAAAAAAGCATGGGCCAGTTGTTTGTTTTTTATAGCATTCTTCAATGTTGTGGTAATATGACCCTGCCCCACAACCGTGTTAAAAGTCTGCGGACGATACTTGCGTGCTGATACAATAAAATTATCCATACCTCATTTTCGCTTTATGCAAATGTAAGGGAAGTAGTAATGCCATTTTTCTTTATCTTCAGCCCCAAAGATTATTGCATGTCTACTTATATTCTCGCATTAGATCAGGGAACCACCAGCTCCCGAGCCATTATTTTCGATAGAAGCGGTTCAATAGTTTCTGTAGCACAAAAAGAATTTAAACAGATATTTCCAAAACCGGGTTGGGTAGAACACGATCCCAATGAAATATGGAGCACACAGTTAGGCGTAGCCGCTGAAGCGATAAGTAAGGCTGGGCTGAACATTGAAAATATAGCAGCCATTGGAATTACCAATCAGCGGGAAACCACTGTGGTGTGGGAACGCGCCACTGGCAAACCCGTATATAATGCCATAGTCTGGCAGGACAGGCGTACAGCTTCCTTCTGCGATGAACTGAAAGCAAAAGGCATTGATAAACTCATACAACAAAAAACCGGGTTGATTATTGACGCCTATTTTTCAGGTACCAAAGTAAAATGGATACTGGATAATGTTGAAGGTGCAAGAGAGAAGGCTAATAAAGGAGAGCTTTGTTTTGGCACTATTGATTCCTGGTTGCTATGGAATCTCACCAAAGGGAAAATTCATGCAACAGATGTATCCAATGCATCACGTACATTGTTATTTAATATACATACACTGCAATGGGATGGCGAACTTGAAAAGATATTTGATATACCGGGTAATATGCTACCGCAAATAAGGAGCAGCAGCGAAGTATATGGTGAAACACAAAATATACTCACTGCACACCGTATACCCATTGCAGGCATAGCCGGCGATCAGCAATCAGCACTGTTTGGACAAATGTGTACCCAACCCGGTATGGTGAAAAATACTTACGGCACAGGTTGTTTTATGCTTATGAATACCGGAGAAAAAGCAGTGCCTTCCCAAAACAATCTGCTCACTACAGTAGCCTGGAAAGTGAACGGCATTACCCAATATGCATTGGAAGGCAGTGTATTTATTGCAGGAGCGGTAGTGCAATGGCTGCGGGATGGATTAGGAATTATAAAATCATCTGCAGAAGTTGAAGATCTTGCACGGAGTGTAACAGACAGTGAGGGCGTATATGTTGTCCCGGCATTTGCGGGGCTTGGTGCTCCCTACTGGGATCAGCATGCAAGAGGATCTGTATTTGGAATGACGAGAGGGACAAACTCCGCACATATTGCAAGAGCCGCCCTTGAGAGCATTGCTTACCAGACTGCAGATGTATTGAAAGCGATGGAATCAGATTCCGGTATTGCCATCAAAGAATTGCGTGTAGACGGAGGCGCCACCGTCAATAACCTGATGATGCAGTTTCAGAGCAATATCCTGAATACACGTGTTATACGTCCCAAAGTGATAGAAACTACTGCACTTGGAGCAGCTTACCTCGCAGGGTTGGCAGTAGGGTACTGGAAAGATATGGATGAAATAAAAGCACAATGGGAAGCAGACAGAACTTTTGAACCGGAAATGGCAGAAGTTACCCGCAATCAATTGTACAAAGGATGGCTAAGAGCGGTGAAAGCTACACAGGCATGGAGCAGTTTGTAATGTTGGTTACAGCAGCATATTGAGCAAAATATAAACAGGTAAGATATGAACAGAGCCAAAATGCTTGGCAGACTGGACTCAGAAAAAGAATGGGATATTATTATTATCGGAGGAGGTGCAACAGGGCTGGGTGCAGCAGTTGATGCATCTTCGAGGGGATATAAAACCTTACTACTCGAGAGATTTGATTTTGCCAAAGGCACTTCAAGCCGGGCTACCAAACTGGTACATGGCGGTGTAAGATACCTTGCCCAGGGTAATATAAAGCTAGTAATGGAAGCATTGAGAGAAAGAGGGTTGCTATTAAAAAATGCTCCGCATCTTACCCGCAAACAGGCATTTGTACTGCCTGCCTACAGTTGGCAGGGAAAATGGTTTTATGGTATAGGACTAAAGATCTACGATCTCATGTCGGGTAAATTAAGCATTGGAAAAACAAAACTGCTTACTGCAAAAACCACTGCCAAATATCTTCCTGCAGTAACATCAAATCATCTTAGCGGAGGTATTATGTATTACGATGGGCAGTTTGATGATGCACGACTTGCACTTAACCTTGCTCAAACTGCCGCAGAACAGGGTGCCGTGGTGCTGAATTATATGGAGGTATTTGATTTAGTAAAGGAAAAGGATAAAGTATCCGGAGTATTTGCTGAAGATACATTAAGCGGTAAAGAATATGAACTAAATGCCAAAGCAGTAATTAACGCTACCGGTGTATTCACTGACGATATTTTGCAGATGGATGATGAACGCCAGCATCATATTGTATCACCATCGCAGGGTATACATTTTGTGGTAGATAAAAAATTTTTTCCCGGCGATCACGCCCTTATGATTCCTAAAACAGATGACGGACGGGTATTGTTTGCAGTACCCTGGCATAACAAAGTTATTATAGGTACTACTGATACACCGGTAAAGGAGCCTTTGTTTGAACCTTCTCCGCTCGACGAGGAAATTGCTTTTATCTTTCGCAATATCAATCGCTATCTTACTACTGATATTACAAAAGCAGATATTAAAACCGTATTTGCAGGATTACGTCCTTTGGTAAAAGCTCCCGGTCAAAAAAATACAGCGCTGATGCCAAGAGACCATACTATTATAGTATCAAAAAGCAACCTGATTACTATAACCGGTGGTAAATGGACCACCTACCGCAAGATGGCAAAAGATGCTGTAGATAATGCTGCTTTCATATCAAAGGTTGCAGGAAAGCCATGCTGCACAGAGTCATTGCCTATACATGGTTGTACAAAAAATCCGGATGACAATGAGGTTTTACATTTTTACGGCAGCGATGCAGCAGAAATAAAAAAATTAATGGCAGACGATCCCGCTCTTAGTGAAAAACTTCACCCCGATTTTGATTTTACCAAAGCAATGGTAGTATGGGCGGTAAGAAATGAAATGGCAATGACCGTTGAAGATGTTTTAGCAAGAAGAATTCGCATATTGTTCTTAGATGCAAGGGCAGCTATTAAAATTGCACCACAGGTAGCTGCAATCATGGCAAAAGAAATGAACAAAGACGAGAACTGGATACAGGAACAGACTACTCAGTTCAGTGCAGTTGCTGAGAAATATATTTTATAAATTGCCCCAGATACCTTTTCTATTTTTGAAAATTTTACAGACAATATTTTATTCATTAATGACAAATATGTTTAGGTAACAGAGGTAGCACATCTATACAAATTAATTATACAAAAAGAGTTGTTCAATAAATAGAAAAAAAGTATTCTTGAATTATCATAGTACTATAAGATACAGATTTAATATTATTGAACAACTTAAATAATTTCTAATAATTAGGGTTCTGTTGAATCTTATCATTTCGGGCTATCACAGATTCGGGAATTGGCATTAAATAATTTTTGGAAGGATCAAAAGCAATCATACCACCCTCTACGTTTACCTTTTCATATACCAGGTTGCCTGCAGTACCGGTAATCTTCATAGCTCTAAGTGGCTTGCTAAAAACTTCTTCAGCAATACGCCAGCGCCATAAATCAAACAAACGCTTTCCTTCAAACGCCAATTCTATACGCCGTTCATGATGTATTCGAGTGCGCATCTCTTCTTTTGTCAAACCTGAAGGCAAGTCTGGCAATCCGCCTCTTTGTCTTAATTTATTTATAGCATCGTAAATACTTTGATCTGGTGTTCCAAGTGTTTCATTTTTTGCTTCTGCATAGTTTAATAATACTTCAGCGTAACGCCATACAATTGAGTTTTGTCCGCTGCTTGCACCCGGCACAATTGCCGGATTTACTTTCTTTCGAAGATAATATCCGGTTCGTGTGGAAGTTCCAAGCTGATTTTTGTTGTTTGGAATTCCCATACGAGAATAAATACTATCTTTTTTCCACCATGAACCATCATAAGTAATAGAAGCATAAAAACGTTTGTCACGGTTTTCATAAGGATGTGCGGGATCAAACATGGCCGATCCTTCAGCTTCTGTTTTACCATCAAGAAATTCATACTCATCTACAATATCCTGTGTTGGATTTACTGCAGCCCATCCTGTTCCATCAGATACCTGAGCAGGATTCCAGTATTTTTCTACCAGGGTACCTTTAATCTCAGGAGCATACTGGATATCGAAAACCACTTCTTTATTATTTTCATTTTGCTCAAAAAACATAGATCCATAGTCTGGAAATAAATCATAGCCGGCACCGGATTGCATGATCTGCAAGTTTGTTGCTGCTGCATCTTCCCATTTACCCGCATACAATTCAAGCTCTCCTTTTAAAGCCCATGCAGCTCCCTTTGTTGCCCTACCTATATCTTTTCCTGAAACTTTAAGCGGCAGGTCAATGGCTGCTTCATCACATTCTTTTTGTACAAAGCTCACACACTCATCATAGGTATTCCTGGGATAAAAAATATCATCTCCGTCATTGTTTTTATCAAGCACTTTTATAATAAGAGGAACGCCACCATACAAATCAATCAGGCATTTATAAAAATATGCTCTTAAAAATCTTCCCTGGGAAATCATAGATTTTTTTGTCGGTTCCGCAAAATCTGAAGCACTAACTTTTTCGATCAGAATATTGCATTTTCTAATATCCTCATACATAACTTTCCAATAATCATTGAAAATGGGTATAGTAGGTCCGTATGCACCCTGTGTAAAAACTTCATATGAGGGAATCCCTGCAAGATTACCACTAACACTATTATCGGAATAATTATCAAATGGATCATTACTAATCTCGGATGGCACATTAGTCCAGATGCTGGAGATAGGGCCTGGGTTAAGACTGTTGTATATATCATTAAGGAATAATCCGGCATTTTCCGGACTTTTCCAAACAGAAGCATCTGTCAGTTGGTCTTTGGGAATAATTTCCAGGATTGAATCCCGGCACGAAATCATCATAGATGAATATATTATAAAGAAACATAGATATAGAACAGTTAACTTTTTCATGTATTTATATTTAATTTTTCTGATCAATTGGAATCAAGTTTTAGAATTAAAAGTTGACATTTAAACCAACTGTATACACTTTTTGCTGGAAGTAGTATCTTGCTCTCTTGCTTCCACCACTAATACCTATTTCAGGGTCGAGATATTTTTCGGTTGAAAAAGTTAATATATTCTGCCCTGCCACAAATATGCGAATGGACTTAAGGTTGATTTTCTGAATTAACCGTGCAGGAATAAAATACCCTACCTCAAGGTTCTTTAACCTGAGATAGTGGCCATTCCTGATCCACCATGAAGACACCTGACTGTTGTTAGGTGTAGGTGCAGGCATTATCACAGGATATTTTGCATCTTTGTTTTCCGGAGTCCAATAATCAAGTTGCTCTTCAAAAATTTTAGCCCCGTTAAAAAAAGGATTTGCAGCTTCGTTAGTTAGCAAGAAGCTACTTTTTGCAGCACCCTGCCAGAGCATATTTATATTAAACCCCTTCCATGTCAGGTTACCGGTAAATCCAAAAATTAATTGTGGAAAAGCAGGATCACCAATAACAACTTCATCTTCATTATTGATTAATCCGTCATGATTAATATCCTCATACTTAATATCACCAGGCTGTAACTTTCCGAACTGTTTTGCCCACCCGTCAATCTCTTCCTGCGAATTAAAAAGCCCCAATGCTTTTAATCCAAATTGTGTATCCAAGGGGCGACCAGTTCTCCGCCTGTTTGGATTATTATAGGTATCATCTCCTTCAATAATATTAATTAGTTTATTCTTTGCATACGAAACTGTAACCCCAACATCAAGTTTTAAACCATTGTGAAAAGAATTGTACGAGGTAAGCGACAGATCAAAACCTTTGTTTTCCATTACTCCTCCATTTACTTGTGCAAGCCCAATACCATATTCAATAGGAACTGTTGTGGTAGGAGGCACCAGCATATCAGAACGTCTTTCTTTAAATACATCAAATTCAAAACCTAATCTCCCACCCAATATAGATCCATCCAAACCAATATCAAATTTTTTTGCAGTCTCCCAGGTTATATAAGGATTTGGTTCACTACGTTCAAAAGCTCCTTGTACCTGATTCCCTCCAAATATATAACCGGCTCTAAGTCCATACGAACTTAAATACTGAAAAGGACCACCTGCCAGGTTCCCTGATTTTCCATATGATCCTCTCAATTTTAAATTACTGAGCCATGCAACATTATTTTTAATAAAAGGTTCATCAGAAAGTCGCCAGCCAACAGATACTGCAGGGAAAAAAGCAAATCTTCTGCCGGGAGCAAAATAATAATGACCATCATACCTTCCGGAAAATTCAACCATGTATTTTTGTGAGTAGTTGTAGGATGCCCTGTAAACAAACCCAATTTGTTTTGAACTACTGGATGACCCTCCATTATCCAAATCTTTCTTTGAAGCGCTCCCCAAATCCAATTCATCCAGATTGACCTGATAATTAATCCGACTTGCAGTAAACCCAGTCCTGTCTCCCATACGTTCTTCCGCTACCGCCAGTATATTAATGCCGTGGTTACCAAAACTGTTTTCATAAGTAAGATAACCTTGCAATGTTGTATTAATTCTTTGATTAAAACCTTCATTTAACCGGGGCGATGTTACCCCGGCTTTAACCTCATCAAATTCATCTGAACTATTTAATTTATAATACACATAAGGCGTCTGCCACTGCTTGTTTATCAAATAACTTTTATCATATGCAACAACCCCTTTCAACGATAGTCCCCTTAAAAAAGGAATTTTCTGTTCAATAGATAGTTGTGAAAAATATGTATTATCGTAATCCTTATTATAACCGCTATTATATATTGATGGCAGGAGTGTAAATCCAGGTAAACCATTTGTAAATGACAGTGGAGTGGAAAGTAAGGGCGGGTTTTTGGTTACTTGAGTATAAATGCCGGTACCAGTGGTTGACCCCGGGTTCTTAGAAACTTCTAAACTTGCCTTGATATCCAGCGAAATCAAGGTTGTCTTTGTAGCATTTATATCTACATTACTTGCCAAATTGAACCTTGAATAATTAATCACATTTACCGAACCCTGCTGGTACAAATAACCCAAAGAACTAAAGAATCTAATCTTTTCGCTACCACCTGAAAAAGTAAGATTGTGACTAGTCATTGGAGCATTAAAATCAATGACTTCTTTTACCCAGTCATTATCAGGAAAATGATCAAGGTCGCTTCTGTCTTTGTACTTCTGCAGTTCATCATCAGAATAACGTGGTGAGAGACCCGCATTTTTACGTGCCACATTATATGCAGTTGCATAACCATAGGCATTTAAATAGTGAGGGTACCTTGTAGGTCGTTGTATACCATACCATCCATTATAAGCCAGTGCAATTTTACCCTCTTTCCCTCTTTTAGTTGTAACGAGTATAACACCGTTAGCACCAGCCAAACCGTAAGGGGCTATAGCCGCAGCATCCTTGAGCACTGTTATACTTTCAATCTCATTAGGACTAAGTTGGGAAATGTTCCGGGGAACACCATCTACAATTGTCAAAGCCTGCGAGTTGGATCCAATCGTACCAATACCACGTACACGTATATTTGCAGCATCAGAACCCGGTTCACCACTCGACTGAAAAGTTAGTACTCCGGATATTCTTCCTGCTACGCTATTATTGATATTGGCAACCGGGTTACCCGTTATTGCATTGCCTTCAAGAGTAGAAACTGCTGAAGTTAACCGGCTTCTTTTTTGTTTACCATATCCTACAACCACTACTTCACTCATCCCACCAATAATAGGAGTCAATAACACGTCAATATTTGAGCGACCTTTTATTTCTATCTCTTTACTCTCATACCCCACATAAGAGAAAACCAGGATTGCATTTAAATCAGTAGTATTAATTGTGAAATTTCCCTTTTTATCAGTTGTAGTACCCTGCCCGCTTCCTTTAACCTCAACTGTTACTCCTATTAATGGATTACCATTTTCATCTGAAACAATTCCGTGTACAATAATATTTGTAAATAAATCAGTTACCTGCTTCACCGTAATAGGTTTATACTCAGAAGAAACCAAAGAACTGCTACCCGAAGGAGCTAAGTTGGTTTCTTCAATAGTCCGTTGTTTTAAAGTTCTTACAGAAAAATAATTACCAATCTGTTTAAAATCCAGGTTCATCCTGTCAGACAGTTGCAACAAAATATTATATAATGATTCTCTTTTCACATGTAAAGTGACAGGTGTCATTACATCCAACTGCCCGGCATCATAAAAAAATTTACATTTTGATTGTTTCTCAATTTCAGAAAACACTCCTTTCAAAGGCTCATTATCAACCTGTAGAGTGACATATGTCTTTTTGGTATCCAACTTTTGCCCGGATGTGTCTTTTGCAGCAAGCAGAGAAGTAAAGCTTGCAGTAAATACAAGTATTAGCATTGAATACCTACTTGTAATTTTTGTGAATAAAAATATTCTATTTTGCATTTTACTTTTGTGATTTAAGTTTTAGTTATTAGAAAGAATATATCAATACCTGAATAATTAATTGTACAATCAGGTATGCATCTTCACTTAGGTTGTATCAACAAATACGTTTTTACCTGTTATCATAAGAATACCTTATCGATAAATTAGAAGTACCATTTTTGAAATCCTACCCTAAGAAATTCATTAAATATTTCTAGCGTCTTAAACTTACTTAGCAAAAAACCTAACCCCCTTAGTCAATAGAATTGTAACATCAATACTTTAATAAGAATATTGAATTAATATATTCTGAGGCTAAAGCTTCTAAAACGAAAGTACCAGGCTACTTCTTAGCACATGTAATTCAATATTATGAGCTCAATTTTAGATTGTGCAAATCCAATATTTCTAAATTGATCAGTCCACTATTGAAACAAAAATTATCTTGAAATGATAAAATACTTTTGTTTGGAACTATTCTTAGGCCACAAGGTTTCGAGTGTTTTTCCAGCCTGAATTCCAAGGTCTGCTTCAATAAGATCAGCGCCCGAGTCCATGATCTGAAAGTAACCATCCTGTAGTTCCAATTTACTTATCGTATTAACCATATATTGTTTATCCACAGTCCTTGAGCTTCCTCTGATTCCTAGCACCCCTTTTCTGTGAAGGTATCCGACAATAGCTGTATCAATAGGCTTAGTATGTGAAATAAATGCAACTACATTGCTCCACGGAACTCCAGTAGCTTCAAACTCCTCTGCTTTTTTCCTGTCGGGAACAAATACCTCCATCATTATATTCTTATTGAGTTCGTAGCACTTCTTTGCATCCTCATAAGAATAACACATAACCATTACATTAGCTTCTGCATGGTGTTTCATAATAATTTTTGCACGTGTCTCAGCCGATACATTTTTTTGATCAAGGATTAAAATAGTTTTACCCTTTGCCCATTCAATTGCTTCATCTAAAGTGGGTATCTTATATTTTGTTATATTGCCAAAACCATCTTTGAGATTTAATTGTTGAATTTCAGAAAATGTATGATCGGATATTTTTCCATGTCCGGTGGATGTACGGTCCAGAGTGGGATCGTGCATTAATATAATCACACTGTCTTTGGTATAATGTGGATCAATCTCCATCAATGACCAGGTATGACGCAATGTATTGGCAAATGTTGCTATACAATTTTCAGGAAACCCCAATACAGGACCTCCTCGATGAGAACTAACAAAAGGAATCCGATCTGCTGTGTACTTAAAAAAGTCCTTTGTTTGTGCCGGAGTTTTTATATTCAAAATATGCAACTGTGCATTATCATTGGAAGCATAAGGGAAATAAGGGGGATCCGGAGTAGTGTTATCTTTAAACAAACTTTTTACCTTTTCGATAACATCAATATGCTGTTTTGACACATCCTTTGTTTCACCAGGGTCATTAATTAAATCGTATAATTCTATTTTAGCCTTTTCATTTTTAAAATCTATATTCTTAATAGCCTTCCATTTCCCAAATCTCAGCGCAATAGTTTGCAAATAATTTCTCGGTAATTCGTTATCGGGTTTATACCAATTATAATTATACCCATAGCATTCCCAATACAGGAAAGAATGCTTACGTTGCTGCTGACGAAAAAGCGTTGGCAAAAATGAAATACCATCAACGTGAGCGGGGACCGGGGAACCTGTTAATTCTGCAATTGTAGGCAAAATATCCCAGGCAGCAGTAATGTGACCTGACACCTGTCCGGGTTTTATTTTACCGGGCCAACTCGCAATAAACGGGACATGAATACCCCCTTCATACAAACCAAATTTTGACCCGCGAAAGGGTCCGTTACTTTTAAAAAATTTGGCAAAGTGGTTACTGGCGCCATTATCGCTGGCAAAAATGATGAGGGTATTATCTGAAATTCCTTTATTCTTCAGACTTTGGATAATGCTGCCTATATCCTTATCCAGTTTTGAAATCATCGTAGCATATACTTTGTCCAGTTGAGGCCAATCCTTGTCAACATAAGGTGCTGTCGGCGGTAATGTGTACTCTCCATGGGGAATTGTATAAGGCAGATATAAAAAGAATGGCTTATCCTGAGTAGTATTATTAATAAATTCCAACGTCTTTTTTACAAAAAGATCATGACTATATACAGCTTTATACTGATCTTTGTTAGCATCAATATAAATCCGCTTACCATTATTATACAAAAAAGGCGGATAATAATTATGAGCTTTGATCTGATCAAGATAACAAAACGAACTGTCAAATCCCTGCGTTTCGGGACCATGTCCTTCACCTCCTAATCCCCATTTGCCATATATCCCTGTAATATAACCTTCTGCTTTAAGATACTCTGCAATTGTTTTCTTATCATCAGGTATGGCCGGGTCTTCTGCTTCATCTGTTAGAAAGTTGCCCCTGATATAAGTGTGACCAGTGTGCCTGCCTGTGAGCATAGCTTCCCTTGACGGTGCACATACACCGCTTCCTGCATAATAGTTGGTAAATCTTATACCCGAAGTTGCCAGTGAGTCTATGTGAGGAGTTTGAATCAATTTCTGTCCGTAACAACCGAGGTTGCCATATCCCATATCATCAGCCAGAATAATAATAATATTTGGCTTTGTAGATCTGACTTGTGCTGATAAACTTGCATTTAATAGAAATGCAAATAGCAAGTTTAAAATCATGAATTTGCTCTTATAAATAAATTTCATTTTAAAGTTCATTGCTTTATTAAAATTTAATTGTATAAACTAAATATAGAAGACATAGAATTAGTTCTTTTTCTTTAATAACTTATTACAGTTCGCTGCCGGATGTCCTGAGAAGACGGTCCCACGTTAATCATATATTGTCCAATATTAATTACCCAGTCATGATCTTTTTCACTCCAATAAGCGAGGTCTTGTGCATTTACAAGTAGATTTATCTCTTTAGTTTCACCAGGGTTCAAAAAAACTCTTTTAAAACCTTTTAAAAATTTTACCGGTCTTATAGTTGGTCCATTTATTTCATGTAAGTATAACTGTGCGATCTCCGCTCCCGGAACTATACCTGTATTTTTTACGGAGAAACTTATGGTTACTGGTTGTTGCTTAGTTACAGACTTTGATGAAACTTTTATATCTGAAAATGAAAATGTCGTGTATGATAATCCAAAACCAAATGAATACAGAGGTTGTATTTTTTTATTTTCGTACCATCTATATCCTATGTAGATCCCTTCCCTGTATGTAATGTCTATATTACCAAATCGTTCCCTTATTCTTCCAGAAGCAATTTTACTACCACCCCAATAATAATTTCCATCACTCATTTTATTATAATCATATGCCGGGCTGTCTTTAAACTCTTTTTCAATTGTAAATGGAAGTTTGCCTGATGGGTTCACTTTACCACTTATAACATTAGCCATTGCGATTCCGCTTTTTTGCCCCAGCAAATAGGCAAAAATCAGTCCTTTCACTTTATTTATCCAGGGCATTGCAAATCCATTACCACCAGAAAAGACAACTACCAGGTTCTTATTTAGGGATGAATATTTGTTTATGTTCTTAGACACATCCGGCAGGTTAAAATCAATATCAGTACCTTCACTTGCCTTCTTGTTGATAAAATATATAACAACATCAGCTGACCTTACGTCATCATCACTGGTTATAGAATCGTGAAATATTTTATTTCCATAAACTTTTTTAAGTCCTGTAAGATAGTCCACCTGATTATATCCCTCAACCTTTCCACTTCCTCCACCAGTATAAACATGCAATGCTTCTTTTGTACCTATCACTACAATTTTATTAACCTTATCAGGATTTACCGGAAGAACATTATTTTCATTTTTTAATAGAGTGATTGCCTCTTCTGCAGTTTTGAGGGCTATTTTTTCATGGTCATCAATTTTGTTTTCCAGCTCAGGGTTTCTGTAAGGCCTGTCGTAAACTCCACTCTTAAAAAATGAGAAAAGGTTATGAAAAACCATCTGCCCCAATTCCTTTTCTATTGCTACCTTTTTCTCTGGATGTAGATTCGATTGAGTACGGATATAATCAGCAAAAATCTTATTATCAGCCATCAATAAACTCTGACCTGATAGTAGCTCAAGATCCAATTTGTCTTTCCAAAATTTGCTGTTTGCCCAGTCGCTCATAATTATCCCATTGAAACCATATTCTTTTCGCAATACATCACCGGATAAGAGTTTGTTTGCAGCTCCAGGGTATCCGTTAACCATATTGTTACCTGTCATAACAGCAAGTGCACAACTCTTCTTAATACTTTCTTCAAAAGGAGGAAGATATATCTCATGCAAAGCCCGTTCCCCAATCTTTACATCAACAATTGTTCTGGCAAATTCCTGTTCGTTTCCTATGAAATGTTTTAAGGTAGCGATGGTGCCGGTACTCTGTATACCATTGACATATTGAGCAGCCATTGTTGAAGTTAAAAACGGGTCTTCACCCATATATTCAAAATTCCGTCCGCCTTCAGAATTACGATACATATTAATGCCCGGACCTAATAGTACATTAATTCCCCATGCCTGGCATTCTTCACCGATACTCTTCGCATAATCGTAAGCCAACTCAGGATCCCATGTTGCAGCCAGTGCAAGTTCGCATGGGAAAGAAGTTGTCTTACCTACTTTAACACACAAATTTTGTATACGAATACCCTGAGATGCATCCGAAAAATAAATGGGTGAAAGTCCTAATCGGGGTATTCCCGGAAAATACATTGAATTCCAACCGCCGGTTAAGTTTAGTTTTTCATCAAATGTCAAACGGTTCACAACATCCCATGCTCTTGCATATGCTGAAGCATTGACATCAGTATAAACAGCACCCGCTGGCAGCCCGCTACGTAATGGTAATGGACGAAAATCAAGTCCACACAACTGATAGTCTACTTTTACCTGAGCAGAAACAATTAAAATCATAAATGCTGCAACACTTGTACTTAAAAATTTCTTCATGAATCAGTATTAAAGAAATAATTTTTACAAATTGATTCGAAACATCCATTGAAGTTCTCATACAATATATTTACCCTAAGTTTTTTTCTTTTTTTCTGATATTCAAGTTCTCTTCACTTCCTGATTCCAATTTGAGATACAGTGCTTTTTTATGTAATACCTTAATACCTTCTTTACTAATAAAGGGCAAGTATTCGCAACTAATTGCTTCTAAGTAATTGATTTATGTGAGGTGTTTAATTTTTCAGTACTTTATTCCCAATACTCAATCAATAGGATTTCAAAGTAATGATTACAATAAATTGTTTTTTTGCTTGCTGAGCAAAAAGAGAATTACAGTCAGGGTGTGCTGAAACATTAATGTTTATTATCTCCAGATTTGCATTTCTAAAAATATTTCGTATGCGAGTAGATTACCACTTATAAAATGTGGCATGGGATTCATTTTTGTTATAACATAATTGATTCACAACTAACTATTGCCGGAAATTCAACACATCAATATGAGCTTTCAACATATTGCTACGGGTTTGAAATATTAGGCTCAAGTATCAATAAATCATTATTAAGTTGATAGCTTATGTTACAAGAGAATGCAATAGTTTCCATAACTACCTTAAGAGGCTGGTAGTCAAATTCGCCGGTTACATTCCAAACAACATTTTCCAGAGCACTATAGTCAACTTTAATATTATAGAATTCTTCTAACTTATTTACCACCTCTCTAACACCTGCATCTTTAAAATAAAGTATGTTCTCTTTGTAGTTGAATTGCTTTCCACATGTACAAGTTTTTTCAATATACTGGTTGGTCTTATCAAATTTTATCATCTCACCAGGTGCCAGATAAAAACTGTCCTTTTTATCATTTGAACGAAAATTCTGTACCAATACCTTTCCATAAGATAGCGCCACACTAATATCTTTAACATTAGTAAATGATGTTACTTTAAATGATGTACCTAATGCGGTAGTACGAATATTTTTGGTAATGACTGTAAACGGTCTGGATCTGTCTTTTGCCACTTCAAAAAATGCTTCACCATCAAGTTCAATATTTCTCATGTCATCCGGAAATGGTTGTGTAACTCTGATAGTTGAATTAGGACTCAGAAAAACAACTGAACTGTCAGACAGGAGAACTTTCTTCTGCTCATTTGTTTTCGTTGAATATACAAACAGATGCCTTTCCGAATAGCGGTTTGATGTATTTAAAAAATAAAAAAGATATGCACTTCCCACCACTATAGCCAGCACAGCAGCGACTTTGAGCCATTGGTAATTTCTGGTAATCATTACCAGTTTTGATGGAAGATTGATCTGGTTTGTAATTTTTTTCCAGATACTCTTCTTAATTTCAACCGGAAGGGGTTTCTGGTCGAAAGTATCCCACTCACCATTATTCAACCATTCTTCAACTTTTTTTCTCTCATCTTCGGTGCAGCGATCTTCACTATATTTATATAATAATTCCTTTGGTATTTTCATGAATGAGTAATATTACAACTTATGTAGTTCCTTAATAGAATAAATACCCTAAACTATATGCGTTAAAATTATGAAATACTGCTGAGCATGTGGAGGGCTTTAGAAATATGATACTCTACAGTTTTTACAGATATACCAAGGGATCTTGCTATCTGTTCGTAAGTAAACCCATTTTCACGGTTCAATAGAAAAATTTGTTGTGTCTTGGGTGGAAGTTTCTGCAGATTATTATGAATACGAAATGATAACTCTTTTATCTCTAATAATTGATCAGGTGAGTTTTGATGCTCAACAAACTCACTTTTTTGTTCCTTAAGCTGGTGTATTTGCCTACGTTGTTTTTGTTGTTTAAGAATGAACTTCAGCGATTGGTTTTTTGCAGCTTTCACAAGATAAGATTCAAGATTATCTATTTGTGAAGCTTTAATACGATTCTTCCATAATGATGAAAAAATATTCATTACCAGGTCTTCGGCTTCTTCCCTGGTATTGACATAGAAATGACACATTTTGTACAGGCGCTCCCAGTAGAATTCATAAATAATCCGAAAGGCCTTCATATCATCATTCGATAGCCGAGTAAGCAGGTCTGTTTCGTTTATTGGCTGCAATGATTGTTGGTTTTGGTTTCAATTATTAATCTTGCTTCCTCAATGATTCTTTTCCAAAACTACTAAAAATATTTTACCGGAAAACTGAGTTAAACCTAAAGGGGAATTTTAAAGTTAGGTTGTTTCTGTAAAGTTGTAAAATGGAGCCGTGTATAATATATTACTTATAGGATGAAAGCTTCAAATAAACTTATACTTCTTCAATCTCAATTTATTTTAGAATAAATAATTGTTTGGAAAATCTACTCCCCTAAGTTTTACCGGATTCTTTTTCAGATTATTATCAATATTTAACAGGCAGTATTATTAATGTGCAAAATCCTTTTCATAATTACCCCTTATCCTTTCGATTGGCGGATTGAAATAACCAAACTTTAATTTTGGAAACTCCTCATGAATCAGATCCATTAGTTGCCGCACACCCATACATTCTCCTGTTTCGTAGGCACTTATTTTACCCATATACCAATCGGGATCAATATTAAAATTCCTCCACTGAATCATGGAAAGATCAGTTTCAATTATTAATTTCCGAAGTGCTTCATATTCTTCAACACTATCTGTCATTCCGGGAAAAACAAAATAATTGATAGACGTCCAGCCGCCGTAATTGCGAACCACTTTCAGGCTTTCCACTATATCTTCAAAGCTGTAATTATTAGGACGATAATAGGCTTCATAGATATGCTTCCGGGCAGAATTGGTGCTTACCCTTATACTATTCAATCCCGCATCACACAATGCCGCAACCGCCGCCGGTTTTGAACCATTAGTATTTATATTAATACTTCCCTTAGAGGTATGCTTTCGAATTTCTTTAATTGCTTTGGCAATGGTTTCCCACATTAATAATGGTTCACCCTCACATCCCTGCCCAAAACTCACCAGAGGAAAAGGTGCTGTTTCGAGATGCGGTACAGTGAATTCAATTATTTCTTCGGGGGTTGGCTTAAAACTCAGCCTGTCCTGGGTTGATGGTATTGATTCTCCCTCGGGTTGAAAAGAAATACATCCTATACAGTTAGCATTGCATGCCGGCGATGATGGAACAGGGCATTCCCATCTTCCAATAAAATAATTTCTTGCTGCAGGGCAATGATAAGTAAGGCAGCAATTATCTGCCAGGTGTTTTACCAGCCTGTTTTGAGGATAGGCTTTCAGCAATACATCCACACCATGATGTATAGTTGTATCATCATAGCCACTGCACTCCTGTCGTATATCCTGCTCAATGCGTACTGCAGGCACATAAAACTTATCATTATACCATGACGCTGCAGTATAGCAGAATAACGGTAAGACAGGTGCTTCAGGCTCGGTTTCATAAGCAGCAATATAAAGGCCGGTATGTGCCGGCGGTATAAAAGCAGCAACTGCCCACCCCTTTGTACAAAGTCTCATTTCACCGGTAGCAACGTCAATGCCTATACCACGCCTTCCGGGCAATTCGTATAGTGAGCCTCCATCAGGTAATTCTATCCAGTCTTCCACGGCTACAGGAAGCGCATCCCAGCCACTTCTGCCAACTGCATACAATGATGTGTCTTCAAATATCTCTCCTTTACCGTTGGAGTATAATAAATATGGTGATTGAGTTAAAGCCATATAATATTAATCGTTTGTTGCCGGTTGATGCAGATTAAACAGGCTGTCTACAAATTCGTGTTTATTAAATACCAGCAAATCTTCCATTTTTTCGCCTACCCCAATAAACTTCACCGGTATTTTAAACTGATGCGCAATGGATAATACCACTCCACCTTTCGCTGTTCCATCCAGCTTGGTTATGGTTAGAGCAGTAACATCGGTAGCAGCAGTAAATTGCTTTGCCTGCTCCAGGGCATTCTGCCCCGTTGAGCCATCAAGCACCAGCATCACCTCGTGTGGAGCTTCAGGAATTACTTTTTGAACCACCCTTTTTATTTTGCTCAACTCTTCCATCAGGTGAGTCTTATTGTGAAGCCGGCCTGCCGTATCAATAAGTATGATATCAGCGCCCCTTGCCACACCGCTGGTTACCGTATCAAACGCAACTGAAGCCGGATCGCTTCCGGTATCTTTTTTAACTATTGGCACCCCTACCCTTTCGCTCCAAATTGTCAACTGTTCTACAGCAGCAGCCCTGAAAGTATCTGCAGCGCCAAGTAAAACAGACTTACCAGCTTTTTTGAAGTTATAAGCCAGTTTACCAATAGTAGTTGTTTTTCCTACCCCATTTACACCTACAACCATTATCACATAAGGTTTGGCAGGCAGCTCAGTACTGAAATCGTAAGCATCTTTTTCAGCTACATCCACAAGTATTGATTCAATCTCTTCCTGCAGTATAGCATTTAATTCGGATGTATTAAGATACTTGTCTTTTGCAACGCGCTCTTCTATCTTTTCAATAATCTTAACAGTGGTGGTAATGCCCACATCAGCACTCACCAGGGCATCTTCAAGATTGTCCAGTACTTCTTCATCTACCGTGCTTTTACCGGCAATAGCCTTAGTGAGTTTAGATAAAAAACCTGTCTTGGTTTTCTGTAATCCCTGATCAAGTGTTTCTTTCTCTTTTTTACCAAATAATTTTCCAAAAAAACCCATACAACCTGTTTAATAGTATAAGTTAAACCGCATGAGAAAATCACTCTGCGTTATTTCATTAAAAAAATATTACAATCCATAAATTTCTTAAAAATGACAAAAGCCGTCCCGATATAACCGTGACAGCTTTCTCTGCTTTTTTAAGTAGGAAACTTATTTCTGAGCCAGGAATTCTTTGATTTTGTCCTTATGAACAATCGCCTCTTTAAAAGTATAAGCGCCTGTTTTAGGACTACGAACAGCACGTACCACTTTAGTCCAGTTTTTTGCTTCTGCGGCTGCTTTCTGGTCTTTTGTCTTTATCGCTGTTTTTGCTGCTTTTGCCATTGTATATAATTTGAAAATTGGGAATTTGAAAATTTGAAAATAAAAGAACCTTTTTCAAATTGGCTCATTTTCAAAATTTCAAATTGATTATTTAATCTCTTTGTGAACAGTAACCTTTTTCAAAATAGGATTATACTTCTTTAACTCCAGACGCTCAGGGGTATTCTTTTTGTTTTTGTTACTGATGTAACGGCTGGTACCCGGCAGACCACTGTTTTTGTGCTCTGTACATTCGAGTATCACCTGTACCCTGTTACCTTTCTTCGCCATGATAATTATGTTTTAATTTATATTTCAGATTTTTTCTCCCTGTGCTCTCAATTCCTTAACTACAGTATAAAGCCCTTTTTTATTAATAGTACGCAACCCTTCAGTCGAAACTTTCAGAGTGATCCATTTATCTTCCTCAGCCAGGAAAAATCGTTTGGTCTGCAGGTTAGGTAAAAACCTACGCTTGGTTTTTATATTTGAATGCGATACATAGTTACCAGTCATGGGAACTTTACCTGTTATCTGACATACTCTGGCCATAATCCTATTTTTTGGGACGGCAAAGTTGAGGAAAATATCATTATTGTCAAAAAGATTTTATCATTTTCATACCTTCTTACCATAAAAATAAGGGTACAGGCGTTATCTGGTGTAATAATTGTATAATATCAGCATCCAAATTCCTATATCCAGATGAAACCAAACAGGAAACAATCCTCCTATCACGGTAAGCTTACTGAAAGTTGCCGTTCTATAACCGCTTTTAATGCTGCCTGTAATTTAACCGGATACAAATCAATACTGCTGATAATCATAGCATTTGCGCAACACTTAGTAAGCTTTGCCCAGTGCCCCGATACTTCTACCATTTTTCCCAAAGATTCCATAATTATATGCGCTGATACTACTTATAAAATGGTTTTGCCCGCTAAACCAGGTGTTTCATATATCTGGTCTACAAACGAAACAGGAAATGCCATTGACGTGCATCAGGCCGGCAAATACTGGGTAACTGTAACTGATGGTGCCTGTACACCGGTAACAGATTCAGTATTTGTGATTTTTAACTCACTGATCCTGATACCCAATGTAAATGATGCATTACTATGCCTCAATCAGTCTGCTCCCCCCATGCGGGCATACGGACAGAATCTCAAATGGTATAGCACAGCTATTAGTACTGATGGCTCATCCTCAGCCCCCGTTCCTTCCACTGCCGACACCGGTACTACTTATTTTTATGTATCCCAAACCATACTTGGCTGTGAGAGCCCAAGAGCCAGAGTAATGGCAGAAGTAATAGATAAACCAACTTTTGATCTTGGGGAGAATATTATTATTCCATGCGGTGCGCCGGGAGTAATTTTGCAAACTGTAGAACAAAAATATACCAGCTACCTTTGGCAGGATGGAAGTTCCCAACCCGAATTCCTTGCCACTGAAGCCGGAAAATATGTGTTGAAAGCGGAGAATATTTGTGGCAGACTGGTGGATACTGTTGAAACTGTACTCTGCAATACCCGATGCCTTAATTTTCCAAATGCATTTACACCCAACGGAGATGGCAAAAATGAGACATTCAGGCCCGGGGCATTTTGCCCTGTCACCAAATATGTCTTTACAGTTTACGACCGTTTTGGCAGACAGGTATTTCATTCTAACAATCCGAAAGAAGGCTGGGATGGAAGAGTGAATGGCAAAAAAGCCGATATGGGCACCTATATTTATTATTGCATTTACGATGACTTTATGCTCAAAAGACAGCTTATGCTTAAAGGCTCAGTTACATTGATCAAGTAGAGTTAAACTAATCTGGACATACTCTATGTGATCAGTGGTAGGTGCTTATCCAATGGTGACGAAATTTCATTATTCACCTCTTACTTTCGCTAAGCAATAGCTCCTTTTCTCTCACCCGCTTACGCTCTAAGTTCAGAAATACCGGCACCTGCATTACAATTCCTTATTGTATCTTAGCGCCTTCCAGTACATTTGCTTATTAAACGGATTTGAACCAATGATCGAAGAAAAAAGCCAGAATTTTATTGAGGAAATAATTGAAGAAGATTTAAAAAATCATAAATACACTCAAATCATCACCAGGTTTCCACCTGAACCTAATGGCTATCTTCACATAGGCCATGCTTCCAGTATATGTCTCAATTTCGGGTTAACCAAAAAATACGGCGGATACACTAACCTACGATTTGATGATACTAATCCCGTAACAGAAGAAACCGAATACGTAGAAAGTATAAAAGAAGATGTAAAATGGCTGGGCTTTGAATGGGGAAATGAACTATATGCTTCAGATTATTTTGATACCCTATATCAATATGCCATTCAACTCATAAAAGAAGGATTGGCTTATGTAGACGACAGCAGTTCTGAAGAGATAGCCAGTCTGAAAGGAACGCCCACCGAACCCGGGAAAAACAGTCCTTACCGCGAACGTAGTGCAAATGAAAATCTGGAACTTTTTGAAAAAATGAAAGCCGGAGTTTTCCCGGATGGATCTAAAACACTAAGGGCAAAAATTGATATGGCCCATCCGAATATGCTGATGCGCGACCCTGTTTTGTATCGCATAAAACATGCACATCATCACCGTACCGGGGATAAATGGTGCATATACCCAATGTATGATTTTGCACACGGACAAAGCGACAGTATCGAAAACGTTACACATTCCATCTGTACACTGGAGTTTGTACCGCATAGGGAATTATATGACTGGCTCATTGAAAAGCTCAGGATATTTCCCTCTAAACAATATGAGTTTGCACGTCGTAATCTCACCTATACTATTACCAGCAAACGCAAACTGCTTCAACTGGTAAACGAAAAATTTGTTGATGGCTGGGATGATCCCCGAATGACAACTATTAGCGGAATGCGCAGAAGAGGCTTTACGCCTGAAAGTATAAGAGATTTTTGCGAAAGAATAGGAGTAGCAAAAAGGGAAAACCTTGTTGATATGGGATTACTGGAATTTTGTGTAAGGGATCATCTCAATAAGATAGCACAACGCCGTATGGCAGTTCTTGATCCTGTGAAACTCATCCTTACCAATTATCCCGAGGGACAGGTAGAAGAAGTGATGAGTGAGAATAATCCCGAAGAAGAAAATGCAGGTGGTGTGAGGTCCTTATTTTTCTCAAAGGAACTATGGATTGAAAGAGAAGATTTTATGGAAGTGCCCGCCAAAAAATGGTTCAGACTGGCACCCGGTGCAACAGTTCGGTTGAAGAGTGCATATATAGTGAAGTGCGAAGGATTTAAAAAAGATGATAACGGTAATATCACCGAAGTGCATTGCAGCTATATCCCCGAAAGCAAAAGTGGTAGTGATACTTCTGGTATAAATGTAAAAGGCACAATTCACTGGATTAGTGTACTACATGCAGGCATAGCCGAAGTTCGGTTGTACGACAGACTATTTAATGTGGAAAACCCTGCAGTAGAAGATGGTGATTTCAGAACACATATTAATCCGGATTCCCTCAGAATAATCAAAAAAGCTTATATAGAAGCCTCTTTGAAAGAGGCCACAGCAGGTGAGAAATTTCAGTTCATTCGTAAAGGATATTTTACTCTGGACAAATATTCAACACCGGAGCTCCCTGTATTTAACCGGACAGTAACCCTAAAAGACACCTGGGCTAAAGAAAGTAAAAAATAATATCATTCGATTTCATTCCTTTATAATCCAAAGCCATGCATAAAATGTTTATGTTTCTTTTACTGTTTTGCACAGTAAAAGTTTTTTCGCAACCTGCACACTATAATACATCAAATGCACATTCACATAATGATTATGAACAATCATCTCCATTTCGTTTAGCGTACGATCAGCAGTTTGGATCTATAGAAGCAGATGTTTTTTTGCAGGATGATAAGTTAATGGTGGCCCACCACCGTAACCAGATAACAGAAGGTAAGACGCTTGAAGCACTTTATCTTGATCCCCTGAATAAGAGTATTGAGAAAAATAATGGATTTGTATATAGCGACAAGAACCTGACATTACAATTGCTTGTAGACCTGAAAACCAAAGCAGTACCGACACTCAATAAACTTATTGAAATCCTAAAACGATATCCGGCACTCACAGCTGCCACCTCTTTGAAAATTGTAATTTCCGGTAACCGTCCGCCTGCAGAAAGTTTTAAAAATTATCCCGCATATATCTATTTCGACGGTGAATTAAATGCGACTTATCCTGAAGATGCTTTACCTAAAATTGAAATGCTAAGTGATAATTTTAAAAAATATTCCTTGTGGAACGGGATGGGAAATTTACCTGAAGCCGATCGCAATATAGTGGTGACTGCCATAAAAAAAGGACATGACCTAAAGAAAAAAGTACGTTTCTGGAATGCTCCGGATATTATCAATGCCTGGTATGAGTATATGAATCTTGGAGTTGACTATATTAATACCGACCACATTGATGCAATGGGTAATTTTCTGCGCCAGCTTGCTAACAGATCCTATACATCGCCCACCTCTTATACATTGTATACACCCCGGTACAGGAATGACGGTACTGCAAAACCGGTGAAAAATGTAATCCTTCTTATAGGAGATGGCACCGGTCTTGCACAATGGTATGCCGGGTATACTGCTAACGGTGGTGCATTAAATGTATTCAATATGAAGTATACCGGATTATCAAAAACCAGTTCTTACGACAGCTACATAACTGATTCCGCGCCGGGCTCCACGGCATTTTCTTCAGGTGTAAAAACCAATAACAGAGCCGTGGGCGTAGACCATACCGGTAAAGCCCTTACTCTTTTACCGGATATATTTTTTCGTCAAAATATACCAACCGGCATTATTGCCAGTTGCGATATTACGGATGCTACACCGGCAGACTTTTACGCACATCAGTCTGAACGTGATAGCAGTGCCGCGATTTTAAATGATTTGCTCTCGGCACATGTGGATATAATAATGGGTAAAAAACCTGTTTTAAGAAACAATGAAGAACTTGACCGTAAGCTGGCAAATAAATTTACTATTATCAATTCAGTGAAGGATGTTGAACCCACCAAAAAAATGCCACTGATGGTCGCTGATAACAAAGCCGGGCTTACAATACTGAAAGGGCGGGGCAACTGGTCAGTGGTAGCATTTGAGAAAGCCGTTGCATTGTTATCCAAAAACAATAACGGATTCTTTCTGATGCAGGAAGGCTCACAAATTGATGATGGTGGGCATGACAACAAACTGCCCATTGTTGCAACTGAAGTAATGGACCTTGACCAGGTAGTTGGGAAAGCCATGGAGTTTGCAGACAGCAACGGAGAAACACTTGTTATAGTGATCGCAGATCATGAAACAGGTGGGCTTACATTAACCAGCGGCGACATTAAGAAAAGATATGTCAGTGGGCATTTTTCCACCAATGATCATACAGCCCTCCCGGTACCGGTATTCGCTTATGGTCCCGGATCACAACTTTTTACGGGAGTGTACGAAAACACTGAAGTATTTCAAAAAATACTAACAGCAATGAATATTTCACAATAGAAAAAAAGTATTCTTATTTATTTCCACAGCAAAAACAATGTTGTAAATACCGTAAAGAGAATGAAGAACAACCAACCCCAGGTTCCGGGTAGTTCATTTCTTCCTGTTGTATCTGTTGTTTTAACATTTGGTAGCAGGTGACGTCTGAAAAAATAGATAAAATCGTAAAATCCATCCCGCACTATTCTCATACCCTTAATATCAGACTGAGTATTTAGTGCTTCGATATGAATATTAGTGCTATTTTCAGATGCTTTGTGAAGAGTTACAGAGATCATTACGATAGTAAAAGATTTTACCCAACCCAGCATAAAAGAATTACCAGAGCTTTGATCCTCCTTTTTTCCCACCAACGTCATTTCATCTGCAAGTATCTCATGAAGTGTATGCTTTACCATATCCAGATTCTGGTCAATTCTTAGTACGGTACTAATAGGTGATATGGTAGTTGTCTGATTCATTATTCAACTGACAGGAATTCCAATACAATGATCTTGCCATATTAATTAATATCAATCATTCATATTTCACATTTTACTAATGCCAGCTGAAAAATTTTCCTTCAGAACATTACTCACAATCCGATATCCATTCATTGACCTTTATAAAACAGGTATTTTAATTTAATCGAGTACTAAATTTCATCCTAAGACATTTTTTTTGAAGGTTCATAATATTTCTTTCGGTTTGTAGTTATATCCTTTATTATGTCCGGTATCACTCACTGAAAACCATTTCACATGACACAAATCAAAAACATTGAAGTAGAATTTCCTTCTGTTGTAAGAGAACTGCTTTCACTGCGTATTAAAGAAGGAGAACTTGTCAATCCGGTATTTGAATACACAATTACAGACGCTCAAAAAAAGATTTGCCGCAAAGGAAAATTTAACGGGCTTGAAGTACAAATGCGGGTAGCGCACCTCAACACCGGGAAATACTATTTTACCCTGAATATTACCAACGGGGAAAGCTTCGTCTACGCTTTTGAGAAAAAGCCACGCTCCGGTAATGATATCCTGGAATTTATGGCATCCTGATATCAGCGATTAAACATTTCAGGGTAAACCCTCTAAATTAATATCCGGTTTATTGCCTGCAGATATGCGGTCAAAAGCGGATTTATACATCGTATAGGTATTAAAAAATCCACAGTTCTTCAGGTAAAACCTGTCTCCCTTCACACCTCCGGCAAAATCCATTCTGTATCCTCTCGCTGCTGTATTATCATAAGTGAAAATCGCTTTATTAAGTGATATCCAATTTCCGCCCGTGTCGTGTATCCACTGATTGTCAAAAAATACTTCCCTTGTTTTATCACCCTGTTTGGGTATAAAATTTTCCAGAAAAGAATGAAACCGCTTTAGATAAGTATGTGTATGTGGTCTTTTAAAACTGGCGATCAGCATCCAGGCTCTCTTTTCGGGAGCAAAAAAATAGGCAGTATAAATAGTACTGCTATCCGCACCCGGCTCTCCATGCAATAGAAATTTATAAGTAGTTCCCGCATGCCATTGGTATCTTAAAAAACTTTGTCCGCCTGAACCTTCATTGCCAAACTCACCTGACTGCACACCCGCTCCTTTCTTCAACATCTCTATACGCATATCATTCGGTATTTTTCCAGGATCATCAGTCGAAAAAGGGCTCCAAACTGAAAATAATATTCTTCTCTCAGTATCACTGTTTACCTGTATACCAAAATACCCTTCCCCAAATCCAATAGCCATGAAATATGACCCAACTATATCCTCACCTTTAGGAACGGTTACTTCATTATAAAACCAATTGGCTTTTATAGCATCGTCAAATGAATAATTCAAATGCACCGAAGGTCCACGCCTGCCCCAGTAAAAGAAATTACCCTCATTGTTTGGAGTAAATATCACTTTGCCTTCAGTAACAGTTCCACAAATTTCAAATTCGCTTATATCAGCAAAATTCTTCCCGCTCTTTTGCAAACCACTTAAAGTAATAGCTATATAGCCAGTATCACTAATAGTCCATTTCCCGGCATCATACAACCGGTAATCACTGCCAGTTATATTACACACATTCTGTTTCTTTCCGATAGAGATACTCAGTTTGCAATTACCTTCCGCTTTTGCTTTTAATTTCAGGAACAATGTGCCGGTTTTACTGAAACGGATATATGTTTTAAAATAGGTAGAGGCATCCTCCCAGTTTTTTATTCCCTCTGTTGTGATAAGTTTTTTCCCCGCAGGTGTATTATACGACCAGGTATTACCTCCCAGCGGCACGTGCAAAATACTATCTGAATTAAAGGGAGACGAGTAGGCATATCCATTCTGCAACAATGAAAAAAGACAAAGTGCAGAAAAAAAAGGAATTATCGAATTTCGCATAATAATAAACATTTTCGCGCCATATTATAATGAAAGCTGAGATTTGAAACACGATTAAAAACTATTTTCAAAACACGTAAAATTATCTTCTCACATTTCTTGTCTCACAATAACATACAGAAATGATTACACTATCCGGAAATTAGATTCCCGCCCGTTCAGGATATCCTGCTAAAGATAAAGAAACATGTTTCAGTTGCTTAAATGCGTTAAAATTCAGACAAACGTTTGTGCTAATTTGCAGGAATGTCATTATTACTGATAATTTTTTAGAACTTGCAATCAATAAAAAAATTATACATGAATACCAACCGCCGAAAATTTCTACGCAATATCTCCTTCGGTGCAGGAGCAGTTGCTACGGGCATACCGATGCTTGCCAATGCATTTGATGCAGCGACAGATGAACAAATGCAACGATCTTTAGAAAAAGAAAAAACACCACCACGCTTCAACATGTGTGGTTATGCTGCACCTAAACTGAACGTAGTAAGAGTAGGAATTATAGGTTTGGGAATGAGGGGTAGCGGAGCAGTAAACAGGTTAAGCTATATTGACGGGTTGGAAATTACGGCGCTCTGTGATAAATATCCTGACAGAGTAGCCAAAGCACAGGCTACACTTCAAAAAAGAGGACGTCCAAAAGCAAAAGAATATAGTGGAGAAGAAGGATGGAAAGCATTGTGTGAAAGCAATGATGTTGATCTTGTGTATACACCTACTCCCTGGGACCTGCATGCACCTATTGCCCTGCATGCTATGAAAAACGGCAAACATGCAGCTACAGAAGTAAATGCCGGATTAACCATTGATGAATGCTGGGAACTGGTAGACACATCTGAAGCAACAAAAAAGCACATGATGATGCTTGAAAATTGTTGTTACGATTTCTTTGAACTGCTAACATTAAACATGGCACGCAACGGGTTGTTTGGAGAACTTGTTCATGCCGAAGGCGCTTACCTGCATGATCTGAGTAAAGATTATATATTCAACAAAAACGCTTATGCTGATATGTGGCGTTTAAAAGAAAACTATGAGCATCACGGCAACCTATACCCTACACACGGTCTTGGTCCTATTGCACAGTGTATGGATATCAACCGCGGTGATAAGATGGACTATATGACAAGTATGAGCTCTATTGACTTTACCCTGGGTAACCTTGCGAGAGAAATGGCTGCCAAAGACGATTTCTTTAAAGAATATGTAGGTAAGCCTTACCGTGGTAATATGAATACTACATTTATCAGGACAAATAAAGGGAAAACCATGATGTTGCAGCATGACGTGTCTACACTACGCCCCTATTCCCGTATACACCTGGTAAGTGGTACTAAAGGTATAGCACAAAAATATCCTGAACCTGAACGTATTGCCTTTGGCCATGAATGGATAAAGAAAGAGGAACTGGATGCACTATACGAAAAATATACTCCGCCAATTGTAAAGCATATTGGAGCAATTGCAAAAGAAGTAGGTGGACATGGCGGAATGGACTTTATCATGGACTGGCGACTGATTGACTGCCTGAGGAATGGACTGCCACTGGATCAGAATGTATATGACGCAGCATCATGGAGCTGTGTTTTACCATTGAGCGGCAGGTCAGTTAGCAACAAATCAATGACCGTTGATATACCTGATTTTACACGTGGTGCCTGGAAAACCAATAAACCCGTTGACCTTTCATTGAACGGCGGTGCAACCACAGGGGTAAGAAAATAATTGGTAATAAAGTGAGAAGACAAACGATAAACGTGAAAACTTTGAAATAGTTTCAAGTTTCATGTTTATCGTTTTTTATTTATCATCTATCGCCTCACTTTTTAGTACTATTGATCGGGCTATATCTCTTTTAATGCTCCTATTTTAAACGATTGGTAATATCATATCGTTTACCCCCCACCGTTTGAATCTTTATTTTCTTATCTCTGTATTTCACTTCACATTCGTTTCCTGATTTTGAATGCAGTACGACACTCGTAAGTTTACCGTCTTTCCAGGAAATATCAAGGGTATACCCGCCCCTGGCACATAATCCTTTTACCGAACCGGTTTTCCATGTTGAAGGTAACGCAGGTAAGAGTTCAATAAATTTCTCCTGGCTCTGCAGCAGCATTTCGGCAATACCGGCAGTTGCCCCAAAATTACCGTCTATCTGAAACGGTGGATGGGCGCAGAACAGGTTATTATACGTTCCGCCACCGTTACTCATATTTACTCCGCTGGAATGTACAGGATACAAAAGCCGGTTCAATAGTTTCAAAGCATGGTCGCCATCATGCAGCCTTGTCCAGAAACCGATCTTCATAGCCAGCGACCAACCCGTACCATCATCACCTCTCACTTCCAAAGATTTTTTGGCTGCCTGTGCAAGATCGGGTGTTTCATAATAAGATATCTGGCTGCCCGGATAGAGCGCAAACAAATGCGAAACATGTCTGTGCGTAGGTTCTGTTTCCTTAAACTCCTTTGCCCACTCCATCAGCCTGCCATCACTGCCTATTTTTAGGGGCTGCAACTGTGATAATGCAACAGCTACATTATTGATAATATCATTCTGGATATGCAATTCTTTGGCGGCAAGTAGTGTATTGGTAAACAGATTATAGATTACTTCCTGGTCGTGTGTTGGTCCCATGCTAATACTTGCAATACTGCCATCAGGCGCTACAAAGCTATTCTCAGGTGAAGCTGCAGGCCCGGAAACCAGCTTACCGGTTTCAGGATCTTTTACCAGCCAGTCAAGATAAAAAGTACAGGCCTCCTGCAAAACCGGAAAAACTTTCTGAAGATATTTCTTGTCCATACTGAATGCATAATGCTCCCATAAATGCTGGCTCAGCCATGCACATGCACCTACATGCAACCCCCAACTGGGATGTTCACCCGGGGCAGTAAACCCCCATACATTTGTAATAGGATGGATTACCCATCCTCGTGCATGGTACTGTATCGCTGCTGTTTTTTTCCCAGGCTCTGCAACGGATGATATAAGATTTGTAAGCTGAAGATGACTTTCGGAAAGATTAGTTACCTCTGCCGGCCAATAATTCATTTGCACATTCACATCGGTGTGATAATCGCAGTTCCAGGGGGTTTGAATTTTATTTGCCCATATACCCTGCAGGTTCGCAGGCAGACTGCCTTCTCTTGAAGAGGAAATCAACAGGTACCTCCCAAACTGAAAATACAGTGTATACAGGTATTGTTCACCGTTAGTTTCTTTATTTTTCTGCAGCAATTCATCTGTTGGTATTGCACCATCTTTATCATTACCAAGTTTAAATGCTACTCTGTTCATGATAGAAGAAAAATCAGTTATGTGGCGCTGTCTTAGTAATGAATATGATTTTGAAACTGCTATTGCAGTACGTTCATCCAGTTGTTGTTCATAATTTTCATTCTTATAATCAGGATAATGCAAACGATAATCAGTACCCGATGTAATTACAATAGTCACTTCATTGCTGTTGGATATCTGTAATCCTCCGTCTTTTTCAGCAATGGACCCACCCTCAATTACCGGGGATACGAGAACTTTATAGTGCATACCATCGCCTCCAAGGCCATTATTCATTACCCCTTTCATCACAAGTCTATGTTTTTCTGCAATGGTTGTGAATCGTTCCGGTCTGTCAATATTCAGCGAAAAAGAAATGGCGCCGGGTTTTGATGCTTTCAGATGAACTATAAGCGCTTTATCGGGGTAACTCGCAAATACTTCACGTGTAAATACTATACTATTTTGTTCGTAAACAACAGAGGCTATACCGTTAATAAGATCAAGCTCGCGGCGATAATTTTTATATGGAGATGAAGTATGAAAATCAAACCATAGATCACCAAGCGTTTGGTAACATCCAAAGGGCACATTCGCCCCATTACCATTGCCAGAGCCAACACCTTTGCACACCTGGGTTTTGTTGGTGAGTTCCGTAGCTTCTTTATATTTCCCTGCAAACAATAGTTCCCTTATTTTTTGTAAAGATGCGTACGCATCCGGGTTGTCGTTATCTGCAGGGCTTCCGCTCCACAGGGTTTTATCGTTCAACTGAATCCTTTCTTTATTCACATCACCAAATACCATGGCGCCAATAAAACCATTACCCACCGGCAGCGCTTTCAGCCATTCTTCGTCGTTTTTCCATCCATCACTTATATCTTTTACTGAAGCATTAGCGGGGCTGCTATACCATAACTTAGGATGTTTTTGTTGAGCAAAAACAGATATTGAGCATAGCAACAGAAATATGAGAATTTGCTTTTTCATTAGACAATAGAGATTCTATTTGTTAATAATTTTTCAATTCATTTCATTATGCACCTAAAATACGTTTAGTTTATCAAAAGCTTTGTACAAAAAATTTTTATCAGGTTATTTATCCGACAATGCATTACTATATGCAATATAGAGTTTCCTATTTCACACTACATAACATATTTGAGCAGGCAAACTGTGAGGGCGGCTGCACAGGTATTCAGAAAATTTACAACATCATTATTCAGATAGCCTTTCTTTTCCAGTGTGGCTCCCATTACAGAATCAGCTATGTTGCCGGCTGTACCGGCAATAATGATTGTAACTGCCTGCAAAGACCAGCCATATACTGCACAATATACCAGGGCTATGAGCGAGCTACCGGCAACACCTAACAAAGTTCCTTCCACACTAATCACACCATTTAATCCACGCTGTGACTTTTTAAAGTTTAGAATATTATAAAAACGACTGCCATAAATTATGCCCAGTTCAGAAGAAACTGTATCGGCCGTGGCAGAAGCAAAACATGCTGCAATTATTAAAGGGGCATTAATTTCAAAATAAACGCAATAGTAAGTCATCAGCCCTGCAACAGCCGGTAATCCCGCATTAGCCAGCACCTGACCGGGTTTTCTCCGGCCTTTATCTTTCTCAGCTAATCCACTTCTAAACTTTTTATCCCATTGCCAGGAAGTAACTCCTACTCCGGTAACGAAGAAAATTGTTAACATCAACAAACCTGGAAAACCAGCTCCTTTGAAAATAAAAAAACTTAAGATTCCTCCTGTTAATGCAGCTACCCAGGTTAGCTTTTTGAACAATACACTCAACAGTATGCCGGCAATTATTACCGTAACCAATATCAAATGAGTGTACAACATGAAATTATTTATGTGACTGCAAATAACTGTGTTCCTGACAAATAAATACTCATTCACTATCAAAATATAAGTATATACTTTTATATTTTTTGAGTAAACGTTTATTTTATCTGAAATAATACTTATTTTTATATCCATATTTAATTTTACCCATCCTCTATATTCAATCACTCTAATTCATTTCCTGATTAATCTTGGTTAACCTGGGCTTTGCCGGGGTAATACCTGTATATCATATTGCCGTATCTGATTTATTAACAAATAAAATTTGTCCGTATGAAACAAACTTTACACTTTCTAGTATGTATTATAGCCCTCTTATGGACTGGATCTGAACTAAAAGCGCAAATAAATGTTGCGCTCAACAAAACTGTGCTGGCATCTTCTACTGAAAATGGATCTTACCCAGCTTCAAATGCAGTGGATGGCAATACCGGCACGAGGTGGGCAAGTGCCTATACCGATAACGAATGGATTTATGTAGATTTAGGAGCGGTCTATACTCTTACCCAGGTAAAGTTGGTCTGGGAAACAGCATTAGGCAAGGATTTTACAATAGATATATCCAATGATGCCAGCACCTGGGTTACCGTACAAACTATTACCGGTAATACAAACCTTAACAATACCTTCGACGTTAGTGGTAATAGTGCAAGATATGTGCGCATGAATGGTACACTAAGAGGCACATCATGGGGATATTCCCTTTGGGAATTTGAAGTATATGATAATACAACAGTTGTAAACCTTGCACTGAATAAATCTTCAAGTGCATCCTCTTTAGAAAATGGGACTTTTCTTTCAAGTTATGCTTTTGACGGGCTGGGAACCAATGTAGGAATGGATGGTAAAGCAAGAGATGGTAATAATGTAGAATATGGCAGATGGTCAAGCGAACGTTCAGACCCACAATGGATATCTGTTGATCTGGGCGCTTTGTATAATATCAATGAAGTAAAACTCTACTGGGAAGTCGCAAACGCCAACGATTACATTATCCAGGTTTCTACTGATGGCACCACCTGGACAGATGCCGCTACTATTACAGATAACCCTGCAAACAAATATATCAATGACATTCCCATACCCGGAGGAATAGCCGGAAGATATGTACGGATGTATGGCCAGACTCGTAATACTGTTTATGGTTTCTCTATTTATGAGTTCCAGGTATTTGGTCCTAACAGCATCCTCCCTATCCGCATGAACGACTTCTCGGCCACTAAGAAAGGCAACAGTACTGAAATCAAATGGGAAGCTACACTTGACAGGGAAAGTCATTTTGAAATACAACGTAGTAGTGATGGATCTAATTTTATAACTATAGGTTCAATTCATGAACCTTCGGGAAGCAATGGAATTTCCAATCACTATTCATTTACTGATGAATCACCACTACAGGGTGTAAATTATTATCGGGTAGCCTACACTGAAACAGGTGGGGATCGTTTGTTTACAAAAATTGTTGCTGTTTCATTTTCTACATCATCACGTATAAAAATTTATCCCAATCCTGTAACCAGGAACACAAGGTTCCTTCGTGTTGAACTACCCACTGATATGACAGGAAAAACAGAAATAAGAATACTAAATATTTCTGGTAAGGTAGTAAGACAACAAAGATTTGGAAACAACAATAATGTTTTACTTGCCGATGGCATTTCACAATTGCCCGCAGGTCAGTATATCATTCAGGTATTGCCTGAAAAATCTGCTCCATTTACAAGCCTCTTCATTGTAAAATAAAAGCTTTAATAAAACCTCTGCTGTACGAAGTCTCCGACTTCGTACAGCTTATGTTCTCCGGAGACTTTAGTCTCCGAAATAACATATACAACTATCGACTTTTCTATCACAATAGAATATTTACCCAGTAAATACATACACCTTTCTCCTGTCCTGTTAAATGCAGTCAGGTTATTTTCTTCCGGTCAAGCCGCTGGTTATACCTGACTACATCCCAATACTCTTTTCCGTAACCAACCAGTATTTCACCCCCAGCAGGTATATCACGGGTAGAAAAAATATATGCTTTTAATCCTTCTGTTTTATAAGTAGCATTGTTAGTTATACCCTTTACCCTGGCAAGTCCCAGGGCATCATTCGCATAGCGGGCTAAATAATTGGGATGAGGCGCGGCATCAATTACATGATTGCGGTTAATATAGTATATATACTTATTCCTCCCATTATCATGGTTCACATCCTTCCATCGGGTGACTGTACCTTTATATTCAACAATTTTTGTTCCTGCGGGTATTGATTTCCTGGTAAACAAACCCTTGCCGGCATTGGGCAGGGTAGATTTCTTCACTACAAGTTGCCGCTCTAAAAGTGCCATAGTATTGTTTGGGATATGATATTCTGCTTCACTGCAAATTATATGGTGGTAAACGATTTGTAAAAAATATTTATGTTGGTTTGAACAGGATGTGTTTTGAATAAAATCATAAGTATAAGCCGTGCTGAAAAGAAAATAAGCTATATATTTGCAGCCCCATTGCCCGATCGTATAGTGGTAGTACATCAGATTCTGGCTCTGATAGCCTTGGTTCGAATCCAGGTCGGGTAACTTAAACTATAGTGAAATTAAAAGCCGCTTTCGCGGCTTTTTTTGATATAACATTATAAAATCTGATTACTCACGGTCAAAAACAATTCCATCCTGTTTAATTCAGGAATAAATAAAGCAAGGCAGCTATTGAGCCACCAACTATTGGGGCTATCACAGGTATCCAGGAATATTTCCAGTCATCTTTGTTTTTATCTTTAAAAGGAAGGAAGGAATATACAATTCTTGGCCCAAGATCTCTTGCCGGATTGATAGCATAACCGGTAGTACCGCCGAGGGATAACCCAATGGCCCATACTATAAAAGCTACAGGTATGGCGCCAATGGAACCTAACCCGATAGGTGTTTTCTCCTCTCCCATTTCTGCATTTGTAAAATAGAAAACCGCAAAAAGCAATACAAATGTGCCTAAAGCCTCACTAATAAAATTACGACTGGTATTTTTTATTGCCGGAGCGGTATAAAACGCAGCAGCTTTTAACCCACTTTCTTTGGTTGCTGTAAAATGATCTTTATACATTAACCACACAAGAAATGCACCCGTCATTGCACCTGCAAACTGGGCTATAAGAAATGGCAATACATCTGCCAGGGCAAACTTCCCACCCACAGTTAGCCCAATTGTTACCGCAGGGTTCAAATGAGCCCCACTATAGGGACCCGCTATCACCACTCCGGCAAACACGGCAAGTGCCCATCCGGTAGTAATCACAATCCAACCGCTTCCGTTTCCTTTTGTACCTGTAAGCAATACGTTGGCCACTACGCCATTGCCAAGAAGAATCAGGAACATGGTGCCAATAAATTCAGCAATAACTGGAGTCATCAATATTAGTTTTTGAAATTAAGAATGAATAGAAAATAAACTTAAACTTATTATTTTATTTGAGCAAACAGATCCGGATAATCTGTGATAACACCATCAACCCCCATATTCTTCAATCGTTGAATTTCTGCCACTGTATTAGGAGTCCATGGAATAACAGGAATATTTTGTGCATGAAACCCTTTTACCAAATCCTCTGTAACCATGGAGAACTCAGGACTGAATACATCGGGCTTGAACCCGAGTTCTTTTATATATCCATCAACAGATCGCAAGTCAAACTTGGGAACAAGATAAGATACTTTGATATCCGGATATTTTTCATGAATAAATTTTAAAGCCCTGATATCAAAAGATTGAACCATGGTGCGTAGCGCTATACCTTTATCAATAATAATCTTCATTGCTGAATCTATATACTCTTCCATTGAAGGATAGTTTTTCCCGTCACTTTGAGGTAGCGATTTTATCTCAATATTATAGTGATTTACATGATGTTTTTCATTTGCATACGCTTCAACCGAATCAATCAGCACACTAAGCAGGGGTTTCACTGCATGTATTTTTTTTTGGCGGGGAAAACCGGGATGTGGTTTTAAGCCTGCATCATATTTTGCAATACTATCATAAGGCATATTATATATCAATCTGTGATAACCCTCTTCTTTGGTCATAGTTTTCCCTTCGGGAGTTAGACAAAAATCGCCGTTGAAATAAGCATCATGCGACACGACAATTTTTTTGTCTTTAGACATCTGGAGATCCATTTCTAATGTACAGCCAAAGTTGATTGCGTTTTTTTCAGAGGCAATGGTATTCTCAGGCATCAGCCCCCGCCCACCACGGTGTGCCTGCTTATCGAAACCAGCAAAGCTTTCCTTATGCTTATTACCCGCACTGCAGGAAATTATTACAGTAATATTAAAGAGGAAGAATATTATTCGCATAGATAAATTCACTGAATCGTTTTTAATACAGATAAAAAATATTTCTATTGTCTAAGATAATTTTTTTCATTATAAAATCGGGTGCATTCCAAATTTTCTCAACAAATTTATAGGAAGTGCTGGTTCAAATAACTCTAACTAAAAAGACCTAATAAACTTATTTGCACCAATAAGGTTAATAAGGTTTAGGGATAGACGAATATAACTTTCTACTAAGGTCTTATTTATGAGAATGTAGCTAATTCTCTTTTGATAAGAGTGAATTTATTCAACAAAAATTCGGAATGCACTCTAAAAATCTTCTCCTCAATAGAAATGCATTTATTATTTTTGCGGCAATGAAATTTTTACTGGCTATAGTGAGTTTTTGGATGCTGTGCCTCTCCTTTATTCCATGCACTGATGCATCGGAATGTGATGTACAGGGGAATACAACAATTTCCGCTGTTTCAAATCATCAGCATAATCACAAGGCAGAACATTGTACACCATTCTGCACCTGCTCCTGTTGTGCGATTGCTGTTTGTAGCCACCGTCTAATTAGTTTTTCTTTTCAAAAACAGTTATTCAAAAAGAAAACCTATGCTATGCTCCCTGCGCCTCCTTGTCAGAATATAACATTTGCAATCTGGCAACCTCCCAGACTTTCATAACCTGATCTCTTTTTTCTTTATCGCCATTTTCATTCCTGCAGCAGAAGTATTCATATACTTACGACAAAGGAATACATAATTGGTTCTACAATTTCAGGTAATGCAGTATTAACCATCTGTCATTATTTGACGCCTGACCTGAAGATACAGGCATATAACAAAACAGCAAACAGACTATGCTAAATACAATCATTCGTTTCAGTATTAAAAACAAACTTGTAATTGCTACAGGCACAATAGCGCTTATCATCTGGGGAATATGGAGCGCTACGAGATTGCCTATTGATGCCCTGCCGGATATCACCAACAACCAGGTACAGATTATCACTCAAACACCTACCCTTGCAGCACAGGAAGTTGAACAATATATTACTTATCCTGTGGAAAAAGCAATGGCCAATCTTCCCGACCTGATTGAGATGCGTTCATTTTCCCGCTTCGGGTTGAGTGTAATTACTCTTGTCTTCAGGGAAAATGTGAATATATATTTTGCCCGGCAACTCATCAGTGAAAAACTAAAACTGGCAGAAAAAGATGTTCCCGAAAATATTGGTAAACCCCAACTGGCGCCGGTTACCACCGGACTCGGAGAAATTTATCAATATATAATTCATCCCAAAAAAGGAAGTGAAGACAAATATTCCGCCATGGACCTGCGTACTATGCAGGACTGGATTGTGAGCCGCCAGCTATACGGTATTGAAGGCGTAGCCGAAGTAACCGGTTTTGGCGGCATCACCAAACAATATGAAGTGGCTGTAAGCCCCGACAGGTTAAAAGCAATGGATGTAACCATACCCGAGATTTTAACTGCACTTGAAGATAATAATGAAAATACAGGTGGTGCATATATTGACAAAAAGCCTAACGCCTATTTTATTAGAGGAATCGGAATGGTGAAATCTATGGATGATATAGAAAATATTGTCGTTAAAAATTCACGCATTGGTATTCCGGTACTTATTAAGGATGTTGCGAAAGTACAGTTTGGGTCACCACCACGCTTCGGGGCAATGACCTACAATGGGGAAAAAGAAGTGGTTGGCGGATTGGTGCTGATGTTAAAAGGTGCTAACAGTAACGAAGTGGTGCGAAGGGTAAAAGACCGAATAAAACTGGTGCAGCAATCTTTGCCTGAAGATATTATCATTGAACCCTATTTAGACCGCTCAGAATTAGTAAAAAGAGCAATTGGTACAGTAGAAAAAAATCTTTTAGAAGGAGCATTAATAGTAGTATTTGTATTGTTGCTTTTTCTCGGCAACCTTCGTGGCGGTTTAATAGTTGCCTCCGCCATACCACTGTCGCTATTATTTGCCATGGGTTTAATGAACCTCTTTGGTGTTAGTGCCAACCTTATGAGCTTAGGCGCTATAGATTTTGGTTTGATAGTAGACGGAGCAGTAATTATTGTAGAAGCCACCATGCACCATCTTGGTTTAAGAAAAACTGTACACAAACTAACTCAATCAGAAATGGATGAGGAGGTATTTGCCTCTGCAGCCAAAATAAGAAACAGTGCAGCTTTTGGCGAAATCATTATCCTGATTGTATATATTCCTATTCTCACCCTCACCGGTATAGAGGGGAAAATGTTCCGGCCAATGGCTCAAACCGTAAGCTTTGCCATTTTGGGCGCCTTAGTGCTTTCGCTTACATATATACCTATGATGTGTGCTTTGTTTTTATCAAAAAAAGCGCTGCACAAAAAGAATATTTCAGATCGCATAATGGACTTCCTGAATAATTTATACCATCCGATACTTAAAAAAGCCTTGCAGTTCAGATACTGGATAGTAGGAATTACAGTAGCAATTTTTTCAGCAACCCTTTTTATTTTTTCCAATATCGGCGGAGAATTTATTCCCACATTGGAAGAAGGTGATTATGCCATTGAGTTTTTGTTGCCACAGGGAACTTCATTAGCCCAAACTACTGAAACAGTAATGCATGCACAACGGATACTGAAAAAAGCATTTCCGGAAATAAAAATGCTGGTAGGCAAAACCGGTTCGGCAGATGTGGCTACAGACCCAATGCCTTTGAATGCAACTGATATTATAGTGGTATTAAAGGATAAAAAGGAATGGACGACCACAAAGGATTTTTATGAACTCGCCGGCATGATGAAAAAAAAGCTGGAAGATATACCAGGGGTAATAGCTGAGCCAAGCCAACCCATTCAAATGCGTTTTAATGAACTGATGACAGGTATAAGACAGGATGTTGCTATAAAAATTTTTGGAGAGAACTTAGATACGCTGGCAGCACTTGCCCCGGTATTTGCAAACGCCATTAAAGATATCCCCGGTGTCAGTGATCCGATGGTTGAACGTACTGCCGGACTTCCTCAAATCACTATTGAATACGACCGCGCAAGAATTGCAGGTTATGGGTTAAATATTAAAGATATCAACCAGGTAGTGGTCGCTGCTTTTGCGGGACAAACTGCGGGATTTGTTTTTGAGAATGAAAGAAAATTTGAATTAACTGTCAGGCTCGACAGTGCATACCGAACTACATTAAACAATGTTGCAGACCTGTATATTCCTGCACGTAATGGCAACCAGATACCTTTATCGCAGGTGGCTAATGTTTCATTTAAAGAAGGCCCCACTCAAATCAGTCGTGAAGACGGCAAGAGAAGAATTGTTATTGGGTTTAATGTCAGGGGAAGAGATGTGGAGAGTGTGGTGAAAGACATTCAGCAAAAATTGCGTTTACCACAATATAAACTACCCGTTGGATATTATACCACGTATGGCGGCACATTTGAAAACCTGCAAAAAGCTTCTGCACGTTTAAAAATCGCAGTACCTATTGCACTCATCTTAATTTTTGTTCTGTTATATTTTACTTTTCATTCTGCAAAGCAGGCTGCATTGATATATACGGCAATCCCTATGAGCGCCATTGGCGGTGTATTTGCATTATTACTCAGAGATATGCCTTTTAGTATTTCAGCCGGTGTAGGCTTTATTGCATTGTTTGGAGTAGCGGTATTGAATGGTATAGTACTTATAGGAACATTTAACCAGTTGAAAGCGGAGAAGAGTAAAGGGCATCGGGCGATGAGCAATGGGCAAGAAGCAATGGGCGAAGAGCATGATGATGTTGTTGACAATGATTTGTCAGTAAAAGGGATTGTATTGCAGGGTGCACAAATTCGTTTGCGTCCGGTATTAATGACAGCTACTGTTGCCTCACTGGGTTTCTTACCAATGGCTATCAGCACAGGTGCAGGTGCAGAAGTACAAAAACCATTGGCCACCGTTGTGATTGGCGGTCTAATGACTGCAACAATATTAACCCTGTTTGTGCTGCCTTGTTTGTATATAATATTTTCAGGGAGGAAGCAGGAGAGCAGGAGCTATTAGCTATTAGCTATCAGCTTTTAGCTATCAGCTATTAGCTAAGTGAGGTATGGAAATATGTTTTAAAAATATTACGAATGCTACATCAATAACAAAACTTGAAAAATATTGAAATGAAAAAAATAAAAATACTTTGTCTTT
>JBDHYJ010000010.1:0-84904 GCA_039811345.1 Chitinophagaceae bacterium
AGGAATTAAGAAGCATTAAGTTTTTCACGCTTCATTTCTTAATCCCTTAATGGTTATATTTCGAATTAATATCCTTCGTTCTGCCAGCCTGTCTGGTCGGTAATATTCTGAATTTCAGTTTGAGGTACAGGATATACTTTCCGGTAAGCATCAACAAGGGGATAGATTACCGGCATTTGTCCGGTTCTTACAATATCAAACCAGCGATCCAGTTCCAATGCCAGTTCAAGTCTGCGTTGTTTATATACTTCTGTGGTAAAAGCAGCCTTTGAAGGAAGGTCTGCAAAACTCAAGGCAGTAATACCAGCATTAAGTCTCACAGCATTGAGTGCGTTTAATGCTTCATTATCCGGGTAACCTGCTTCATTTAATGCTTCGGCATATATCAGCATCACTTCAGCACAACGAAGTACCGGCATATCCATACTGGTTTCTTCATTAGCAACAGGTCCGTCAAATTTACCCGGACGTTGCCCGTTGCCAGTTGGTGCTACAAGCGCTTTCCTGTTATCATTGTTTTCAAATAATGACTGTGGTAAAGTAATAGCATTATTATCCCCCGAATTGCGATAACGGTTATTTTGAAGTACAGACTCGCCTACACCACCTAATAGAAATTGTACTGAAAACAAAATATCCTTACTTGTTTTCAGTCCGTTAGGAAAAGTTTGTGGTTGCGGAACAAGAGATACGATTGTGCTATTTTTTATTTTCCCTACCAAAGGTGTAATCAAAGCCGCAGCATCGTTGTATCTTTTTTGATACAGGTACACTTTTGCCAGTAAAGCCTGTGCAGCTAATGTAGTAGCACTCCCCTTCTTATTTGAAGGCCATGTTTCAGGCAAATCATTTATTGCTGTTTTCAAATCGTCTTCTATCTGGGCATAAATAGCAGTTACTTCAGCACGTTGATTGTTTCTGGCATCCTCGGTAGTTTGGGGTGAAGTAATTAATGGAAGTTTGCCCCAAAGGCGGGTCGCATTAAAATAGTTAAGCGCTCTTAAAAACTTCGCCTGAGCCACTATCTGTTTCTTTTTAGTTTCATCCATTGCAATATCAGTAGCCCTGTCAATAACAATATTGCTTCTGAAAATTGCCCTGAAACAACCCAGCCAGGAGTCAGTTACAATAGTATTGTCAGGTCTTTCTGCAAATGATTCTATCTGGTAACGGACACCACCACTTGCTCCCTGGTCGTTATCCATAGCATTATCTCCCCTGATTTCCATTAACGCAATAAAATTCTGGCCATACATAGCAGTGCTTTGCAAAGCATCGTAAGCACTTACTAATCCACCCTGCAAACCTTTTTCATCAACATAAAAAGTAGATTCCGTTGGCGAATCAATCGGTTTCAGATCAAGAAACTTTTTGCAGGAACTGCTGCTTAATACAATCCCCGATAACAATAAAATGGCTGATAATATTTTTTTCATGATAATGATTTTAGAAGGTTAGATTAATACCAACAGAAACCGTTTTGGCAGTTGGATAAACACCATAGTCCTCACCATTAGTTGTACTCACATTTCTATTGGAAACTTCGGGATTATAGCCTTCGTACTTTGTAAAGGTGAACATGTTTTGTAAACTTATATACAAGCGGGCTTTCGTAATGCCCCACTGGTCTGTGGTTGATGAAGGCAGGGAATATCCCAAAGTAATATTACGTATCCTAAGGTAATCGCCATCTTCCACATGCCAAGAGGAAGTAATACCATTTTGACCTTTACCCACACGGTTCGCTCTCACATTTTTACCACTGCCCGGGTCTGATTCTGATTTCCACCGGTTCACTGCTCCTGCATAATTATTCATGTTTCCCTCATGATTGTAAAAGTAACGGCGACCGAGATTCAATATCTTGTTTCCACCTACACCCTGCAGGGCAACAGCCAAATCAAAGCCATTCCATTGAATACCGGTAGCAAAACCATAGGTATATTTAGGCTGATAACTTCCTATTATTACCCTATCCTTTGTGAGATTGATTTTTCCGTCACCGTCAGCATCCCAAAATTTAAAATCCCCTGGTTTGGTGGTGGCAAGGTCAAAATTACTGGCTGCATCAATAAAATGCGGATATGCATCAACTTCTGTCTGTGTGGCAAACACTCCTAAAACCTTTGGCAAAAAATAGGAGCCAATTGGTTCACCAACTTTTGTAATGAAATAAGCATTAGCAACAGAACCAGTATTTATAATATCAGCATTGCCGGGACCTAACTCCACCACTTTATTTTTATTGGTAGAAAAGTTAACGGATGCATTCCATACCAGGTTCCCAAATCTGTAGTTAGTACCAACATTAACTTCAAAACCCCTGTTATTTACTTTTCCTATATTAATAAGTTCACTGCTGAAACCGGTAGAAAGCGGAACAGGAACATTCAACAAAAGATCTTTAGTATTACTGTTATAAAAATCCAGAGATAATGTAAGCCTGTTTGACCAGAACCCTGCATCTAACCCAAAATTGGTTTGAGCTGTTTTTTCCCAGCTAAGATTTGGATTCGGCCGGCTTATAGGAGCAGCTCCGTTGACAACACCAGTGCCAAATACATAAGCGAAATAACTCATTTGGCCCAATGCACCATAGTTAGGGATTTTAAAATTACCTGTCAGTCCATAACTTGCTCTAAGTTTCAGATCAGAAATAAATGAAATGCCGCTCATAAAACTTTCATCCGATACTCTCCACCCGATTGAAGCAGAGGGAAAACTTCCCCATCTTTTATTAATACCAAACTTTGAAGAACCGTCGGCACGGACAGAGGCAGTCAACAGGTACTTCCCCATGTAATTATATTGTATCCTCGCAATTCCTGATGCCAGCGACCACTGCGATTGTTCGGAAGTACCATCAGTCACTCTGCCTGCACTTAATGTTGTTATCTGGTTACTGATAAAACCGCTTGCATAAGCATAGTTGCCTCTCAGATCATCTTTCTGCAACGACCATCCTGCTAACACATTCAGTGAATGTTTGCCGAATGTTTTATTATAGTTCAATGTCTGTTCTAACAGCCAGTTAAAATCAGCAGCAGTTTGAGATGTTGCAGTGGCTTCTGTTTCGGGATTACCTGCTGTATTTGATGCAGGAAATGTGGACGGTCTGAATTTATCCTGCCGCATATTATAGTAATCGTAGCCAAATAGTATCTTATATTTTAAGTCGCCTGTTATGGCTGCTTCAATATATGCGTTGCCCAGCAGACGGGTAGAGATTACGTCATTTTTTTGCAGCATGGCTAAAGCTACAGGATTCCATGCCTGAGTTTGTGCATTACCGTTTACAACTGATCCGTCTGGCATTGTGGTTTTAGTATCACTGCTCCAAGAATTCTCAGAGAAATTATATGTACCATCTGCATTAAACACCGGCCAAATAGGAGAATAATGCAATGCGGAAGAAACAACACCACCACCATTGGCAGCATAAGTTCCGTCACTGTTTACTCTTTTTTCCTGTACTAAAGAAGGATTGAGATTTAACCCAAATTTAAAAATACCCCTGTTTGCTTCAAGGTTTGTTCTGAAACCATAGCGTTTGAAACCACTGTTAATAATAATTCCATCCTGATCTAAATAATCAATTGAAGTATAATACCTGAAATGTTCAGATCCGCCTGAAGCAGAAATAACATGGTTTTGTATTAAGGCGTTTCTGAAAATTTCATCCTGCCAGTCTGTATTGATAAGTCCTGTTTTACCCTCAAGATAAGGCAACACTTCAACAGGAATTATGGTGTTTTGATTTTTGCCCGTGTTCAGCAGACGGGTGGCATTATCATCATTGATACTATATACAATAGCAGGCAATCCCTGTGAAGCTCTTTTCAGGTTATTCGAAATCATCTGGTCGGTATAACTGTTATTACGGGCATCACGTACTATATCCGCATACTGGTAAGCATCCAGCATTTTTATTTTATGAGCAACCTGTTGCTGACCAATATAACTATTTACATTAATTTTCATCTTTCCACGTCGGCCCTGTTTGGTAGAAATCAATACTACCCCGTTAGAACCTCTTGACCCGTAAATTGCGGCAGAAGATGCATCTTTCAATACTTCTATAGACTCAATATCATAAGTGCTAAGAGAATTGAGATTGTTGTCAGTAAGCGGAAATCCATCTACTACATACAGTGGTTCTGTACCGGCTGTAATGGTACCAACTCCTCTGACTTTTATAGATAAAGGTGCTCCTGGCTGGCCGGTTCCCTGTGCCACCTGCACTCCCGTCATTTTACCGACCATAGCCTCGGCTACATTATTAATGGGTTGGTTTTCCATATCTTTTGCCCTGATACCGACTACTGCAGTAGTCACATCCCTTTTCCGCTGGCTTCCATAACCAACTATTGTAACCTGTTCCAGCGATTGGGCAGAATCAGATAAAACAACAGTAAGGGTTATTGTTTCTCCGCGTTTTAAATTGTAACCGCTTAATGTTTGCGACTGATACCCCACAAAGCTGAATGAAAAACGATAATTACCTGCAGGAAGCGAAAAGTTGAATACTCCCCCTGCATCTGTTTGAGTACCTGTAGTAACACTGGTTGTACTGTTCTGTGCAATTACACTTACTCCGGCAAGCGGCACCCCCTTTTCGTCCGCTACTGTACCTTTAACGGATGCAATATTATCCTGCGCATGAATAAATAAGGAACATAATAACAAAGGCACAATCATGTACCATGCATACCGGGTATGCGTTGTAAGCAGCCTCTTCTTCATTGTAGTGATTTTTGGTGATTCGATGTGGTTCTAATGGTTTGTGTTTGCAATTGTAATAAAAACATTCTTTCTCATTCCGGGATTAATTTCAAATGGATGAAACAATACGTAGACGGCCAATCTTGCAGTTGAAAACAAAATTTTATATGCCGCAATACTTTGTAATAACGGTAGGGTACAAAATTGCGCAAATGTAAGGGTTTAATATCATCAATATTATACTGTTTCGTTGCTAATAAGTAATTTGCCTTAAAAAATAATGAAGAAATATGTTGTGATAGTAGCCGGAGGAACTGGAACAAGAATGGGATCTGCCATACCCAAGCAATTTCTGCAAATCGGTGGCAAACCGATATTGGTTCACAGCATCAATAAATTTTTAAAAGCTTTTCCAGATATTCATATCATATTGGTATTGCACCCTTCTTTTATTGACGAGGGTAAATTGATTATTCAATCTATGCAGGGCACACCAGATATTACCATAGTGCCCGGAGGTGAGACTCGTTTTCACTCTGTGAAGAACGGGTTAAAGCAGGTGAAAGACAACAGTATCATTTTTGTACATGATGTCGTGAGATGTTTGGTATCTGAATCTCTTATAAGAAGTTGTTATGATCAGGCAAAGGAAAAAGGAAGCGCTATACCTGCAGTTCCCATAACCGACAGTGTGCGTATGATTGAGGGAGACACTACAAAAGTAATAGACCGGAATTTGCTAAGAGCTGTACAAACCCCGCAAACCTTCCGTAGTGAAATTATCCTTCCCGCATTTGAACAAGTATATAATACCAGTTTTACTGATGAAGCCACTGTTGTGGAGGCAGCGGGTAACAAAATTTTTTTGATAGAAGGTGAAAAAGAAAATATTAAGATAACAGTGCCGGCAGATATTACATTTGCAGAACAATTACTTTCCCAATAGATTTTCTATTATACTATCCGCTCCTTACTATTTTTTTAAAAAATTCAATGGGAACGGTAACCTGTTATACTTTATATGCGTATATGAAACAGGTATGGCACCAAACTGCCGGTTAAAAAATGCGATGCCTTTATGATCAGAACCTTCAAACCGGAATATCCTTTTGTGGTTACATTGGTCATGTATCGCTGCATCAGTGAGCAGGTAAAATGCACCTCTTTCTTTTCCTTGCGCAGTACTCCCACCTAAAAGCAAATAACCAAACCTGTCATCCTGCAAAGCGATATAAAACGCAATTATCGTATCATCCATTGATTTTGCAATATACGATTTCACCCATCCTTTACCCCTGGCAATGGCGCAACATTTTGCAATAGCGGCATAATCATAACCCGATGCTTTTATTTGCCTATTGTATTCTTTTTTGAATAAATCTATTATTACACTTTCCTGCACATCCCGCTCAATGGTTATATTCGATTTGTCGGCCTTGTTTAGCTTTCTTCTTGCTAAATAACTATAATTTTTTCTAACTGCATCATAGCCATCCCTCAAATCAAGCATTTGATTTGTTCGCTCAAAACATATCAAACTATTATCAATGTTGTTATTTTCATTAATGTCAATATCCCAATATTTATATGCCCGTGGAATGGCTTTGAAAAAATCTTCAACACAAGGTGAAATATGTTTCTTATAAAACACACCTAATGCGGCTGTGCAGAATGGTTGATACAAATAGCAAATTCCATACTTCTTTCTCCAGGTCAACGGCATCACAGCTTCATAATCATTTAAGACAATTGCATGCCAGCCTGGCGACATTGCATCTAACCACCAGGAGTAGCCGTAGATCAGGCTGTTATCCGCTTCTTTTATGCAGCTATCCCATTTCTGCATATCAATATGTTCATGCTGTATATAGCGGATATGGTTCATGGTTCATATTTAGAAAGGCAGCCCGGGGAAGATTTTTTTAAAATTTATGTTTTGAATGTCTATACTGAAAGAAATCCGCTGCCAGAATTTATTGCCCGGATAGGAACGATAATAATCCCTGTACTCTTTGCTGTAAATAACCGGTACATATATGTTGACTACATCTTTGAAAAGTGAGAACTGCAAACCGGCATCAAACAATATACGTGAAGCGTCTTCTGTCTTCCAGGCCTCGCTGTAGGTGCCAAAGTCTGCAAATAACTTTACAGGGATTTTTTTATGAAAAGAGGCTGTGAAATTCAATGCCCCAAGCCAGTCATCGGTTTTGCCGGTTTTATTACTCAGCAAATCCGTTCTCACTTTAAATCCTCCATCCCGCACCATTACCTGCCGAGCATAAAATCCATCAAATTCATTTCTTCCTAAAAAATAATTACTGTATGTATAATCCTCGTAGCCTTTGGGCATACTCATATTCAAAAAGTATGCATCAGCATCAAATCGTTTAGCGCTGGTTTTTTCACCGAGATAAAAAAACTTACCTGCAAACCATCTTACATTCAGTCCACCGCCATAGTGCGGAAAATTAAAGAAATAATTTCCTGTGTGTTCTACCCGGCCAAAATCTCTACTTATCTCTAACCTAAACTCCCAGCGATAAGGATACAAAGCCCTGCTGTTGTCAGCAACATATTTCAACTGACCAAGAGTGATTCCTTTGTTGCGAACATTATACCTGTTTTTCATTCCAACAGAATCCCAATAAAAATTTAGTTGCTCATTATTGATAGTATATAATTTAAATTGTACAAACCTGGTAAGCCTGCTGCGTATATCGGCATTACGAAACACAAACCTTATATGAGGTGTAAGTTTGGAAAACTGCAGGTAAGTGGTTTTACCACTTGAATCTGTAAATGCATCCATTGAAAACTTCTCACCACTTATTCCTGCTTCTATTTTTTCAAAAATATTATCCGGATACCAACTATAAGTAGCACGTCCTATGCCATTCATTTGTTTGCTACCTGTAGCATATACTGGCGCCACTATAAACTGAAACTTTCTGAAAGGGAGTGTGTAATTATGAAAGAGCCCGCCAATCATAAACTCATCATACTTATTGAATCCGATTGCCGGGGCAAGATTGAGATAATTATATTTTCTGTCAGCATCTGGTTTCCCGATTAGTGCAACTTTAAATGATCTTCTCGTATCGGGAATTAAACTGCCCTTCGTATGAAGCAAACGAAAAAGACTATCAGTATTAAAAGCTGTATGCTGTTTTACAATAGTTTTAAAATCTTCAGGATAGGGATGTCTGAACTTCCATTGCCGGTAATAATCCTTCATCAACATATCAAATTTTTCTTTACCTATTTTGTTTTCCAGCAATTTCATCCACGCCGCGGTTTTGTAGTACACCGACAAACCATAATTTAACCAACTATATTGCTCTGCCGGTAAATCAATTGGTTGATCTTTTTTAACAGCTACAAAAGATTCAAAACCCAGCTTCATTATTTTCTGAGTGGAAAATATTTTTGACTGATCACCAAACCGGTAATCATAATAAGTATTCATACCCTCATCCATCCAGGGGTGGTCTCGTTCATTACTTGCCAGGATACCATAAAACCAGTTGTGCCCCACTTCATGTGAAATAACTTCGTTAAGTTGTTGTTTATTCTGTACTGAAATAGCAGCTACTGCCGGGTATTCCATGCCCCCATAATCCTTAGTATCAATTTCAACTATTGAAGCATTTTGATAAGGGTACCCGCCTATAGCGCCGGAATAACTACGCAAAGATTTTTTAACCTCCTGCAGGCTGTTATCCCATAATTGTATTGATTTGGTTGTATAAAATGAATACACATCTACCGTATTACCAGATGGCAGCAAACAGGTATCATAATTTACTACAAAACGTTTATCAGCAAACCAGGCAAAATCTATAACACTATCCTGTTTATAATGTAAAGTTTTGTATTCTGCAGAAGAAGGCGGGAAAAGCTCCCGCACAATCTTGTAAGTACCTCTTTTTATTTTCTTCCTGTACCTGTGTTCTTTCCATGAAAATGAATTTCTTGATTTCAGCCACTCTTTTTCTTGTTCGTTTTGCAATACCCCGGTTGCGGCTACAACATAATTTGCAGGCAAAGAAATTGTAACGTCATAATTTGCAAATTCGCTGTAAAATTCTCCCTGTCCCAGGTAGGGCATAGGATGCCAGCCTTTTCTGTCATATACTGCCGGCTTGGGATACCATTGTGTGAGTTGATAAGACTGACCTATATGTCCGCCACGCGAGAAATTTTGTGGTAACTGCAAATGAAAAGGAGTGGTTATCAGCGCAGACGCACCTGGGGTCAATGGCTGGGGCAGTAGTAACTTAATTACATCAATAAATTGCGGGTGATTTTCTACCTCAGCATGTATATCATTTATTCTAAAATCTAGCTGGTTGATATACCCTTTTTGCTCAGGGGTGGAAAAATAAAAATCTGTACTTCCATTTTCTAATTGTTGTTCACTAAATGCAGTCCGGTCATTTTTATATGCATTTGGCCACAGATGAAACCATATATAGGACAGTGTATCAGGAGAATTATTAGTGTATCTTATTTTAATAAACCCATCCACAACATGATCAGTATCGTTGAGCGTAGCGGCAATATTATAGTTTACCCTTTGCTGCCAGTACATTTCCTGGGCTTTGGTTCCCGCCAAACAGCAGCTTAAAAAAAGTATTAATACCAGGTATTTCACGCGATAAGAAGTTCGGTTCAAATGTAAAGGAAAAACCGGCAGGGTCATGAGAGGGTTTCTGGTTTTTCGTTTTTAGTTTTTTGTTTATCGTCTCCCGTCTCACCTTTCTCTATTTTCCCTTGCCTTTCAGTATTGTTCTTAATGTATGCAACATGATATTAAAGTCGAGTCCGAGCGATATATTTTCAATATATACCAGGTCGTACTGCATGCGCTCTATCATCTCCTCCACATTTTCGGCATAGCCAAATTTTACCATACCCATACTTGTAATTCCCGGCTTCACTTTCAGGAGGTAGCGGTAATAAGGAGTTTGCTCATTTATTTTATCAATATAATACCTGCGCTCCGGTCTTGGCCCCACCAGGCTCATTTCATCTTTTATTACGTTCCAAAATTGTGGCAGTTCATCTATCCGCCATTTACGCATGGTTTTACCCCAGGGAGTAATCCGCCGGTCTTCATGCGAAGAAAGTGCCGGTCCACTTTCTTCAGCATCGGCATACATGGAGCGGAATTTATACATGGTAAACAACTTGCCTTTATATCCTACCCGTTCCTGTGCATAAAACACCGGGCCTTTTGATGATAGTTTTACACGTATCGCAGCATACAACATAAGTGGTGAAAGCAATATCAGCCCAAATACTGAGACCAATATATCGGTCAGTCTTTTTAAATGTTGCTGCCATTCCGGTATCAGTCCTTTTTTTAAATCTATCAGTGGTGCGTCAAGCACATTCTGTGTCCTTACCGATCCTGCCAATATATCCAGATGACTCGGTGCCATCTTAATATCTATATCTTTTTCACTCAGGCGGTTCACAATATCGGTAATTACACCGGCAGGTGATCCTTCCATAGCAATTATCACCTGGTCTGCTTTATTTTCTTCAAGTATTTCTTCCAGTCTCTCTGTACCACCAAGCCAGGGCATATATTTTTTTAAGCCATTGTGTGAATGCAGGGTATCAATAAATCCTGTAAACCGGTATCCGAGGATGTCCTGGTTTTTTCTGATATCATGATATACCTGCATAGCCGTTGCATTGTTGCCAATAATCACGGTATTAAACCAAACTTTTTTACTGACCAACTGTTTACGTGCTATTCGTAAAATTATTGACCGACCCATCCACACGAATACAAGGTGACACAAAAAAAGTGTAAAGAATGCTTTATAATAATAAGGATAATTCACCTGCTTATCGTCGAGCACCAGGATAAAGAAAAGCACCAGGCAACCAAGCAGGGTACAAATGAATGTTGTAGTAAATTCCGATAACCTTGACCTGACATATACCGGACGATGATAACTGCCCGCCAGAAGGAACAGCATCAGCCAGCCTGCAGGAATAAGAAATATGCTGACTTGCAGCAAACTATTATTGGAAAGTTCACCGGCTATATTCATACGTATACCGGTTAGATGCTTACGAATAAAAAAAGCTGTTACCCATGCAAGCGCACAAGCTGCATAATCGCTGATCACATACCAGGCTAAGGATATTTTTTGCTGGTTCTTCATGGCATTGACAGGCTCAGTGTCGCTACTTTACAACGTAATTGGCTGATTGGATTTTTTGCAATATCTGATGGGCAACATCCATGGCCATTAATCCGTCAACTTCCGACACAGGCGCCGGCGTGTTGGCTGTTATTGCATTCACAAAAGCTTCAAGTTCCAGGAGAATGGCATTGGTGTCGGGCACAGGCGGATTTGCAATCGCAATTACTTTGGTGCCCGAAGGTGTCTCAATATCAAAAGTAAAAGCATCTTTATCTGAATCTTCGCGCAGCTTTATGATTTCAGTTTTCTTTTCCAAAAAATCAATACCTATATAAGCGTCTTTCTGAAACAACCGCATTTTACGCATCTTCTTCATTGAAATTCTTGATGAAGTGAGGTTTGCCACACAACCGTTATCAAATTCAATCCGCACGTTAGCAATATCCGGTGTTTCCGTCATTACCACTACACCGCTTGCTGATATACTTTTAACACCACTCTTCACAATACTCAAAACGATATCAATATCATGAATCATTAAGTCGAGTATTACACTTACTTCGGTGCCACGGGGATTAAACTGTGCAAGCCTGTGTACCTCTATAAACATTGGGGTAAGCTTATATCCTTTGAGTGCCAGATATGCAGGGTTGAAACGTTCCACATGCCCTACCTGCACTTTTACATTGGCTTCCTTTGCCAGCTTCACAATTTTGTGTGCCTGCTCCATAGTATCTGCAAGCGGCTTTTCCACAAATACATGTTTGCTTTTGCGAATCGCTTTTTCACATATATCGAAGTGATAAGTTGTTGGGGCAATCACATCCACTGCATCACAGGCGTCTATAAGTTTATCCTGGTCATCAAATCTTTTGAGCCCGTATTGCCTTATTACTTCTGCAGCAGTTTTATCATCAGGATCATAAAAACCTACCAGGGTTGCATTGCTAATTTTCTGCCAGTTATTAATATGGAATTTGCCGAGGTGCCCAACTCCAAAAATGCCAACTTTAAGCATGAATTATCATTTAAATGACCAAAGATAATACATGCAGGTTTTATAACTGCCTGTCAATACTGCGCTCAGAGTATAGCCACATTGAAAAAAACAATAAAGGCGCTAACCAAAAATTAATCTGCTATTTAGAATGGAGTGTACGTATTAATAGGTTAAATTTAATCTTCACTGCTTGTCATAAAATATAAATCATGCATAATTTTTCACTGAACCGCAGGAGGTTTATAAAAAACAGCGCCGGAGCGGCAGCCGGTATTACTATTCTTTCTTCATTATCTCAAAATGCTTTTTCGGCCACACAACGCCAATCCAAAATCAGGTTTTCAGTTATTAATATCAACCATCCACATATTTATGGGATGGTGGATGCTGTAACCCGGGGCGGAGGGCAACTCATTTCTTTTTATGTCAAAGAATCTGACCTTGCTGCAGCTTTTGCAAAAAAATATCCTTCAGCCCGGCAGGTACAGCATCAAAAAGAAATACTGGAAGACAATTCCATACAATTAGTGCTCAGTTCGGGTATACCTGTGGAACGCGCCCCGCTTGGTATTGAAGTAATGAAGCACGGCAAAGACTACCTGGTAGATAAACCGGGTATTATTACTTTAGAACAACTGGCAGAAGTTCGCCGTGTACAAAAAGAAACAAACCGTAAGTATATTATAATGTATAGTGAGCGGCTTGAAAACAAAGCGACAATAAAAGCCGGGGAACTGGTAAAAGCAGGCGCTATAGGCAATGTTGTTCAAACCATTGGTTTGGGTCCGCACCGTATGAACCCGGCATCAAGGCCAGAATGGTTCTTCGATAAAAAATATTATGGCGGTATTATTACTGATATTGGCTCACACCAGTTCGACCAGTTTCTTTTTTTCACAGGTTCCACAAAAGCAAATATTGTTTGTTCACAAACGGGCAACGTGCATTATCCGCAGTATCCCGCTTTTGAAGACTTTGGCGATGCAACCATAAGGGGAGATCAGGGTACAGGTTATATCCGGGTAGACTGGTTTACACCGGATGCATTAAATAGCTGGGGCGATGGCAGGCTTACTATTCTTGGTACTGACGGGTATATCGAAATACGCAAGAATATTGATATTGCCAGTAACCACAAAGGGGGTAACCACCTTTACATGGTAAACCAGAAAGAAACAAAATATATAGATTGCAACAATGGGACATTACCATTTGGAGAACAATTCGTAAACGATATTATCAACCGTACTGAAACCGCCATGACGCAGGAGCATTGCTTCCTTGCTACTGAACTGGCACTGCTGGCACAAAAGAATGCACAAAAACTGGATTTTAAAAAATAACCCCAATGTACGTACTTGCCATTGACATTGGGGGAACCAAAGCTGCCTTTGGTCTGTTTGATGATACCGGCGCTATATCATTGCACACAGAAAAAATATTTGCTCATTCTGAAGAAACAGAAGTGAGTAATATTATCATAGAGGAGATACTCCGGATACTTCATCATTGTACACAAAACAATATTACGGTAAAAGCAGTCAGTGTTGCCGTGCCGGGTATAGTGTGGGCGGATAAAGGAACAGTGTGGGCGCCTAATCTGAAAGGTTGGGATGACTATCCGTTGCAAAAAGAAATTGAAACTGCAATTGGAAATATACCTGTGATCGTCAACAACGATCGTACCTGTTATATCGTTGGAGAAAAATGGAAAGGGAAAACGCAGAATTGTGTCAATGCAATTTTTATTGCTGTGGGTACGGGCATTGGTGCGGGCATAATGGTCAACAACAAAGTGCTGACCGGATCAAATGATGTTGCAGGTGCTGTGGGCTGGATAACACTTCCCGCACCTGGTTTATTAAACCCTCCAGAAAAAATTTGCACGTTTGAACACTATGCTTCCGGAAGAGGAATAGTTTTACTTGCTAAAAATCTAATGACCATGCAACCTCAATACAAAGGTTGCCTGAAAAATAAACAACCTTTGTCTGCCCGTGATATTATTGAAGCATATACTAATGACGAACTGGCACAACATGTAGTTCAGGAATGTATTGAATTATGGGGAATGGCTGCAGCAAATCTTATCAGTATTTTCAATCCCGACAAAGTAATTTTCGGCGGTGGTGTATTTGGACCTGCTGCACAATTTTTGCCACAAATAAAAATGGTTATTGACCGGTGGGCGCAACCCGTAAGCGCGAAACAATGTACAGTCGAAGTTTCTGCATTTCCGAAACAGGCAGGTATGTATGGTGCAGCCTGCCTTGCATTTCAATTACCAGACCAACAATATGTATAACCGTACTGCAAATTTTATAATTGCCGGAGCAGGAATGCTGTTGTTTGGTATAACACTCATCACACTCGGATCGGTGTTACCCGACCTGAAAATAAAATTCGGGTTGGATGATGTTGCTGCCGGAGCTTTATTTGCAATACTTCCCTTTGGCATTTTAGCCGGATCATTATTGTTTGGATATTTCTGTGACAGGTATGGCTACCGTTATTTACTTGCTGCAAATTGTCTGCTCATTGCTATCGGGCTGGCAGGTATTGCTTATCTGAAATCTATCACACTGCTGCAATGCTGCATTTTTGGTTTTGGATTTGGCGGGGGTTGTGTAAATGGCGCAACCAATGCACTTGTTGCCGACATCAGCGGCAAAAACAAAGGTGCAAATCTTAGTCTGCTGGGAGTGTTTTTCGCCATTGGTGCACTTGGTATCCCACTGATACTTGGATTTTTAAAAAATGAAGTTGATTTTGAAAAAATATTATATGCTACAGCATTTCTTGCACTTCTGGTAGCTATTGCCGTAATGATGCTGCAATTCCCACCCGGCAAAAATGTCAACAACCTTGATGCTTTTCATGTTTTTCGTTTGTTCAAAAATGAAGTTTTACTGCTGATCGCATTCTTTTTGTTCTTTCAAAGCAGCCTCGAAGCAATTGTTCACAACTGGATAACCACATATATACAGGAGGGTTTAAAGATACCGGCAGACAAAGCTTTATATGCACTTACTGCAAACGTAATAGGCATGGCAGTGATGCGACTGCTGACAGGAAGTATTTTTCGCAAACAGTCAGACAGTACCATGCTGCAGGTCTCAATGCTGATGCTGATCATTGGCAGTATACTGTTGCTCTTTGGAAAATCATTCACACCTGTACTGATAGCATTGGTGACGCTTGGCGCAGGTATGGCAGCAGGTTTTCCAATGATGTACAGTATAGTGGGCACACGTCACGCAGATATTTCCGCTACTGCTTTCAGTTTTATTCTTACTATTGCGCTACTGGGTAATATGCTTATCAATTACATTATGGGTGTGGCAGCCAAATATTATGGAATACACTCCGTGGCACCGGTGATACTGATGGAATCGGTCACCATGTCTTTACTGTGTTATATAATTTTGCAGAAAATAAACAGAGAAAAAGTTATTCTTAAACAAACATAAAATACACACATTAAAACATACAAATATGCAGTTAGCAAAACAATGGCTGGGTAAAGCAAGAGATATCATGCAGAAAATTGAAGACACACAGATGGAGAATATTCAAAAAGCTGCTGAACTGATGGCAGGAGCAATTGAGCAGAAGAGGTGGGTACATACATTCGGCTGCGGGCATGCTACATTACCCATAGAAGAAATGTATCCGCGTATTGGCGGCTTTGTTGGTTTTCACCCCATGTGCGAACTGCCCCTTACATTCTTTACCCGCATTGTGGGTGAAATGGGTGTGCACCAGTTTGTCTTCCTCGAAAGAGTGGAAGGATACGGAAAAGAAATTATGAAAGGATACAACTTTGATACCCGCGATGTAATGTGGCTGTTTTCTCACTCCGGTATCAACAATGTAAATATTGATATCGCCATTGAAGCCAGAAATAAAGGGATGAAAGTAGTGGTGTTTGGATCTGCTGCCGAAGCTAAGGGAAAAACAACACGTCACTCCTCGGGTAAAACCATTTTTGACCTTGCAGATGTAGTAGTAGATACCTGCGTACCCATTCAGGATGCAGCAGTTGATTTGAAAAACCACCAGGATAAAATCGGACCTTTATCTACCATGGGCTTTGTAACCTGCGTGTGGATGACAGTGACTACCATTGCAGAGATACTTGCCGACAGGGGTGTTAAACTGTATATCCACCCTTCACACAATGTGCCCGGTGACAATACTGCAAAACAACGACTTGATGAAGCTCTTGCGGAATATAAAACGAGAATAGCGGGGGTATAATTTAACGGGTATTTAGGCTAACCTGAAGATTCATAAATTAGGGTTCTAATGGATAAAAATTGTTTCTCACGGATTACACAGATTTTCACAGAATAGACAATGGCAGGTTTTATGAGAAATTTTATTACCTATTTTATATTGTAAGTGATGAAATGCAGCATAGTCCAAGCAACACATTAAATAAAGAAACTAATACCACATATAAATTCACTTTATTCTTTTTAAAACAATACTTCATGAAAAAAATACTGTTCATTGGATTTTTATTGAGTTTTGTTGTAACTGTATTTGCACAGCATCCGCCTTTCTATAACGATATCCAAAAATTTAAGAAACAGGATAGTCTCCGTTTTCCTAAGAAAAAAATGATTCTATTCATCGGGAGTTCCTCCTTTACCAGGTGGAATGATGTGCAGGAATATTTTCCCGGACATCATATTCTCAACAGGGGATTTGGTGGTTCTACCCTGCCCGACCTTATAAGGTATGCTGATGATATTATTTTTCCATATCGGCCAAAAGAGATAGTAATTTATTGTGGGGAAAACGATGTAGCTTCTTCGGATACCATTACCGCGGAGACAGTAACAAACCGTTTCATCACCCTTTTCGATATCATAAGAAAAAGGTACCCTAAAATTCCTATTGTATATATCGCCATGAAGCCCAGCCCCAGCAGGGAAAAATTTTTTCCAGCCATGCAGGCAGCTAACAGTAATATCCAGAACTTTCTCAGTACAAAGAAAAAAACTGCATTTATAAACATATATCCTTTAATGCTTGGTGCTGATGGTAAACCCAGAAAAGAATTATTTGTGCAGGACATGCTGCACATGAATAAAGACGGATACAAAATATGGCAGCAGGCATTGGAACCTTATCTGAAGTAATGCTGAAAAACTTTAAACATAGTATATGAAATCACTTATAACTGTTTCACTGATCGGTTTATACTTTACCGTTAGTGCGCAGATAAAACCGGTATCGCCTGATATAAAAATGGATCAGTTTGTCACCGGTCTGCTGAACAAAATGACGGTAGATGAAAAAATAGGACAACTGAATTTGCTAACCGGGGGAGAAGCTACCACAGGTTCTGTGGTAAGTTCGGATGTGGAAGCAAAGATAAAGGCGGGCAATGTTGGTGGAATATTCAGTATGTCTTCGCCTGCACGTATCCGAAAGGCACAGGAAATTGCAGTTACTCAAACCCGTTTAAAAATCCCTGTCATCTTCGGAATGGATGTGATACACGGATATAAAACGATGTTCCCCATTCCGCTGGGATTGTCATGCACCTGGGATATGAAGCTGATAGAGCGTACGGCAAGAATAGCCGCAACTGAAGCAAGTGCCGACGGGTTGAACTGGACTTTCTCACCCATGGTTGATATATCCCGTGATCCCCGCTGGGGCAGAGTATCAGAAGGCTCAGGCGAAGATCCTTACCTCGGCTCGCAGATAGCAAAAGCTATGGTGAAAGGATACCAGGGAGATGATTTATCGAAGAACAATACGATAATGGCCTGCGTAAAACATTTTGCATTATATGGCGCCGGTGAAGCCGGACGTGATTATAATACAGTTGACATGAGCCGTGTAAGAATGTACAACGAATATTTACCTCCATACAAAGCGGCTGTGGATGCAGGTGTGGGCAGCGTAATGACATCCTTTAATGAAATAGATGGCATACCGGCAACAGCTAATAAATGGTTGTTTACCGATTTGCTGCGTAAGCAATGGGGATTTAAAGGACTGGTAGTTACAGATTATACAGCTATCAATGAAATGATTGATCATGGCATGGGCGATCTGCAACAGGTTTCTGCATTAGCCTTGAAAGCGGGTGTGGACATGGACATGGTGGGCGAAGGATTTCTCACCACACTAAAAAAATCGCTGCAGCAGGGAAAGATTACACAAAAGCAAATTGATAATGCCTGCCGCAAAGTACTGGAAGCAAAATACAAACTGGGTCTTTTTGATGATCCCTATCGTTATTGCAGTGATGAGCGGGCAGCAAATGAAATATATACCGAGTCCAACCGAAAAGCAGCAAGGGCAATAGCTGCCGAAAGTTTTGTATTGTTGAAGAACGACAGCAATATTTTGCCCATAAAAAAATCAGGTACTATTGCATTGGTTGGGCCGCTTGCTAATAACAGGTCAAACATGCCGGGCACCTGGAGTGTGTCTGCTGATTTTACAAAACCTGTTTCGGTGCTGGAAGGATTAAAAGAAGTTGCGGGGGACCATGCGAAAATATTATATGCCAAAGGTTCTAACCTTACTGAAGATAGCCTGCTTGAACAAAGGGCTACTATGTTTGGAAAATCGCTGGGCAGGGATAATCGCAGTGATGAAGCTTTATTGAAAGAAGCAATGGATATAGCTTCTCAATCGGATGTAATAATAGCTGCCCTTGGTGAAGCTGCGGAGATGAGCGGAGAGAGCGCCAGCAGAACGGATATCGGTATCCCCGATGTGCAACGCAAGTTATTACAGGCTTTGTTGACAACAGGTAAGCCGGTGATTTTAGTATTATTTGCTGGCAGGCCTATGACTTTGGTATGGGAGCAGCAGCATGTGCCTGCAATACTCAATGTCTGGTTTCCCGGATCAGAAGCAGGAACTGCAATTGCAGACGTACTGTTTGGCGATGTAAACCCATCCGGTAAATTAACCGCTACCTTTCCACAGAACGTAGGACAGATACCATTGTATTATAATCATAAAAATACCGGTCGTCCATTGGCGGATGGCAAATGGTTTCAAAAATTCCGCTCCAATTATCTTGATGTATCTAATGATCCTGTATATCCATTTGGTTTTGGACTGAGTTATACCAGTTTCAGTTATAGTGATATTACATTAAGCAACTCCTCCTTTAAGCCGGGAGGAAATATCAAGGCCTCTGTAACGGTAACCAATACCGGCAATAGATCAGGAAAAGAAGTTGTGCAAATGTATATCCGCGATATGGTGGGCAGTATCACACGACCGGTGAAGGAACTGAAAGGATTTCAGAAAATAGAATTGAAACCGGGCGAATCAAAAACAGTATCCTTTACTATTGGTGTGGAAGACCTGAAATTTTATAACAGTGATTTAAAGTTCGCTGCCGAACCGGGTTATTTTAAAATATTTATCGGTACCAATAGCAGAGACGTTAAAGAGGCGGATTTTAAATTATTATGAGATTTCAATAGGTAATATCGGGAGAAGATGATACTGTTTTTTGCAAAAAAACTCCGTTATGCGTGTCATACTCATTACGCAGTTCCATCTTATTACCTCAGACAACTTAACTAAATCCTCTTTATTTTTATACCATGCAAAACATTGACAATATAATTTTCGACCTGGGGGGAGTAATCCTTACATTAGACATGCCAGCCGCTGAAAGGAATTTTACAGCGCTCGGAGTAAAAAATTACAATGAACTATTTCGGGGCGGGAATGTCTCTTCTTTCTTTAAAGATTATGAAGTAGGAGCTATTGACAATACAACATTTCTTAATTCTCTCAGGCAATTAGCCGGCTTGCCATTAACTGATGCCGCATTAACTAATGCATGGAATTCTATGCTGGGTGTATTCCCAAAAGAAAGAATTGAGTTATTACATCGTATTAAATCAAAATACAGGTTGTTCCTGTTTAGCAATACCAACACTATCCACCTTGATGCTTTTCGTAAAAAGTATGCAGACACCTTCAACAATGCAAACTTCGACGATCATTTTGTTAAAGCATATTACTCTCAAATATTGGGGATGCGCAAACCTGATGTAGCTTCTTACAGGCATATCATTACTGAACAGGCATTAGATCCCACCCGTACTTTGTTTGTTGATGATGCTTTACCAAACATTGAAGGCGCTATTGCTGCCGGGTTGCAGGGATTTCATATCAAACCCGGAACAACCATATTGGATATTGGGTTGTAATTGGATGTGTAGGTAAAACTAATAGCATTGTATTTGTAAAATCAGTTATTGATAAACTCAACTTTATATACTTAGTCTTAGTTTTTTCTTCTCCAGTATCCCCCCAATCCATATCACAAAAAAGGCAACAGCAAAAGAACGGAGAATACCACCCACACCTTCATTAAAAAACTGAGGGTAGCTGAACCCTGCTAAAACATACACCGAATAAAGAAGATAAGGAATGAGATAGCAGGTTAATGTGCTGGTACCTGCCGGGCGAATAGTCTTAAACCAATGCTGGTTCCCTTTTATATCTACAAGGTAAATCAACAGTACAAACAACAGCGTACCTATGCCGATGCAAATGGATATCCATGCAGTGGTGGCACGTATTTTTGAAATACCATCAGCATAGGGGCGAACCACAAAACCAATGATAAGCATGGCAATGCCAATAGTTATAAATAAGCGCCACAACAATTTATCTTTACCCGTCTCCACCAATTTGGAATACAACAGCGATATTACTACACCAGCCATTGTTAATGCAGGCGAAGCCGCATTCCCAATTACAGGAAGATGGTATTTCAACATACCTGTGCAGTACAAAAGATTAAGAATGAAAAGTATTGCGAAGAATATAATTTGAGCAGCAAGCCTGCCTCCTGATACGAGGAAAAGTAATGCACATACAAGATAAGCCCAGCCGATGATACCCAGTATTCCCCACCAATAGGGTTTAAGACCTACAACTTCACCTCCCCGCCCTCCTTTGAACAGCAATGCCATAACAAGCAGTAGTATTATACCGGCAGCCTGTAAAATATAGCGGGTAGTTTTTTTTGTGTCTTTCGGATAATCCAGCCAGATCAGAAAAAAACCAATAGTGATTAAAATTTCCCAAACTGCTTTAGGCAGCAGAGCAGCAGAATTATAGTTTTCAAGATTTACATGAAGAAACCCCATCACCAGCAACGCCAGCGACCTGGCGAGTATATGATAAGCAATACTTGCAAAAGATGCTCCTTTGCTTATTCTTTTATTAATGGCAAAAGGCAGCGACAACCCCACTATGAAAAGAAAGATAGGGAAAATAGTATCTGCAAATCCCATACCGTCGGCGCTGGCAGGAACGTGCTTAATCCATTCCGGGATGTGCTGTACGCCATCTACATCATTTACAAAAATCATGAAGAACATGGTAAGCGCCCTTAATACATCTATAGATAGTAATCTTGCGGGTAGCTTCCCGAAACTTTCATTAGTATTTTTTGGCAAAATCGTCTGCATAAGCATTAATGGTTTGGTCTTTTAAAAACTGTCCTGAACTGATGATAAACCGGTAACGGAGGGTGAGTGAGTTGCCCGGGGCAATCGAATAATTCAGCGCATCTTTCCCCTTTGTAAAATCTTTTACGCCAAATGGATTTGCTGCAAACAAACCATACCCGCGTGCATGCCAGTAGGTAGGATAGCTAAGATTGCCGGGATGATCGCAGATTACAACAGATATTTTCTCATTACCTATGCTGCCATACAGGTCCATCCATCTTGCCCTTGTTCCCCAAACTGAAGCCCCGGTAATAGCTTCGCTGCTTCGGTAATTTCCGGTAACACCTTCGTTCGACATAGCTTTCACTGTAGTGGGTATACCATGTGCATCAAGCAGAGTGATTGCTTCATCTGAAGGCATTTCAAGCTGGCGTGCTACACGCATTCCAAGGCTTCCTTCTTTGGTATCGGGAAAATCAACACGCCCATTTGTTGCGGTCAGCATAGTAATGCGATCTATAATACGGGTTGTACTGTCGGCTATGAAATGGTAGGTGGTTTTCTCCTTTAGCAATTCCTTTCCCGAATCAGCCACCCAGCTTGCAGAAACTTTTAATACTCCTTCTCCTTTTCCATCAATAGCACTGTCAATACTCAGTTGTTTTACAGTGCCAAGTTTAACCTGGCGGATTTCCTCGGTACCATTGCCCCAAAAATCATAACCGTTTACATTGCCGTAATTCAGCCATATACCCACCTGGTGACGATGATCTGTACGCTCACCGGGCCTTGGGTAAATAGGGTATCCACGGGTAACAGGAGTGCCCGCTACCGTTAGAACCGGATATAAGATTGGCTTGTATATAGTATCCGGCCACATATAAGATGTAAATAACTTTCCACCCACTAATACATCAACTCTCTTATCCTGTTCCTTTTTTACGAAGCTAATCAATAGCGGTTCCCCGCTTGATTGTGCCGGACGTTGTTTAACAGTCGTCCCGCAGGAGTTGAACAAATAAAGGATACATAAGCAGGACAACCATTTCTTCATGTTATAGTATTTAGAAATAAACAGTATTATCAAATATATTGTTTATTCCTGTATATCTGTATATGCGTTTCTGCTTGAAGTGGTTGATTAAAATTCCAGATCATTTCTGATGACAAATGAGAATCGGTACCTGATTGTATTAAAATGATCAGAAATAAAAGATATCAAAAAAAAGACCATCCGACAAAGGATGGTCTTAATACTGTTTATATATTATAGAACTAAGTAGCCCATGCCCTGTCGCCTTTTTTATAATCAATACAACCTTCATATTTTCCCGGAACAGCCACATAACGTAATGCCTGTGTAGCGCCAGGCTCAGATGTGAAATAACCCAGCAGGGTGAGTTCTTTCATCATTCTGAAATAATGTTTGGGATCACCTTTTTTGGCTGATGCTGCATAATCCTTTGCTTCTTTATCTAATTCAGTCAGCAAAGTTTTTCTTTCTTCAGGACTTGAATCCATAAAGGATTTTCCGGTTTTCTTTTTGCAGGCTTCATCAAGTGTTTTCATACCTGCCTTAAATACTTTCTGATCATTCTCATCATAACAGTCATTTACCATAACAGTCATGAAAGCACCAACTTTTGCTGCTTTTGCACCAGGGGTATTCGTAGCAGGAATAATAGTTTCGGCTATTTCATCCAGGTAAGCTATATCCTCAGGAGTGAAAGCCAAATTTACATCAGTAGCCTTCTTATCTGATGGGGTACATCCTTCCAGGAATGCATTTGCACCTACTACAGTGCCACCCAGTATAAGGGCAACCCTGGATAATGCGTCGCGTCTGTTCATAATTGATATTTTAATAAATCAAAAATAATTATCTGTTTTTCAAATTTTAAAAATTATACACCGGCATGCAGCCAGTTTTACATTATATATTTTTTTTCTTCAGTTCTTTTACCGCGTAATCCACTGCACGTGCCGTCAATGCCATATAGGTGATTGAAGGATTCTGGCAGGCTGAAGAAGCCATACAGGCCCCGTCTGTAATAAATACATTTTTCACTTCGTGCATTTGATTAAAGCCATTCAGTACAGATGTTTTAGGATCGCGCCCCATACGGGCAGTACCCATTTCGTGGATACAAAATCCTGGTGCCGGCATACTATCATAAGTGCTTACATTTTTCAAACCTGCTTTCTCAAGCATTTCCGCAGCACTGTTCATCATGTCCTTGCGCATAGCCATTTCATTTGCTTTAAACTCGCAGTCAATATCCAAAGTAGGCAGCCCCCATTTGTCTTTTTTATCTTTGTTGAGGGTTGCCTTGTTTTCATAATAAGGCAAATGTTCGCCCCATGATCCTATCCCCATACCCCAGTTACCAGGTTCAAGCAACTGATCTTTGAGCTCCACACCCACGCCATCTGCTGTCCACTTTCTTCCCCTGGAGGCGCCGCCCTGGTATCCAAATCCTCTTACATAATCACTGCGTTTTGTCTTTTCGCTGATGTTGCGAAAACGCGGGATGTAAATACCATTGGGTCTCCTGCCATAGTAATATTTATCCTGGAAGCCCTCGTATGATCCGCTTGCACCAACACCATAATGATGATCCATTAAATTATGACCTACCTGTTCGCTGCTATTACCCAGACCATTGGGGAAAGCATCAGACACAGAATTCAGCAGGATCAATGCAGTGCCCAAAGTGGAGGCATTTAGGAAGATGATTTTAGCAAAATATTCTTCGGTCTTCATGGTTTCTGCATCAATAATGCGGATACCCTTTGCCCGCTTACTGTCTTTATCGTAAATAACCTCGCTAACAATAGAAAAAGGCCGCAAAGTCAGATTACCGGTTTTTTGGGCGGCAGGTAGTGTAGCTGCATTGCTGCTGAAATAACCTGCATAAGGGCAACCTTCATGACATTTGTTTCTGTACATACATGGTCCCCGCTCACCTACTCTTTGAGTATGATTGGCTGTACGTCCAATAATCATTCTTCTGCCGTCTGAAAATTCTTTTTGTATCCTTTCGGCCACAAATTTTTCGAGGCAATTCATTTCCATTGGTGGCAAAAACTTCCCATCCGGCAACTGTGGAAGACCTTCTACAGATCCGCTTATACCCACAAAGGGTTCTACATAATCATACCAGGGCGCAATATCTTTATACCGAATAGGCCAATCCACACCGTGTCCGTCTTTAGCGTTCGCTTCAAAATCAATATCGCTCCAGCGATAGCACTGCCTTCCCCAGGTCAGTGAGCGTCCACCTACATGATAGCCCCTTATCCAGTCGAAAGGTTTTACCTGGTTGTAGGGGTTGTCAATATCATTTACAAAAAAATGTTTTGATACCTCATTATAGGCATAACACTTACTCTGGATAGGACTTTCCTTTCTGTTCTCCTCCGTAATGTTCCCGTGGTGCTTCAACTCCCAGGGGTTGAGCATAGTGCCTGTATAATCTTTAATGTGTTCTACATTTCTACCCCGTTCCAGCACTAAGGTTTTTAATCCTTTTTCGCAAAGTTCTTTTGCTGCCCAACCTCCACTGATGCCTGATCCTACCACAATAGCATCGTAGGTATTCTGAGCTGCAGCTTTATTGTTGATATTGGTACTATCATTGGGCATGATACAATCGTTTTGACAGCTTTATTAAAGATTCCCTTTTTTCAATTCGCTTACTGCATGATCAGCAGCTCTTGCTGTAAAGGCCATATAAGTCAACGATGGGTTTACACAAGATGCTGAAGTCATGAACGAGCCATCAGTAACAAATACATTAGGTGCATCCCACACCTGGTTGAACTTGTTGAGCACCGAGGTTTTAGGATCTTTACCCATACGCGCTGTACCCATTTCATGTATACCTCTGCCGAGGGTTCCATCTCCATCGCGCCCCTGCACATTTTTTACACCTGCTGCTTCCAGCATTTCAATAGCATCATTCAGCATATCCTTGCGCATCTTTTTTTCATTTTCTTTATACTCTACATCCATCGCCAGTACCGGCAGTCCCCATTTGTCTACACGCTGTTTACCATTTTTGTCGGGCACTGGCCGCATTCCCAGGTCTTTACCAGTTACCGGATCATTAAACTGTTCCATTTTATCCCCGTATGTATTCTTATCAATATATACTCTGTTCTCATGATAAGGCAATGTTTCTCCAAAACCTCCAATACCCATTGTCCATGTACCGGGTTCCACCAGGGTATTTTTCAACTCCGTGCCTATGGAAACTTCCTCAGCAGAACGACTGTATCCGCCCCTGCTTCCGCCACCCTGGTAGCCAAAACCGCGCAGGTAATCTCTTTTATCACCAAAGAAATTACGATACCGGGGAATGTATATACCATTGGCACGGCGACCGAAATAATATTTATCTTCATAACCTTCAACTATACCGCCTGCACCTACGCCAAGGTGGTGATCCATTACATTGTGGCCAAGCTCGCCACTGCTGCTGCCAAGCCCATCCGGCCATATATCAGTTGCAGATTGCATTAGCACCCAGGCACTGTTGAGGGCCGATGCATTAAGGAAAATTATTTTGGCATTATAAGTATATGTCTTATTGTTTTCGCCATCCAGTATTTCCACACCCGTAGCTCTTTTCTTGTCTTTGTCGTAAAGAATTTTTGTAACAATACTCCAGGGACGAAGTGTAAGGTTTCCGGTTTTCATTGCAGCCGGTAGTGTAGAGGACTGTGTGCTGAAATAAGCGCCATAGGGACAACCCAGCCAGCATTTGTTTCGAAACTGACAACTTGATCTTCCCTGGCTTTCAAAAGGCACAGTAATATTAGCCACACGTCCGATTATCATGTGTCTTTTGCCGTCAAATTTTTGTTTCAGTCTTGCCGCCACATCTTTTTCCACACAGGTCATTTCCATTGGTGGAAGAAACTGACCATCGGGTAATTCCACAAGCCCTTCCTTTGAACCACTGATACCTGCAAATCGTTCTGCATGATCATACCAGGGGGCTATTTCTTTATAACGAACGGGCCAGTCAATAGCAATACCTTCTTTTGCATTTGCTTCAAAATCGAGGTCGCTCCACCGGTAACTCTGCCGCCCCCACATTAGAGAGCGCCCACCCACATGATATCCGCGAAACCAGTCAAAACGTTTGATTTCGGTATAGGGACTGTCTTTGTCTTTACACCAATAATCAAGATTGGTTTCATTAAGTGGATAATCTCTTTTCAATACCGGGTAATCTTTGATCATTTGCTGGGTTCTGCCACCACGGTGAGGAAATTCCCAGGTTGCTTTGTTAGCATTCACATAGTCTTTCACGTGTTCAATATTTCGCCCACGCTCCAGCATTAAAACTTTTAATCCTTTTTCAGTAAGTTCTTTAGCGGCCCATCCACCACTGATTCCGGAACCGATAACTATGGCATCGTAAACGTTGTCAGGCATTTTTTACTTTTTTGTATGAACTAATATTTAGAAATAGATTTTACAACTTGATTTTATACATCACAAATTCTCACTCCACTTTCGAGAGCCGCAATCTGTCCTTTTGCATCTTTGGGAGTAGGAATAAATTCCTGGGCTACATATCCCCGGAAACCTAAATCGAGAATTGCTTTCATTATTGCAGGATAATATAACTCTTGTGACTCATTGATTTCCCGGCGCCCCGGCACTCCACCGGTATGATAATGTGAAATATACTGATGATTTTCTCTGATTGTGCGTATCACATCTCCCTCATCAATCTGCATGTGGTAAATATCATACAACAGTTTGAAATTTTCGGAATCAATTCGCTTAGCCAGTTCTACCCCCCAGGATGTTCTGTCGCACTGATAGTCTTTATGATCTACTTTACTGTTAAGCAATTCCATCACCAGTGTAACCTTATGTTTTTCTGCAATCCCAATTACCTGCTTTAACCCGTCAACACAGTTTTTCCAGCCGGTTTCATTATCAAGGTTACGGCGGCTGCCACTAAAACATATCAATTGTTTATATCCTGCACCGGCTACCAGCGGGATCATTTCAGAATAATTCTTAATCAATTGGGGGTGAAATTCAGTATGGTTCCATCCATCGGTAAGATTAATTTCTGCACCGTTGCACATACTTGAATACAATCCATATTTCTTTAATGTTGGCCAATCTTTTGGTCCAACCAGGTCAATGGCAGTTATACCAATATCTTTTACGGCTTTACAAAACTCATCAAGAGGGATACTGCCATAACACCAACGGCAAACGGAATGATTGATATTTCCTTTCATAATATAATTGGGTTCATTCTTGTTGCGGGATTCTGTTGATGCAGCCATGGCTGGAAGCGAACCAAGAGTTACAGCACTAAGGGCAATATTCTTTATAGCGCGTCTGCGCGGATACTTTGAAGAAGTGGACATAATCGTTATTAAAGCGTTCAAGTTAGTAAATGTTTTATAATTCCGTCCATTTTTAATTGTTAAGTGTACATTTTTTATAGCCCTCTTTTATATATAATGCATTCACTATATTCATAAATAAAATTATTTCGGACAAAAACAAAAAACAGTATACGTAAATGTTTTACTTTTATCGCTCTTCTGAATTTTTATCACGTTAATATTTTTTTTCATGAACAGAAAATTAAAAATGGGAATGGTAGGCGGAGGCAAAGATGCCTTTATCGGTGCCGTTCATCGTATTGCTGCCAATATGGATGGCTTGGTAGAATTAGCTTGTGGAGCGTTGAGTCACAACGCGGAAATTGCAGTAGATTCTGCAAAATCATTGTTCCTCCCTGCAAGCAGAACCTATCTTACTTACCAGGAAATGATAAAAGCAGAATCCAAACTTCCTGTGGGAGAAAGAATGGATTTTTTAACTATCGTAACTCCCAACTTTGTACACTTCGCCCCTGCTTATGAAGCGCTCGACAATGGATTTAATGTTGTGATAGAAAAGCCTATGACTTTCACTCTTGAAGAAGCGAAAAAGCTGCAGAAAAAAGTAGAAGAAACCGGGCTGGTACTTGCTTTAACACATACATACTCTGGTTACCCGATGGTAAAACAAGCCAGGCAAATGGTGAAAACAGGAGCACTGGGTAAAATTAAAAAAGTAGTTGTACAATATCCGCAGGGATGGCTGACCCGCCTGACAGAAAGGGAAGGCAATGCACAGGCTGCATGGAGAACAGACCCTTCAAAATCGGGTAAATCGGGAAGCATGGGTGATATAGGCACTCACGCCGCTCATCTTGCAGAATATATTACTGGACTACATATAACAAAAGTTTGTGCCGATTTAAATATCATGGTTGAAGGCCGTATGCTTGATGATGATGGTAATGTATTGCTGAAATTTGACAATGGTGCTGCCGGTGTGCTTATTGCTTCGCAGGTTGCAGCGGGTGAAGAGAATGCTTTAAAAATAAATATATACGGTGATAAAGGAGGATTGGAATGGGCACAACAGGAGCCAAATTCTTTGCTGGTTAAATGGCTGGATAAGCCTGCTGAGATATACAGAACGGGTGGCGGTTATTTAAGCAGTTTTGCAAAACATAACACCCGTGTACCGGCAGGCCATCCCGAAGGTTATCTTGAAGCGTTTGGAAATATATACAGAAATTTCGCACTTACGTTGTCTGCAAAACTTGACGGTACAAAACCTACCGAAGAGATGCTGGATTTCCCTACCGCCACAGATGGCGTGAGAGGAATGGCATTTATTGACACTGTGGTTAAAAGCAACACCAGCAATGAAAAATGGACGGATTTTATATTGTAGGATATAGAGGGAAGGTATGAGAAAGAAGGGAGAAAGCATAAGGTATATAGAGTTTTATCTTACCCCTTAAACCTTATCCCTTACCCCTTTTCCCCGTCTCTAATTATTCATACTTCAAATGTATTATCATGACAAATATCCAGGGACCAGGTATATTCCTGGCTCAGTTTTTAGGCGATAAAGCGCCATTCAATAGTTTGAAATCAATTTGTGAATGGGCTGCTGGTTTAGGTTATGCAGGCGTACAAATTCCTACATGGGATACCAATATAATAGATATCAAAAAAGCTGCCGAAAGCAAAACTTATGCAGATGAAATAAAAGGTATTGTAAACAGCGCAGGATTACAGATAACAGAACTTGCTTCTCATATAATCGGACAGTTGGTGGCGGTACATCCTGCTTATGACACATTATTTGATGGATTTGCTCCTGAAGCATATCGTAATAACCCAAAAGCCAGGACGACCTGGGCAATACAACATTTGAAAGATGCTGCTAAAGCTTCAAAAAATCTCGGGCTGAATGCACATGCCACTTTTAGCGGTGCTCTTTTGTGGCATACGGTATATCCGTGGCCTCAACGCCCCGCCGGATTGGTAGATACAGGCTTTACTGAATTGGCCAATCGATGGCTGCCAATATTGAATGAGTTTGATGATCAGGGTATTGATCTTTGTTACGAGATACATCCCGGTGAAGACCTGCATGATGGAATTACCTATGAAATGTTTTTGGAGAAAGTAAAAAATCATCCGAGGGCCTGTTTACTTTTCGACCCAAGTCACTTTGTACTGCAGTGCCTTAACTATCTTGATTACATAGATAACTACCACGAACGTATCCGTATGTTCCATGTTAAGGATGCAGAGTTTAACCCCACCGGAAAGCAGGGCGTGTATGGCGGATACCAGGGATGGGTAGAAAGAGCCGGCCGGTTTCGCTCATTGGGTGATGGGCAGGTTGATTTTAAATCCATTTTCAGCAAACTGGCGGCATATAATTATAAAGGATGGGCTGTATTGGAATGGGAATGTGCCATCAAGCACCCTGAAGCCGGTGCTGCTGAAGGTGCACCATTTATAAAAAACCATATCATCCGGGTTACAGAAAAAGCTTTTGATGATTTTGCGGGAACCGGTAGTGATGAAAAATTTAATCGTAAGGTTTTGGGACTTGAGTAGATTTCTTTAGATATTTGTGCCCTGCTTATAGTGAAAAAAATTAAAATTAAAATAGACACATGAAATGAGCCATAAAAGCAGAATACTATGCCTGTAGGATATGTACACTATATGGCGAATTCCATGTGACCATTGAAAAGACAAAAAACAAACACATGAAAAAAATTACATCGGCAGTTCTTTTGTTAGCCTTTTGTTATGCATGCGGCAGCGGACCTGCAGAAGAAAAAAAACCAATAAGTTTGAGCGTGAATCCTCAAATCGGTGGAGCCCAGCAAAAAGCAGGTTCTGCAGAAGGTGGCACTACTGCAGCAGCGGCGCCTGCGTTAAACGGGAAAGCCTTGTTAGAAGGATCTGATTGTCGCGCCTGTCATCACGATAAAGATAAGCTGGTAGGTCCGGCGTATGCAGAAGTGGCAAAGAAGTATAAAGAAAAAGATATTCCTATGTTAGCTAAAAAGATATTGGAAGGTGGAGCCGGCAACTGGGGTCAAATACCGATGGCGCCACATCCTACTTTATCTGAGCAGGATGCAGAAGCTATGGCAAAATATATTCTGACAATAAAATAAATACAATGAAGATTGCATCGGCACTTGGACTAAACAGCCTGCTGATTGCAGGCTCAGTTATGCTGAACCTTGCAGACGCACAGGTAAAAGACAATGTCTTATCTCAAAAAGAGAAAAATGCGGGATGGGTTTTATTATTTGACGGTAAGACTACCAATGGCTGGCATTCTTTTAATAAAACTGAGTTGGGTTCAGCATGGAAGGTAGACAATGGCACCCTTCATTTAACACAGCATGAGGGCGAAGATGCAGGAGATGCTACCACTGCAGGGGAATTTGAAGATTTTGATCTTAAGCTCGACTGGAAAATTTCTCCTAAAGGCAACAGCGGGGTAATGTTCCTGGTACAGGAAGGTCCCGGACACGAACGTTCTTATCATACCGGACCAGAGATGCAGGTGCTGGACAATAATGGCCATCCTGATGCCAAAATCATTAAGCACCGTTCCGGGGATCTTTATGATCTTATCACCAGTAAACCGGAAACGGTAAAACCGGCAGGGCAATGGAATCATATTGAAATTAAGTTACAAAAAGGTAAGTTGGAGCTTTGGCAAAACGGAGTAAAAGTAGTTTCTACCACACTTTGGGATGCTAATTGGAATGCACTGGTGGCCGGGAGTAAATTTAAAAATATGCCAGACTTTGCTAAAGTAAAGAAAGGACATATTTGTCTACAGGATCATGGGAATGAGGTATGGTACAAGAATATTAAAATCAGAAAACTGTAAGATTATATTTGCCAGAATACAAAAGCCGGTTGAGCAACACGCTTAACCGGCTTTTGCCATTTAACGACAAACTTAAAACTGTAAACGACAAACTTTACATCATACCATTAATTGGGTATTGATATTACAATCAGGATACTGTACATTTATCTGTTCAAACCTCCCGCCTGTAATCCACCCATATTTTTTTCGTATTCCCATGCAGACTTAATTTTTTGGTCAGTTCATTTTCTGATACTTCTAAAAATTTTACTATTATGAAACGCAAGTTGTCTCCACTTATCCAGGATTATCTTCATATTCTCAAAAATGCTGCAGCAAGTAATGATGGACAAAGATGTATGATAGGACCAAGCCCTGAACTGAAAGCAAAGCTGAAAGCCGATTTAAACCAATTGAAAAGAGACCTTGGCAGTTCGGTGCTTGGCAATTTGATTAAACCACTGGGGAAGACAAAACTCGGGTTCAATGACGGATTATTACAGCCGGGTAGTGTATTCGCGTTAGGAACATCTGCGCAAAAAATTCGTACACGTAGTGCCGAGAAAGCTCCGCTGTTTGGCAACCTGAAAGTAGCAGTAATATTGGTAGACTTCAGTGATCAACCAATGAGCCAGTCAAAGAAAAGATTCGAGGATCTTTTTTTTAGCCAGGGTGTAATACCTACAGGAAGCGTAAAAGAGTATTATGCAGAAGTAACAGGGGGTCTCGTCAATATAACCGGCCAGGTAGTAGGCCCATACAGGATGCCCAAAAAATTAAGTCAGTATGCACATGGAGACAGCGGTACAGGAAATGCAACACCAAACGCCAGGACGCTTGCAGAAGATGCTGCCAAAGCTGCAAACGCCTATGTTAACTTTTCAGCTTACGACAACAATAATGATGGCTATGTAGACGCATTTGTAGTAATACATGCAGGGCCAGGTGCCGAAGTAACGGGTAGCCGCAACGATATATGGAGTCACAAATGGGTATTGCCTAAGGTTTACAATGCAGATGGAACACATATATACGCTTACCTAACTGTGCCTGAAGACTGTGAATTGGGAGTTTGTGCACATGAACTTGGTCACTTACTATTTGGGTTCCCTGATCTTTATGATGTTGACTATACCAGTGAGGGATTAGGTGACTGGTGCCTTATGGCAGGCGGAAGTTGGAATAATAACGGTGCAACTCCGGCTCATCCATGTGCATGGTGCAAGATGCAGCAAAGTTGGGTAACTACAATAAATCAAAGTGCAAATAAGGCAAAAGTTACAATTGACGACGTAAAAAACAGCAAAACAATTTACCGACTTTGGAAAGATGGCGGCCCGGGTAATGAATACTTTCTCGTTGAAAACCGTACAAAAAAGAATTATGATAAATTTCTCCCAGGTGAGGGCTTATTGATATACCATGTCGACGATGCAATAGATGATAACAGCAATGAGTTGCATTATAAAGTAGCACTTGTGCAGGCAGATGCAAAACAGGATCTTGAAAAAGGTAAAAACTCCGGCGATGCAGGAGATGTATGGCCAGGTACTTCAAAAAGAAAAACATTTAGCCGAACTACAAAACCCAATAGCAAAAGCTATGGTGGATTGGACACTAAAGTAGCGCTCCGTAAAATAAAATTTACAAAAGGGAAAATAACTACAGATATGTATGTAAAGCCTGGTGCAGCTACTTCTCCTTTGAAAAAAACAGGTAAAACAAAAAAGAAATAAACTTAATGTCCTGCCGGGTTAATTTTGTACAATGGTACAGATGATCCCCAACAGTGCCTTAATCACTGCGGTCGTTGAAAGTATTAGATCGTACCCTCAACAAGAGGGCTACCGAATACTTACATTGAATGTGAAGACCGCTTCACCTAACGGTGAAAAAAGATTTTTATACAATAAGAAGGAAGATGAAAACATGAATGTCTTAGTAGGTGATACAGAGTATGTAAATATGCGAATACAAGTTGGGGGAAAAATTCATGTGGAAGCCAGAAAGGTAAGTCCAAAGTTATGGCGGGTTATAGACTTTCTATAGCTATCATCCTTTTCCCCGGTTAGTGTTGATATTTATTAATTTATCAGGTGAACAATCCTTCATTATTCTGGTTTTCAAATGTACTTACTTACATTTGTGTACTACTTAGGTTTAAAACCTTTTGTGGAAGATCTATTTATCGGTATGGCACAGTAACTCAATTGTCTCAAAAATAATGTGGTGCCATTAATTACAATACCGTTTAAATCCAACAATATTCAGAATAAATGTCCTGATTCAGATGCCTAAAAGTATCATAACTCAGGGAACTGTTATTCTTTAGAAATTCTGATTTTATTATCCCGTGTCAACCAATTTAAGTTCTACATCGTCATAAGCAATGTAGAAAATTATTTTACCCTAAACGGTTTATCATGAAGAGAATGTTTTTAGCGCTTTGTGCACTGATGTTTTTACTGGCTGAAAATTTATCAGCACAAACCAACAGTAACCTTGTTTTTCCTTTAAAATCCCCAAGGTTTGCAGTGCTGGCAGAGGGTAGTTTTAACGCCGGTGATTACCCCGGGCGTTACGGAGTAGGTGCTGCTGCTAAACTTATGCTGCGGGCCCAAAAAAATAAAGAAGTGTTTAATGAATATGTAATTACATTCAGAGCTTCTCATAGCGCTCCAACTGATGGCGGATTTTTTAAAGGATTCGACGGCGGTAATTACGATAATATCAGTTCGTTGATATTAACCGGAGGTTACCGGTTTAATTTTGGGGTTCCACGATATATGATAAATGGTTTTACCGACGAAGTCGGCGGATGGTTTATTGAAATAAATGCAGGCGCCGCTTATACACATTACGATCGCACATTTGCACCGGCAATAGCTCCTGCTATCGGATATGCTGTTGCAAAGAAAATTGATATTGTCGGTTCATTCATTGGACAATGGGCAATTTCCAAATCATCATCTACAAAAGAAGGTCTTCAAAATGCCCCGGTATTCAAAAGAGATACCGATCTTTTCATCACAAGCATTGGGTTGCAATACAATTTTTAAAAGTAGAAGTTATGCATGAAGATGAATTTTCGTTCCATTCTTACGAATAGATTCATATACTGCATCAATAACAATCATATCCTTTAAACCTTCTTCACCAGTCATATTCGGATCAGGAGCATCATTTAGTATGCAATCTGCCAATCCATCCATTTGTGCAGCCTGGTGAATGACATCTTGCTGAGACATGACACCAAGGTGTGTCCTGCCTTTAATTGGTCCATAGCCAAATGCAGGACTTAACTCGGCAAAGCCCTTGTCGCCTATGAAGTAAAATCTTTCGCAGTTATTGAAATTATAAGTAGTTCCACAGGAGGCAATTGCACCGGAAGGGAATCCTAATTGAAAAGTGACAGTTTCATCAACTTCGGCAAACTTTATCAGATCTGTTTTTGTTTCCTGTGCAGTTACCCACAATGGCTCTTCGCCGGTAGCATACCTTGCCCCATTAAGTGCATATATACCAACATCCATCATTGCCCCGCCACCAGCAAGCGCTTTTTTCAAACGCCATTGTGTGGGATCACCTATTTTAAAACCCATATAGTTGTTGACATGCATTATCTTTCCAAACTCACCGGCTTCCCTCATACGGATGATTTCACGAGTATGAGGCTGAAAATGCAAACGGTAGCCTACAAAAAATTTTACTCCTGCTTTTTTACACGCAGCTATCATCTCTCTTGCCTGCTGGGCATTATCTGCAAGAGGTTTTTCACAAATAACATGCTTGCCTGTTGCTGCAACTTGTAACACATGCGTATAATGCAACGAGTTGGGAGTTGTGATATATACAACATCAATGTCGGGATTATCTGCAATCGCATGCAACGTATTATAGCTGTATATATTCTTATCATCAATACCATAGTTGGATTTCCATACTGGAATTTTTGAAGGTGTACCGGTAACGATTCCGGTAAGTATTGCCTTCTTGCAGGTTTTCATTGCCTTAGCTACTATATTGGCATAGCCTCCCAGCCCCATTAATGCAACCCGAATTTTCTTTTCTTTTCCTGAAGGAATTGAAAATATGGAAGCTTTTGAAGCATTAGGTAAAAAGGTTACTGCGCCTAAACCAATGGAAAGTTTCTGGAGAAAATCACGTCGGGTGGTCATAACATTGTTTTTGTTTAATTTATTTAAACATTAATTCTATGTATTAAATTAAACAATATTGTTCAACTGTTACGCTAAGCCTTTTAATTTGCAAAACATCACAATTTTTAAAAGGAGGTACAATGACCAAGCAAAGTTTCAGCAATCATATCAGGTATTATATTCCACATCACTTTATTTTTTATCCGGTTGTTTGCATATTACTCTTCTTTAGTTTATACAAAGTGGTAAATGATGAAGGCAACAGGGATACCTGGTTAATTATAGGTGCACTTGTAATAATTCTTGGGTGGCTGAGCTTTATGATGAGACAGCATTATGCGCTTACATGTCAGAACAGAATTGTAAGATTGGAAATGCGACTTCGTTATTATCAGCTTTCGGGCAAGCGCCTGGAAGATATAGAACCTCGGATTAGTTTTGATCAACTGGCTGCTCTGCGCTTTGCTTCAGATGAAGAACTTATTATCCTCATAGAAAAAACATTGCAGGAAAATTTAACGCCACGGGATATAAAAACAGCGATCAGGTACTGGAATGCCGACAATATGCGGGTTTAATCAGGATGCTTTCTGTAATTTTTTATCTTTTTGATGTGGCAGTGTCTTTCTCCTGCTTTCCAGGTGTTTTTCGTGTATTATAGCACTTAACGATTTACCATACACTTTACTTTCCACCCATGAAATAACATCAAGATATGCGAAAGACCTTGTTTCGAAGCGGTTCTTTTCAAGATGTTTTATTTTCTCCAAAAACTTCTCAAATTCAGGTTTTAACTGACGTGGAGAAAGACTAAATGATCTTCTCAGGAAACGAAACATCTCTTCTTCCACTACAGTCAGGTTTTTCATCCTGGCCATAAACCTATATACTGATTTTGTGAGGGACTCCATGATATCGAAATTGCCTAACTCATAGTGAGCCATCAGGTGAAGTAATCTGGCATAACATTGAAGATCATATCTCAGTTCCAGCGACCCATTAATTATACGCTGCAGGTAATCAATTGAAGTGTCATATTGTTCGGCGCCAAAATACAGGGTAGCAATTTTATAATTAAAAACCAATATCCTGTGTTTATCTACATACAATTGATACTCCCTCAGTCTGGCTTCAATTTCAGGAACAAATACCAATCCCTCTTTAAAGGTGCCCGACATCAGATGCCAGTTAAGCCTGGCTAAATTGATATAAATAGAAGTCTGTATCCTGAAATTGTCATGATGATTGGCAACTGGTGTTGTAGAGAATTTTTCAAACTCACGCAATGTAATCTGAAACCCCCTGTAATTTCTTAAATCAAAATGCGCATTCAGTAGGGTGTGCATGCCTTTTACATAATGACCGGTTTCTACAGAAATCATTGAGGGGGATTGATCAAAGAGCCTGATCCATTTTGCACTGTAACGATAATACATTAAAAAATCCTGCCGGATAAATGCATACCAGCAATAACATTGACACAGGTACAGGTTTTCATAAAATCCGCTGATGTCACTGATATTGGAAAGTATATTGCTTTTAAAAAAAGATATAATATTCTTTTCATCATGCTCATTCCTTGCATGCCCATATTTAATAAACCACCTGTACAGGAGTAATGCGAGGTTAGACAATCGGGTGACCCTGTTGATATGGTTACTTATTTCAAGCGCTTCTTCAGCTAATTGTTCAGTCTTTTCAAGTGTACTTCTCGTTATATGGAGGGTTTCTATTTTCTTTTCAAGAGAAATTACCTGTGCCAGGAAATTGAATTTCTGATTGTTTTTTGCCAGCTCCTTGGCCTTTTCCAAAACTTTGAGACTCTGTAGCTTAAGTCCTTTATTGTATAACAAACGGGCATAATCAAGATGTTCACTCAACTGCAAGTCTGTATTTTCAGTTGTCTTTAACAGGCGCAGGCTGGCTAAAAGCTGCTTGTAGAGATGATTTTTTAGATTGGATAACTGCGGTTTGGTTACCCCTTTCAACTTCTTAAATAGTTGTTTTTCATCATATTCAGGCAATTTATCCAGTGCGTCAAACAATTGGATAATCTTTAAGTCTTCTTTACCGGAACTTCTTTTGATATATAGTTTAAAATGCCTTTTTTCCGACTTTTCTAATGAACGAATCAATTGAAATAAGGTATCTGCAGAACTGTTGGACGTCATAACGATTTTCTCCTAAAACTCAATCCTATAAAGGGTTTCACAAATATAATCAGGCCTTTGACATGATAAAATTACTAACAAGTTGATTTTAATGCCCCATAACGCTGTATTATTTTTGCACTATCAAACAACAACAGAAAAGAGAAGCAAGCAATCGTGAAGCAAGAAAGTGGCAAGTGAGTTAGAGGCATCCTGATGATACAAACTGTAATCATCAAACAGAACAAGACTTATTAAGAATTTTCATATGGCAAGCAATCGTTAGAGGTCATCTGTGTCTACAGAAGACCTTCTTTTTTTTCAGGTGCCAAATGTAGGGCTTTTATTTTGAAACTTTAACTAATTTCTAATTTTTCCCAATTATTTAAGCTTCACCCCATGCAGCACCAATTTTTATTGGTTAGCTATATCCACCTTAGCTAAAATCAAAACTCCACCCAAGTCGTCTTATTTTTGCCCCCTATGAGTAGAAAAAGAAACAGTCCGCGCATACTTCAGCAGGTACCGGTTCAGGATTATGCAGCAGAGGGAAAATCTGTAAGCCGGGTAGATGGGAAAGTAATATTCATTGAAGGGGCTGTACCCGGTGATATCGTAGATGTAATGCTGACAAAAAGCAAAAAAGACTGGGGAGAAGGTAAAGCCATTCATTTTCACAGTTTTTCAGAACAAAGAACAATTCCCTTTTGTGAACATTTCGGTGTTTGTGGCGGCTGTAAATGGCAGATGCTGCCTTATCAACAACAGTTAATATATAAACAGAATGAGGTAGAACAGAACCTTAAAAGGCTTGGACGCATCACTTTGCCACCAGTAATGCCAATTATTGGCTGTGATAAAAGTACCCATTACAGAAACAAACTGGAATTTACATTCAGCAACCGGCGATATAAAACCTGGGAAGAACTTCGAAGTGCCAACACAAGTATGACCGGTAACATGAATGAACCGGCACTTGGTTTTCATGTTCCAAAGTTATTTGATAAAGTTATTGATATTCATACCTGTCATTTGATGGTAGAACCCGTCAACCTTATTAAAAACACCATCAGAGAATTTGCCCTGCAAAAAGGTTATTCTTTTTATGATATAAAGCAGCATACAGGCTGGCTCCGAACCCTGATAATACGGATCACAACTACCGGTGAGATAATGGTAAATGTTTGCTTTGGCTATGATGACGAAAAAGAGCGGGAAAGTTTATTTCAACATTTACAGCGGACAGTACCTGCAATATCTACACTTTTATATACCATCAACCCAAAAAAGAACGACAGTCTTTACGATCTGCAACCTATCACCTGGTTTGGTAAAGGGTATATAACGGAAGAACTGGAGAAATTTAAATTCATCATTGGTCCAAAATCTTTTTTCCAAACTAACAGCCGCCAGGCTGAAAAACTATACCAGGTAACCAGGGATCTCGCCTCCCTTACCGGCGATGAAGTGTTGTATGATTTGTATTGCGGTACCGGCAGCATTGGTATTTTTTTAAGCGATAGGGCAAAGAAGATTATAGGTGTAGAGGTAATTCCCGAAGCAATAGAAGATGCTAAAATTAATGCCCGCCTTAATAATATTGGGCATGCCTCATTCTTTGCAGGAGATGTAGTGGATATATGCAGTGATGATTTTATGGTGGCGCAAGGAAAACCTGATGTAGTAATCACTGATCCGCCCAGGGCTGGGATGCATGAAAAGCTGGTAAAAAAAATATTGGAAATGCGTCCTCCTGTAGTAGTATATGTAAGCTGCAATACAGCTACGCAGGCACGTGATCTGCAAATACTGGACGGATCGTATAGTGTTGAAAAGATACAGCCGGTGGATATGTTCCCTCACACTCACCATATAGAAAATGTGGTTAAGTTATCCCTAAGATAATGTTATTGCACAGGATGTTTTAGGGTATAGTCTTGATAATTCTTTCTCATGGTTTAAATTCGCAGCTAATTCATTATATATGACAGAATTTCGTCCGGGTGGATTTCAGGTTTTGCCGGTAATAGTAAAAAATTTACTCATCATTAATGGACTGGTTTACTTAGCACAAACCGTATTGGGGAATAACAGTTCATTTTCCATAGAAAATTATTTTGCACTGCACGATGTTCGATCCATATACTTTCGCCCTCACCAAATTGTCAGCTACCTGTTTTTGCATGGAAGTTTCTTCCATTTGTTTTTCAATATGTTTGCATTGTGGATGTTTGGAAATGTTTTGGAGAACTATTGGGGACCTAAAAGGTTTTTGATTTTTTACCTGCTTTGCGGTATAGGCGCAGGACTTTTACATCTTGGTGTGTTATATTATGAAAATAACGCTGTACTAGAAGCCCTGAAAGCATATCCGGTTGAGGAACAAAAGGAGATATTTAAGAATCCGAATTTCCTGCTTAATACTGCTACACTCGGCGCTTCCGGTTCAGTTTTTGGTTGTCTTGCAGCTTTTGGTTATTTATTTCCCAATAGCCTCATATACTTATATTTTTTTCTGCCAATCAAAGCAAAATGGTTTGTAATAATTTATGCTGCCATGGAGTTGTTTGCAGGTGTAAGAAATTCTGCCGGCGATGAAGTAGCACACTGGGCACATCTTGGCGGTGCACTGGTTGGCTTTTTATTGGTATTGTATTGGAATAAAACCAATCGCAGAAAATTTTATTAGTAACTTTATAGCATTGTAGGTACTTAAAAAATAATGGCATGGGTGTGCTGGAACAAGTTAAAAACAGGAAAGTATTTTTCGGGGCAGATAATGATATTCTGATCCGGATAGTCATTGTCAATGTGCTCATAACTACAGTTTTATTTTTTATTCGTTCAGTATATCAGGTTTCCGGATTAGAAACCGCATTGTATAAAACACAGGTGGCAGACTGGTTTGTTTTACCAGCAGATACTACGAGGTTTGTGACTCGCCCCTGGACAATCATCAGTTTCATGTTTTCGCATACAGAGATTTGGGGATTGGTGGCAAATATGCTCTGGCTGTGGGGTTTCGGCTTTATAGTGCAGTCACTGCTGGGCAATAATAAACTGGTACCTCTTTATATCTATGGCGGATTAGCAGGAGCAATTGTTTATCTGTTAAGCAGCAACCTGGTTTCTGCATTTGCAGCCACTGCACCTGCTATGACACTTGCCGGAGCTAATTGTTCTGTTATGGCAATAGCCATTGCCGCTACTACGGTAGCTCCGCGTTATCGTTTATTTCCTATGTTAAACGGAGGCATCCCATTATGGGTGTTAACTGTGGTGTATGCCGTAATTAATTTTGCAGGAACATCATTTGCAAATCCTGCAGCCTATGGCGCTGAGCTTGCTGCCGGCGGAACCGGATTTATTTTTATAAAACTCCTGAATAAAGGATATCATCCCGGGTCCTGGATGACAAGGCTATATGACTGGTTTTTCGATTTATTCAATCCGGAAAAAGCATCAAAACAAAATACTGAAAAGACAAAAATATTTTATGATCCGCATGGCGTAGAGCCCTATAGTAAGTTGCCCAATCTAAGCCAGCAGAGAATTGATGAAATACTTGATAAAATCAACCAAAGAGGATTCCATAACCTGACAAGCGAAGAAAAAGAGATCCTTCGCCGGGCCAGTGAAGAAGACTTATAAACAACAAGAATGGTTCGTAAGATTACCAGGCGATTTGCAGTATTCATATACATTTTTTTTGCAGCTATTTTTCTTACAGCTTGTTTATCCCCTTTTTTAAATCCATCCATGTGGTGGTTTTTTGGTTTTTTAGGTTTGTTATTTCCCTACCTGTATTTTATCCTCATAGTTTTTTTACTATTCTTTGCTTTTGCCCGATCTAAATGGAGTTGGCTGGCTGTAATCTGCCTGATTTTAGGGTGGAAAAGCATTAGCGCGGTATTCGGATTTCATATTGGAAAGAGTTTTGACAAAGAAAAAAAGGAGAGTGGGTCCGTTCGGATTATGACATGGAATGTGAGAAGTTTTATGGGTGAGCATGATAAAATTAAAAAAACCGGTTTAACATTAAACCACATGAAAATGTTTGATCTTATTCAAACATATAACCCCGATATACTAACATTACAGGAATTTATGACCGCAGATTCGGGTAAATACTTCAACAGTATCTGGCATTTGACACGGCACATGGGATATCCCTATTTTTATTTTTCGAAAGACGTTGTGAAATACCGGCATCTGTTTAACGGAACAGCAATTTTTTCGAAATTTCCGATTGTTGATACCGGGAAATTCTCATTAAATAAAACTAAAGCTGATAATACGGAAAGTCTGATTTTTACAGACCTGTCTATCGGAAATGATACTTTGAGAATATTTACCGGACATCTGCAATCTTTCGGATTTATGCAAAGGGACTACCAGGATATTTCAAAAATTAAAAACGATCCGGAGGAGCGTATAGATGCTTCAAAAAATATATTCCGCAAGATGAGAACAGCTTTTGAACTAAGAGGTATTCAGGCTGATACAATCAGGAGCAAACTCGATGAAAGCAAATACCCTGAAATATTTTGCGGAGATCTGAATGATGTCCCTAATTCATATGCCTACTTCTCCATCCGCGGCAATAAAAAAGATGCTTTTATTTCAAAAAACTTTGGACTGGGGCAAACTTACTTCAGCTTTTCTTCCAGCTTCATGCGTAACCTTTCCACACTCAGAATTGATTATATTTTCGCAGACCCGAGACTTCAGATTTTACAATCTCAAAGAATACCAGTAGTACTATCCGACCATATCCCGGTTATTGCCGACATTTCAATATCCGACAATTGATTTATTGCAGAGGCAAGTTGTTTTTAATCAGGCAAACTTATTCGCTTTATATTTGCGCCTAATATTAAAATTGAATATGGCTGATCTGAAGATTTTCAATTCATTGACCAGGCAAAAGGAGATATTTACTCCTATTACACCTGGATATATTGGCATGTATGTTTGCGGACCTACAGTATATAGCGATGTTCATCTTGGCAATTGCCGTACTTTTATTTCTTTTGATATTATCTACCGTTATTTTAAATACAAGGGTTATAAGGTGAGGTATGTACGTAATATCACAGATGCAGGTCACCTTGAGGGCGACAGAGATGAAGGTGATGATAAGTTTTCGAAGAAAGCCAGACTGGAACAACTGGAACCTATGGAGATAGTACAACGTTACACTCTGGGGTTCCATAAAGTAATGGAGCTTTTTAATAATTTACCCCCCACTATTGAACCAACTGCAACAGGCCATATTTCTGAACAAATTGAAATGGTAAAGCATATACTTGCCAATGGTTATGCTTACGTTGTGGATGGAACCGTATATTTTGACGTTGAAAAGTATAACCAGGAAAAGCCCTACGGTATTCTTACCAACAGGAAACTTGAAGACCTGCTTGAGGGGACAAGGGAACTTGGTGGTCAGGACGAAAAAAGAGGGCGCCTCGACTTTGCATTGTGGATTAAAGCAAAGCCCGAACACCTTATGCAGTGGCCTTCTCCCTGGGGCATGGGCTTTCCCGGCTGGCATATTGAATGCTCTGCAATGAGTGGTAAATACCTGGGTAAAGAATTTGATATACATGGCGGGGGAATGGATCTTGCCGCAACACATCATACCAATGAAATTGCGCAATCGCAGGCCTGTTACCATGTTAGTCCTGCCCGTTACTGGATACATACTAACATGCTTACCGTAAATGGTGCCCGAATGAGTAAGAGTGCAGGAAACGGATTCCTTCCCGGCGAGTTGTTTACAGGAAACCATAAGCTGCTTGAAAAAGCATATTCTCCTATGACGGTTCGCTTTTTTATGCTGCAAACTCATTACAGGAGTACACTCGACTTTAGTAATGAAGCGCTTCAGGCAGCAGAAAAAGGACTCAAAAGATTATGGGAAGCCTACGAAACAATTGACAAAATTGATCTTACCACTATTGAAGATAATCCCAATGCTATTGATCATACCTTAGATGACAAGTGCAAAAATCTTGTGGCAGGATTTGACGAAGCCATGAATGATGACTTCAATACAGCAAGGGTATTGGCAAATATGTTTGAGCTTGTTCCTATTATAAATTCCATAAAAGGTGGACAAATAGCGCCCGGTAGCTTAAGAAAAGATACGCTGGATCTGATGCAAAAACAGTTCAGGATATACCTTCCTGATATATTTGGTCTCAAAGATGAAAGAAGCAATGACAGCGGCATGCTGGATGGTGTGATTGATCTGTTGATACAAATAAGAAAGGAAGCAAGAAGCAGGAAAGATTTTGCAACTTCCGACAAAATAAGGAATGAATTACTCGTGCAGGGGATAGCTTTAAAGGATGAAAAAAATGGGGGCACATCCTGGTCTATACATTAAGAAATTTGTATTATCTTCTCCTTCAATAAAGGAATAGCCATAGCTATTCATATCAGATACCCTAATACGTCAGGGCAAAATAAATCATTTGAAATGCCTACTATCAAAACTCAACGGAATAGTTCCAAAAAACAGGTTATCATCGGAAAAGCTGCCCGGCTGTTTCGTGAAAAAGGATTTGCGGCAACTTCTATGCGTGATCTTGCAGAAGAAGTAGGAGTAGAAGCGGCAAGTCTATATAATCATATCCAGTCGAAAGCTGAAATTCTGCAGGATATTTGTTTTCGCACAGCCAATCTCTTAACATCACACCTTGAAAAAATTGAACATAACCAGCAAACCGCCATTGAAAAAATTAAAGCCATACTTAGCTTCCATATACAGCAGATGCTCAATAATTACGAAGAAGTGCAGGTAGCCGACAGGGAATGGCGTCATCTTACAGAACCCTATCTGTCCAACTTCAAAACCCAACGGCGGGCATATCGTCAACGTTTGGCCAATATTATAGAGGACGGAATCCGAAAGAAACATATTAAGCCCATTGACGCTTCCACTGCCGTACTCATTATGCTGCATGCCGTTAGCGGAATAGAATCCTGGCACCGGTCAACTGAAAGGATTTCGGCAGAACAACTGGAAGATAATATGCTCATTATTTTAGTGGAAGGTCTCAAAATATAAAATATTTCTTCAATTAATAAGATAATAATCAGATGATGTTGTACCTTCGGTAAGTACTGCTCTGATGTTATACCCATAACACATTTTTCAACTTGTCCTATGTTGCACTTTTGAAAAATATCTTCTGCGTAATCTTGAAGAACATAGTTCAGCACCTAAAAAAACCATCAGTTTTTTGTAAACATTTTATTTTAATCCAAAACAAAAATCTAAACCAATGGCTATTCGGGAACCCGTTAAAATGCTTCCAAATGAAGTTTGGAAAGACCTGCCTGAACATGAAACAAAAGGTGCAGTTTGGTATAAATATGCCATCTCCAATCACGGCAGGATTATTAAATACAACAAAAGACTCTCCGATGGTTTTGTTCTGAAACTTAGCAGACAGGCCAATTACCCCATCTGGAGAAAAAAGTTGAACGGGCAATATTTTACTGCCCTTGTTCACAGACTGGTGGCTAAACACTTTCTGCCCAAACCCAAAGCTAAACAACAGTTTATTATTCATCTTGATCACAATTACGAGAACAATAAATATACTAACCTCAAATGGGCTACCCAGGATGAAGTGTCAGCTCACAACAGGAAAAACCCCCGGGTAAAAGCAGCAATAAAAAGACGAAAGGAAAACCCGACAGTGAAAGGCGCTAAGCTGGACATCAAAAAAGTAAAAGTTATTAAGCAAATGCTGAAAGAGAAAAAGACGCTGAAAGCAATTGCAAAAAAATTTGGTGTTTCAGATATGCAGATACACCGCATTAAGACCAGGGAAAACTGGGCACACGTAAAAATATAATCCGGAAAAAAATTCCTTTAAACTGAGATGGCATTGATTAAAAATAAAGCCATCTCAGTTTATTATTTGGTGAACTTATTATTGCTGACATCTGCACCCGGGGAAGTAAGCCTGTTATTCCATATCAGGTCTAATTTTCTTTCTGTCTTCTTTCACCCTGCTCCTTATTTTTTTTGATTCAATCCTTTTCTCTTCTGAAGTTTTGGTTGGTTGGCTGGCAATTCTTTTACGTGGTTGTATCAGGGATTGCTGTATCAGTTCATTCATTTTTTTTATAACCAGCTTTTTGTTGCCTAATTGGGTACGGGCTTCCTGTGATTTTACCAACAAAACACCTGCTGCATTGATCCTGTTTTGCAGTTTTACAATTACCAGTCGTTTCTGTTCTTCATTTAGTATAGCAGAAGCGTTTACATCAAAATAACCCTCCACCATCGTCTCTACCTTATTCACGTTCTGCCCGCCTTTGCCACCACTCCTTGCCGTTTTGAAAACGATTTCCTGTTGAATATCCGTTTTGACCATAACCAAATATCTGACCGGTTGCCCGGTTTGTTTTAACGCAAGGTATAAAACCTTTTCGCTGTTTCTCAATCCAGGCGAAGTATATTGCACCGAAAAATCAATTTTCATCAATTTAATAATGAGAGCAGTTATTCAAAGAGTGACAGAAGCAACGGTAGTTGTAGATGAAAAACCAGTTGGATCCATACATAAAGGATTACTGGTTTTGCTTGGTATAGAAGATGCCGATACGTCTGAAGACGTGGGTTGGTTAAGCGCTAAAATAACAGGGATGCGCATTTTCGACGACCATGATGGGGTCATGAACCTGTCAATAAAAGATATCGGGGGAAATATTTTACTAGTCAGCCAGTTTACACTCCATGCTTCCACTAAGAAAGGAAACCGGCCATCATATAGTCGGGCCAGCAAAGCTACAGTAGCTATACCTTTATACGAAGCTATGATAAAGCAAATGGAAAATGACCTGGGACAAAAGATTCAAACCGGCATTTTTGGCGCCGACATGAAAGTGTCTTTACTGAACGATGGTCCGGTAACCATAGTGATAGATTCCAAAGCAAAAGAATAAATTCTATTTTGACAAAGCCTTTACATCACAACACGCCATATTTAAACGTAATGCCATTATTTTTATAGTTCATAAAATAAAACCTTAAGCTGATTATATGTTACAAACAGCAGAAGATATTAAACAATTAAATGAGAGGATCCAGTCTGCCGCATCATTTGTAGATAAACTGGAAGCAGAAATAGCCAAGATAATTGTCGGGCAGCATTATATGGTTAGCCGGCTGCTGATTGGGCTGCTGAGCAACGGTCACGTTTTGCTGGAAGGTGTACCCGGACTCGCAAAAACACTATCCATCAAGTCATTGTCGCAGGCAGTAAATGCGAAGTTCAGCCGTATTCAGTTCACTCCCGATCTGTTGCCTGCCGATGTCATCGGTACTATGATTTATAACCAGCAAAAGCATGAGTTCGTAGTGCGCAGAGGACCCATATTTGCCAACTTTATTCTTGCCGATGAAATTAACCGTGCCCCTGCAAAAGTGCAGAGTGCTTTGCTTGAAGCTATGCAGGAGCGCCAGGTTACCATTGGCGAGACCACCTATCCGTTGGATGAACCCTTCCTTGTGCTGGCTACCCAGAACCCCATTGATCAGGAAGGAACTTATCCACTACCTGAAGCTCAGGTAGACCGCTTTATGCTGAAAGTGCTTATTGATTACCCGAGCAGAGAGGAAGAACAGCTAATTGTTAGACAAAGCCTTCAGGGATTAAAACTCCCCAAAGTAGAACCGATAGTTACCACCATGGAAATATTGCAGGCACGTGATCTTGTGCGCCAGATATATATGGACGAAAAAATTGAGCAGTATATTCTTGATATTGTATTTGCAACCCGTAAGCCTTCACAATACAGGCTTGACAAGCTGGCACCGCTGATTGCTTACGGAGGCTCGCCACGTGCTTCTATAAATCTTGCACTGGCTGCCAAAGCGCATGCTTTTTTGAATAAAAGGGGATATGTAATTCCGGAAGATGTGAGGAGCACTGCCAAAGATGTTATTCGCCATCGTATAGGATTAACTTACGAGGCAGAAGCAGAAAATGTGAATGCAGAAAATGTGGTAGAAGAAATACTTAAAGCAGTGAATGTACCATAGGGAAGGTGGAAGGGATAGGGTGGAAGGGATACGGTACAAGGTTTAAGGTATAGGGTATAAGGTAAAGCAGAATTCACTTCAAACCTAAATCTCCAAACCAAATACTTCAAACTCCAAACCTCAAACCCCCAACCTTAATCCTTCCACCTTAAACCCTACACCAACCACCATACACCAGAAGATTTGAAAAAAAGGACACATAATAAAACTGCAGACAACACTTTAAGTGTAGCTGAAATACTAAAGAAGGTAAAGGAGCTTGAAATAAAAAGTAAAAAGCTTACCACAAATTTATTTACCGGCGAGTACCATACTGCATTCAAAGGACGTGGCATGTCGTTTAAAGAAGTACGCGAATATAGTGCCGGGGATGATGTAAGGTTTATTGACTGGAATGTTTCTGCAAGGATGGGCACGCCATACAGTAAATTATTTGAGGAAGAAAGAGAACTGACTATGATGCTGCTTGTTGATATCAGTGCAAGTTCATTGTTTGGAACCGTGTGTATGAGGAAAAAAGATTTGATAACAGAAGTTTGTGCAGTGCTTGCATTTGCTGCAGTGAATAATAACGATAAAGTAGGGGTGATTTTTTTCAGTGATAAAGTAGAATTTTACATACCTCCAAAGAAAGGGCGTCAGCACACCTTATATATTGTAAGAGAGTTGCTTACTATGACATCGCAAAATAAGGGTACTAATCTTAATGAAGCAGTTCGCTTTTTTAATAATGCCGTAAAACAAAAAAGCATTGCATTTATCCTAAGTGACTTTATGGTAGAACACTATGATGACCCTTTGCGAATAGCAGGCAGCCGTCATGATGTAATTGGTATTAAAGTGTATGACAAGATGGATATGGAACTGCCCGATGTTGGGATGATGCAGATAGAAGATGCAGAAACCGGTAAAACGAGATGGGTAGATACAGGAGATAAGATGGTGCAGTATAATTACCAGCAACAATTTTTAGCAAATGAGGAAGCATGCAAACTTTCTTTTTTAAAATCGGGTGCAGACCTGCTTTATTTGCGTACAGATGAAGATTATGTAAAAGTGTTGCAAAAGTTTTTTGTAAAACGTATGAAGTCCCCACGATAAATACCGGTTTGATTAAATGATATGAAGAAAAGATATAGTCTATATAAATCAACTGGTTTAATGATTGGGTTTCTTTTGTCCTTCAGTATAGTTTTTTCTCAACAACCATCAGTAATTGCTGTATTGAACAAAGATCGCCTGTTGATTGGCGAGCAGGCAAAACTGGACATTGAATATAAAATACCCGTGAGCACCCCGGTTTCAGGCTTGTTTAATCTGCCTGACACTTTTAATCATCTCGAAGTAATTAACAGGTCGCCCATAGATTCCTCCCTGGAAGGCGGAGTGAAAACTTATCGCCAGTCATTTACCATTACAGGGTTTGATTCCGGAATATGGACTATACCACCGGTTTCGCTGATAGCAGACAAACGCAAGATCAGTTCCCCGCCACTTTCAATTGCAGTGATACCTGTGCATTTGTCAGACAGCACCTACCATGATATTAGAGAAATCATAGACGTGCCGGCAGTAGAAACCAATTGGTGGTACTGGGTAGCCTGGACATTGTCACTGGTACTACTTGGGGTATTGATATGGTTATGGCTCAAAACACGAAAAAACAAACCTGTAACGTTGCAGCCAATAGAAGTAAAAGGGTCAGCTTTGGAAGAAGCTTTACAACGATTACAGGAATTAAAGAAAGCAGGATATACAGGACGCGGAGAGTGGAAGCTGTATTACAGTACACTCTCAGAGATTTTTAGAAACTATACTGAGCGGAAATACCATTTGGGCTTTCTGCAAAAAACAACAGACGAAATACTTTTTGTTATGCACGAAAAGTTGCCCAGGGAAATGTTGGGTGAACTTGCAGGCACATTACGTGTAGCCGATGCTGTTAAGTTTGCCAAATATCAGCCGGAAATAAATCGTACCGCATCAGATATTGATATTATTGAAAGGACAATAACGAAACTTGACAGTTTAAATTTATAAGATTGCTAAGAAGTTATTTTGAACATATTGAATTTGCATACCCTTCGGTATTGTTTCTGTTACTGATCATCCCGGTACTGGCAGGCTGGTATATCAGCTATGGCAACAGGAAAAGGGGAACTATGCTTGTGTCTTCATTAAAAAGCTTTCGTAATACACAATCTTTTAAAAGTAATTTGCGGTATACCCCTCTTGCCATGCGGATGCTTGCGCTGGCAGCAATAATAACTGCGCTGGCGAGGCCCCAGTCGCATAATGATGAGCGAAATGTGGAAGGTGAGGGAATTGATATTGTGTTGTGCATTGATGTAAGTGGGAGCATGCTTGCCCAGGATTTTCATCCCAACCGGCTTGAAGCGGCAAAAAAGGTGGCTGAGGATTTTGTACGCAACAGGCCTGCAGACCGTATTGGGCTGGTGATTTTTGCAGGTGAAAGTTTTACACAATGCCCGGTAACCAGCGACCATGCAGTACTTGAATCACAAATACAGCAGATTGATGGCAGCTTCCTTGTAGATGGTACTGCAATCGGTTCAGGTCTTACTACCAGTGTTGACAGGTTGCGTACAAGCGAAGCTAAATCCAAGGTTATAATATTACTGACAGATGGTGAAAACAATGGTGGATTGATAGACCCAAAGACCGCAAAAGAAATTGCCAAGTCTTATAATATCAAGGTGTATACAGTGGGTATAGGATCAGAGGGCTATGCATCTACACCAGTAGAAGGACCCGGAGGGCAGGTAATTATGCAACAGGAGAAAGTGAATATTGATGAGGGACTTTTAAAAGAAATTGCTTCAGAAACCGGTGGCAGGTATTTCAGGGCAAAAGATAATCAAACCTTAGCGGGCATTTACAGCGATATTGATCAACTGGAAAAGACAAAACTAAACATAACCATTACCCGCCGGTATACAGAAAGGTTTCAGCCATTGGTATTTCTGGCAATAGGTTTAATACTCATAGAATTGATATTACGTTTCACCGTATTCAGGCAATTTCCATAACCCAATATTCACCCCGCTATTTTTTCGTAGGTTTGCTTCCCATTATGTCAGTAAAGTCTCCAGCAAAAAAAATTTTCGATTTTACTTCACTCAGGCGTGTATTCAGCTATGCCGCTCCGTATAAGAGGCAGATGTACACTTCTGTCCTGCTGGCAATAGTGCTGGCTACTATGGCGCCATTGCGCCCCTGGCTGATTCAGCTAACAGTAGATAAATATATTAAAGGTGGTTTTGCACAAATGGTGGTATTGATTACCATTATTCAAATCGGGCTGTTGCTGCTGGAAACTGCACTTCGTTTCTCTTTTTCTTTTCTTACAGCCTGGCTTGGGCAAACTGTAGTAAAAGATATGCGTACGGCTGTGTATAAAAAAATACTTCATCTCAATCTTTCTCAGTTTGATAAAACACCTATAGGAACACTCACCACAAGAACGATCAATGATATTGAATCCATCAATGATATTTTTGCTGATGGTCTAATCCCTATCATCGCTGATTTACTTTCTATTTTTGCCATTCTCGGTGTGATGTTTTATACCGACTGGAAACTTACGCTGGTGTGTATGTCTGTTCTGCCCATTCTTATTATCGTTACCTATTGGTTCAAAGAAAGTGTAAATGTTTCTTTTCAAAGAGTGAGAAACGCTGTAGCCCAGTTGAATGCTTTTGTGCAGGAGCATATAACCGGAATGCCGATTGTACAGGCTTTTGCAGCAGAAGACCGTGAGTTTGCAAAATTTAAAACCATTAATAAAGAGCACCGTAATGCTAATATCAGGGCAATTTTTGCCTACTCTGTTTTTTTTCCTTTTGTCGAAATTATTCTTGCTGTATCTATGGGGCTAATGATCTGGTGGAGCGCTGAAGATGCTCTGGATGGTAATGCCACCCTGGGTATTATGATTGCTTTTATGCTTTATCTCAACCTGCTGTTTCGTCCCCTGCGTGTTATCGCCGACAAATTTAATGTTCTTCAAATGGGCATGGTGGCAAGTGAAAGGATTTTCAAAGTGATGGACAACAAAGATTTCATTGTAAAAGAAGGCACACATAATCCGACTGCTGTAAAAGGCAAGCTGGAATTTAAGAATGTCTGGTTTGCATACACTGATGCCAATTATGTATTGAAAGATATATCGTTTCTTATTCAACCTGGTGAAACACTCGCGATAGTGGGGCATACAGGAAGTGGAAAAACTTCTATCATCAGTCTTATCAACCGGTTATATCATATACAAAAGGGGAGTATATATATAGATGATGTAAATATTGAGGAATACAAACTTGATGCATTGCGAAATAAAATTGGCATTGTACTGCAGGATGTATTTCTGTTTTCGGGCTCCATCCGCGAAAATGTTACACTCAGAAATGAAAATATCAGCAGGGAATCAGTTATTCATGCGGCAAAACTTATCGGGATGCATGACTTTATTATGCAATTGCCTGGAAATTATGACTACAATGTGATGGAAAGGGGAAGTACTTTATCGCTGGGGCAACGGCAGCTATTATCATTTATCCGCGCTTTGCTTTATAACCCTTCAATCCTGATCCTCGACGAAGCTACTTCATCGGTAGATACAGAAAGTGAACAACTTATTCAGCATGCAATAGATACTTTGATCGAAGGACGTACTTCAATAGTGATAGCTCACAGGCTTTCGACCATACGAAAAGCCGATAAAATCCTGGTGCTGGATAAAGGCGAGATAAGGGAAGTGGGTACTCATGCAGAACTGTTGGAACTGGACGGGTTTTATGCCCGGCTTTATGAGATGCAGTTTGCAAAAACTGCGGATAATTAGCCTCACTTATATATTGCAAAATGTAAAAGAGGCACCCCCATTCGGGAACACCTCTTATGACTATTTCAATGTCTTACACTCACATTGATATATGTTAATCAAAACTGCGGGTAAGAATAGTTATTTATCTACTCTTGCAACTGTATTTTCTATTGCAATAGCATCAGCTGTACTCACTATACTTAAATCTTTAAAACCTATTGCCACCTGAGAGGCCTCATCAACATAATTTACTTCATCCAGGTCTTCACCAATAAACCAGAAGCCAAGTTTTACATTTTTGCCGGTTTTTATATCCACACCATCTACCGAAAAACTTGTCTTGCTACTCAGCGACTGAAGCTGTGCAGGGTCTATTTTAATAGTAGTGATTTGTGACTTATTACCTTCATTAGTAAAAAATGAGATAGTATTATTTGCTACACTGATAGTAGATAAACTGCTCACTTGCTTATCCACAAAGTATGCCTTTGTTTCGGGGTCAAATTTTACACACTGGTGCAATTTTGATATAAATTCATAAGTATTGCTTTGTGCTTTAATTCCGGCAGTCATTACAAAAGCAACCAACAGTATCAAAAGCTTTTTCATAAAAAATTCATTTGTATATAAAACGCATGTCAGAAAGCTATATGATACAGGTATACCCCCATTTCGATTATCCGCTTATTTTAACCGATGAAATTCGTTTATCTATAGACGTTTCGTAAATTCATACCTGTAAAGGATAATATTTAGCTACGAATTTTATGGAATTTATTGACTACTATAAGATTTTGGGGCTGGACAAATCAGCCTCGCAGGAAGATATAAAAAAAGCCTACAGGAAATTAGCACGACAGCACCATCCCGATCTTAATCCCAATGACAAAGAGGCGAATAAAAAGTTTCAGCAGATTAATGAAGCAAACGAGGTGTTGAGTGATCCGGAAAAAAGAAAAAAATATGACCAGTATGGCGAAAACTGGCAGCATGCAGAACAGTTTGAAAAAGCTAAACAATCACAAAGATCAAATGCCGGTCATGAATATGACTTTGGACAGGGAGCATACAGCGAAGAATTTTCTTCTGGTGATTTTTCCGACTTTTTTACATCAATGTTTGGCGGAGGATCGACAGGCACCGGCAGAAGATCTGCTAAATTCAGGGGACAGGATTATAATGCATCACTCACTGTCAGTTTAAGAGAAGCATATACTACTCATCAGCACACCTTTACCATAAACGATAAAAATGTACGGATCACCATTCCTGCTGGTATAGCCGATGGACAAACGATCAAGTTGAAAGGTTATGGTTCTCCGGGTATAAATGGTGGCCCTGCCGGGGACCTGTATATCACATTTCATATTTTAGAGGACCCTGTTTTCAAACGATTGGGTGATGACTTGTATATCACCATTGATCTTGATTTGTATACTGCGATTCTTGGTGGTGATAAAATGGTTGACACCATTAGCGGGAAAGTAAAAATAAAAGTACATCCCGAAACACAAAATGGCACTAAAACAAGATTGAAAGGGAAAGGCTTCCCTCTTTATAAGAAAGAAGGCAGCTTTGGAGATATGATTATAACCTGGAACATTAAACTACCTACTAACCTTACTGAAAAACAAAAAGAATTGTTCAGAGAATTATCTCAATCTTAATTCATTTTTTATGCAGGATCTTATCAGCAGAGAAGAATGTTGTTTGCAATACAATGTAGAATCATCCTTCATTCAGGCCCTGAGCGATTATGGGCTTTTAGAAATTACTACTGTTGCCGAAACAACATATTTACACACTGAGCAATTGCATGATCTGGAGAAATTTATCCGGCTGCATTATGACCTCAATATTAATGTTGAAGGCATTGATGCTATTACTAACCTGCTCATGAAAGTGAAGAACCTCCAGCAGCAAAATGAATATCTCCGAAAGCGCTTACAGATACTTGGCGATGTTGAGGGTGATTCAGCGATTTGAGGGATGATGTTTTAGGTTTTGGGTTTAATGTTTTTGGTTTATAACCTGTACTCCTTTCCATTTTACTACTCACTACTCTTCGCATGAGTATACACGTAAAACAACTTGCTCTATAATTTCAGTTTACGTATATTATTTACTCATGAAAAAAGCGCTCACTTTCGTCGTTAGTCTTTCAATTATCGTATCTGCTTTTGCACAGTCCCCCATAGTAAATTCAATGATCATTTTTCCCCTCCAGGAAAAACATGTGCATGGCAGCAGCCTGGTGGCTTTGCCTAATGGCGATTATCTGGCAGCATGGTTTTATGGTAGTGGTGAAAAAAGCGCGGATGATGTAAAAATCATGGGTGCCAGGCTAAAAAAAGGTCAAAAAAAATGGAGTGCCCCTTTTACACTGGCAGATACTCCGGGACTCCCCGACTGTAATCCGGTATTATTTCTTAATAAAAGCGGTAAACTTTTCCTTGTATGGATCGCTGTACAGGCTAACCGCTGGGAGTTTTCTATCCTTCGTTACAAAACTTCAAAGAATTTTCTTCACGCAGGACCACCGGTATGGAACTGGCAGGATAATATATTATTGAAGCCGGGAGATGAGTTTGTAACTGAAGTAACTACACGACTTAAAGAACTGCCGGATGACGGACATGGGTGGTCTGAATATGCACAGCCTTACGATAAAATGATAGCAGAAGCTGCAAAAGATCCTAAAAAAAGAAGTATTGGCTGGATGACAAGAATAAAACCATTAATCACTGCTAATGGCAGATTGTTGTTGCCTTTATATTCTGATGGTTTCAACTTTTCAATGACAGCAATATCTGATGATGACGGAGAAAGCTGGCATCCCGGTTTGCCGATTGTGGGACGCGGTCCAATACAACCCGCCCTGGCACAAAAAAAAGACGGCACTATTGTAGCGTTGATGCGCGACAGCGGCGATGAGCCTGCCCGGGTGCAACGGTCTGAATCGAAAAATAATGGCGATAGCTGGACTGCTGCGGTAAAAACAAATATACCCAATACAGCCAGCGTAGAACTTTGTGTATTGAAAGATGGTAAATGGGCTTTTCTTGGAAATGATATTGATGATGGAAGATATAAGCTCAGCTTATACCTATCTGATGATGAGGGCAAAACCTGGAAATGGAAAACAAGGATAGAGGATCATCCCAAAAATGAAGGGGGCTATTCTTATCCCAGTCTTATACAAGCCGCAGACGGACTGCTACACATGACTTATTCTTATCACTCCGGTGATAAAACAAAGTCAATTAAATATGTAGTGGTTGATCCGGTAAAAATGACAAAGTAAAAAAATCAAATTACAATGAGCAGTACAAATAGCATCAGCCTAATAGAAAAACTGAAACAAGGCAAACGGGTATATGGCACTTGTTTTACTTCTGTTTCACCCAACTGGCCCATTATTTTTTCAAAATCAGCTCTCGATTTTGCATTTATTGATACTGAACATATCCCATTGAACAGAGCAGATATGACACGCATGTGCCAGATCATGCTGGCTTATGGCATTACGCCAATTGTAAGAATTCCCGCTCCCGATCCTTATCTGGCCTGTCAGTGTATAGATGCGGGCGCCAAGGGAGTTATCGCCCCATACCTCGAATCTGCAGATCAGATCAGGGAACTGGTTGGGGCCACAAAATTCAGACCGCTGAAAGGGAAGATTTTGCAAAAAGTATTACACGGCGAACATGTGTTATCAGCCGAAATGAAACAGTACCTGAATAATTATAACAAAGGCAATATTTGTATTGCTAATATTGAAAGTGTTCCTGCCCTTGAAAATCTTGAAACTTTGCTGAGCGTAGATGGATTAGACGCTGTATTTATTGGACCACATGATTTGTCAATCAGCCTCGGTATTCCTGAGCAGTATGATCATCCGGAATTTGAAACTGCAGTAAAAAAAATCATTCATACAACAAGGAGCAAAGGACTTTCTATTGGTATCCATTTTTCACTTGCTCCCGAAAGACAGGTACAATGGATAAAAGAAGGTGCAGATATTATTGTTCATAGTTCAGATATAGCACTGTTTAGTCAAAAACTCAACGGCGATATTGCATTTATTAAAAAAGCAGTAGGCGACACCGGTATATCCGGTGGAACAGATGATGTGCCGGTTGTTTAATATCTTTAACGGATAGATTTAAAAAAGAAAAAATATGGCAGAAATACGTTGGGGAATGATAGGTTGTGGAAATGTTACCGAAAGGAAAAGTGGTGCTCCTGCTATTAATAAAGTTCCTCACTCATCATTAGTAGCAGTGATGGCACGAAAGGAGGAAAAAGCTGCGGATTATGCAAAAAGGCATAACGTGCCGCGGTGGTACACAAATGTAAACGAACTGATCAACGATCCGGAAGTGAATGCTGTATATATTGCCACACCACCCGATGTGCATCTTGAATATGCGGCTAAAGTCATAAAAGCAGGTAAGCCGGTATATATAGAAAAACCCATGGCAAGAAATTATGAAGAATGTGCTGAAATAAATCGTCTTGGTCGTGAAGCGGGCGTGCCGGTTTTTGTGGCCTACTACCGGCGAACCTTACCCTATTTTGTAAGATTGAAAAAACTGATTGACGAAAAAGTGATCGGCGATATTCGTTTAATCAATATCCATTTGCACTGGCAGCCTTATGATGAAGAAGTAGGTGATAATCCCCAGCCACGCTGGCGGGTATTTCCTGAAATATCTGGTGGCGGGCATTTTCACGATCTTGCTTCCCATCAGTTTGATTTTTTGGAGTACGCATTTGGGCCGATAAAATATGCAAAAGGAATCTCACGCAACCAGGCAGGTATGTACCCGGCAGACGATGTGGTGGTTGCAAATTTTGAATTTGAGAACGGCATTGTGGGTAACGGAAGCTGGTGTTATACCATCAATAAAGAGCAGCGTATTGATCAATCCCAGATTATAGGTTCAAAAGGAAAAATTATTTTTTCCTTTTTTGAGAGCAGCATTATAAAAGTAGAAACCGCAGAAGGTATACAGGAATACGACACCCCTTATCCACCGCATGTGCAACAGCCATTACTGCAAACAATAGTACAGGAATTGAGAGGTGAAGGAAAATGCCCAAGCACAGGAGAAACCGGAGCAAGAGCCAATCTTATACTGGACTGGATTACAGCCGCACAAAAGCATTAGAATTTTAAGGATTTCATGCAGCGAAAAGTATAAATTTAGAATCTGTACATTCAATATGCTTTTCTTCAATTTTTTACTATGAAATACATATCTGCATTTCTTTCCCCGATAGCTATTCTATTTGTCTGCAGTAGTTGCACCTATTATTATTATAAACCCAATGGGGTGAATGCACCTTTATTTACTGATGCAGGACAGGCACATTTGAATGTAGCCGGCGGTATTGGAAGCGGCAACAACATAGATAATGCTATTGAATATTCCGGAACCCGTTATGCTTTTGATCTTCAGGGATCGGTATCACCCATTAAGCACCTGGGTATTATAGCAAATTACAGTACAACTAAATATGTCGCCGACAATCCTGATTTCGCTTCAGGAAATGTAGACAGCAAATCCCACTTTTTAGAATTTGGAGCCGGTGGCTATTATGCTAAGGGGAAAAAATTTAAAATGGTTTTGGATTGCTATGCAGGGTATGGTTTTGGGAAAATCATCGGTGATGTAGATCTGCAGATGAACCGCATTTTCCTGCAGCCGGGTATCGGACTTCGCTCACCGGCATTCGATGCTGCTTTTAATCTACGACTGGTTAATGTAAAGTATCACAACTTAGATACTAAAGGGAGAGATAATGACTATCTTTTGCAACAAAACCTGATCAATAATGGCGGTCGCCGTATTGATAATACAAACTATGGTTTTGTTGAACCTTCCTTTACTGTAAGAACCGGTTATAAGTTTCTCAAAGCCCAACTACAAATGGTATTTGCTGAAAAAATGACAAGTGTGCCATGGGACTACAGCCCCTATCGTTATACCGTTGGTTTATATTTTAGTCTGGAAGATGCGATAGCTGAGGCAAGGAGAAACCGTTGATATAAAACTTCTGACACCAGTGATGCATTCCTGTATTAACACTATTCAACAATCATTATTCTGAAAGTAGTATCTACAGTACCTGTATTCGTCTTTAAGCCATAAATACCTCCGGGAAGTGGAGATGATATATTTATCTGCAACTGATTAATCCCCTTTTGTACCTGCCGGGATTGCTTCAGAATAATATGTCCAGTTAAATCAAATAATTGGATATTGATGCTGTCCGGCTTTTCAGAAGCTACTTCCAGTAAAATATGCTGTCTTACCGGGTTCTGTTTTAACCTGATATAACTATTGACTTCTCTACTGCCCGTAAGTCTGATGACTTTACTGTAAAAACTGTTACCCGAAACAGTAGTTATTTTAATACGATAGTAAATTACATGCTGCCTTGTTGTGTCCTTCCACTGATATTGATTATTAACACCTCCATTACCTGCTACCTTCCCGATGCTATAAAAATGAATACCGTCATCGCTTTTTTCAATTGTAAAATTGTCGCCAATATCTTCTTTAGCGGTTGACCAGGATAACATTGAAGTATTGTTAGTTCTGCTGCCTGAAAATGATAATAACTGAACAGGCAACACACCCGAAAGCTTTCCCAATTTCATACCATTACCAAAACTTGTCACCCAAACTTCATCTGGATTATAAGGGTTAAAAAAAATACGTTCCGGCTGGCGAAAAGGATAGTTATCTACCAACGACCATTGAGGTAATGCATCATGTATATTAGCGCTTCTCCACAATCCCTGCATTTCAGTAGTGAGGTAGACTTCATTATTTTGTGCAGGATTAAAAGAAATGGAAGTAACTCTGTCAAACTGGCCACCAGTCAGTTTTGTCCAGTTTGCTCCGCGATTAGTAGTGCGATATAACCCGCCTTTACCGTTAGGTGCTCCGCCCCAGCCGCTGAATACTGCTACATACCAGGTGTTTTGCAAAGCATCTGCCGGATCAATAACAATATCTTTAGTCCAATAATACATACCACTGTCTGAAACATCAGACCAGGTATTAGTTGCAGGATCATACAAAAAAACTCCAGAGCTTGCAGTGAAAGCACCGTTATTGTCTCTTCTCCCCGAAAATGTACATACTACTTTCCCGTCATTGAGCACTACTATACTTGCGGGGTGCCCCTGGGTTCGGGGTGGGGCCGGCAATTTTGTCCACATAGAACTTCCAAGATTATTCAAATCATTAGTTGTCCATATTCCACCTTCACCGGTGCCGTTATTATAGTTTATAACACTTGCGTATAAACGATTGTCGTTATTAGGATCGGTAGCAAGCCAAAATACCGGGTGATTGAACTGGTGCAGCAATTGCCAGTTTGCACCATTATCAGTTGAATAGATAATTTTGCCACCACCATCATTATTGTCAAGGGGATCATCTTTCAGCCGGGTACTTTGATACATATCATGCACACCGGAAGTTGCTGCAAACATAGTTGCATTGGAATTATGTTTTACAATTCTGTACATAGTATTAGCTGTATGCCCGGTATAATCAAAGCCCCAGCTTTTTCCGCCATCTTTACTTCTTAATCCCCTGATATCTGAAAATGCTGCAAACATATTATTTGCATCCTGCCAGTGCAGTTGCCATACGGATGTATTTTCCAAACCTATACTATGATAATATTTATTAGGAGGTGTAGCTGCTCCTGCGGGATGCTGATCATTCGTGCTTATATAGGCCTGTGCCCATGTAGCGCCACCGTCATCAGTTTTATGTACAAATCCAAAATCACCAAACACAACTTTATTGGCATTGCCCGGAGCAACTGTTATACCAAAACAACTTTCACCATATCCCCAGCCACGGTCACCTCCCTGCCCTTCCCAACCGGTGATAATATTTTGATTATTATCAGTATTAAACACTCTTGTCCAGGTATTCCCGGCATCCGTTGTTTTTAATACACTGTTTCCACCGGTTGTTCCATCGCTTCCCCCAAGATATACCGTATTAATATTGTTCGCTGCCATACCCAGGTACATCATAAAATCTCTGTTTATATCAATACCATTCATTTTAGGAATCCATGTATTTGTACCTGCATCCATTGCATATACACCTTTTATCAACCCATAATATTCCCATGGACTAATTCCTACATAAAAGTCAGCCGACGCAATAGTGATACAAAAGAATCTTGTGGTATTTCCCTCTTTTGCACCTGCAAAAGAAAATATTGCCTGGTCTCCCGGCATGCCTGACGCAACCATCATTGAAAAAGACGATCCACCGTTTGAAGAGTAAAGCACTCCTTCATTGGTAGCAATATAGATATCTGCTGCATCAAAAAAGACTCCGGAAATCTGGATACCTACACCATTATCTGCAGCTTGTTTTATCAGAGAAAAATTGTTACCCCCATCGTTTGAGATATATATTGAACCATAATATCCTAAAATTATTCTTTGCGGATTAGAATAATCAGCCTTTAAAGCATAAACGTTTTCATCAGGCTCAGGATTACCCGGCAATGCAACCCAATTTGCACCACCATCATTGGTACGCACTCCATAATTGATATTACCATCGTTGGCAGTACAATAAGCTATATTAGCATTGCTGGTAAATTCATAAGTGGAAGTACTGCCGGTTTGCAGTTTTGTAAAAGGTATCTGAGTATAGCTTAATCCGAAATCGGTACTGTGAAAAAGCTGGCTCATATCACAGGTAATATAAAACTCATTATCATTTGCAGGATTAATGGTTGGGAAAAAAAGACTGCCACCGCCTCCAACTCCACGATTCTCCCAGGAAGGAGGCTGACTATAAAGACAATAAGAGGAGGTAATGGTTAACAGTATTATGCTAAAGAAACATCTTAGTTGGTATGTCAATTTCATAAGACTTAGTCAATTTTAATCTTTACTTTAAGCACAAAAGTTTTGCCAAATTAAACAGGTATCTCAACCATCAAGAAGCAGGTGCAATTATTAATATTTATTTTCAGGAAAAGCTTCCTGCAATTGCTTACATTTAATTAGCAAATCGGATATGCGGGTTCCTTATCATTATATCATTATTTTGCTGATTCTTGACCTTTTATTTTTTATTACTTCATTCGCCCAGCAATTCAACAGGCACTACAATTTCAAACAACTGAGTGTTGAAAATGGTTTAGCAAATAATATTGTATATCATTTTCTACAGGATGATCAGGGATATATATGGATAGGGACACGTAATGGTATAACCTGGTACGATGGAAGCAGAACCTATAATTTTCAACACGATGATCTGGATAAAAAAAGTATTTCAGGGAATTTCATCACCCAAATATTACAAGATTCCGGACATCATATCTGGATCGGAACGAATGCAGGTATTGATCTTTTTGACAGGTCCGATAATAGTTTCACTCATTTTAGTATTACGCTGAGTAATGGTAAACAGGAAGACACCTATTGTGTTCCTCTTGGATTTTCCAAAAACTCAGATTTGTGGCTAATTGATACGAGGAATAAGGCAATAAAAATATTCAACATTAATACTAAAGAATTTAAAACCATCTTAACTACCAATGCAGTGGATGGATCAATGTATTACAGCAAGAAAGACCGTATTATTCATATTTGGACATATCTCAGTATCGGAACAATCCACTACGAATTTCGAGATCATTTACCTGTTAAAACCGAATTTTATTTCGATCATCAAAAAAATACTTCAAACCCATCGCTACATATTTTTCATGTTTTCTACAACGGTAGTTCTGCCGCTTGGCTTTCTACCGCAAAAGGATTAATTGAGCTGAACACTAACAATCACAAGTATAAACTATATCATACAACAGATAATGATCCTGTCCAGAATTTAAGGTGTGCAGCTATAGCACCCAACGGCCTGCTTTGGGTAGGCACCGGAGGTCAGGGCATTTTCAGTTTTGATACTGCTTCAAAGAAGTTTTTGGAGCATTTCTCTAACTACATTTCTGATCCAAACAGTATTTGCAGCAACAATATAGTTTCTATGTATTTTGATAAAACCGGAAATATATGGTGCGGAAGTTATGGTAATGGCATAAGTTATGCGAATGTGGAAACGAGAACCTTTGCAAAATTTCTTTCAAAAAGCGAATTAGAAAAGTGGGGCAAAAACAATAATGTATTTTGGCTGGGAACTGATAAAAGAGAAAACATCTGGTGTATATTACAGGATGTCCCTGGTCTGTTTTTACTGGACTCTTCTTTGAAAATAAAGAAATATCAAATACCCTTATACAAAAACGGAAAAGACTTTAAAGGTGCTATCTATCAAATGTTTTTTGACAATACGTCAAAACCCTGGTTAATTACGGATATTGGTTTATTTCAGTATGACCCGATTTCAAATTTTATAAACCAGGTGCAGTATCATAAAATTTCGAACTCATTATTTGGAAGTTATTGGGTGAATTACATGATTAGTTTGCATAATCATTCTCTGCTATTCTCAACTTTTGCAGGCTTGTACAGGATCTCCAAAAACAATCAGGATAATTTAGTGATTCGGCCTTTTTCAGATTTAAACAGCAATAAACTGAACAGCTTTGAAATGCTGTATGAAGACAAAGAGAAAAATATCTATGTGAAAGATATAGGAGACAGTCTTTTCATTTTAGGACAAACCAATAATTCAGATCAGTATAAGGTTAACAAAAGGATAAAATTTCAAGATCGTTTAATTCAATTTACAGAAAATGACAGTTCTATACTTATAGGCACTTCCCAGGGATTATATATCATTCATAAAAAAAATTTCAGATTAGAGAAATCACCATTGAATGCTATTTTCCCATTCACCAATATTAACAATATCTTTCTGAACAATAATTCGATATGGCTACTGGGTGACAAAGGACTATTTTGTTATAATAGCTCTGAGAAAAGTTCACGATTGTTTACTGTTGAAGATGGGTTGGTATCTAATAACTTTTCTAAAACAGGAATTGCCTTAACAAAATCCGGAAAATATATTGCCGGCACCTACAATGGCTTGGCAGTATTTGACCCCAATACAATAAAAGACAACATTTACCCGCCAAGAGCACAACTCATCCGCTTTTGTGTAAATGATTCTATAACAAATTTTATTGTTAACCCCCAGAATAAAAGTTCTATTAGCTTATTACATAACCAAAATACATTTAGCATATATTTTTCAAGCATTGGGTTCCAGCATATTAGTTCTTGTAGTTATGAGTATAAGCTTGAAGGCTACGACGAAGGTTGGATAAAAAGCGGGGGTGTTCAATATATCCGCTATAGCAAAATACCTCCGGGTATATATCACTTTCAGCTTCGTGTAATTGACGTCAATGGAAACACCAGTCCCTACTCAAAAACACTATCTATTGAAATCAAAAAAGCCTTTTGGGAAACAAATATTTTTAAATTCCTGATAGCTGTTTTAATAATTTCATTGATATGGATGTTAATCAAATGGTACCTGACCATCAAACTTAAAAGACAACAAAGATTGTTTGAAGAACAACAAGCCATCGAAAGGGAACGAACAAGAATAGCTACAGATATGCACGACGATCTTGGCGCAGGGCTTTCATCCTTGCGATTTTTATCTGAGAAAGTAAAGCGTAACACATTTAGCGAGGTTTCAAAAAGTGATATTGATAAAATTTTATCAACTTCCTCTGAACTGATTGATAAAATGAATGAAATCGTTTGGGCAATGAATGAAAAAAACGATTCTCTTGAAGACTTACTTACATATATGCGATCTTATGCTAAGGAATATTGTGAAGATAACGGCATTGCCTGCGAAATAAATATGCCCGAAAATATTCCATCAATATTTGTAAGCGGTGAAATCAGAAGAAATGTTTTCTTAACCATCAAAGAATGTCTGCACAACATCGTCAAACATGCGAAGGCATCTAAAACAGAAATTGGATTTACCATAGGTCCAAATCTGTTTATCTTTATCAAAGACGATGGTAAAGGTTTTGGCAATAAAGATGGCTCAAATTACGACGCGGGAAATGGTCTAAAAAACATGCGCAAAAGAATTGAGTCAATAGGAGGAAACTTTACAATTTATGAGAACACCGGAATTGTAGTAGAATTGGAAGTACCCTTGTTGTTATAACTTAAGTTATATTGGCATCTGTTGGCTATGCTATTAATTTTATAAAATGCAACCCATAAAAGTTTGTCTGGTTGAAGATGTAAAAGAAGTGCGTGATGGCATGGTAAGTTTGCTTACGCTGGATGAAAGGTTTGAAATGCTTGCTTCTTATTCTGACGGAGAATCAGCTATCGAAAATTTGCCTGTATGGGAAGCAGATATTGTGATTTTGGATATCAACCTTCCCGGAATGAGTGGCATTGATTGTTTAAGGAGAGTGAAACGGTTATGCCCACATTCCCAATTTATCATGTTCACAATATACGAAGACGATGAAAAAGTATTTGAAGCCTTACAGGGTGGAGCCAATGGTTATTTGCTGAAGAAAACTCCACTTTCTAAAATCACAGATTTGCTGGTTGAACTCTATGAAGGCGGGGCACCCATGAGTACTCAAATTGCAAGGAAAGTAATAGAAAGAATACATGTTCAGGAAGCAGATTATGACAGGACTGATATTTCCAACCGAGAATATGAAATATTGAAATGGCTTGCCAAAGGGTTATTATATAAGGAAATTGCTGATCGTTTAAAAATTACCACCGGCACTGTGCGCCAGCACATACACCGCATCTATGAAAAACTTCATGTGCAAAACCGCACAGAAGCCATTAATAAAGCATTAGGTAATAAATAAATTTTATCCGTACCTTTTTCTCAATCTGTCCGCTTTCTCTGTTACCTCTAACTTTTGTTATATTGACATGCATTGTTGCTGCAAGTAGCTTTATGATAAATTTTTTTTATGAAAAAAGTGCTTGTGGCGATAGTTCTCATTATCATAATTACCGTATCACAGAAATGTAAAAAGTCATCTATTTTTGATAACACTAATTCCAATGGAAATAAAGATACAGCAGTTGCAACTCCAGTGGGTGTACCAAACGGGCCTTCAGTAAGCAAGTTCATTTCTACATCAGGTGGAAATATTACCAGCGCCGATGGAAGAGTGGAACTAATTTTTCCAAATGGCGCCATCACTAAGGGTGATACGATCTCAATTCAAAATATTACCAATTTCGGTCCGTTAGGTATTGGAGATGCCTATCGCCTCCTGCCGGAAGGATTATCCTTCTCCAACCCGGTTACAATAAAATTTCATTACAGCTCTCATGATACAGAAGGAACGATTCCGAAAATGATGCATTTAGCCTACCAACAGGCCAACGGAAAATGGAAATTGGCAGGTAACGTTATACTTGATGAAGCTTCATCAACATTAACCCTAACCACATCACATTTTAGCGACTGGGATATATTTTCTGATCTTACAATTATGCCAACTGACCCTTATAATTTAATACCAATTGATAAGATTCGTATAAATAATTCACAGGGGTTTAAAATTATATATGTAAATTATGATTCAGAAGATGAGCTAATTTCGCCAAATAATATGAATTCCTTAGATGTGTCCTCGGAAATTGTAAAAAACTGGTCAGTAAATTCAATAGTTAATGGGAATGCAATATATGGGAAAATTGTATCAGATAATGGCTTGAACAGTGGTTTTGCCACTGCCACTTATACTGCTCCGTCTGCAGTACCCCAGGACCATAATCCAGTTGCAATAAGCGCTGTTTTGCAAAATTTAAATTACCTGGATTCGAGGTTAGGATCATTCAACGGGCTCACTTTAACATATTCAATAAAGATAATAGGGAAAGATTATTCATATAAAGTTTACATGTACAGTTCCGACAATAGGGTTGATGGCGGGTTACCTGGCTTGCCCTTTACCGCAAATGATACTGTATTTTTTAAGGTAGATGTAAAAAATCTGAGTGATGTTACTATATCGGAAATACAAAACTATAAACTATCGGTTACACCCGGTTCTCAATCCACTACTGGATGCACAAGCACATGGGACGGCTCAGGTGATTTTTGGGACATTATCTCAGGATCAGGTTCAGTAACTGAAAATGGTTCAAATATTCCTGCATCAATACAAATACTATTGAATAATAAGTTAACCAATGCTCCGGCATTTAATATTACTAATTGTGACCCGAACATGAGTGTTGGAGGCTTTCCAAATGGCAATACACAGGTTGGAGTCTTTTTCCAATTAGTAGACACTTTACAGATTATTACCGATACTAACGGTAAAGTATTAGTAGCTCCAATATAATAAAATGGGAATGTAATTTTTTTTGGAAGAGTACAACATCCAATTAAGTAGTTAGTTTACCAAAATAAAGGATTATATCTACCCGTTAACCTTTACAAAATCCCATATTTACTTTTTAATATCACGTACTATACACTTAATTTCCATAACATTTTCTTTGTTAATTGTTTCCATTAGTGCAAATTCACAATCAAACTACAATAATCAGGCTAAAGATATAGATCCGCCATTGCTGAACCGGGTGTATTTCTATCATACTGATTCATTAATTGCATTAGAAAAAGGAGAAGGGAAATTCAGGACAAGAACTAAAGCCCTGGGTTATGGTGGCAGTAAAGGTGAATTGGTAATAGACAATGAAAAATCTTCATTGAGGAGATGATGTATTCATTTTAATACCAGATAAAAAACTTTAAATAGCTGAGTATGGTTTCCTGAATATGATCTTGATTAGCGGGAGTGGAATAAAAATGAGCTATACAGTCTTCCCTTTCGGCATTAAATAAGTAATTGCTCAACAGTATTCACGATATTTTATAACCGGCATTTAAAGATGAATTAATATGCCACAATTGCTGAAGCCCAACCCACGCCGGATCCGATAATATAGAACAATCCCAATGCAAAAAATACATGAACAAAATAGTCAGCAGAATAAACAGTCTTTAAAAATCTCTAAAATTCCACAGGATGCTGTCAAACTCAAATTAGATACAAACCACTGCAGAAACAGAACAAAATTAATTTTATCCATATCTTCGTTGATATGCCAATCATCGCACCATCATTATTAGCCTGTAACTTTTTAAGACTGCAGGATGAATGTAATATGCTAAACGAAAGTGAGGCAGACTGGTTTCACCTGGATGTTATGGATGGACGATTTGTACCCAATATCAGCTTTGGCTTGCCGGTTGTTGCCCAAATACGTGAAGCAACTTCCAAAACCTGTGATGTACATTTGATGATTGAGGAGCCGGGTAAGTACGCAGCCGATTTTAAAATTGCAGGTGCAGATCACCTGATTGTGCATTATGAAGCCTGCCCCCACTTGCATCGCAATATTCAGCAAATAAAAAACCTGGGTATGAAAGCGGGTGTAGCCATCAATCCGCATACACCTGTACAATTTTTGCAAGATATCCTACACGATTTAGATATTGTATTAATCATGAGCGTTAACCCCGGTTTCGGTGGTCAGCAATTTATACCCCACTCCCTGAGTAAAATTCAAATGCTACGGCAAAGAATTGACCAGTTGGAGCTAACAACTATAATAGAGGTTGATGGCGGGGTAACCGAAGAGAATGCCAGGTCTATTATTGAAGCCGGAGCACATAGTTTAGTAATCGGAACCACTATCTTTAAAGCTAAAGACCCAAAAGCAACAATAAGCAAGTTTAAACATCTGTAAAACGCTGGATGTTAATAATAAATCCGATTTTCTCCACTTTTACTAACTCAAAAAATATCTACCGGTTAAGTAATTCATATTTGATCTTTTACTTGTTTAGATTAGCATAGGATAATGCCTTATGAGAAAGTAGCAAAACCCATAATAATACCCTTGCCAGGCCGTTTAATGTATGATAATTCTATTTTATCGAATTTAATTTCTACCCCCGTGAAAAAAATATCATTAATTGAACCTGGAACTATGGAGAAGGTTGTTGCCATCTGCCAGCAGTATGCCCCTCTGGATGACGCCAGCCAACAGGCACTGCAAAGTATTATTACATTAAAAGAGTACCGGAAAAATGATTATGTATTTGAGCAGGATCAGTTTTGTGGTGATCTTTTTGTGATTGTAAAAGGGTCGTATCGCCTTTTTCATAAAACTTCACAAAAAGAACACACTACATGGCTGGGATATGACAACCATATCATATCTTCTTTGCATAGCATTTTATTTAACACACCTGCTAAGGAATCAATGCACATCCTGGAAGAAACTGTAATTGGCGTGATCCCCTACCAGGAATTACTTAATCTAAGTCGTCAGCATGCTTCTGTTGATAAGCTGCATCGTACTATCATGAGCAAGTTTATTATGGAAATGCAGGAAAACCTTTTTGCAACACGTTTTATGGAGGCGGCAGACCGGTATCATTATTTCACCCAGAAACAACCTGAGGCTCTTCAACGTATACCGCTGACTTACCTCGCTTCTTTTCTTGGTATAACTAAGGAAAGTCTTAGCCGTATCCGCTCCGGATTCAGGCACCGTGATTCTAATTTCGGTTTGAATAATTCATACCTGAGAACAGCTTCATAAAAGGTTAATACTTTATGTAGACTTTATCTTCTTTCATACATTTAGCCGGTTTTTTTAAACCGGCTTTTTTTATTGAAAATTATTCACGTTTTTAAAATTCCTATTTACCAAAACAAAAGCGGGACAAAATTTTTATTATAATATAACAATTGCTAAATTGGTGTACATCAACTAATCTTCACTTATTATGAAAAAACTAACCCGCCTTATTGCTACAATATTTTTGATAAGTATTGCAAATAGTATTTACGCCCAGTCTACTACTATAACCGGATTTGTAAAAAACAGTACCGATAAGAGTAGTATAGGTTCTGTCTCCGTAACAATTAAAGGATCAACAGAAGGAACATTTACTGACAATAACGGATTTTTCAAGATAACCACATCACACACTTTACCCCTCACGCTGGTATTTTCTTCTGTTGGTTACGAAACCAAAGAACAAAATATTACATCAGCAGAAGAGGTTGAAGTGATCCTGGCACCTGCAGCAACACTTGGCGAGGAAGTGGTAGTAGCGGCAACCCGTAGCGCTACCAGAGTAATGGAGTCACCTGTATCCATTGAGAGGGTAAGCAATGCCAGCATCCGCACTACACCTGCCACAAGTTATTACGACATGCTCGGGCAATTGAAAGGCGTGGACCTCACTACCTCCTCTCTCACTTTTAAAACCCCCAGCACACGTGGATTTAATTTCTCGGGTAATACAAGGTTTAACCAGCTTGTTGACGGTATGGACAACCAGGCTCCCGGCCTGAATTTCTCCCTAGGCAACTTTGTAGGACTTAGCGAGCTCGACGTGGAAAGCATGGAACTATTACCTGGTGCATCTTCTGCATTGTACGGAGCAGGTGGCATTAACGGAACGCTGTTGATCAACAGTAAAGACCCATTCAAATACCAGGGATTAAGTTTTCAACTCAAAACCGGGATGAATCATGTGGATGGCAGAGAAGAAAGATCTAAAGCAGGCTGGTACAACGACTGGTCAGCACGTTATGCAAAAGCTTTCAATAATAAATTTGCTTTTAAAATAGGTTTTCAGTTCATACATGCAAAAGACTGGATAGCCAACAGTACCCAGGATTATGACAGGGCAACAAGAACAATTTCAAATAAAACACGGCAAACAGATCCTAACTATGATGGTGTAAATGTTTATGGCGATGAAACCAATATGCGCGACAATGGCTTTTCGATGAAGAGCCTGGCGCAACTTGTACAAGCGCAAACTCAGCAAGGTATTCTCCAGGCAAGTGGTGGCACACTGGATATTGTGCAAACCATGAATGCACTGCTACCTGCAAATGCCACCCCTGATCAAATTGGAGCATTTATTGGCAGCCTGCCTGCAGATCTGCGGCCATCAGTAACCAATTTGGTTCCTTTTTACTTTGGTTTAAGAAACAATCTAATACCCGAGCAGAGTGCTTCCCGTACCGGCTATGCAGAAAGTGATATGGTAAATCCCAATACCGTCAATTTCAAATTGAGCGGGAGTTTACATTATAAATTCAACTCCAGGCTGGAAGCATTATTTGCTGGCTATTTCGGAACGGGTAGTACAGTGTATACCGGTAGCGACCGATACTCACTCAAAGATGCCAAGATTGGTCAGTACAAACTGGAACTTAGAAGCAAAAGCTGGTTTGCCCGGGTATATACTACCCAGGAAAATGCCGGTGAAGCATATAATGCCACCATTACGGCAAGAAGGCTGAATGAAGCATGGAAATCAAGTACAGTTTGGTTTCCACAATATGTAGCTGCATTCTCCCAGGCCAAACTTTCGGGTGCTGATGATCAAACAGCACATAATGCAGCCCGTGCCTTTGCCGACCAGGGTCGCCCTCTGCCTGGTTCAACAACATTTAAGAACCTATTTGACCAGGTTCGCTCTACTCCTATTCCTGTCGGTGGGTTATTTCTTGACCGCAGCGACCTGTGGGTAACCGAAGGACAATACAACTTTAAAGATGCAATACCTTTTATTGAATTAATTATTGGTGGATCCTGGAAACAGTATATACTCAATTCAAAAGGAACTCTATTTATTGATTATGATGGCCCAATAAGAATTAATGAATATGGAGGATATGCGCAGTTGACAAAAAAACTATTCAATGAAAGATTGACGCTTAGCCTGTCAGGCAGATATGATAAGAATGAAAATTTCAAAGGCCGTTTTACCCCAAGAGCTACTGCACTGGTGAAGCTTGCTCAGGATCATAATATCAGGCTTAGCTATCAAACTGCTTATCGTTTTCCTTCTACACAACAGCAGTATATCAACCTCGAAATCGGTGGCGGACAATTCCTCGTTGGTGGGTTGCCCTGGATACTTGGTTCAAAGTTACCAGGTGGAAAACCCGGTCCTAACCTGGGTACGCAGCCAGTTTATCGTCTTAATAATTCAACAGCAGTAATAGGGACCTACGAACCCAGGGAACTGAAACCTGAGAGCGTAGTCTCCTATGAAATTGGGTATAAAGGATTAATTGCAAAAAAACTTTTGATAGATGTATATTATTACACTGGTCAATACGAAAATTTTTTAGGACGCACACTGGTTGCCAAACCTCTTTCCCTCACACAAAATCAAATTTATTCCATTGTTGAGAATGCTGCTACAATGTCATCTCAAAACAATGGTTCAGTAAAAGTTGACCCCATAAAAGTTAAAACATCAGGATATGGTTTGGGGTTAGACTACAGGCTTGAGGGTGGATTCTCAGTATTTGCCAACTATTATCACGATGAACTGGGTAATGTACCTTCTGACTTTAGTGCACAATTTAATACACCGGAGCACCGGATCAACTTTGGTATCTCTCACTCAGGGCTTGGGAAAACAAAACGCGTAGTAGCTGGTATCAATGGGCGCTGGCAAACTGCATTTTTGTGGGATGCTGATTTTGCAACCGGAACAGTACCTGCATTTTTTACCCTTGATGCCATGGTGGGTTACAAATTCCCGTCAACTAAATCTTTATTCAAATTTGGAGCTACCAATATATTCAACAAATATTATCTGAATGCCTTTGGTAATCCTAAAATCGGGGGATTGTACTACCTGAGCTTCGCTTACAATATACTTTAAATTCAAGCTTATTTGATACTGGAAAAGCCTGATAGATAGCCTAAAAAATCCCGGCAGCATAAACAGCCGGGATTTTTTTATTGGCACTCTACTCTTTGATTTCTTATTTCGATATCCACTTCAAACAGACAGGCTTACCAACAGAAATTCGTTTACCCGTGTCAGTGAGCATTCCGGTTTCGGTATTGCGTTTGAAAATTACAATATCATTGCTTGACTGATTGGCCGCAAGTAAAAATTTACCCGAAGGGTCAATGGAAAACCCCCGCGGTATTTTCCCTCCCGATGGTTGATGACCAGCAAGCTGAAGCGTACCATTTTCCTGGTTAATACTATAAATAGCAATCGTATTAAAACCGCCACGATTGGAGGTGTAAAGGAATTTACCATCCGGTGATATGTGGATATCAGCACTGCCGATAAAACCCGTGTCATTAGGCTCTACTGAAGCAATATGCTGTAGGGAATCAAAGCTGCCATCTTTATAGTTGAAAGCATCAACAGCACCACCCATCTCTTCTACGAGATAAGCAAATTTATTGTTGGGATGGAATGTAATATGCCTGGGTCCGCCGCCATCTTTTATTTTAATGAAGGGCTTTGAGGCAGGTGTAAGCACACCTGTATTTGCATCAAATGCATAGACCATAACTTTGTCGGTACCAAGGTCTGAAACAAATAACCATTTGTTGTCTTTGGAGATATAAGTACAGTGTACGTGTGATTTTTCCTGTCTTTGTTTATTTATACCAGAGCCATCATACTTAATGGTAGTAGTTGCTTTCCCTATCGTACCATCAGTGTTTACCGGTAATACTGAGAGTGTCCCACTACTATAGTTGGCAACAAATATCCATTTACCGGTATGATCAACATCAACATAACAGGGGCTGTCTCCTCCAGTCAATTGCTTGTTGATGGGCGTCAGCACTCCATTCTTTTTATCAAAGGAAAATGAACTTACTTCTCCGCCATTATCATTGTTTGAATTTTCATTTACAGCGAAAACAAATTCTTCATTGGGCGAAACAGCAACATAAGAGGGATTGGAAGTATTCACATAACTAATTTCATTGCAGGCGCCATCAGCACTGTTGAAATCATAAACATATACCCCTTTACTTTTATCCGATGTGTAAGTACCTACTATCAGATATTGATGTCCTTCTTCTACTTTTTCTTTACAGGAGAATATGCTTAGCATACAGATAAGTATGATTGTGAATTTGTACATGATTTAAATATTCATGTGATTTAATGACGAAGTAATACGCTGAATAGTTTCTTCCCTTGAAAGTGGTTCGGGTATGAATGATTCGCCAGTCACCTTTTCATACAACTCGATATATCTTTCACTGATAGTCTGTATCCAGGCTTCACTCATTTCGGGTACAGACTGACCTTCCTTTCCCATAAAATTATTAGCGATAAGCCACTCACGTACAAACTCCTTACTAAGTTGTTTTTGCCGCTCGCCTTTTTTTTGCCGTTCTTCAAAACCATCTGCATAGAAATAGCGGGAAGAATCCGGTGTGTGAATTTCATCCATAAGGTAGATGCTGTCACCAATTTTACCAAATTCATATTTTGTATCTGCCAATATCAGACCATGTTTTGCAGCAATGGATGTCCCCCGCTCAAACAATTGCAAAGTATATTTTGAAAGTATCTCCCATTCTTTTTCAGTAGCAAGACCGTTAGCAATAATTTCTTCACGTGAAATATCTTCATCATGACCTGCTTCTGCCTTGGTTGCAGGTGTAATAATTGGAGTAGGAAAAGGATCGTTTTCTTTTAAACCATCAGGCATAGATACCCCGCACAAAACTCTTTTACCACTGCTGTAAGTGCGCCATGCATGTCCTACCAGGTAGCCGCGTACCACCATTTCAAGTTTAAATGGGATGCATTTTCTGCCAATGGCTGCATTAGGTGCAGGAGTTGAAATGAGCCAGTTGGGACAGATATCCGCAGTTGCCTTCAGCATCTTTGCGGCAATCTGGTTCAATACCTGACCCTTAAAGGGAATTGGTTTGGGCAATACTACATCAAACGCTGAAATGCGATCGCTGGCAATCATTACCAGGTGATCGTTGCCAATAGTATACACATCCCTTACTTTGCCTTTATAAAAGGCAGTTTGATTTGGAAATACTGAATTATTCATACGCTAAAAGTAAACCGATGAAACGATTTTGCAAATTTAATAGCGTATTTATAAATGATATTAAAGATTTGCCTGAATAAGTTATTCTTATCCGTATTTAAAGAACAACAATTACAAAAGAAAAAAAGAGATATTTAATGCTCTCCGGTATTTGCTTTTACTGTAGCATTTTTCTTAGAAGTTTTCCTGTAATACAGATATATCATCCCAATGATTAAAATATAACATACATAGTTATATAAATCATGATGGTTGATGCCGCCTATAAATTTCCAGCTTTTCTTCCAGGCTTTCAGATTGTGGTCAACTCCATATAACAGTAATGCAATTCGGATACAGTTTAAAAGCCACATTATTACAATACCTCCTATAGAAAATAAAGCCTTGCGCTTCACATTCATTTTATGAGCAAGTATAAAAGCCAGCCAAAAACTATATATCCCCAATCCAATACATTCCCATTTAACATTTACACCATGTCCCCTGGCTTCCGATACTACACTGTTGCCACGTATATAATTTTCCACACCTAACATATCTGCTATATAACCAGACATGTGAGTAAGTGATGCTGTAATCCATTGTATATAATTCAAATGATTTACAAAGAAATCATTATGCCATTTACCAGGTAAGGTCAATTGTACAAAGAACAAATTAACGTAATAAAAAAGCAGAAACAATCCTATGAACTTCACTATAAAACCGACATCAATATAGCGGTTCAATGATTTAAGTTGTAATGATGATCCGTTTGTTTGCATAAATATTTTCATTGGTAAGAAATAATTTTTAAAAATAAATACCAGTTGCCTGTTTCAAGATGATTCAGACAACCAGTATTTATTAACAGCCTATTTAATAATACTGTTCTGCATTATTTGGCTCCCTGATCCTGCTGCTCTTTTTTTCTTTTGTCGTAAGCTTTTTTTGCACCGTAAGCTACACCTGCAGCTATCAGTAAACTAACACCACCATCAATAGGAACATCAGGGTCTCCTCCTGGGTCAACAGGTTGAGCTAATAATGATGGTGCATAACTTAATGCACATACAAGAAACACAGCTGTAAGCAAAGTTTTCAGTTTCATGAGTGATGATTTTTGATTTGAAATTTAAAGTTTAATATTTACAATTTTTAGTTTGTTTTTTGAGGTTTGGTATAGGGGGTAAGATTTTTACCTTACACCCTATACCTTTCACTATATACCTTTCACCATATACCTTCTTCCCTACACCTATCTCCTCATTATCTTTATCACAGTGCGGCTATTCTTACCTGTTATCTTCATCTGGTACACACCTGCCGGCAGGTTCCTGCCTATATTCATCTGCTGGTTGAATGTACCTTCATTGAGCTGCATCATCCTGCTGTATACGGTCTGACCCAGGCTGTTCACCAGTTCTACCCTGTACATACCGGACTTGATATTACCAAACTGCAGATTTATATTACCGCTTGCTGTTACCGGGTTGGGATATGCCCTGATGATTGCTCTTCCTGCAAGGTTCACTCCCGGCATAGCTGATCTGTTCTTCACGATCACTACACAGAACCTGTCGGGTGCTGAGGCTTTGCTGTCGCTGCCGGTCTGGAAGTAAACCTGCGATGTCTCTGTCAGGCTGATATCGGTTGTTGTCTTCAGGTAGTTATCTATTAATGTTACCGATTCTGCTTCCGACAGATCTATCGGGCTAAACTCAAACATATAGCCTGTAGCGGTGAGGTTAGTCATATTCAGCCTCAGTGTATCTGCTGTTTGTATCACATTTCTCCGGTCTACCATCAGTTCCTGACCTTTGCGGATGATGGAGAGGTTCTCCATTACATTCTCTACTTTCAAGGCATCCATATCATCTATCTCATCGGAGAAGTTGCTGCTATAGGATGCAAATACTTCATCCAGTACACCCCTCTGTGAACCATCGGATGGCTGCAGATTAACCCGCAGTCCTGTAGCATTCTTTGCCGGTGCAAATACTAATCCACCACTGACTGCTGACTGCTGATCGCCTGGGTTTGCCTGCCTAAACACATTTTGAGCCGGGGTAGCTGATTTATCTGATTCCTTTATCACCAGGCTGCCTGCTGTTCCGGTGGATTGTACCAGGAAGCTCTGACCACTCTGGATATACTGGCTTTCCGGGCTGGTGGAAGCAGGGGTTACATCATAGCCTGTGCCATTAAAGCTTACGTTTACATAAGCGCCCACACCATAGGTGCCGCCCATCTTGGGATCCCACAGGTAGAAGCTGTTCTTCACATTATTCCTGGTGATGGTGGCAAAGTTGATGGGTGAAGCAAACGGGTTGGCTACTGCAGTATACCCTGTGGCGCCTACCGGTATGGTTTGGTTGCCGGTCAGCAATGGTCCGGTTGCTCTCAGTGTCGTATTGTTTGCAGGTACCGTATAATCTTTCATGGCAATGCTTCTATCACCTCTTACAAACAGCATATAGGGTATATTGGCTACGGAAGCTGTGTTGGTATTGGTGACTGCCTGCAGTGCTCCTGTTGAAGTAAACTTCTTCAGTGAGGCAGTACTCATTCCCAGTATATTCTGATCAAAACCATTGGCTACAGAACCTACTGTGATGAAGGTACCATAACCCGGGTTGGGGTTTGGAACAGCAGAGGCTGTGGTTGCGCCTTCCTGCCATGCCTGGTTCACGGTTTGTGTGCCGCTTACCGGTGCGTTCATCAACCGCCATGCCCTTCTTGCCGGTATATAGCGTTCTACGGTTACATTGCCGCTGATACTGCCCATTACCGCCGCTACTCTTGCCGTATTGGTAGCTGTGCTCTTAAGGGTGAGTTTACCACCGGTATTTAATGCCCCACTGCTGATAGTCAGTACATCATACACACTTAATGCAGTGCCGATAGTGGCTGCGCTGCCCGAACCACTGCGGTTAAGGGTAAATGATTTAAGCATACCGCCACCACTGGTGAAGTTGATATTGCCAAAGTTACCACCTGCTGTGCCCGCTATAATGAGGCTTGATGTCATGGATCCGGTGAGGGTACCCATGCCTGTGAGTGTAGTGAGTGATAGGGTATGGCCGTTTATCTTCAACTGGCTGCCCGACGGGTTATTGAGTGTACCCATTACGGTCCAGTTGCCAGTCATCATATAATCACCGCTACGGTTGGCAAGGTTGAATGTTTTACCGGTACCGAAATCGGTTGGGTTAGCTCCGCTGCCATCCGGGTTTACTCCCCAGGTCATTACATTGTGCAGGTCGCCGGAGGGCTTGGAGTAATATACATCGCTTGGTTTTACCCACGTAAATTGAGCATTATCTGTAATAGTGCCTACTGAAGCTACAATATTATCAGTTCCTGCATTTGCCCCTATATAGCAAAATTGTGCAACACCACTTGAATTAGTATTTGCAAAACCAGTACTGCCAGGATTTGCTCCGGTTATAGTAAAGTCAACACGTATACCAACCAATGGATTACCATATTGATCTTTCACTGTTGCCTGTAAACAATGCTGAGTTCCTGTTGTACCGATTCCAGTTTTTGGAGTAACTGAGATAGTAGTTACACTCGCTACAGGCGCCAGAGACATACCTCCGGGATAACCATAAGAGTCGTAAGAATCATATCCATATACAAAAATTCCAAAAGGAAGTGTTGATCCATTAATGGTATGTGAGCCTAATGCAATATCAAGCTGGGCGCCGCTGAAACCTGTAGAACCTATGGGGGTAAAAGATGCTGCGGGTATGGTTACCCCATCCAGTTTTAGCGACCCAACTGCAGCGGCCGGTGCTACTACATTCACGTAGTTGCCCGAGAATCCTGAGGCCGGGGTAGAGAAGGTATAATTTCCCAGATATTGTTCGTAGGGTGTTATCAGCATCATAAATGGATCGGAAGTCACATTATCGAAACTGCTGCTATTGGAATACTGCGCCACCAGAATCGGGTTGTTTGATTTGATTTGGGATGAGGTGGTCAATACTGCCTCATAAAATTGACCTTTGTTGATAGTAGCTGCAACAATACCATTTATTTCTATTGTTGTATTGTTGGCAGAAGCGAGGAAACGGAATGTATCTCCTTTAGTTCTTGTTTTTAAAGGAACAGAGATGAAGTTTTTTCCCCAGGCAGTAGTAGGAGTGAGTTCTTCAACAATATGGTCACAGGCATAGTACCCCAAAGGTATATTAGCACATTGCATACCGCCAAAAACGGCAATAGGTTTGTTGGAAGTAATAATACTGCCGGAAAGGTCGCTCGGGGATGCATCTGTATTGCGAAGCAAATATGTTTCGCCCTGGTTTAATGTAATATTGTATGGTACACCGGCCGTTCTTCCATTTGTTGTAACAGTGGGAGTAATAGTAACCGTTGTACTGTTTTGAGTTGCTACAATGGCAAACTGGGTGCTGTTTACAACATTAGTATTCTGATATCCAAGGTTGATATAAGAAGTGCCAAGGATATCCGTAGGTAGTGCAAGAAAAGCATCTGTCGTGGCTGTAACACGGTTTAACCCATATACAGTCACTTCTTTACCCGCTGTAATATGTATCCCCTTTTTTTCAACGGTATTAGAAAGATTTAATTCCAGGGATCCTGTAGGCAATACCACAGAAGTAACTAAACCGGGAGTAACTGAAAAAGTAGTGCTGAATCCTGTACCTGGTGCCGCTACGGTACCTGTAGTACTTTCATCACCACTGATAAAAAGAGTAAGTGCCCCGGCGGTATAATTTCCTGGAAATGTTATCCAGAAATCCGTACCCTTACTATCCGGCGACTGGGCATGTACGCCAAATGATAATAGGGTTAAAACAAATGTCAAAAGGCATAAAAGCCTCATTTTTGAATTTTTGATGTAAAACTGTCTCATATATGTAAGATTGGTAGGTTTAAAGATTATTGTTTTCTAGTAACAGATATGTCTTTAAAAGAGAATCCGGAAATTGTGGCGATATAAGTGGGACTGATCTGCCCTGCTAATACAACCAATTGTGGCTGTCGAATATTGTTACAGTCTGATTCAAATGTTTCTCCGGAAGAAATTGTAATTTTCTTTGTCCCTGCAAAACCCTCTTTGTTTTTTTCAAGCTGTGTTTGGAATACTTCTTTCCAGGATACCTCTACAGAGTAACTGTTTTTATTATTCATTTTAATAAACACGACATTTTCTTTATTACAAGTGGAAATTGCATAATAGAATTCAACTCCGCCAACCGTTTTGTCCAACTGCCATTGAATAACAGCCTGAATAATTTGAGGTTGAGGAGGCGATGCCCGTACCTTTGGTGCAGAAAAAATTAAAAGGGGGAGAATAAAATACAAATGGCAAAATCGCAGGTATTTGTATATTCCCGGCGAATAGTTTCCTGCCTGAGAAATTATACCAGTTTTCATGTGATTATTATTTAAAATGAATGACAATCGTTGATTTAATACATCACAGAATAAAAACTTTAATGGTTGAACTTTCTTAAAATATGGGGGTGAAATACATAGACCTCCTTAACACCAATACCTCTTTTCGAAATTTTTATGCAGGATATTCGGAAATGGTTTTTTACTAAGATTATATCGGAAAATATTGAGAGGAATTTCTGGATCGGACTTTTAAAAAACTTTGTTAGTCAAAAAAGTGAACCGCAATCAACAGCTATCACGGGCTATTTAGTAAATTTAAAGCTATAACGTTTTTATAACAAAATGAAATTTTTTGAAATATATTTTATCGAAAAAATGAAATACAATACCGGAATATATCTGTTATATAAACAAAGCATAGATTTTTCTTTATCAAAATTATCACTAAACAACTACCCTAAAAAAAATGAGCCCCATAGAAATGGAGCCCCTTTAGTTTCAACCCTAAACCCTTGAGAAAGAATTTGTAAGTTAAGTTACTTTTGTAATATAGTCAATAGTAGTATTTCGCAGTAAATTTCTAACCGGATTAAATATGAAAGCAATAGTATACAAAGCAACAATCCTTGTTTTCTGGATATTGGCAGTATCCCATTCTTATGTATTCCCCCAGCGCGCCCAAATTAATAGGGAGATAAAAAAACTAATGAAGGAATACAATGCGGTAGGATTAACTGTTGCTGTAGTAAAAAACAACGTCCTTTCGTATTCACATGCTTTTGGCCTGAAAAATATCGAAGATGATAAAAAACTAAAACCAAAAGACATATTCCGAATTGCTTCAATTTCCAAATCATTTTCTGCCACTGGTATTATGCAATTGACAGAAGCAGGAAAGTTATCGCTTGATGACGATATCAGTAAACTGATTGGCTTCACAGTTCGCAATCCTAAATACCCGGATAGTGTGATCACTTTAAAAATGATTTTATCACATACATCCAGTATTAATGACAGTCAGGGATATTTTAACCTCGACGTCATCAACCCTAATACCAATCCGAATTATGCAGCATGTTATAGCGACTATCCGCCAGGAGGCGGTTACAGATATTGTAATCTTAATTTCAATATGGCTGGAACTGTAATTGAAAAGATAAGTGGTGAAAGGTTTGACCAATATATAGTAAATCATATTTTGAAACCGCTACATATATATGGTGGCTATTGTGTTGACTCGCTGGATAGCTCTTTATTTGTAACTCTATATGAATTTGATTCAGCTACACAAAAATTTACTGCAGCAGTTGATGCATACCATCCAAGACGTGAAGAAATAAAAAACTACAAACCCGGTTATTCTACCCCAATATTTTCCCCTACCGGTGGAATGAAAATTTCTGCCCGTGACCTCGCTGTTTACATGCAGATGCATTTAAATATGGGCACTTACAATAATGTAAGAATTATAAGTGAAAAAAGTGCCCAACAGATGCAAACGACAGTCAACGCTGAGGCAAAATACGGACTTGCATTATTGGCCACTGATACTTTTATTCCGGGTAAAGAACTTAAAGGTCATACCGGTTCTGCATACGGATTGAACAGTGCTATGTTTTTCAGCCCGGCAGAAAAATTTGGACTGGTATTGATTACCAATGGATGCAATACTACTAAACCGGGGGGCGGAAATGGTTTATTAAAGGCTGCTGCACAAGTGCTTTATAAGTATTATATACAATAATGCCTCCCGAATTGAAGGAAAATTGAAAATCCATTATTACTAACTACTGAACGAAGTTTCCAACTTCGCAAAAGCTATGTTCTTCCTTCTGTCTGTTTGTTACTATGATAATACATCAAGTCAATAAGATTAGCAGGAAGCGCCTTTTTATTCCAGTGATCATGAACAGATAAAGCGGCACCCAGTGCAGTTGCCTGCGCCACAGATGCTGCATACACTTCAACATCCGGAAATGCATCAGAGAGCATTTGCATAAAAATCGGGTTTTTGCCAAAGCCTCCGTCCACAAAAAATCGTTTTATTGCACGACTGCCCTCTAATACCAGATTAGTAGAAATAATCTGCCTGCTGATGATATCGGCAATCAACATGTGATAGGCGTCTTCGTAGCAGTCAAAAAGCGATAAATCCCGTGATGAAAAGTCAGTAATAGCATTAGCTTCTTTAGGTTGCTCAGGGACTTTCTGTATTTTACTGATAATTGCCGGATCAAATTTTACCGAAGTATAATAACCAACGGGTTTATTAAAATGCGCTGCAAGTCGTTTTACCTGCTGTTCATGTTCATATCCTGAAAATAAACGGGATGCTTTTACCGGCATGCCCTTGTAGGAGAGAAAACATAAACAATCCTGCTGCAACTGCAGTGTAGTTAGCGGACTATCATTAAAAGGATTTAAACTGATAGACCAGGTACCTGTAGACAGCAAAATAAATGGCTCTTTAAAATTCAGCAGGTAGGGAATCAGAGCAGCAGAACTATCATGCAGCCCTATACCTGCTTTTGCATTCCCTTTATGTGTATTTACGTTAATGATATCATCTATAGATTTTAAAGGCGCCAGCTTTTCGGCTATACCTTCCCGGTACACCCAATCATGGTATGCCATTTTCGTAAAATCCCACAGCATAGTATGGCAACCAATACTTGTAATATCAGAGCAGAACTTTTCTGTTATCAACGAACTGATATACTGAGGCAGATGCAATGAGAATTTAATTTTACTATAAATCTCCGGTTTGGTTTTCATAATATAATACAGGAGCATACCTGAATTGAGGCTTCCAAGTACAGGCGAAGCTGTTTGCTGAGACACTATAACTACACCACCATACTTCTCGTAAAATGCTTTTTGCAGATCTTCAGGGTATGGTTTGAGATAATTATACAGAGGCGCAACAGGTTTACCGTCACTATCTACATGCACCAGACTTGCACCATAAGCCGTTACATTTACAGCAACGATATCAAATGATTCAAGATTTTGTATTTCTTCAAATGACGTTTTAACCCATGTTGTCAACGCCTGCACATCTTCACAGGCATCACCATCCTCATCTGTTATTTCATTAAGGTTAGCAGTTTTTTCATATACAATCTCGTAATCCTCATTAAAAAGGAAAACTTTTTTATTGGTTTTGCCAATATCAAACACTGCAATTACCGGCAAAGCATTGTTCATGTTTAAAAAAATTACAAATTTGAGATTTGAGATTTAAAATTAGAAATCACATATACTCATAGCTCATAGCCCTTAGCTGAAAGCTGATACCTGATAGCTGATGGCTGAAAGCTGATAGCTAATACCCCTACAACCCCGTAGCTACTGTTTTCGATCCGCGGTGTTTAATCAATTTTTCTCTGATTTTTTCTTCCCTGAAAAATGTAACGGGATCGAGTACCGCGCCAGAACGTAGCCGGGCTTCTGCAACAAGCGGGCGCATATCAGTGCGAAAAACCTGCTGTAGTATTTCCTGCGCTGCTACAACATCATTGAGTTGCTGTGCTTCTTTCAAAGCTTTTCTGTCTACCAGTAATGCCTGAGCATAAGCCAACATAATAGCTTCCACTGATTGCAGCAGATCTTCAAGCGGGTCTTTTACGTTATGAGAAGCATCTATCATCCAGCCCATATCGGCAATATGATCCATACCCCTGGCATCCATACCTTCTACCAGCTCGTTAAAAATGAGGAATAACTGGTACGGTTTAATACTTCCGGTAGTGAGATCATCATCACCATATTTGGAATCATTAAAATGAAAGCCCCCGAGTTTTCCTTCCATCAGCAAAAGCGCCACAATCTGTTCAATATTTGCATTGGGTAAATGATGCCCAAGATCAACTAATGTGAAGGCCTTAGGTCCAAGTTTAGAGGCATATAAATACGATTGTCCCCAATCGCCCACAGTAGTGGAGTAAAAGTTGGGTTCATACGCTTTATATTCCACAAACATTTTCCAATCTGCAGGCAACGCTTTGTATATATCCTGCAAACCACTTAATGTATTTTGAAAAGCTTCGCGGAAGTTTAACTGTCCCGGGAAACTGGAGCCGTCAGACAGCCATACAGTAAGCGAAGTTGATCCCAGTTCAACACCATATTGTATCACTTCAATATTATGATCTATTGCCTGTTGCCGTATGTCTTTATTTACATTTTGCAGAGAACCAAACTTATAACTGAGCTTTTGCCCCGGCTGATCCTGGAAAGTATTAGAGTTCATAGCATCAAAGCGTAATCCAAGTTGTGCAGCCAGCGCTTTAATATGTGCAGCATTCTCAGGAATATCCCAGGGGATATGCAATGAGATAGCTCCGCTGGAACGATTGAGTGCATGCAGCAACCCGATATCTTCCATTTTTTCCTCGAGATTGCGGGGTTCACCGCCGCCGGAAAAACGTCCAAATCTTGTACCTCCCGTACCAAGCGCCCAACTGGGTATGGCTATTTGAAAAGCCTGCAGTTTTTCAATAATCTTATCAGCATTATTAACAGTTGAACTAATATAATTCAGTCTGCGCTGATGTTCTTTCAGCAACTTTTCATTATGGTTTTCAATACTGTATTTTTCTACTCGCATAGCTTAATATTTTTATGGCATGTAAAAAACTTCTTTCAATGGAATACTTACCGGGGATGCATCGGCATTTGTTTCCATGATATCTTTCATATAGTTCCACCAGCGTTGCATTATGGGATGTTTTGGCAGTTCATTCCTTGCATTGTCATCCGCAATACAAAGATAGCCAAAGAGGTCTCCATTACTTTCATCGAGGAAAATTGAATAGTCTTCTATACCGGTTTGTTTGAGCAAATCATG